>NZ_JACOOH010000010.1:0-204237 GCF_014287455.1 Butyricimonas hominis
AGAAAATTGACATTACCAACGGAAAGCCGAATACATGGAGACATGTACGTTCGGTTTGGAGGCAGGTATGGGGAAACCTATCGCCGAAAGACGACAAGGCGTCCCATACCGAGCCTACTGTTGCTGCACTGTGAGAATGAGGGATATAAGATTCCACGTTTCTGCACGTTCGACTGTGTGCAACGGCTCAATAATCCCGGCAAGGACGGAAAGGAACTGCCTCGTGTCTCCGTGTTGCGCGGCGAGAAGTCCTTTCCGGTCATGCTGACCACGTTTACGTGTATCCACAAAGAGACAAAAGAGAAAATCAAGTATGAGGATTACAAGAAACTCTCCGATGATGAAAAAAAGGAGTACAATGTCTATCCGAATATGAAGGTGTTCCGGGTCTTCAATGTGGCGCAGACCAATTTGCAGGAAGCACGTCCGGAGCTGTGGAAAAAGTTGGAGGAGGAAAATGTGCGTCCGGCAATCGAGAGTGGCGAGCATTTCTGTTTCGCACCCGTCGATACGATGATAAAGGATAATCTTTGGATTTGTCCGATTACGCCGAAACATCAGGACAGTGCCTACTACTCAATCACGAAGAATGAAATCATCGTTCCAGAAAAGGATCAGTTCAAATCGGGGGAATCGTTCTATGGAACGCTTTTCCACGAGATGACGCACTCGACCGGTACGGAAAGTGTGCTCGACCGGTTCAAGCCGACTTCATTCGGTTCTCCGGAATATGCACGCGAGGAACTGGTAGCCGAACTCGGCAGTGCATTGGTAGCCCAACGTTATGGTATGACCAAGCATATCAAGGAAGACAGTTGCGCGTATCTCAAAGGGTGGCTCGATGAGTTGAAGGAATCGCCTCAATTCATCAAGACCACGCTGCTCGATGTGAAAAAAGCGGCCTCGCTTATTACGCAAAGAGTGGATAAGATTGCGCAGGAATTGGAGCAGCACATCGGCAAGGAACAAGAGGTTGCCACGAAAGAAAAGGTGTACTATTCATCGGTGGCTTATCTCCAGTCCACCGATGACACGAAACAACTTGACGAACTCAAGGACAAAGGGGACTATAAGGGATTGCTGACGCTCGCCAAGGAGTATTACGACGGCAACGGCATCAACGAGCAATACACGTATTCATCGCCTACGAACAACAAGGGTGACGACCTTCTTGTCGAGGATAAGAATTTTGCCGTAGTGTACAATGGAAGTGTCGGAGGGACATACGAAGTGATGTTGAAATTCACGGAGCAGGAAGTCCGTGATCATATCCGGCGTTACGGTGTCGATCTTGCCGGAGAGGCAATCAAAGAGGTTGCCAAGGATATGGTCGCAGAGCAGTTCTCCGCTATGGCACAGCAAAAGACACCGGCATTCGAGATGCCGAACGGTGACGTGCTGTATGTCGCATATAACCGGGAATCGGACACGCTGGATGTAGGACAGGCTGCCAATGCAGGTATTATTGTTCAACATCGGTTTCCGTATGACCACAATATCGAATTGGACACCAACCTGCAAAATGCAAATGAAAAGCTGAACGAGATGGAAGAATATCGGGAAGAGCTACAAGAGGCAGAATACAGCGGCGGAATGCGGCGTTAGAAGGCGATGTATAAGCGATGTGGAGCGGACTGTAAAAGTCTGCTCCACGTTTTTATGGCCTGCACCGATGCCATAGATACGATGCAGGCTGTTCATATTATTGGTTCAATAAGTAGTCAATCATTGACTGTAGGTCTGACAGGTCACAATATTGATTCCGTCCTGCCATTTGGTATAAAAATTCTGTGCCATATTGATTTTTATTGTTGATTATGTAAGTAATTTTTCCACTTTTCACCGTCAATAGTCAGCTTTTTCAATTCCCAATCGTATTCCACTTCCGGCATATTGGTATAAGGGAAATGAACAGTATAACCTATCTGTCCATAAGAGCAATGCAATGGTGTCACACATATTTCATAGCCGAAATAAGGTTGTGGGCTGCAGTATTTCCGCCAATTGAAACGACCAGCGGCAATATTGCCGCAAAGTCGTTTGAGAGTGCCGTTTATTGTCATTTCATACCTCCTTTACTTATAATTGTGAGTTGGTTCGGACGGTCTGGAAACCAATAGGCATCACTGTCTATATACACGCATCTGTCGCCATTCCAAGGCTTTCTGAAAGCCAATACCTCTTTGGGGCCGAATACCACTCCGTAATCATTCGTGAACGCCACCATATCGCCAACTGCCAAATCTTTGTCTGTTTCCATCACCTCTGAAAGCCGATTGAAAAACTCCATGCCTTCTGCCTCCCGTTCCGCTCTCCATTTCTGGAACTCCTCTTTGTGACTTCTCGGTGTGGGTATCGGTGATAATTCCGACGCAAAAACTTCTGCTTCCGAAGCACCGCTTGAAATCAGAATAATGCTGTCACTATCCACTTCTTCAGGTGCGGAAATCACTTTATACTCTCCGTCAGACTTGCCATTGTCGGGGTCATTCCAATAAAGGAGATTGCCGTTCTTGATGTAATCGTATTTACCCATTGTCTTTTGATTTATTGATTTTTTATTTTCCCTTTTATCGAAGCTATTTCGGCTTCCTTGTCGGGATTGATTTTTATGCTGAATCAACAGTGGAAAAAGGGCGAATAAGACAAATAAACAGCGGACTGATTCTACGGAATACCCAAATCTGCGATTTGCGGAAGGCTGTCGGAGAATCCGGATGCCGTTAGCGATAGCGGTACTTGGCAATTGACCGAACACTGTACCTTTGCATACAAAATCTCACCGAACAAGAATAGCCGATACTGCGATTGGAGGAATAGTGAATTACATAAAAAAGAGTGTCATTCCGCAGAACGACACTCTGGCTATTTATAACAGTTAATACAAAAGGGCTATTATCCCTCGGTGAAAAACAGCTCCACTTTCGTGTGTCGGTTGGCTTCAGCTGGTACATGGTCGGCTATTCCGCCTCTGCTCACCTTGATGATTCTTTCAACCGGGATACCGCGTCGTCCTAATTCCGCAACGATATAGTCTGCCCTCGATGTACTTAAAGAATTATTGAGAACCGGAGTTCCCGTTGAACTGTCTGCCGCACCTGTTACTCTTACGGACAATCCGTATTTGTTCGCCACACGAGCCAGTTCATCGAGATTAAGCATCTGCGAGGCATCCGTCAAATGAACCGTATTCAGGTTGAAAAAGAAATAAACAGGCGAGCCGATACATTCTCCGACTTGCATGAGTTTTATATCTTCTGAACCGTTTATAGCCAATTCTTCGGGTAAGCGGTCATTATTGACATATCGGGTATTTGTCGAATCAAGTGGGGAAATACCGTTCCAGTGTCGATTCCTCAATCTTGCCATAAGTGAGTTCAGCCCGCTGTAATTATTCGTGGGATAGCCTTGATACTTGCCAATGCTGTCTTCCGTTATAAGACTGCCGTATTTGTCGAGCAGCCCCTCAATCTCTAAAATCTTCTTCAATTCAATAAATGTCTGACGATTCCTGTCGTTCAAGTCTGCATAACGTTTGTTTTCTTTTGATAGGAAGTTGGCGTAATCCACGAGCCATTCGTTCTGACGGACATAAGGCGTTGCATCCACTGCACGTTTCCAGCCAATTTTTCCGAGGTGAAATGTGAAGCCGGCCGTCAGCGACAGCATGTGATCACCGAGACGGTTCGGGTGTCCGTAGCCGTCGAAGTTCTGAAAGGTGGTAGTGCCGGAGAGTTCCAACAGGGCACTTACCCGTCTGGAGATACGGTATTGTCCTTGCACCCCGTATGAGATAGCCAATGGGTTATGCCCATTCGTGGCATTATGCAGGAGTCCGATTCCGGCAAAAGGTGCGAGATTCCAATGCACTTGATCTTGCCGGGCATACCTGCGACCGAGTACATTCCATAGCAAATCCGCATGGATATGATGGTAGTCCTGAGTGGACAATGCACCATCCTTGAACTGTAAACCGCTGTAGTTGATACGCGCACCGACCGATGGCGTGAACCATTTGCCGACGGCAAGGCTGTACGAGGGTTTCAGGCGTCCGAAAAGATCTTCACAACCGAGTGGCGTGCCGAGAAATGCGGTCGCACCTCCGGCAATGCTGACAAACCAGTTGCCGGTACGGGACATCGGAAGAACCACTCCGTCGAGATAGACGGGTTGCATCGGTTGAAGTTCCTCCGTGATATTATAGAATGACGGAGGTTGGACAGTATCTCCCTGTATGGAGTGTACACCTGCGCGTGCCTGAAACGAGCAGAGCACAGCGAAAATAAGAATGAGTTGTTTCGTCATATTCCAATGATTTTATTCGTTATACTTTTGATTTATCGTAAGATGTGTGCCACTTACCGTTTGGGCTTTTTGCCGATGGCCGGACGCATCATACGGCTTGCCATCCTCATGCAGCGGAGTGCCCATGCACGGTTGTCCTCGTCCTCGTCACGCCCCCATTTCAGGTCGCTTTTACTACCTCCGCCGCCACGAGTTTCGGCAAACGTGGTGGCATCATCGACCATTCCGAGGAACAACATCGTTGCACAGTGCATTATGTCTGCGCCCTGTTCCGCGATGGATTGAACGAGTGAGCCGTCGAATAGCTGCCGTTCCGACACGTCCATTTGTGCCGATACATTCCGGTATTCACCGACCACACTTTCCAGCAATACGTCTTTGAGCAGGGTGTCCACTTTGGAGTGAACATCACGTGAATACTTGTAGGCTTCTTCCTTGAGTTCTTCGGTACGATCCTTAATGGCATCCATGTCCTCCTTGAGGTCGGTCAGTTGCCGGTCAGCGGCCTGTAACTTCTGTTGCTTGTCTGCCAGTTGTTTGTTGATGCCTACCAACTCTTTTTCCAATGTTTGAATCCGGATTGCCAACTCTGCCGCATTACCGCTATTCGCTTTCAAATCCAATTCGGCTGCCGACAGTAGAGCCTCTTTTTCCGCTTTTGACTTTTCAAGGTTATCGACCATTGTCGTAAGTCCTTTGACCCTGCGCTCTGCCAGACGGATGTCCGATTGAAGTTCGGAGAGAGCCTTCCGATGCCGATCGATATTTTCCTCGATGGTTGTACACTCCTCGGAGAGCATACGGCGATACTCTTCGGTTGTCCTGTGGCGTGCGCCCGTTTCGGATATGCTCGTTCCTCTCGACATTCCCCATTTCGTATTGACTTCAGCGAAAAAGTCGGTATGGAGCTGTTTCATCCTCGCACTATATTCAAACTTGTCCTTTCCGGCGAAAATCTCCTTGTACGCAAACCGTCCGTCTTTGATTGGCAGAAGCGTACAATGCACGTGTGGATTTAACTCGTCCAGATGTACAATGAATGCGGCGATATTCTGCTCGCCGTACTTGCCACTAACGAATGAGTACACGTCCTTTGCCCAACGTTCGATGTCGCCCTCCCTCCTGATGCGTGTATTGTCCGCACCGTTTTCAAAGTCCACCTGTTGTGTACCGAATGCGAGTTCGTGCATCCGTTCCCTTGAACCTCCGAAGATAATATTTACAACAGTGCGGAACTTCGGTTCAACCAGCCCCTCATTGGGGTCTTTGATTCCGCGATCACTTAATATGTCCGCAATCCGTTCCGGAATGCTACGGCTTTTGTCAATAGTGCGTATTTTCCCACCAGGTGCAATCTCGAAGTTCAGGTGTTCACGAGTCGGGTCGTAATTGCCTATCTCGACCGCTCTATTCCAGCCTTTCTCTGTCCATCTGCGCATATGCTCGTTGCTCTGAGCGGTTGTTACACCTTTCGATACTCGTACATCGAGTACCTGTTTAGCATTTGCCATACTCTTTTCATGTTAATATGTACAATCCGTCATGTCCCAGCTTGCTGCTTGTATGGACACCGCTCCCGCCGATGAATGTCGGTCGGGGTATTAGGCTACCCCTTCCCTTTGTTTCGTGGCATACGGGCAAGCCCGTGTGTCTCCTATAACCGGCAGGATACCTGTGACGGGACAGAGGCGGATTGTTCAAGGTTATACAATCTGTTTCCGGTTCCCGATTTAATCCGCTGGTTCCTGTGTCCTTGCCAAAAGCGATAAAAAGGGTTTGCGAAGCGATTTGAGGCGTTCTTTGTCATCGTCTGTGTCGAAGGTCGTTTCACACGCTTCGGTATAGAGAATCAGCTCCGCAAGCTCTTTGGATGCCTCGATGAAGGATACCCATTCTTCATCGAGGTCATGACGAAAGAACTCAATGAGCGGCGAGCTGTCATCGAATCTCGATTTGCGCAATACTCGTTGCAAGGCGGCGTGGGCAATACATCCCAAGGCGGTCTTACGAATCTCCTCTTCCTGTTTACTGGCGTGTGCCGATGCTGTGTCGATATGACTGTCCAGACAGTGACGGCTCTCGTATCCGGTCATTCCAGCCATCGCCTGACGGACGGCCTGACCGCAGATATTGCCGACATCCGCAGAGGTCATTTTGCCAACTATCCAATCGGATAATACCTCTTGCAGTTGTATGGCAAAGTCCGGCTGTCGCTGTACAACGGATGCAGCCGAAGACTGACCGGATTGCACTGGCATGGTGACGACTATGCTCTTTGCGAGCTTGGTGCGTTTCAATTGTCCGAACGCCTCCAACGTTTCCAAAAACGAGCGGACAGTGGCACGATGCCAATGCCACTCCGTCGCAAGGTCGGAAATGGTCACATGACACTGGCAAGGCTGAAGGTCGTAGTCCTGTTTCCTTAGAAAAGGGGAAATAAAACCTGCCAGCGATTTGTCCAGCAGGTCACTATAGGCTTCCGTCCGCGTCTTTCGTTCGCCGACTTTTTCTTTAAGGTAGTCGAACACCTTTACATCCGCCACTATGACGGCAGGGATTTCTTGCTTATTTTTCATTATCGTCCTGTTTTTGATGATTATTATTTTGCGGATGAACCGAGTTGCCGTTATCCGCATTATGCGGCAACCCTGCGTGATGATTATCGTAATACGATTCGGACAGTGTTTGAGAAGACTTCACCCATTCGGTACGTTTTTCCGCATCCTTGCATTCGGACATGACCCGAACAGAGGGATAGAACAGGGCAGCCAAAAGAAGAAAGGTAATAGTTACCGACAGCGTGTACAAATGCGGTACGAATCCGATGACCACTGTGACCACTGCAAGGATGACAAATGCACGAGGGCAATCCAGCAACTTGCGGAACCAGTTATCCGTTCGCTTAAACGAGAACATGGCGGCACAGACTCCGGTAGATAACAGGATGCCAAATTCGCCTATATGACCGCACGCATATACATAGTGAAAAAGTAACAGGCATATCAGCCAAATTTGCGCATAGAGTTTGCGAGCCTTGTCACTTCGTGCCATTGCCATGTAAAAGACTGCCATGCACCGTTTGTTGCTCTTGTACAATGTCAGCGACACCGCAAAGGGTATAGCATAGAAAATGAGTTGCAGAATATTCAATAACATAGGTAGTATGGTTTTTCGGGTATGTGAATGGGACGCACCATGAGCTCCAATTGTACAGTGCCATAAGTCGCCAACCGGATAATGGTTTCGGCATCTGCTGCAGAAAGGTACATCGCCGCCTTTTTGATGCGTTGTTTGAATTGGGGGTTCTGCTTGCGATAAGTTGCCAACGCTTTGTCCAGTTCATGCTCCGGAATATGCCATACTGTCCCTTCAGCATATTCACCTTGCGTTTTGAATGCACGCAACACCAGCGTGCGGGAAACGAGATAGTCAGTCCTGTCGGTTCTCGAAATGATATTCTCCTTGTAAAGATTGTCATCGGCAACCTCTATCCACGTCCGGTAGGCGTTGATGCAATAGACCATTTGTCTGTACAGCGTGTTCCTCATATAAAATTCATCAGCACATCGGCCTTGTCTTTTTTATACTTCAAGAATCCGCCTTTGGAATGGAGTTCCAAATCGAGACACAAATCTCCGTACATCTGTTCCAAAGAATCATAGATTGTGACGATGATGCTGTTTACCTTGCCCTCAGTATCCGTCTTGGCGTTCATCTTGAACATCTGCCCGAAAGCCGGATTCGAGTACGCGCAGGTGCTATGCCCGAATTTCTCGGAGCGCATAGGGATGTGGTGATAGAGCGTTATCAGCTCCATATCGTCCTCGAACATATCCATCACCTCGTCCAAATCATAAGGATTGTGCAACGGAAACGTAAGCAGTACATAGTCACCGTAGAACTGCGGTTCCTCCATAGTCGTCACATCGAGCAACTGGGGCAGTTGCAAGGGAACGAACGTCATAAAGTCATCATAGAAGTGTCGTAGCATAATCATATTGTTTTCGTGTTATATCGTTACAGGGTGTGTATGAATGCCTCCAACAGCATTCCTGGCAACTCGTCCAGTCGATTGTTTCCAGATTGCAGGATTTTACCTAAAACCTCGAAAGCGTCGGAGGTCTGCATAGCAAGCGTGTCAAGACGCCGTCTCTCCTCGGATGAAAGCAATGAAATACAAAAGCCGTCCATTGAAGAATAAGGCTGGAGGAGCATCCAGATATAGGCTTGCGCCTGTGCCGGTGTCCTGACTTTTTTATCGCGGATGTTGTCGATACAGGTCTGAACATTCTGAATCAACCTGCGGTTGGTGCGCATGGCCAAATAGACCATTGCGTCCTGATAGGTGATGTCGTTCCGCTCGGCAGCAAGGAATACCTGTGAGCAGCATCGCTCCGTATTATGTGTGATATCGGAAAGATCCACACCATCGAAATCGGGCAGACGTGAGAGGAAAGCACGGAATGCCGCATCCTCTTTTTCGATATAAATTGTCAGGTCGGCTATACAGTGGATGCCGTAATCAATTGTTTGTGTCAGTACGTCCCTATAGGTAGCAAGAACACGTTGCCGATTCCCCGGACAGACGGGGCGGCTGTCCAACGAGGTAAAGAACGGGCGGATTGCTTCAGCCTCACGATGCAGTTCTGCATCTTTCAGATGTAGTGAGACCTGTTCCTTGACCAGCAGCACATCCTTATAAGTACGGGACTTCGACAAAGCCAGTCGGGAAAATTCCATTCGGATGGAATCATGCGTCCGTTTGCAATCTTCAATATGGACTGAATGAAGCCGGGCGAGCGTGTCTCGTTCGAGATACCGGAAAACGGAATCCCTTATGGTTTGCCATTGCTTGAGGTGTTCGGCCAAGTCTTTAATGGAAAGGTTGTCCAGCTTACGTACATCGGACAGATATTCCCTGTATGTTCCGGCAGGGTTGGTTTTGACATTCGCCATACGTTTGCCATTTCCGCTATCGCACGATGTACACGTGAGTATGGCAATAGAAACGGCAATTGTTTTGGCTATAATCATGTGTAGTTTTAAGTTCGATTTTAATGTTTTCATACTATATTATTTCGTACTATTTTGCGCAAAACTATATATAATTTTCGATACTTCGTATCATTCAAATCGTATTTTGCGCATTTTTCAATATCGTACTTAATAGTATGATTTCCAATGAAAACAAGTGAAAGAAAAAGAATGATTCGAGGTCTGTTCTTGTTTTTTAATATAGTATGATTTGAACACTCAAATAAAACTCGTATCTTTGCACTTATTATCATCGGAATTGTATATTGACATGGCAAAAGTTGGTTATATATTCAAGGCAAACTCCTATGATGCGTTTGACGCAGACAAGGAATGGATGCTCCAGTACGGTTGTGTACAAGTGATAGAGGAATCGGTCAAACACGAGACGCTTAGACCGAAGTGGAAACAACTCATGTCGAATCTTGAAAGAGGGGACGAACTGGTGGTATCGAAATTCAGCAATGCCGTGCGCGGCTTGCGGGAACTGGCGGCCTTGATCGAGTTATGCCGGATTAAAGTGGTGCGCATCATCTCCATACATGATAAGATTGACACATGTAACGAACTGTTTGCCGATACGACACCTGCAGAAGTGTTGATGATGTTCGGGGCACTTCCAGAGGAAGTGGCCGTACTGCGAAAATCATCTGATAAGATTATGCGCCTGCAACAAAGTATCAATACGTCCATACTTACCAAAAAGAGTTTGAGTAAAGCGGAACGGGATAAGAAGATTGTGGACATGTATAACGATGGTTATTCAATCCGGGACATATGGAAAGAGAGCGGTGTCCGGAGCAAAAGTACAGTGTATGGCATACTCAATAAATACAGGGTACAACTTAACAGAAAACCCGGACGTGTACCGGGACTACGGAAATAGACAGGAGCAATGCAATATCTGAACGAAATAATACACATTGAAAATCAGTTGATTATTTGCATTATCCGCAGTTTTTTCGTACCTTTATATTGAGATGTATTAACTAAAATGAAAGAGTTATGGGAGATATTATAATTGTATTGTTAGTATTCTTTGTTGTTGGGAAACTCCTGAAAGGAGTGTTTGGTGGTTTCAGCAAGAGCAGCTTCCGGGATGACAAATAAGGCGGATAGTTGTATCAAGCCGATATTTTGTAATTTTGCAGGGTATTCATTAAAATCAAGAAGAAAATGACAAAAGCAGAAATTGTCGCTCAGATTTCACGGCAGAGCGGAATAGAGAAAGCGGTAGTACAGACTGTGGTAGAGGCATTCATGGAAAATGTAAAAGAGTCGATGATCGCAGGCAACGATGTATTCCTGCGCGGATTCGGCAGCTTTATCATAAAGCGTAGAGCTGAAAAAACGGCTCGGAATATTTCTAAGAACACAACAATCAAAATTCCCGCCCATAATATCCCTGCATTCAAGCCAGCCAAATCATTCGTGAATGCAGTAGAAGAGAACAAGTAATCGTGTTTACAAGAGAATTGCTATAATAGATAGATTGGCAATGAGTAAAACAAAAGCGGCTATTACGCCGCTTTATTCATGTAAGGCAGGAGATTATTTCTTGCCTTTTTTCTTCCCCTTCTTAACAGGTTCCTTGGGGGCTTCTTCCTTCTCGACGGTCGGATAGAACTTGACTGCCACCATCACGATGCGGTTGTGCTTCACACCGGCATTGTCGCTCCATTCTTCGGGTTTGAAATACCCCTCGACGGTAAGCATCGTGCCCTTGGTCAGTTGGTCGAACGACCCGGCGTTCTCGTTCTTGCGCCATGCCTCAAAGTTCATAAAGGCGGAAACGCGGTTGGATTCCTCGCCGTTCTTCTCCAGTCGGCTTACTGCCAAAGAAAAACGGGCTACACTGGCGTTGGCGAACTGACGGATTTCTGCATCTTTACCTACGAATCCCGTTACTGCGAAATTGTTTTCAATCTTTTTCATAATGAATTGCTTTTAGAAGTTTTTAATCAATTTTACGCTGCCTCAAAAAGTAGGTGCAGAAAAGGGATGCACCAAGGATAGCGTATCAATACTCTTTATTTTTACCGCAGGTAAAACCGCAAGGCTCGATAAAGGAAGATTGATGCGGCTACGCCATTGGTCAAGACTTCCGGAAGTCGTTCCCGGCTGCATACTATCTTTGCAACGGAAAAATGATGATGACTTCGCCGGAAAGCCATTCCGAAAAAGATCAGAGGACAGCAGCTTCGGGTTCTGTTACATGAAAGAGCATATCCGTCCGTTGACATCATGTAGTCTGTTTCGGCGGTAAGTCCGCAAGAAACGGCAGGATTGGAACTGTGGGCAGTTCGACTTGATTTGAGGCAGCAAAAAGAGGAACACCAACTCTCCAAAACGTTGCATGACTATGAGGGAATATCAACGAAGTCGCGACAAAAAGGCGTGGCAGCATATCGAGGTGGTTATCATGTCCCGACTGGATGAGATGAAAGGAGCAGAGGGGAAGAAAAAGGCAACACCTGTCTTATCGGCAAAGCGGCAGTCCGCTTTTCACGAATGACCGGTTTTACAAAAGGATATGGCGCAGCCAAAAAAGAAAGATAGGATTATACAAAAGGAAATGGCGGGGGGCTGAAATTGTCCGTTATCCATTTCAGCCTGTTCCCACCGTCATCAAAATTCAGCCATGATTACCCGGTTCTCAAAAATTTTAGCCTGATCGCTGGGACGTCTTTGGCAGACCCACAGATGATGTGCCCCGTAGCCGAATACGAAATAATCGTCAAGATGTGTTTCCGTTTTCAGACGTTCCATGCTGGCACGCAATTCCGCTTCGTCGATTGAAAAAAGGATTGTGTTGATGATGCGGAAGTAAATGTCCGTTGCTTCATCGCTGTAACGACAGAAGACATGTTCGATTGTAACTTTCATGTTCTTGGTTATTTAACTTCAACAATATTCTCAATTCTCCCGTAAAGTGAGGAACGCAAGGCTGTTTTGTCGATTGCGTAATATTCAGCAATATGTCCGTACTGTTTGATGTAATATCGCTTGAGAACATCCGAGAAATCGAAGTAATAGCCCATCAATGCGATGCCTTTCTGAAAACGGCAGCATCCTCTTACTTGTTCCGTTATCCAATTTTTGTCATCACGGGTCAATTTGCCTCCATTATTGAGGCACTCTCGTAACCTGTAAACCTTGCAGTCTTTCAGTGTCGCCAATTCCGGCACATCCCATTTGACGAATTTGAATGCTATTTGTCCCATAACTTCTCCCTTTTTAATCATAGATAATTACTTCATCACGGTATTCCGCTATCTCCTTACCATTGTTGAGACGGACGACTATTTTGTTGCCGTAATCTCCCACAACCGTTCCCTCTGTGTATCCTTTGTATGGAACGAGTAGGCTGCAATGTGCGCCAATAATTTCGGTTACTTCTTCTGATTCGTACATACGATTGCTGTTTTCTGTTGTCATTTGATTTTCTTTTTTATCCCTCATGTAGTATTTACTACTTTCGGGATTGATTGAAATTATGTCGCCTCATAAGGTGTCTTGGCTCTTTATGCAGGGTTTCACAAGCAAATACTACCTCTGATTGCAGAGTGTGGAGATTTGGTCGTGAACCGTCAGGCTCCGACCTTGCACAAAAGAAAGACAGGACATATACCTTTGCGACACAATTCTCATCAGACAGACCGAAAGTCGGTACGCAATGGTGCAACTCCCACAACGGGAGATCCGATAAAAGGGAATAAATAAAATAGGATTGCAGCGAAAAGAGAAAATACAGGCTGTGGGATTTTCTTCTCTTTTGGCTGCATAAAATATACCACTAAAAGAACTGAAGAAATAGTTTAGTTTAGGATATTAGTCATATATATGCTAAACTAAATAAAACTAAATATAGGCAGGTACATTTACCTGTCCGTATGTTTATGTCTTTATAAAAAAGCGTATCTTTGTAAAACGGATGTTCCTTGAAAGAAAATCGAGGTTTGCACTTTGAGGTTTGCGATGCTTGTCTGAAGACAAAGATTATGCAAGAAGGTTGGAAAAAGGACTTCGAGTGTGAACAACTGAAAGGAATGAAAAGTAGTGCAAGCAAAAAAAACGGGAAATCGTAAAAAATATGTTTTTGTTCCTATTTTGTTTCTTTGTTTTGAGAAACATCTATATAAGATGCTTGTTTATAGGGTATTATTGCGAATTAAAATAACATTTACCAGATTTCTAAAAACGGGATAAAGCTAAACGCTTTCTATAACCAGTATGTCACCGATAAATTACTTTATCAGCACGACAAATATAGTTAATTTTCAACGTTTCACAAACGTTTTTGGGGTGTCGTGGAACAAATTTATATAAAACTTGACACTCAACAAGATTTTAGGCAAAATACTCCGATGAGGCTATCAAATTTTTTCTCACTTACAATTTATCTACCAAAATTATCCTTTAAGCCAATAAATTTTGCTCCAAATTTGAAAAACTTCAGATTTATTCGTAGTATTACAAAAAATCAAGTTTATGAACTCTTGTGACTTAGAAAAATTAGTAAAGGAATTTAATAAAGCCAGTCAAGACTGCCTTAATAAAAATCATGACGACCTTGTCGTAAATTATTGCCTGTGTCAAGATTCTTTAGATGAAGCCATTAAAATTGCAGTATTATCCAGAGGGGAAAAAGGCAAAATGCATTCTCATCAACGTAGAATAGGATATGCTCGCCTTTATGAATATTATGAACATCTGTTACCCTATGCCAAAGAAATTCAAACATGTAACAGCTTTGATGAACTTTACAAAATATTAGATAGCTGTAAATTTGATGGAATAGGTTTACTTGCATTGTATGACATTGCTTTTCGTATAGCTGCCTTTATGGAAAAAGTTTCTTGTACAACAAATAGTATGTTACCGGACAGAGTTTACCTTCATGCCGGTAGTAAAAAAGGAGCAGAAATACTATTAGGTCGAAACGTGGAAAGAACTGAGCCTAAAAGCGCATTTCCACCTGCCCTCCAATCGTTAACTTGTGATGATATTGAATCTTTTTTATGTCGTAAGGGGAAAAAACTTTCATTATACAAGGAAGATTAACCATTAAAAATTATGGACACTGTGGTAGTGTAAATTGGCAGTGTCTATAATTTTTTATATAGTGTCTGAGGCTATCAAATTATTTACTTTCCCTTTTACCTACTACCCCGTTATCACCATACCCCCACCCACATAACCGCTATCAATAAACACGTTAATCTCCCGTATACCATACACTTGAAACTCTTACTACTCCTTATTATACCAACAACAAGACACACATTACCCGCCTCATCACCCTATTATACCATTCATTGACTTGTATCCCTATTACTCTTTCTTTTTTAGACACCCTCTATAAAAGTATCCACCCCCTTTATTTTCTTGTTACTATAATTCTTCTATTAGGCTCTATTAGACAAGCATTTTATTAGGGAATAACAATATCGTTGTAATACCTGTTATTCCCTGTACGGCTCTATTTGACATCTTATTTTGCTTAAAAATTTAATATAAAGCTACAAGTACAAATTTCATCCTCATTCTTAACGATTAAAATGGTAAAAAATCACTGTCATCATCTCTTGTTGGGAACGTAATAAACTTATTTTCAAAATATTTAATCAAAAACAAACCAATTGTTGCGATAGAATTTATTACAAAACACGCATAAAGAGGCTCTTTTACTATATAATCTTCTTTAGTTTTACCATGAAATTCTGTTTTTTCACTTCTTAATTCTTCTATGCTTTTGGAACATGTTAAAAGAGAACTACCAATAACCTTTATCTCATTTGGCATGTCAGATTTAGGAAATAATTGAAATGTTTTTAAAACTTTCTCTGCAAGAACGTATAAAGTTTCACTTCCCTTTAAAGAAGTCTTTACTCTTTCGTCTTTTAGTATTTCTTTAATAATACTTTCTAATGCAGAATTTGCCAACCCTATCGCAATATCAGGATGTTGTTCAACTTGTTTAAATGCTTTTTCAAAAATAGAACTAGCTGTTTTATAACTTGCCTTTATTTCATTTCTAAAAGTAGGAATAGCAGGTATATAATCAGGAGTTTCAATACCCAAGTCCATAGCTATTTTTAGCAATGTTTCCCCATCTATTTTATGTAGAGTTGCCCACAAATCAATATCATTACTATTATCTTTAGCCACAATAGAAAAATTTTCCCAACTACTATTCCAACTTTCCTCTACTTCATGCCACTTTTCTATATAAGCTCTTACTTCTTTATAAGTTTTATACTCTGCCCAAAGTACTTTTTCTATCTTTTTTACTAAAGACATCAAATATTTAGGTGATATATTTTCCATAAACCAATAAAATATTGCAATTAATATACTTTACAAATACACACTAACAATATCAGCCAAAGATATTCATAGTATTTGAATTATCCTAAACTTGCGGGCTCTCGTTTTAAACGATTCTAGCCACCCAATCACGCTACCGAATACTTTACACGCTTTTAGTTTTACACGAGCCGTACCGCTCTATTAGACGACTATTTTATACAATTCAACCTAATAATAATTGAAGGGGTAAAACAAGCGTGCAGTGTCACACGTTTTTCAATCATTATTAGGTTGACTCCTCAAACAGGGCATTATAGGGATTGTTATCCCCGGGGCGTCCAATTACATTACCCACCCCAATTTCTTCCCCGTGCGCTTCCAATAGAGGAGTTAATACGCCTCCAAAGCATCCCACACCTTCCTGTTTAGTTCACCCACCATGTCCTCGTCCTCGTGGTCACACTTTTTTAGCATAGCCAATACCTCCCGTTTTAGGCGTGCGGCTTTTCTGTCACCTTTAACACTGCACGAGTCTATCAATTTAATGATGTCATTTTTACGGCTATAATTCCTTAATAGCCAATCGAACAAGCCCATTTTTGTCATCTCGAACGCTGGCTTTTCCATACCAACTTTCATGATAGCCTCGTACCTTTGAAACCATTCCACCACTAACTCGCAGCACACGTCACTAGCCGAACCGTATAATTCTATGGCTTTAATTTTATGATCGAAATGGTGTTGTAACCACTGCCGCTTGAACCTCATCTCGTAGCGTAGAATATGTTTTCCCCGCAAATTGGGGGTTAGGAGCGGGTCATTATGCTTTTGGGCTTCCATAACCTTGTCATAGAAGTATAATTCACGATACGTTTGCTTGTAATACAATGACCCCCTAATGATGTTACGGTCAAAATTATTTAAAGAAGAAAGGTAAGGGAAATAATTTTTAGGCAAATTATTCATCACAAGGTTTGCAGCTATATCCACACGTGTAACAAAGGCATCCCTTAAAGGTAAACCAAGGGCTGCACCTATTTCATCTATGATGCTACCGGGTTCTTCACGTTCTAGTGTTACCAGATTACTTCCATAACGATATTTAGGAAGGCTACCTTCAATATGCACGAGAGAAGGGGTTATCGTGACCTGCAAATTCTTGTAAGTACCCACTACACGATACTCGTTACTACGCTTGATATCCACGTTTATTCTAGCCCCTACCTCTGCCATGAAGTCTACGCTATTATTTACTGCTGTTTGCTCTATTGTTAGACCTACTGTATCAATCATTATATTGAACTATTTTTAGTTGTTATAGAAATATATTATTTTCGAGCCGCCAATTGCCCGCCCATTTGCTTTATAAACTCGTCATTGGTTTCTTGCCGCCGGGTTGTCATCCATGCCAATATATCCTCACGCCGAAACACAAGTTTGCGTCCATTATTACCAGAACGGCAACACGGCATATCACCCCTAGCGGTTAATTTATAAACCGTGTTCTTTTTGTAGCCTGTAATTTCACAACACACGTCCACCCCAAACACCTCGGGGCATTCTATTACCCCTTTTTGAAGTCTATTAGCGCCCTGTACCTCGTTACACCGTTTAGGTGATACCACCTTAAGGGCATCTCTAATTGCTTCCCGTAACGCTCTAATTTGACCTAGTGCCAAATCTTCCCATTGAGTTTTTAAAAACTCGAAATCATCTAACGCCCAAGCGCTAGTTATTGCGTCTTGATGATTCCCGTCAATAAAACCGAGTCTTTCTATCGCCTTGTACAAGTAATCCACAGTCAACCCTGTTTTACCCTCTTTTATTAATAATTCTTCCTTGAAAAACAGGTCATCCAAGTACCCGGGGTCACGATTCAATTTGCCCCGGTTAAATTCATCCACCCGTTTTTCATAGGTTGAAATAAAGTAGGAGTCATTCCACCCTGTAATGGCTGTTTCAACCTCTTTCAACGCTTGTTGAAGCGCTTCTTTACCTCCACGTGCCAGATTTTCTACGTAACCTAGTAAATCTCTCTCGCGTAATTCTCGTTCTTCCCCCTTGAGCAATATTTTGATAACATCGCTCAAGGGCATACTAAAATCAGTATCCATTTATTTATGTTATTACAATAATTCTGCTACTTTATCAACCACACTTGTTTCAAAACTATCAAGATACACGTTTGTTGTTTCAAGATTAGTGTGCCCCAATACTTGACTAATTACTTCCCGGGATACACTCTGGTTTTGTAGTGTCATAGCCATAGTATGCCTACTCACGTAACTGGTTAAAGGAAGACGTTCAATACCCAATGTTTTACCTAACTTTTTCAAATTCTTATTATAGCGAACGTATCTTGAACGTATATGGTTATATAACTGTTCTCCACGATAATTTTTTGTTATCACGGGTACAAGATAATTTCCCACAAGAGGCGTGTTTGCTTTAAACCAATCTAAAATCTCTCTTAGTGTTTCCGTTACAGGAATCTTTATTGTCTTTACACCTCTTTGATTTTTTATTTTCTGCCGTTTATAAACAATATGTTCCCCTGTTTCCAATTTTTCTATATTCTGGGTTGTCAATGTTGCCATATCTATAAAACTAATACCAAAGCAATAATAGGAGAACAAAAACAATCGTCGGGTGTATTCCATCGTGTAGTCATCTTGGTAAGAATTTTTTGCAAGCGTCAAATCTTCCGACAATAAATACCTCTTGCGTGTTTCTTCCTCCAAACTACTTATTTCAAATCCCCCGTTACCAAAAGGATAGGTTATTCGAGAAGCTTCATTATCCTTTATTGCCTTGTTCAGTAAGGCTCGTAGGGTTTTCAAGTAATATTTTCGTGTATTACCACAACATCTATCTTTTTCCAAGGCAACATTGAAAGCGTTTACATACTTTAAATCAATTTCTTGAAACAATCGCTCGTTAATTTTTTTATCATATTTCCCCAACACGTGGAGAGTTCGTTCATAAGCTTTTGCGTTACCTATATGATTCGTTTCTTTCAAAATCCCGATATGCTTTAGGAAATAATCATACACTTTACCTCTTTTGGATACACCTAAAAATTGTTCTTCAAACTGGTTTAAAGTCCAATCAACCCGACCTTCCGTAAATTTTCGTAACAAGCTATCTTTCCTTTCCTCGTAGTGAGTAAGTAAAGCGTTATATTTTTCATAATTAGGAGTTGCACGTTTATCCTTTTTATAGCGTGCAGCTTCCTCGTTCCATTGGTCTTCCCTTGCATACATATCCAACGATATATATTTCAATTTTCTATTTTTTGTAATCCGTAGACAAACAGGATACAAACCATCACGCTTCACGTTACTCTTGTAGAGCAAAAATTTAAATGTTGCCATATTATTTATTGTATTAGCATTCGCACTATTTATTTTCTTTACGACAAAAGTTACAAATAAGTTGTTACACCTGTAAAAGTATTTGTTTGCAAACAAACAACAATGAAAAACCTAGACTTTTCTCCATAAAAATATAGATTAAAACATCTAATAATCAATTCAATAACACACAAACATCTCTTTACACAAAGAATTATACCCTATTTTACACACTTCAAAAAAGTCAAAATTTATTTACTTTTTCCATGTTACAAAATTTTGTCTTTTTACAGCGATGCCAATATTCCCAAACAATAAAAGTTCGATTAAACATTCATTAAACATTTCATCCAACTTAATACTACCAAAGGTCTTATTAAAGCGAATCAACACAAACACAAAATACAGATTTACAACTAAATACGACTTAATACAATTCATCTTTCTACAGCTGGGGGGCGTGTTGTCGCAGGTTCAAATCCTGTCATCCCGACAGAAAGCGGTTTAGTAAATTGAAAAACAATTTATTAAACCGCTTCCCCATTTTACAGCCGGGACAAGAACGGGACAAGATAATATTACATATATTTCTTTGCATACTTACAACTGATGCGAGAGAGCAAAAAAAAATGACAAATAACGAAAAAACACGAATTGACGAGATCGTTTCCTCCCCCCCCACAACTTTACACGGGGTCAGGCCTGAAGAGTTGGGATTTCCGCCACTGTAGACGCAGATTCGACTTTCGTTGTTGGCATAACTAAAAGTTTTAAGAATTAAAAAAAAGAGAGGCAGTCGCTACCAGCAACATCAACCAAAATTGATAAGTCTCGCGGTTTGCACCCGTACGCTGCCTCTATATTATAAGAATACTTCTTTGCATGAATACTTTGATTTAATGTTGTTGGTAGTGCATAGATAAGAAAAGAACCGGAACCTATTGCAATTTGTCTCTAAATTTACTCCATTTTTTACACAAAAATCCCGCCATTCTCATGGCGGGTTTCCCTCTAAAGTTGTAAAAGTTTCAGAGATGCTCTATGACCAGAGCCGTACGTTTAATATTATTACTCAAATCGAGTAACGCATTCAATAATATCTTTTTTTCATCTGCAGTAAACTGCACTTCTTTATTCCTAATCTTCAGACCATTTATACGCTGACTTAACCACGAGCGACTTTTACCAAAATAATGTCGGGCAACATAAGACCATGAAATAGATTCATATATCCCATCCAAATAGGCACGTAACGTGTCGTCATACACTTTCTCTGCCTGCTCACAGGCTTTAGCAGCACCATCAATAAATGCTTTGGCGAGAACCTTACGATCTTCTGTTGACTTCGAAGCAACAAATGCCTCCATCTCTTCACGAAACTCACGTTCCTCTTCCCCGGAAGAAAGAACCATAAACTTCGCTTTCATCTGCTCCAATTCATTGTTCAATTTTTCGTAATTTGCCATATCTTAAACATTTTAAATTGTAAAGTTTCTTTGGGACACCCCAAAAGGGTGTCCTGTTTTTAACCTTTCAACCGAAGTAAAACAATCAAACGATCTAAATGAAAGTCAATCGCTCTCTCCAGTTCTCCTTCTGACATATCTTTCAACAAGATATCCCAGTAAAGAGCATAGAACTTGAGATTTCTCATCTCATGTTCTATTCGAGCCTTTAGCTCTTGGTCTGAAAACATTCAAAGAAACTTTTACACTACAAATGTAGATAAACATTTGTTTATCACAAAACATTTGTCGAATTATTTTTATGAATTTGCTATTTTTTCTATCATAGCCAATAATACCGCACACCTCGAAAGCGTAAGATTATCAATCAATTCATTTCACTCCGCGCACTTTTAATAGCCCTTTTCAACGAAGACCGGACGACGAGTCCGTGAAAAGGACGAATCACAAAGAAATAGACTTTCCCCAACCGGTTATTATACTTCACGAGAGTATTCACGTAAACGCTCTTGCTGTCACCTACCCGAACCGAGATATACGCGTCCAGATGCTTATCTTTCATCAACATCACGGTTTCCCGTTCATCCTTTGCCAACATTTCAATAAAATGATACTTTCCACCATTACGTATACAATGTTTGAACTCTTCAAGACTATCTCCTTCCGCCCCTTTCAACCCGACAAATCTCACGAGGAAATTACGCAACTTGAAAAGAACATTCACCCACCCCGGCATATCCGTCCAAAAACGAACCATCAAATCATCGGGTGCAATTGAAATGTTTTCACTCGATATCACACGGAACGAGTCTTTATAATCCGCCGGAAAATATTTCACGGTAAGACTATCGGCTGGGATTTCACTCTTTTTTACTTTCATCATGTCATAATCATTTCACGAAAATACACATTCCCTCTCACAAAAATCACTCCTTATGAATAAATTCACGACTAAAAAATTGATTTTGTACCATTTTTCTCAAACCTTTACACTATTCAACTAAAAATGGTACCATGAAAAAGATCATATTCCTGATTGTTGTTCTATTCAACATCGAAAAGCTAGAGAAAAACAGCTGACATTGACAGATATCAGCTGTTCTAAATTCATCAACGCACCCTTATTCCACCGGGATATAAACCTCTGTCACCAAATCCTCCGGTTTCACGTGATCCGGATGATTCAAATACTTCTCGAAACCGGGAGTATTCCCCAGTTTGTATCCCCTTTCGGGTATCCATTTCAGATAGATAGTGTCATAAACAGCATGAAGATTCGAGTACGGTCCCCGGTAACGGAATATGGCATACTTTCCACCGGCGACCTCTTTCACCCCGACTTCTCCTTTCGGTTTCCCGACACGAGGCAACGCCAAGCATACATCCGTACGTAACTTATCCGGTTCCGTCACTTTCGGATCATCGTGATATATACAAAGATGCCCGACTTCCGGTGCGAAAAGATTCTCCTCCCGCACGTGATTCCACAAACGTTGCCACGCGGCGCTATAATCCAGATTAACATACGCTCCCGCCAGTCGCACGTAAATCACTTGCTGGGGTGCCAGTACTTTTTCCTCTATTTCCAACGGTAAATCCGGTCTTAATTCAATAGGTTTCATAATCGTGTAATTTTTATTTTTACGGTATTGATTCGGTGAAATACCATAAAACAGTCTGAAACTCTTTGATAACGACGAGGGAACGTCATACCCCACCCGGAAAGCAATATCCTGTACGGGTAATTCGGAATAGCGCAATAATCGAGCTGCAGTCTCGACACGCATCCTCGTGATGAAAGCCCCGATCGGTTCACCCAAAAAAGCCCGCACGATCCGGTGGAAATGCCAAGGTGAAAAACCGGACATCTCAGACAAGATTCCCAAGTCGATATTCTCACCCAAATGATTGTTGATATACTCCACGATCACGTTGATCCGTTTCACGTATTCCTCCTTTGTCGATAACTTTTGTTCCATAGTTTTTTGTATTTCAACGCAAAAATAACCACCAAAAACAAGACGGACTTTTCCCGGATTGCTAAATTACAAACGATAGCCGGATTCTTTAGAAATAAATAGGAAAACCCTCACCATTCATACTACAAGCTAAAAGGAACTTTCACTCATACAAGAAGTTGGTTGGGTGATACTTCTATCATACACCCATCACACTTCCATAAAACTCCTATCAGCATAGTCAAAGCATTGATTATAAACAGATTTTCCAAAAATTCTATTCTCAATCAAATGTATTTTATACCTTTTATAAATAAAAGGCACCCGTGGGAAATGATGCCTTTTACCCTCCAATTCGTTTAGTTTGTCTACAGTTCAGCGTGTTCGAACTTAAAATCAAGCCAATAAGTAGCCCGCTTTGCCGTAAACTTCAACACGCAATAAGTGGGGTCATCCTTTCCGCCGGGGAAATGCTGGATAAACCAATCCTGCCATAACGCGTCTTTCTCTGCCTTGTCGGTAACAACCTCGATATCTCCGGTCAGCACGACACTATTGATTTCCTTCTGGAAACATACTCCCGCTTTCGGGTTCACCTCAAAATGTTTTGTTTTCTCGGAATAGGTTCCCGTCGAGAACCAGATCGTGGTAATTCCCTCGTTTTTCACCTTGGACATGGGTACCGGACGGGGATAACCATTCTCGTCCACGGATGCCAGCACCACGCTATCACACTGTTCCAACAATAATTCCGCCTTACGTTTAAATTCTTCCATTTTCAATACATTTAAAAATTATACTTGCAAATATAAGAGAGGGAACACTCTAAGCTCTTGTAAAAAATCGACTTTTACCCGTCTAAATATGTAATCGGAATACCTTTCGGCAAAGAGGCAAACACGGAAGGCGGACTTCCGGACAATCGCTTGAATTCTTTTACCAGATGCGACTGATCATAATAACCACAATCTATCGCCACGGAGAAAAGATTGTCACGAGTTACTTGACGCAACACATCCATGGTGCGGCGAAATCTCACGATACGGGTATATTCTTTCGGGGTATACCCGGTCGCGTGCTTAAAACGACGTTCAAAATGCCGTTGACACAAACAAACTTGCTCCATGAGTTCCCGCACGGGAATTTTTCCATCCGCTTGATGCATCAACCCGACCGCCCGCGCCACCTGCTTATCCACCTCCCCGGAATAACGTAAACAAAACAACAAATATCTCTCGATTATCAGCAAACGTTCCTTCAAGGTGTTCTTCTCCCTCAAAATTGCAGCAAAACCAGCGTTAAACAAAACATCCAAATCCGGTAGAAACACCCGCTGATCGGTAAACTCACTCATGGGAATCTTCGTGAAAACGGTCAACCCACAGGGAGTAAACCTCACCCCGATCAAGTGTATCATCTCGGAACAAACCTGCAATTCGGAATACGCCCGCATGGGACCGACAAAATAAGCCTGCATACCTCCTATCTTCATCCCGTTTTGATCTGCCAAGTTAGCCGACTCATCCAGATTAAATATAAAATCAGTACACCCGTCCGGCAAAATTTTAATGCGCTCCTCCGGCTCTAACGTACCCTCCATCACCCAATACTTATCTATATAGGGTGCCAATATTTCATGAGGCTGATATTCTTTATACATCGGTTGGTCTATATATCGGTTTCTCCAAAAACAAATCTACACAAAAAAATCCGGACTATCCACATGATTCCACGCCAATACTGGGGAGAAATTCCACACGTGAGGCAATTAATTCCCCATATTCCACAATATCACGAATCGACACATTCGCTGTATATCAGCCATTTAAATATAATAAAATACAATGGCATACCAGTTGTTTTATTTAAGACATAGAATAAAACATCAAAAACAAAAAAACTATGAGAACGTTTATCTTTTTAACGATTAGTCTGTTTTCTATCGCTTTTCTGGGCAGTTGCGTGGAAAGTTCACAAAAATATAAATCAGCGTTAGCGAAAATTGATTCACTACAAGCCATCAGCAACACTCAAGGCGATGAAATGGAGAAATTACTGACCGATCTGAATGACATTTCAGCCGGAATGCAATCTATCCGGGAAGCGGAACATATTCTTGCTGTTGAAGCACAAAGCGACAGCAAGAGTAACAAGAGCAAAGCACAAATCACCGCTTTAAAGAACGACGTGCAAGCCTTGGCGGATGCTATTGAAGGTTACAAGACTCAAATAGCCAAGTTGGAAAAATCCAACAAAAGCCAATCGGCACAATTCAAGAAATTGATCGCCGGACTGAACGAAGAATTGGCTATCCGCGACCAAAAACTCAACGAACTCAACCAAGTTCTCGCCGCAAGAGAGAAAGAACTGGGTATCAAAACGAAACAAATTGCAGAATTGAATCAAAACGTGGAGAACCTGCAACAAGAATCAACCTCACAAAAAGAAACGATCTCTCAACAGGATCAAACGATGAACACCGTTCACTACTTGTTAGGTTCCAGAAAAAACCTGAGAGATGCCAACGTGATCACACGGCAAGGAATCTTTTGCCCGCCAATCGTATCCACCCAAGCACAAAACGCTGCATTCGTGGACGGTGATATGCGCGAGTTGACCACGATAGCGTTGAACTCCAAGAAAGCAAAAATCCTTTCCGTTCACCCAAGCGATTCATACGCCGTGGAAGAGGGAAACGACGGTATGCAAACCTTGAAAATCAGCAACCCGAGTGCATTCTGGAAACAAACCAAATACTTGGTAGTGATGATTAACGAGTAACTTCAAATTCACACACTCATATACACACAACACACACAGGCAAGGTGCTCCGGATTCTCCGGGGCATCTTTTTTTTATTTGCATCTTCTCGTATTTTTTCAGAACTTTGTACACGACACGAAAAGAAAAGACTATGAAAATGCTCCTTCTCATCTCATTATGCTTGTTTATGGAAAACGAACCAGATTTCGTGAAGCAACAAAAAAAATATCCCCGCGTGCGGAATGCTTACCAAGAAAAAGAAACTTTGTTAAGACAACGATTACAAGATGCAGGGTTATCGTTTGACAATATACATATCCTTATCACGGCTTATAAACAGGAAGAGAGCTTGACGGTCTACGCTAAAGCACCTAAAGACTCCGTGTACAAGAAAATCACGACCTATCGCATCTGCGCCCGCTCCGGTCGCTTAGGCCCTAAACGCCGCCAAGGTGATCTCCAAGTACCGGAAGGCTTCTATCACATCAGCCATTTCAACCCTGCCAGCAATTACCACCTTTCACTGATGATAAACTACCCGAACCGGTCGGACAGACTGAAGAGCAAAGCATCAAACCTCGGGGGAAGTATTTGCATTCACGGCAATTGTGTCACGATCGGATGTCTCCCGATGACCGATAATCATATTAAAGAGATATACCTGTACGCCGTGCAGGCACGTCAGAACGGGCAAAAGAATATCCCCGTCTATATATTCCCTTTCAAATTCTCGGACAAGAACGTGGTGCGATACAGGGAAACCTACAAAGCGTATCCCGACTTGCTTGACTTCTGGGACAATCTGCGTTCCGGACACGATCTGTTTATCAAAGACTTAAAAGAATTGAATGTTTCCGTCGACCGCCTTGGTAATTATCTATTCGCGAAATAGAATAACCTATCCTTAAAATCACTACCTTAGCGTGCAATTACAAAAAGGAGAAAGCAATATGCTATTTAACAAGAACGAACAAAAACTTTCCCCGGAAATCGAGGAAAAACTGAAATACTATCGTCGTCAGGGACACGTCATTCCTCCCCGGAAAATCATTAAAAATGCAGAACAGATAGAAGGTATCCGGGAGAGTGCCAAGATCAATACCGCCGTGCTTGACCACGTGGCGGCACATATCCACGAGGGAATGTCCACCGAAGACATCAACACGCTGGTCTACGATTTCACCGTGGCACACGGGGCTATCCCGGCACCGTTGAATTACGAGGGATTTCCCAAAAGCGTGTGCACCTCGATCAACGAGGAAGTTTGCCACGGCATCCCGAGCAAAGACGTAATTCTGCGCGACGGGGATATTATCAACGTCGATGTTTCCACCATCTATAACGGTTACTTTTCCGACGCCTCCCGTATGTTCATGATTGGCAACGTTTCGGAAGCCAAACAGCGCCTAGTGCAAGTCACGAAAGAATGTCTTGAAAGAGGAATCGAGGCTACCAAACCATGGGGATTCCTCGGTGACATCGGTGCCGTCATCCAAGCCCACGCCGAAAACAACGGTTATACCGTGGTACGGGAATTTTGCGGGCACGGGGTAGGACTGAAATTCCACGAGATACCCGAAGTGGAACACGTGGGACGCAAAGGCACGGGAATGCTCCTCGTACCCGGCATGATTTTTACCATTGAACCCATGATTAACATGGGAAAAGCGGATATATTCATAGACGAGGAGAACGATTGGACAGTCATTACCGAAGACGAACAACCGTCCGCCCAATGGGAAAATACCGTCTTGATCACCGAAACGGGAATAGAAATATTAACATGGTAAGCTCCTACACATGGCTTCCGAACAGATAGACTCCCCGCTCGTCGACTTACTCCGGCAATACAAGTTATTGCAACAGGAATACGAATGCGAGAAGGAGATGTTTTATCAACAAACCCAACGAGCCGGAATACCGAAACGTATCCGGCAAGGTGTGTGTTGGTACCCGGTAGCCCCCAGACGAAGCTACTACAACTCGTTAAACCAGTTGGTCGTTGAGATCAATCGTGACGAGAATGACGAAACGGAACACAATTTCGAATACGGTCGTCCGGTTTGCTTTTTCAAGTTTGACGATGCCGGGCAATTACGCTATTTCAATTTCTCGGCAACTATCAGCTACGTGCACGAGAACACGATGCTGGTCGCGTTGCCTCATCCCGATGCCTTGCTGGACGTACAAAACGCCCGCGAATTGGGCGTTCAATTGTATTTCGACGGTACTTCATACAAGACCATGTTTGCCGCGTTGACCGAAGTCATGGAAGCAAAGAACAACCGTTTGGCACACTTGCGGGAAGTACTTCTCGGCGGCATCACCCCGCAACAACGGGAAATTCTCCCGACACGCCTCATGTGGCTGAACCCTTCGCAGGAAAAAGCGGTCAATCGGGTACTCCGTGCCAAGGAAGTTGCAGTCGTACACGGTCCCCCCGGAACGGGCAAAACGACAACCCTAGTAGAAGCCGTGTACGAAACACTGCGTCGGGAAAACCAAGTACTGGTATGCGCCCAAAGCAACACGGCAGTAGACTGGATAGCCGAGAAGTTAGTAGACCGGGGGGTAAACGTCATGCGAATCGGTAACCCGACACGGGTAAACGACAAAATGCTCGCGTTCACGTACGAACGCCGGTTCGAATCACACCCCTCCTACCCGACGTTACGCTCCGTCCGAAGTGCCATACGGGAAGCAATAGCTCGAGTCAAACGCTTGAAAGGAAACAAAAAAGAATCGGAACGCTCCCGCTTAAATCGCCTGCGTGATCAAGCCATTGAACTGGAAATCAAAATCGACGCCCAACTCTTCGGGGAAGCCCGCGTGATAGCCTGCACTCTGGTAGGTTCCGCAAACAAGATATTGAACGGGAAAACATTTTCCACCCTTTTTATCGACGAGGCGGCACAAGCCCTCGAAGCCGCTTGCTGGATAGCTATCACCAAAGCCAACCGGGTCGTATTTGCCGGAGATCATTACCAACTCCCGCCCACGATCAAATGTATCGAGGCGGCACGAGGCGGATTAGACCGGACTTTGATACAAAAAATTTCCCGACGGAAACCGGAAACTGTTTCCATGCTCGAAATCCAATACCGGATGCACGAGGACATCATGCATTTCCCGTCAAAATGGTTCTACCGGGGACGCCTGCAAGCCGCTCCCGAGGTGAGCCACCGCAATATCCTCGAGTTCGACACCCCCGTCGAGTGGTTCGACACGGCACGACTCGAACTTTCGGAAGACCGTGTAAACGAAACCTTCGGGCGCATCAACAAGCCGGAGGCAGAATTATTGGTACAACAATTACAAGAGTATATCGAGAAAATCGGGATAGAACGAGTTTTAGACGAAAGAATTGACTTCGGACTAATCTCTCCATACCGGGTGCAAGTGCAATACATCCGCCAACTCATCAAGCACAACCGTTTCTTTCATCCCTTGAAAAGCCTTATTACCATTCACACCGTCGACGGTTTCCAAGGTCAAGAACGGGATGTCATTCTCATCAGCCTCGTCCGTGCCAACGAAGACGGCAATATCGGATTTCTCAATGACCTGCGTCGCATGAATGTCGCTATCACCCGGGCCCGCGTGAAACTTATCATACTCGGCGATGCCCCAACCCTCACCCGCCACGCTTTCTACAAAGCATTGTATGAATATATCGGGGAGAGAGGGAAAATAATCAATCTATAAATTGACACCCCAACTTCAATAATTCCAAACAAAAAGAGGGCCGTGGAAATCAGCCCTCTAATTCAACAACAACAACTAGACTCAACAAATCACTTGTTTTAAATTACTAACCCAAGTATCTATTCTTTTATCTGTCAACTCGGACTCGTTCGCCTCGTCCAACGGTAATCCCACGAAACGACCGTCCACGCACGCGCCAGAATCATCATAACTATACCCGTCAGCATCCACGCTACCGATAAACTCACATCCTGTCCCTTGAAGTTCATTGTAAATGATTCCGATTGCATCACAGAAAGAACCACCAAACGACATACCGTCCCCGCAACCGAATATCGCAACCATCTTGCCGGACAAATTCTTACCTTTCAACTTATCGAGAAAAACACCCCAATCATCCTGCAACTCACCGATTCCCCAAGTTGAACTACCCAACAACAAAACATCATATTTATCCACTTCGTCCACTTTCGTGTTACCCACGTTAAACACATTTGTTGTACCCAAGCGAGAAGCAATCGCTTTCGCAACTCCTTCTGTTGCCCCGGTCGTGGAGCCATAAAATATTCCTATCGTTTTCATCTTCATCTTTCTTTTTTGTTCATGACAAAGATACCCCCTTCCACAACCCCGTGAAATCCCTATAAATAGCTAAATTTTACCGGCACTATCCCTACATAGCGGTAGTTATCCGTTTTAAAGCAAAAGCAACCCGTATTCCCGAAGCACTTGCATTTCCTTACCATACCAAAACGGCAGGAAATCCTCGTGAATAGCCGTTTCGTAATCCCAACAAAAATCTTTCAGCAAATAAGGCTCTCCAACATCCGCACTTATCCGGGAAAAGATATCATGCAGAAAAACGGCAGTTTCTTTTTTTATCTTCAAATGAATATCCCGCGTAGTGTCATGGAGCGTCAACACGATTTTCCCCTTTTTCACGATCTCCGCACCGAACTCGACCTCTCCCCCGATCCAATACAAACGCCGAGGATATAAATTCTCCACAGATTCGCTCGCCTCCATTTGCTGTTCCACGAAACGAGGCGATACACTTGAAACAGGAATTTTAAAATCAAACCATTTCTGCAAGGGTAAATCAAACCCCACGCCTCGCATATAATTATATAAAGAACGACTCAAACCGTCACCCAACCGTTCATGATCACCTCCCTCCAAATCCTCGAAAGCCACATCATTGCGGGCAAACCCACCGAAAGGCGGTTCCGTCACCCGTGTACCGAAAAGCCCCGGTGCCTGTCCGACCGGGCTATGCGCCGTCATGGCAAAACGATGCCAGAAACCGGATTGAATCAACCCACGCTCAAACATCTGCCGCACGACTTCCAGCGAATCGACCGTTTCTCTCGCGGTCTCCGAGGGGAAACCGTACATCAAATAAGTATGCACCATAATTCCGGCTCGTGTAAAATGATCCGTCGTCCGTATCAATTGAGGCAATGTCACACCTTTATTGATCAATGCCAACACCCGTTCGGATGCCACTTCAACCCCGCCCGACACGGCGATACAGCCCGATGCCTTCAATAACCTGCATAAATCCGCCGTGAAAGCCCGCTCGAAACGGATATTCCCCCACCACACGACAGTCAAACGCCGCCTCAATATCTCCAATGCCATTTCCCGCAACAACATAGGAGGTGCCGCCTCGTCCACGAAATGAAAACCGCCCTCCCCCGTCTGTTCCGTCATTCTCTCCATCCTGTCCACGATAGTTTTCACCTCGTTCGGTTCGTAGCGTCGGATATAGTCCAACGTACCGTCGCAAAAGCTACACTTTCCCCAATAACACCCGTGAGCCAATGTCAATTTATTCCATCTCCCGTCACTCCATAACTTATGCATCGGGTTAATTATCTCGATCACGGAAATATACCGATCGAGCAACAACCCCGAATAATCGGGAATCCCGACTTCCCTTTGAGGAATAATCGCCGCCGCAACATCGTCGTGATACACCACACTCCCGTCCTGTAACATAAACGTACGCACCAACCCGCTCTCGTCCAACCCTCCCCGCACGTGTTCAATCAAACGTGAAATCGGCAACTCCCCGTCATCCAACAATAAATAATCGGTATACGCGAAGAAACGGGCATCTGTCAGCGAACGCAATTCCGTGTTGGCAAAACCGCCTCCCATGGCAACCGTCACCCCGGGATAATGCTTTTTAATCCATTCCCCGCATCGCAAAGCACTGTACAAATTCCCCGGAAAAGGAATAGTCACCGCCACGATATCCGGGTGATAAGCCTCCATTTTCTCGGTCAGCAATCCCGTGAGATATCTATCCGTGAAACTCAACGGCTTTGCCAGCTCGGCAGCCAACTCATCAAACGATGAAGCCGAACGTCCCAAATGCTCGGCATAACGGCTGAATCCGAAATTTCCGTCCACGGATTCTTTCAAGAAATCCGACAAGTCTTCCAGATATAGCGTCGCCAGATAGCGGGCTTTATCTTCCATCCCCATCATCCCGAATGCCCATTCCATATCCTCCGTCTGCCCGAATCTCCCCGCTCTCGGCAAAAAACTTTCTTCACATATCGAATAAGCCAACGTGCGGTTCTTCCCTTGTAAAAAAGCAATCACCGCATCAATCGTGCGGGTATACTCTTTCCTCAAAGCATAAATCCGCTTTCCATTGTTTGATAAAGACTGTTCCCCCGCCTTCTCGAAAAGTTCCGTCAATCCCCGGGAAGAAAATATACCCAAAATAACCTCCAGACTCAAATCAACCTGTGCGGTCGGGATTCCCCTCGTGTTCAGGAAACCTTTCAAGTACATCATCGAGGGATATGGCGTGTTCAATTGCGTGAACGGAGGTGTCACTAACAACACCGGGGAAGAATTATTCATAATCATCATTTTATACTTAAACAAATGTACGCTTTTTTTATTCTAAGCCAAAATTTAGGATGTATCACATTTTTTTTATAATTTGGCAAACAATAAAAATAACTAACAATTTTGACTATCATGAGTAAAAAAGAAAAAAGTATCGAACTACTAAACAGGGCGGTAGGCGATGAATTGCTTGCTGTACACCAGTACATGTATTTCCATTTCCGTTGCGATGATATGGGGTATGACTTATTATCCGGTCTTTTCAAACGTACCGCCATTCAAGAAATGATGCACGTGGAGCAACTTGCCGAGCGTATCCTGTTCTTGAAAGGGGAAGTTGAAATGAAAGTTTCCGGCGACGTGAAGAAAATCCACGAACCCAAAGAGATGCTGGAACTCGCTACCGCCATGGAAGTCGGCAGCGTGAACGATTATAACGCTTGGGCAAAAGAATGCGCTGAAAACGCTGATGCCGTATCAAAGAAATTATTTGAAGCTTTGGTAGCCGAGGAAGAAGTTCATCAAGACCAATACGAAACAGAATTGGACAACCTTGAGAAATTCGGGGCTAACTATTTGGCTTTACAATCCGTTGAACGCAGTAAAAGTGTGGCTACTGGGACTGCTCCCAAGGGAGAATAACTTATAAGAAAAAGCGACTCAGAACGGGTCGCTTTTCTTTATCTCCGGTTTTATCAGAATCCTCAAAGACTGATCGTAAGTAACGTAACTCCACATCCAGTTGATCAGAATAAAAAGACGGTTCTTCACCCCGACGATACTCATCAAGTGAACCAACAACCACAACAGCCAAGCGAAGAATCCCCGGAAACGCACCTTGGATAATTCCGCCACGGCATCGTTTCTCCCGATTGTAGCCATAGAACCTTTATTCTTGTATTTAAAAGGACGAAGAGGTTTGCCCTTGATCATACTTCGTAAATTATTTGCCAGCAAACCGGCTTGCTGTATCGAGGGTTGCACCACTTGAGGGTGTCCGTTGGGATAATCCGTGGTAACCATCAATGCCGTATCGCCCAACGCAAACACATCTGCCATTCCCTTTACCCGATTAAACTCATCCACTAGCAATCGATTTCCCCGCCCGTAAACTTCTCGCGGCAGTCCCAGCAAACTATTCGCCTTTACTCCGGCTACCCAAAAGACATTATTTGTCACGATCTGCTGCCCGTCAACAAAGGTCAACTTCTCCCCGTCATACTCCTTTACCAACTTTTTCAACAAAATCTCCACGTGCATACTTGACAGACTACGGGCAACCTCCAACGAGGACTTTTCCGAAAAAGCGTTCAACAAACGCTCACCCCCGTCTACCAAAAGAATCCTCATCTCATCCCAATTCAATTCCGGATAGTCTTTCGGGAGCATAAACTTCTTCATCTCCGCCAACGCCCCGGCAAGCTCGATACCGGTAGCCCCACCCCCAACAATAACGAATGTCAACCACCGTTTACGAGTATCATCATCCGCACTATTCAACGCTTTCTCGAAACTCTCGATCACCCGGTTACGATTGAACAAAGCATCCGACGTTGTTTTCAACTGCATCGTCCGATCCGCCAAAGTCGAGTCTCCAAAGAAATTTGTACCTGCACCCGTGGCTATCACCAGATAATCATAAGAAATCTTACCTATTGATGTTTCTATACAATTCTTTTCCGAAACCACTTTCTCTACCGTGCACATCCGAATGTGGAAATCATGACGATACTTGAATATCTTCCGGAAAGGAAAAGAAATCGCACTGGGCTCAATCCCCGAAGTAGCCACTTGGTACAATAAAGGCTGAAAAAGATGATAATTGTTTTTATCCAACAACACCACTTGAAAATCACGATCATTCAATTTACGAGCCAATTTCAACCCTCCGAAACCTCCACCCACGATCACAACCCGTTTCTTTGTTCCCTGATCCGGGATATTACTAATTGCATCCATAATTACAACTTATTTTCACAGTTGTACGAATAGATGCGAAGAAACGTTGCGTTATATTTTGGTTTATAAAGTTCATAAGATTTATAAACCTTATGAACTTTATAACTTATTAAAACCGGTAAGCCAATCCAATGGAAGGAGTAAATGCCGTGGATTTATACTTTCCACCAAACGTATCTATTACCCCCGGCGTAACCACATTTTCATAGGAATATTTCGCGTTCTTACTGAAACCTTGTATATACAAAAATGCCAAATCTATTTGCAAATTCTTATATGGTTCAAAAGTCAACCCGGCGGAAAAACCCAATTTATTCATTCCGGGAGTTTCCGGATTGTAAAAGTTTTTACGAATCGGACTTTGGTCATAATAAATTCCTGCTCGAAGATCCAATCGCTCTGTTGCTTTATAGCTCGCTCCAATTCGATAGGTCATCGTCGTTTTGTAATTTTTTTCCGCCTTGATCGGTTTAATTCCTAATTCAGCCTCGTTAAAATAAACATTTAAAGAATCATACGCGTTCCAACCTACCAATTGCAGATCCAACGCTAACTCCCAACGATCCGTGGGACGATAACTTACACCGAGTGTAGTGTTGGAAGGTAAAGGCAATTCCGCGTGAAAAGAACCTTGATCATATTTCGGGATCGAAATATTGGGTATATCAACACCCGCTCCTGCCAACATCTCACCATACTTGGAAAGTAACAACTCCATCTGTCCGAACATATTTTCAATATTCCGGTTGGAATAGGTTAATTCAGCATCTCCCTCTTTTACCCGCATCTTAATCTTTGAACGATAAGACAACCCTACCGTCACCTTATCACAAATATCATACATGATACCCACGTTAAAGCCTACCCTCATATGGGCGTTCCCCTCTAAACGAGCATAAGCCGGCGGTACAGTCGTATTTTTCATTAAACCTATCATATTTTGTATAGCCTCCTTTTCTGTTTCGGAAATAGGAAGATGAGGCAAAAGCGAACCTAATTTTTCTTCCATCGTATTCCCCAAGCCTTGAAAATCCTTCACACTCATTAATCCGCGGGAAAGATTCACGTTACCCCAAGCCAATTGCAAACCGACACCGACACTCAACTTATCCGTGATCTTATATGAAAGCGTGGGTTGTATTACATAGGACTTTAAACTAATATCCTGAATCAACGACGCACCTTCCCAATGCTTCGGCCATTTCAAGGAACTCCCGTAAGGAGTCGTCAAACTGATACCCGCTGCCAGATTATCATATATCTTAAATCCCGCGTAAGCGTATAATGGCGTACTCACCGGGTTATCCGTTTTAGCGGAATATCCCGCATTACTATATTTCGCTTTTGCCATCACGGCTGAAATTCCAAGTGAAAAATCCATATTTGTTTTCAAGAACACCAGCCCTGCCGGATTGAAATGCATACTCTCTGCCCCCAACTTCATCCCGACGCCCACGTGTCCCATTCCGGTCTGTTTCGTGCTCAACAAATTTACTTGATATCCCTCGGCAAAAACCGACAGGCTCAACATACAAGTCATTACCAATACGACTAATTTCTTCATACAATCTACTTTACATTATTACTCTACTATTCTTCTATAAAATAAAAGATAGTTATTTTTAAAATTAAAGGCACAAAAATAACATTCGCCTCCTCAAGTTGTTTCTACTTTACGGTATGCAATAAAAATTGGTTACCTTTGTACCCAAAATCTATATGCCATGATAACCTTTGAAATAGACACCGAATACATTGAATTAATAAAATTACTGAAAGCCACCCGCGTAGCCGAAAGCGGCGCGATGGCAAAGATTCTTGTCGAAAACGGAGAAGTCACTCGCAACGGTGAACCGGAATCCCGTAAACGGGCAAAAATAACGAAAGGCGAAATCATCACCGCCCTCGGACAAAGCATTAAAGTGATATAACAAAGAAGCCGACTGTAAAAACAGTCGACTCCCTCGATATACTCAAAACAATCATTTTTTATGTTTGTACCACTCTTTATTTTCTTCCCCGAACGATGACGCCCATTTCGAAAATTGCGGGTAAATCACATCAATTCTCTTTCCCTCGTCTTTACTCTTCAAATCTAACGATTCGTTAATAATATGTATCGCGAAAGGGAAATTATTATCCGAAACAAAATAAATTCCTTTCTCCGGATCAGACAAATCATGCCCGTAATGCAACAATTTCGTGTCCATCAAATCGGTCGGTTTGTAATTCGGCAAATGCACTTCGTGCCCCCGTCCCTCGTTCGTATTCACGATAATAAAAGGATTATAAGGAGGTAACTCCAGTTCATTCGTCTTCGTGGGCACATTCAATGTCATCTTTACCGTGAACGTTCTCTGATCCTCCGGGGCATTTATCACATCCAAAGCACTGTCAAATAAAATAATCGTGGCATCATTCGGTTGTGCACTCTCAAGTCCTTTCGCGTCCTTAGCGAAATGAGATTGCCCCGGGTAAGTGGTTTCAACACTCATACTACCAACTTTATACTTTCTAAACCCGTACTGATACCCGAAACCACTCTGCAATTGTGCCCCGACATTTTTCACTGTCCACGAGTCCTCTACCCGAACCAACAAATTACCTTTATTCAAAAAATGCTTTATACGATATTCAACCACCATATCATTCATATCATAATCGCCTTGATACGGCCAAATATCTTCATAAGCCAAAGTTCCCTCGTAAGTCATGGAATATACCACGCTCCCGTCATTCGGGAATTCATCATCCACATCCGGGACTCCATCATTATCTGTATCCGTCATATCCTTACCGTCCGGCATACTTCCGTCATTATATTCCACGTGGTCATCATCCGCGTCAATGGAAAAAATAAAATCACGATACACGGGTGATGAATTAAAATTCTGATCCTCAAGTCCCACGTAACGCACTTTTGTATTGGGATCACGCACGATAATCGTGTGGCTGCGTTGTTCTGTATTCAAACTTGTATTCGAGAACCCGATAGAACGTCCGCGTGCAACATCCACTACCGTATGATTATTAGCGTCGTATCCTCCCGCCAGAATAAACCACCCGATCGTCACTCCCGCCGGGAAAGTTTCACTCCACTCCTGCTTTACCTCATCCCAATATTTAAGCCGCACGTTATCTCCCAACTGCAAACCACCTTTTTCGGGGAATGTTGCATTCGGGAAAAGGATAATTCTCTGCACTTCTTCCGCTGTCTGTGGCGGGTTATTTGTCGGGTAATAATAATATCCGACCGTATTCGTACGGGTATTCCCGGAATTATTGATAACCACGATATCCACCGTTGCCCCATCCTTTATCACGTTCAAGTTCGCCTCACTATTTTTCACGATATAATCACTCACGTTTGAATCATCCATCTTCAACGTCGCATTCAACATGATTAAACCGTCTGCCGAAATATCCTTTTTTCCGCCCAGATTGGAAGGAACACCTTTATCATTCCAAGTCATACCATCTATCACTTTCATGCCTGCCGGATAAGTCGAATGCACGTACCCGTCCTCTCCCGCCCGGGATACCATACTTTTTCCTCTTGAAACCTCCAACGTCTTCACCATAGGCACGGCTATACTCGCCGAATATAAATAAATCTCATTCACGTAAGTTGGTACTTGAACCGTCTCCGAATACTCGCCATTTTCATCCGTGAACCCTCTGAATAACGGTTTCAGATTTTCTTTTTTCACCGTCCTCCCATTTATCGTATCCACGGGATACTCCGCATAGGCCTCAAAAAACACCTCGTACCCTTTCGGTATATCATACTTCACCCCTGCCGTCAATTTATTTGCCGTACGGAAATCAAAATAATCACCGGAACCTTCAGGAGCCTCTTTTTTCGACAAATCCTTATCAACGCATCCCGCCAATAAAAACAACGAGGCAATAATTCCCCAAACAAACGCCATTCTAAAATTCATAATCAATCCTATTTAGTCATATTTCAATACAAATATACGACATATTTCTCATTTTATATTTATCGCGACAAAGTATTTTTATTCAAACCATTAGACGTACACGATACACAACCAACACGACAGCTATCACGACGCCACCCCACACGATCCACACCCAACTCCCGATTCCACTCTTTTTGACCTCATCGACACTTGTATTTTGCTCCAGACCTCTTTTTTCACCGGTAGTCAACTTAACCTTCGTCGTATCCTGATCAGTGACTTTCTCTTTTAGACGGATTCTAGTGTCTATTTCTACAAATCTATCAGACGCTAAAGAACATGAGCCCGATGACCGAGGCGGAGATCATAGCCGCCCGAAAAAACATGGAAAGCTGGATAAACCCGTGAGCAGCTTCATGTTTCTGGTAAACGTGAAAGAAGCCCTCGGCTACACGCACGAGCAAACTCTCGACAGCAGCTATGCGCTGATCACCGGAATGTTGCAGGAATACGCCTACATGTGCAACGAACGCAACAAACTCCTGTACGGCGACGAGGAGGATGAAGACGAACCCTTCGAGTGGGTGGAACTCGTCGATTTCACCACAGGTAAGACAAAACGCTACAAGAAATACAAGGACGCGGGAAGCCGCATATAAAAAAAGTGACTGTTAAAAAAACTTGTTTTCAAACAGTCACTTTTTAAAGTCATGGAATAACGCCGTCTATTCTTTCGCCATATAAATAATCATATACCCGGATGTTTTCACAGCCAAGCCGAGCATAACCTTATCATTCCCCCAGTAAAATATTCCCTCACTTTCACCTATCTTTTTATACTTGCCACTCAAAAAACTCTCGACGTCTTCCACCGGAGTCGAAAGTTTCAAATTTACCGCGGCACTTTCCAGCTTTCCATTCTCAAACATATAGCCCATATAATCCTCGGCGTAATTTGAACCCTCGTAGAGCAAAGTTCCACCGGACTCCCTCTTAAAGTCCCTTCTTTCCTTTGCCTTTATTTGGGAAGCCGAGGCTCCAAAATCAAGTACAGGTTCCAGATACAACATCGGTTCATTGTCCGTTCTCTGCAATCTGGCAATGTATGTCTCACCCTCTTCTTCCATCTCCACGACAGCCCGATCCTTGTGCATCTCGATCACTTTCACGAAAGAGGCTTCTTTCCCATAAGTAACGGTAATCACGTCTCCTTCCAACGAGTAAGTTCCTTTACTCGTTCTGTTCATGTAATAATCATACTCCTCACAACCTCCACCACTTTTGAATTCCCAGTAACTTAACTCCGTGTCCAAGTCCGCAGGCTCAGTTTCTCCGTTTTCTTCAAACTCGTAAATACTCCATTTACCCACGAGCTCGCCCACGGATAAATCATCATCATCTTTGCTACACGCAACACATGCCAGCGCGAACACTACCATCCACATTAACTTTTTCATTCCGATTAAAATTTAATTACACCTTCCGTTTATTTGTATAAACGTTTCAAAGATATATTTTAAATTTCCCCTTCCAATAGAAAATACAAGAAACTATTCATATTTTATACTATTTCGCAGACATTTCAATCTCTTGTCGCTTTTTAAGTTAAAACAGTATTCTCGGACGAGAACCATGCTCGAGATATAAAAAACGCTTGACAGTTTATCACCATCAAGCGTTTTTCTGTACCCAGAACAAGACTCGAACTTGCACAGCCGTACGGCCACTAGTCCCTGAAACTAGCGTGTCTACCGATTCCACCACCTGGGCATTGTATCTAAGAACTTCGGACAAAAAACCTTGCAACTCCCTGCTGCAAGGCTTCTCTTTTTTGTTGTCCCACAAGGATTCGAACCTTGACTGACAGAACCAAAATCTGCTGTGCTACCATTACACAATGGGACAATCGTCATGTCAATTCAACAAGTATTTTGTTTTTTGACGCTGCAAATGTATAGCAATTTTTCATTTCACCAAAACAAAATGCGGAAAAATTAAAAGAAAATTGCTATTTTCGTGCGGTTGAAAAGGAACAAATTTAGGATATCCTTGATTACTAATAAGAAATATAAATTCAAAGAAGGAGAAGCATGTGCAACATTAAAAATCACCCCACGTTAAGTTACAGGTTGATCAATAATGTCACCGGATGGGTGGCGTTCGTGATAGCCAGTATCACTTACATTCTCACGGTAGAACCGACAGCCAGTTTATGGGACTGCGGCGAGTTCATCACAACGTCAGTCGGATTACAAGTAGGACACCCTCCCGGGGCACCTTTCTTTATGATTGTTTCGCGACTGTTCGCCATTTTTGCCCCGTCCCCGGAAACACAGGCTTACATGATCAATATCATGTCGGCGTTATGTTCGGGCTTCACGATACTGTTCCTGTTCTGGACAATCACGCATCTGGCCAAGAAAGTGGTGATTAAAAAAGATGAAGAATGTACCATGGGACAATTGTACGCTATCATGGGTGCGGGTCTGATCGGTGCGCTATGCTACACGTTCTCGGACACGTTCTGGTTCTCCGCCGTGGAAGGCGAGGTATATGCCATGTCGTCCCTGTTCACGGCTGTCGTGTTCTGGGCGATCCTGAAATGGGAGAACGTGGCGTTCCAACCGTACGCCAATCGCTGGCTGGTATTCATCGCTTACATGATCGGGCTTTCCATCGGGGTTCACTTGTTGAACTTGCTGGTAATTCCCGCCATCGTGTTTATCTACTATTTCAAGAAATACGAAACAACTAAATGGGGTGTGATCAAAGCTGCCGCTTTATCCTGCGTGATCCTCGGGACTATCCTGTGGGGTGTGATCCCGTACGTGATCATTATCGGCGGATGGTTCGAACTGCTGTTCGTCAACAGCATGGGGCTACCTTTCAACACGGGTGTAGCTGTCTACGCTATCCTTCTGATCGGCGGACTTGCTTACGGTATATATTACACGTTGAAACACAATCACACGATCGTCAACACGATCCTGACCTGTTTCGTGGTCATGTTGATCGGCTACTCCTCCTACGCCATGGTGGTTATCCGGTCGGTCAGCAACCCTCCCATCGACGAGAACAGCCCGGATAACGTGTTCGCGCTCCTTTCTTATATAAGCCGCGACCAGTACGGGCAGGAACCGTTGATCTACGGACCTTATTACAACGCCCCGGTCATTGCCGTGGAAGAAGGCGGTCCGATCTATTACCAGAACGAGAAAACCGGGAAATACGATGTCGTGGGACACAAGACCGAGGTGAAATACGATCCTCATTTTTGTACCATCCTGCCGCGTATGTACAGTACCGCGCGTGACCCGCAGTCCTACATCGAATGGGTGGGATTACCCGCCGGCCCCACGTACTCGGTAGACGGACAAAACCGTCAAAAACCGACTTTCGGGCAAAATTTGAAATTCATGTTCCGTTATCAGCTCGGGCACATGTACCTGAGGTATTTCATGTGGAACTTCTCCGGAAGACAAAATGATATCCAAGGACACGGTGATTTCCGTTACGGGAACTGGATCACGGGCATTCCTTTCGTCGACAATATGCTGGTCGGCGATCAAAGCATGATGCCCGACACGTTGAAGCACGACAAGGCAAACAACAAATATTACATGCTTCCTTTTATCCTCGGGTTACTGGGTATGTTCTACCAGTACCAGCGGGGAAAACAGGGAAAGAAAGACTTCTGGGTGGTTATGCTGCTCTTCTTCCTCACGGGTATCGCCATCGTGCTTTACTTGAACCAATATCCTTATCAACCGCGTGAACGGGATTACGCTTACGCCGGCTCATTCTACGCATTTGCCATCTGGGTAGGATTCGGGGTACTCTACCTTTGGGAACTTCTCCAAAAGAGAATGGATTCCCGCAAAGCTGCCATTGCGGTAACGGCAGTTTGCCTGTTCGCCGTACCGGTGAACATGGCGGCGCAAAACTGGGACGACCATGACCGCAGCGGACGTTACGCGGTGATCGCGCATGCCAAAAACTACTTAAGCACCTGCGCCCCGAACGCCATACTGTTCACTTACGGGGACAATGACACCTTCCCGTTGTGGTACGCCCAAGAGGTGGAAGGCTTCCGCCGGGACGTGCGCATCGTGAATTTGAGTTTACTTGCCGGGGACTGGTATATCGACCAGATGAAACGAAAAGCCTACGAATCACCGGGGGTACCAATCTCTTTCACGAAAGACCAATATCATTACGGAGTACGCGACTTCGTGGCTATCGAAGAGAGAACCGACAAGCCGTTCAGCATCGCCGAAGTAATGAATTTCGTCGGTCAGGACGGCGCGGAATACAAGACGAACCGCTATCAAGGCGAACCGTTGAATTATATCCCCACCCGGAGCCTGTATCTCCCCGTGGACAAAGAGAAAGTTCTCGCCAACGGAACCGTGCAACCGGAAGATGCAGACGAGATCGTGGACAGGGTGGAAATCAAGCTGACAGGCAACTCACTGAATAAATCCCAACTCATGGTACTCGACATTCTGGCTGCCAATAACTGGGAACGGCCTGTATATTTCGGTATCGGCATGGGACAGGACAGCTACATGGGCTTTGACAAATACTTCCAGCTGGAAGGTGCCGGCTACCGCGTGGTACCGATCAAGACGGAAAACAAGGATGCATATTACGAGTTCGGTCGCATCAACTCGAACGTGTTGTATGACAATTTGATGAATAAGTTTGTCTGGGGAAATATCAATGACCCGAAAGTAAATATCGACCATTTCCACGACAATACCATTGCCGTGATGAAATACCGGAATACTTTCTTGCGTCTTGCCCAGAAACTGGTGGAAGAAGCCGTAAACGAAAGTACGGTACTCGGCGACTCCACGATAAGTGAAATCGTAGACTCCTCGAAGATGCAGGAAGCCGTCAAGGTACTGGATAAATCACTGGAAGAAATTCCGCTTTACCAAGTTCCGGCAGATTATTTCTTGATCTATTATATCCCGATCTATTACACAGCGGGAGAAAACGAGAAAGCAAACGATCTGGCATGGGCTTTGGCACTGGATAACGCTCAAACGTTAAGATATATCCAATCTCTATCCGCCAACCGCAGGCAAATGCTTAACCGGGACGAACGGAACAGCATGCAGATACTGCAAATGTTGATCGGATGGGCAAGAAGCAGCGGCGAGGAAGATTTCGCGCAGGAAGTACAAACCATGGTGGAGAACACGCTGACCGGGAAACCGATCACCAGTAACCGGGTGAATAAAAACTTCCCGATAGACAGTAAAATGAATAAACAATAAAAAGGGGAAAATTCCCCTTTTTATCAGTCGAAAGTCTATAAAGTCCATAAGGTCTATAAGGTCACGGGTGTCCTTCGGACTATATCAACGGCAATAAAATTGCCGTTATAGTAAAGCGCCCGCAGGATCCATGGACTTTCGACCTTATGGACCTTACAGAGCTTACGAACTTTATTAACTTTATAAACTAAAAATACAATGATCACGATCGACCATATTAAAGAGCTGGCAGAGAGAGGTGAAGCATTGAGGAGGTATCTTTGACATAGATGGTAAAAAGGTACAACTCGCTGAAGAAGAATTAAGAACGCAAAATCCCTCCTTGTGGGATAACCCGAAAGAGGCGGAAGTCTTGATGAGAAAGGTACGCGAATTAAAATCATGGATAGAAGGATACGAACAAGTAACTTCTGCCGTGGGCGATTTACAGGTACTTTTCGATTTCGCCAAGGAAGGAGAAGCCACCGAAGAAGAAGTAGACGCCCAATACGAGGAAACCGTACGGATAGTGGAGGATATCGAGATGCGCAACATGCTGCGTAAAGAGGAAGACCATTTCGGTGCTATCATGAAAATCAATTCCGGAGCCGGGGGTACGGAGAGTATGGACTGGGCAAGCATGCTCTACCGGATGTATATCCGTTGGGGTGAACTGAACGGTTACAAGGTAAAACACGTGGATTACCAAGAAGGTGAAGAAGCGGGTATTAAATCCGCCACGCTCGAATTCGAGGGCGATTACGCTTACGGCTACCTGAAGTCGGAAAACGGCGTGCATCGTCTCGTGCGTCTGTCCCCCTACAACGCATCGAACAAGCGCATGACCTCCTTCGCCTCGGTATTTGTCTATCCCGCCGTGGACGACACCATCGAGGTCACGATCAACCCTGCCGACATCAGTTGGGACACATTCCGAAGCGGAGGTGCCGGGGGACAGAACGTGAACAAAGTGGAAACCGGAGTACGCCTGCGCCATGCCCCGACAGGCATCATGATCGAGAACACGGAATCCCGTTCGCAATTGCAGAACCGGGAGAACGCCATGCGATTGCTGAAAGCCCAGTTGTACGAACTGGAACTTCGGAAACGTCAGGAAGAAATGGACAAGATCGAGGGAACAAAAAAGAAAATCGAATGGGGGTCACAAATCCGCAGCTACGTGTTCGACGACCGACGGGTGAAAGACCACCGCACCAACTACCAGACATCAAACGTACAAGCCGTGATGGACGGTGAAATCAACGATTTTATCAAGGCTTACTTGATGATGTTCGGCGGCGGGGAAGAATAACATACTGATTCTGTGATTTAGCGATTCAATGATTTAGTGATTAAAAATCACAGAATCGAGAATCACGAAATCACAGAATCTATAAATTCTAAATTTTCATTATGGATTTCAGTAATTGCAAAATATTAATCGTCGGGGACGTGATGCTCGACAAATATTATTTCGGGAAAGTGGAACGCATTTCGCCGGAGGCTCCCGTGCCGATCGTGAATATCGTGACGGAAGAATCCCGATTGGGCGGAGCCTCGAACGTGGCAAACAACATCAGCAGTCTGGGCGGGCAAGCCACCTTGTGCGGAGCCGTGGGATACGACTTTTTCGGGAAGGAGATCGAGCGAATGGCGCACCGCAAGGGAATCCGCACGGAGTTCATCAAAACAGAGCAACCCACGATCACGAAAGCCCGCGTTATCGGCGGACGCCAACAAATCGTGCGCCTTGACTACGAGCAACGACTGGAAGTACCCGAGAAAACAAAAGAAGATTTTAAAGTTCATCTAGAAGAACTCATCCGTGAAAACCCAACTCTCGTGATCTCCGATTACGGGAAGGGCATGATTTCCGATGAAATTTGCACTTTTCTGATCTCGATCGCCAAACAGCACGGGACGCGCGTCATCGTGGACCCCAAGGGACAAAACTGGGCAAAATACGCCGGGGCGGATTTGATCACGCCAAACGTGAAGGAACTCGGGGACATCATCGGGCATCCTATCAGTAACGAGGACACCGGAATCGAGGCTTCGGCAAAGGAAATCATCCGGAAGTACGGGTTGAAAGCCTTGCTCGTGACTCGAAGCGAGAAAGGCATGAGCCTGATCTCCGGACAAGAAACAGTGCATATCCCGACACACTCGCAAGAAGTGTTCGACGTGAGCGGAGCCGGAGATACCGTGGTGGCAGCCTTAGCGTTAGCACTGACCGCGGGTAAAGATATCAAGGAATCTATCCGCATCGCCAATATCGCGGCAGGAATCGTGGTACAGAAGATCGGAACCGCCACGCTGACGGCAGAAGAGTTGAGAAAAGCGATGTAGAAAGAAAAGAGTTATAAAGTTCATAAGGTTTATAAAGTTCATAAAGTAATAAACCTTACGAACTTTATAAACCTTAAAAACTCTATGAACTATTTGATTTTAGAAACAAAGTATTTCAAGAAAGTCACATCATCCGTAAGTTCCGGATGAAAAGAGGTCACCAGCATATTTCTTTCTTCAGCGGCAACCACGTGACCGTCCAGTTCACACAATACTTTCACCCCGTCTTCCACCTTTGTTATATAAGGTGCGCGGATAAACACCAGCTCGATCTCTTTCGAGTCGACGGCGGGGATTACCTGTTTCGTGGAGAAACTATCAATCTGGCTACCGTAAGCATTGCGGCGCACGGAGATATCCATAACTCCCAAGTGAGTCACCGAATCGTTCACCAGATCTTTTGCCAACAAGATCATTCCGGCACAAGTTCCCCACACGGGAAGTCCCCCGACAATCTTCTCCCGCAGGGGGGCCATTAACCCCGTGCGATTGAGAATCTTACCCATGGTGGTACTCTCCCCTCCCGGCAAAATGATAGCGTCAATAACGTCCAATTGTTCCGGGTATTTCACGATCACGGGTTCATGTCCCAATGCTTGAATCTGACGCTCATGCTCGACGACAGCCCCCTGAAACCCTAAAATGCCTATCTTTTTCATTATTTTACCACCCTCTCTCGGCGTATTTATTTTCCAATTTGGATATTTCCAACCCGGACATCGGCTCGCCCAAGTTCTCTGACAATTCGGCCAATTTAACCGGATCGTTGTAATAAGTAGTTGCCAACACGATAGCTCTCGCTCTCTTGGCAGGATCTCCCGACTTGAAGATACCGGAGCCAACGAATACACCCTCGCAGCCCAATTGCATCATCAAAGCGGCATCGGCGGGAGTGGCGATTCCACCGGCAGCAAAGTTTACAACCGGCAATTTACCGTTCTCGTGCACGTATTTCACGAGGTCGAAAGGAGCACCCATTTCTTTAGCGAGCGTCATCAAAGCTTCTACCGGGGCAGATTGTACCTGATGAATATCATTGTTCAACTGACGCATATGTCTTACAGCCTCAACCACGTTTCCGGTTCCGGCTTCTCCCTTGGTACGGATCATGGAAGCACCTTCGCCGATGCGTCTTAAAGCCTCGCCCAAGTTGCGGCAACCGCAAACAAACGGTACTTGGAATTTAGTCTTGTCCACGTGATACAGATCATCCGCGGGAGTCAATACCTCGCTCTCGTCGATATAATCAATGCCGATGGCTTCCAATATTTGAGCCTCAACAAAGTGACCGATTCTCACTTTAGCCATTACAGGAATAGATACGGCGTTCTTAATCGCCTTAATCATTTGCGGATCTGACATTCTGGCAACACCGCCATCTTTACGAATATCCGACGGCACTCTTTCCAGTGCCATAACAGCACATGCCCCGGCAGCCTCTGCAATCTTCGCCTGTTCAACATTGGTTACGTCCATGATAACCCCACCTTTAAGCATCTGCGCCAAATTTTTGTTCAATTCATATTTTCCCATAAGGTTTTTCTTTAGAATGTTAAAACTATAAATAAACAATTGAAAATAAGTTTCTTGATAAAGAAAAGAATGCTTCCGCAAACGTTTTCTCCCGTTTTTAAAACCTTTTCCAAAACGGGGAACAAATATACAATTTTAGATGAAAAGAAAAGTTTTTTGAGGGACTTTTTCGGACAAATACATCTTTAGGATTGTTACAAATTATAATCTAATTAGTTACAATTTACAACAACACTCGGTTCATAACTTACAACCTGAAATATCCGGTTACAAGTAAGTCTTCAACCGCTTCGTGCGATACGTGTTTTTCAACTTTTTGATGGCTTTTGATTTGATCTGACGTACTCTTTCGCTGGTAAGTCCTACCCGATCCCCAATCTCTTCCAAAGACATTGGCAAATAACCACCCAGCCCGTAATACATACGCAAGATCGTGGCATCCCGCTCATCTAAAGTGGATAAATAACGATCTATCTCCGTCCGCAACGAATCAGCGTTCAACTCTCTCTCCGCCTCCGGTATCGAGTTCTCGCCGGTGATCATCACGTCGTATAAATTAGACGCGTCCTCGTCACTCGTCAACGGGGCATCCATTGACAGGGGACGACTGGCAATCCGCATACTGTCTTTCACTTCTTTTTCCGGAACGTCCATCTCCCGGGCAATCTCCTCGGCTGTCGGCTCCCGCTGAAATTCCTGTTCCAGACGGAAGAAAAATTTGTTCACCTTGTTTATACTACTGATTTTATTCAAGGGTAAACGTACCAAACGCGAGTTCTCGGCAATTGCCTGCAAAATAGACTGGCGAATCCACCACACGGCGTAAGAAATGAATTTGAATCCTTTCGTCTCATCAAAGCACTCTGCCGCTTTGATCAAACCCAGATTCCCTTCGTTGATCAAATCACCCAGACTCATACCGTTGTTCTGGTATTGCTTGGCCACGGAAACCACGAAACGAAGATTACTCTTCACCAGAAGCTCTCGTGCGGCTAGATCTCCGGCTCGTATTTTCTTGGCTAGCGCAACCTCCTCGTCCGGCGACAACACGTCGATCTTCCCAATCTCCTGCAAGTACTTTTCGATTGAAAAGGAATCCCTGCCAGTGATTTGTTTGCTGATTTTTAACTGTCTCATAGGTCTCTTTAGTAAATTGGCTTAAAGTTAATAATCTATTTCAATAAAACAAATATCAGAGTATATTTTTTCATGTCCCTTCTGCAAAAGTATACGACAAGATTCTAACTTTGTTGTGACAAACTTCGAATTAACCGAAGATAATTTTGCAATTTTCTTTGGCACAATCAAAAAAATACCTACTTTTGCAGTCCGAAGTGAGAAAATAATAACATAAGATAATATCACAATGAAACGTACATTTCAACCATCCAACAGAAAGAGAAGAAACAAACATGGTTTCAGAGAAAGAATGTCTACAGCTAACGGTAGAGCAGTATTAGCTAGAAGAAGAGCTAAAGGAAGAAAAAAATTGAGTGTTTCTGACGAGCGCAGACACAAACAATAATATAAAAAGCTGCTTATCAGCAGCTTTTTTTTATTTTAGCCATCTCCTCTCCAAGGTAACAAGATATATTCCTTACCCTTCCCCTCCACTATGATTACATCCTCTTCACTTGCCTGACGTAGCATATACACACGTGAGCGTTCATGCTTCGAAGATGCTACGTTCATGCTACGTTCATGGTATAGACAAGGGGTAACCAAGCCATGGCTCAAACAAGGAGAATATCCGTGAAACAAGGTAGCTATTTCCCGTCCTTTTCCCGCTCTATCGCCGATTTCATCGGGCTATTCCCGAATACATACGTTTTTTTTCTGTTTGTCCGCGAGCCGCAACCGCAGCAATCACCGCATCCCCCGTTCTTACGACCGGAACGGAATAACCGATAAATGCCCCTTCCCACGAAGAATAGCGCCACGGCAACAATTATATATGTAAGTATAATCTGCATCACTCCTTTAATTTTAGATTGACTCATTCATTTATATCAACAAGTCCAATGCCTGTTTCAACACGAAACAAACAACCCATGCCAACACGGTCGTGTAGCCCATGACGAAGAACGCCCATTTTGCCCCGATCTCTTTCCCTATCGCGATCAATGCCGCAAAACAAGGAGAATAGAGTAACACGAAAACAATAAACACGATAGCGATAACGGGCGTAAAACCATGTTCTTTCAGCCGCGTCACCAGTGCCGAACTTGCCGCCTCATCGTCCTCGTCGATATCCTCACCTTGATAGAGCACTGCCATCGTACTCACCACGATTTCCTTGGCAGCAACACCCGTCAACAAGCTCACCCCGGCTTTCCACTCGAAACCGAGAGGCGCCCAGATGGGTTCCATCACCCGACCGATACGACTGATATACGAACTTTCCTGACGTTTGATCACTTCTTCCCGGTGCAAACTTTCCAGCTTGGCTTCCTGCTCCGCCTTCAACATCTCGGCGTTACCGGTTCCCGAGGCTATTTCCACCTCGTACGCTGCCGCGACTTCCGCCTTCTGCTTGTCGTATTCCGCCGCCAATTCCTTGTCCACGGGGAAATAACCGAGAGCCCAAATCACGATGGAAGCAAGCATGATGATACCTCCCATCTTTTTCAGGTATTGCTCGCCTTTACTCCACATGTGGCGAATCGTAGTACGTAATGTAGGCATACGGTAAGGCGGCAACTCCATCACGAAAGGCACTTCCTGTTTGTGGAAAAGTACCCGTTTGAATAATTTCGCCATCACGATTGCCGCTAAAATACCTATCAAGTAGATACCGAACAACACCAATGCCGCGTACTCCTTGAAGAAAGCCCCGACTAACAGTATATATACCGGAAGACGGGCACTACAAGACATGAAAGGATTGATCAGTATCGTCAATATCCGGTCACTGCGATTCTCCAGCATACGCGTGGACATGATTGCCGGCACGTTACACCCGAATCCCATGATCATCGGGATAAAACTCTTCCCGTGAAGCCCGAGTTTATGCATGATTTTATCCATGATAAACGCCGCACGCGCCATATACCCCGTGTCTTCCATGAACGAGATAAACAGGAACAGGATCAAGATGTTCGGCAAAAACACGATCACACTACCGACACCGCCGATAATCCCGCTTACCAACAAATCCTTCAACGGTCCCGCGCTCATATTGTTTTCCACGAATGTACTCAAGGCGGCAACTCCCGTTTCGATCCACTCCATGGGATAACTGCCCAGACTGAAAGTGGCAAAAAAGGTCGTGAACAGGAATAACAGGAAGATCGGGAACCCGAATAATTTATGCGTCACGATAGCGTCGATATATTCTGTTTTACGCCGCCGGTTGACGGGACTTTCCCGGTAAGTTTCTTTCAGCGCCCCGGAGATGAAACCGTACTTCGTGTCAGTGACCACCGCTTCCACGCTCTCCCCGAACGTGGATTCGATTTTACACACATTCTCCTGAACGGTATTCATCAGTTTTTCCCGCGGCTTATCCTTCTCCGCGAAACGCGTGATTTCCTTATCTCCCTCGAGTAACATCAGTGCCATGAAACGAGGCGACATATTGCAGGTCAATTCTTTCTCATCCGCCAATTCCGAACGAATGGCAACGATACCGTCCTCGATCTCCTGCCCGTAATTGATATGAATATGCCGTACGGTTTCGCTTCTTCCCTCGTACACCTCGATAATCTCGTCCAAGAGTTGCTTGACTCCTTTTCCTTTCGAGCCGATCGTCGGCACCATAGGCATCCCGATCATCTTACCCATTTTCCGGTAATCGAATGTCGCTCCGGAACGCTCCAGTTCGTCGAACATATTTAAGGCAATCACGCCTTTCACGTCCATGTCTATCAACTGGGTAGACAGGTACAGGTTGCGTTCCAGATTGGACGCATCCACCACGTTGATAACCACGTCGGGAGCGTGATTCGTGATATATTCCCGCACGTATTTTTCTTCGTTCGAGTAGGCTGAAATGGAGTAAGTACCCGGCAGGTCGACCACGTTAAACTCGTACCCGTTGAAACGGAAAGTCGCTTTCTTCGCGTCCACGGTCACCCCGCCGTAATTCCCGACATGCTCCTGCGAGCCGCTCATGTAATTGAACAGGGTGGTTTTCCCGGCGTTCGGGTTGCCGACCAAGGCGACATGAATATGCTTGTCCCGCCCTTCCCAATGCTTGGCAAAGGCCTCCTCCGCATCTCTCGCGGATGCTGAAATCCCGACGATATTGCTGGCTTCTTCCAGTGAAACAATCTCGATAAACGCAGCTTCTTGTCGCCGCAAGGATATCTCGTACCCCATGATCGAGTATTCTATTGGATCATTCAAAGGAGCGTTTTTCACGGCTTTGACTACCTTACCCCGTATAAATCCCATTTCATTCAGACGCTTACGGAAAGCCCCGTATCCTTTCACTTTCGTTATCACGGCGCTCTCGCCGGTCTTCAATTCTGACAATAACATATTTGCATCTTTCTGGTTTCGCATAGCAAAGGTATTACTTTATTTTTATTTTTTCTAAATAAACACAGAAAAAAAAGTCCATAGACCTTACGACCTTATGGACCTTACTTTATTAACCCTACAAGTCTAAAAAAAGAAAACTTTTCTTTTTTAATTCGTATAATCAATAAATAGCTTATTTTTGTAATATGAAAGCAGAAGATAAAGACAACAGAGACGAGAAGAAATGGGGTAACGTGAACGAGTTTTTGGCAAAAAACGCTTCACAACTCAATATCATGGAAGAAGAAATAGACGTGGAGGTGCAACATCACTTTATGGCACTTCTTGAATTTTTGATGAAGGACAAGACGAAATTCAAGATGCTGATAGAAGAAGCTCCCCAGTTGACGGATGAATTGTACAACGAGTCCGTCAGTGAAGACAAGAAGAGAAAGATTCTGGCTGTACTGGCCACGATAAATGATATAGCGATATACCGGAAGATTGAGGCATTCCAGAAGGAAGACACCCCGTTGAAAAAATGGGCGACCGTGGCGTTGCAACAATCGCGTATGTTGATTCAATCTTCCCTGCTGGATGAATCTACCGTGTTTGTTTCCACGGGACTGGGCGGCCACGGGACTCTATTACGTTATTTCTGTGTTTATATTGCCAACGAGGGGGTGGTTATACAACCGTTCCAATGGGATATTGCCAAGAAAGAAACCGAACTGGTAGTGACCAAGGCTAAAGGAGAAATCGAGAGTTCCGAGCACTTCGATAAATACATCATGTTTACCCTTTTGTTGCCGATTGATGCCGGGTTGAAAGAAATATTCGAAACCATCATCAACGAGTGCAACACGTATGGTAATTTCCTGAAAGAAAACATTATCATTACAAACGTGAAGAAACTTACCCTCGAAGAGATCGACGGTATCGTGAACTCGAAAAACCCGAAACAGGATCGGAAAATCAGTCCAGCATCAGACTTATAAAAGGATGACAGGCTTTGAAACGAGAGGCTAACCCGGGAAAACGTTCCGGGTAATAACCGAATACCAATCGGGTTAACTCTTGCACGGTCAATTCGACGGGTGTTTCTTCGGCGACTTTCCGAGTACAAGCGCCCTCACCGACGATATATATTCCCGTGTTCTCCGGGATTTGTTCATCCGTCACTTTCAACACGAGATGCAGATCGGGATAACGGACAGCATACAACCGCAACACCTGTTCCACGTCCAAGATTCTCGCCATCCCCCGATGTTCGTCATTTTTCCCCGTCGGTAGCGAACGACAGAATATTTCGGCAGTATCCAAACGTGTCATTATCCCCCACAAGAGCGCCTGTTTTACTTCCCCGGAGTCATACAGCCAATCTTTTACCAAAACATGATTCCCCCGCGGCTCGGCAAATGCCATGCCGACAAGGTGATCTTCACGGTTATACGCCACGAGCAAAGCACCTTCGCTTATACGCAAATCCTCCATAATCGTGTTAAAATCCTCCCGGTCATGTTGAATACAACAGGGACGACGGAGCATGACATCTTCAAAATAACGAAACACTTCGTCTGTCAACAAAGCCTCGTCACGAAACGCCTCCACCCTGTAATGCCCCAACACGGGACGATCGAGAATCGTGTAATGTTCGGGTGAGAAATCAAAAATAGTGGCATATCCCATCTTCTCGTAATAGCCGTACAACCAATCGTTTGCCGGGATTAAAGTACTCACGGGGACATCCCGCATTCTCATCACGGCAAAGGCCTCCTGCAATAACTTTGTCATGATTCCCCGCGCACGGGCCAGAGGGTGGGTACAAGCGCCCGAAATATACCCCGTCTGCAACAAGGTTCCGGCGAAGGTCATCGGGTAAAGCGGCATTTGCAGCGCCGCAACAGCATCACCTTGCCTATCACGATATACAAGAGTGTTTTCGTCTTTGTATTTCTTGCTGAAATAGAAACGAATAAACTCTTCCGTATCGTCAAAACACAATCGCCACAAATCCATTACCTCTTGTTTCATGCCATTTTCAATTTTCGATTAATTGGGCATACCCTTTTTCCAACAAAATCACGGGACGATAAGATAACTTCGCCTTTCGTAAACCGACTAATCCCAAGTCTTCTTCCCGGTTCAAGTAAATATATTTTTCCGGAATATGCAAGGCAAATTCTTGATTCAATATATTATAAGCCCCGTCGATACGGCTGTCCGCTTTCTCGATATGCACGGCAAAAGTATCCCTATTCACGGGAGCGCCATAGGTAAAACCGACAATCTCGTCATCCACCCAAAGCGCACCGCCCGTCAGTTCCAACTCGTCAAAATGGCGTAACGCGGAGTTCAGTGCTTTTCGCTCGTTAATCAGGCTCTGCTCTTCATCACAACCGTGTTGCTCGCACCATTTCTCCTCCAGTTCGAGGCAATGCGGAATCATGTCCGCCGTCAAGGGAGTGTAACGATAATTGTACGTCCGCTTGAACTTGTTGACATGATTCCGCTTGGGCTGGAAATTCTTACCTTTCAATTCCGCCAATTCTTTCCTTAGATATATATAGTCAAAATAATCCCGATCCAGACGGTAGTCAAATCGTCCGGGGAACTCCCGGTTGAACCATTCTTCCATTTCCGGGAACACGCCATGTATCCGCAAGACATGCCCTTCAGCCTTTGCCTGATCTTTCAATATCCCGATGATTCCTTTCACGTCCCCCGTCCCGACGGGCATCGTGTACACGATACTTTCCTCGTCCAACGTGAAACGCACGATCAGGCAATTATCCACCACGGCATAGCAACTGTTAGTCAGGAACTGCCACGTGTACAAATTCACGAATGACAGGTTGCAATCCCGGTTCCCGCAGGCCAAAAAATACGACGTTATTAACTCTTTATCTTCAATTTTGATCGGTTTAAAATCTATCATATAATTCTATCTTGATTACAATACAAAGATACAATCTTTCATCTCATAGCACTTCTTTCATGTGTCTGAAATTAGACGTGATCGTATCCAAAATTTCCTTTGTCCGTCCGTTGATCATCAACTTGTACATGGATTGCGCAAATCCCAGCATCTGGCTCCACTCTACCTTGGGCGGCATGGCGAGAGCGTTCGGGTCGGTCATCACGTTCACCAGCACCGGGCCGTTTATTTTCATCGCTTTTTCCAGTGTCGATTGAACTTCCTCGGGATCGTTTACCGTGAATCCTTCCATGCCCATGGCTTTTGCCACGAGGGCGAAATCGGGATTCTCCATGTCCGTCTGCCAATCGGGTAACCCGGCAACTTCCATCTCCAATTTCACCATTCCCAACGAACGGTTATTGAACACGACGATTTTCACGGGCAATTTATATTGTACAATCGTGGAAAGATCTCCTAGCAACATAGACAATCCGCCGTCCCCGCACAATGCCCATACCTGTCTGTCAGGATACGCCAGCGAAGCCCCGATAGCTTGGGGAACGGCATTTGCCATGGAACCGTGGTTAAACGAACCCAACATTTTCCGTTGTCCCGTCCCGTGCAGATAGCGGGCTCCCCAAACACAAGTCATCCCGGTATCCACGGCAAAGATCGCGTCTTTCGACGCTAACTTGTCCACGACAGACATCACGTATTCCGGGTGAATCCGATCTTTCTCGCCGTGTACTTCCACGTAAGCATTCAAATTCTCCTTTACCCGTTCGTACCCTTTCAATTGTTTTTTCAAGAAATCATCGTCTTCTTTTTGCTTGATCCGAGGCAGCAAAGCCTGCAATGTTGCTCTCACGTCGCCGCAAAGTCCCATGTCAACCTTCGCCCGTCGTCCCAATCGTTCCGGTTTTATATCAATCTGAACGATCGTGTTATTCTCCGGCATAAAAGGCGCATAGGGAAAATCCGTACCGAGCATCACGAGAACCTCCGCCTCGTGCATACTGTCATAACCGGAAGGCATACCTAATAACCCGGTCATACCAACCTCGTTCGGATTATCGTACTGTATTTCCATTTTGCTTTTGAAAGAATAAGCCACGGGAGCGTTCAACCGATATGACAATTCCACCACCTCGGCATGAGCATCTTTCGCTCCCATCCCGCAAAATAGAGTTATTTTCGTTTTATTGTTCAACAAGGCTGCCAGCTCGTCCAATTCCTTGTCGGAAGGACGGATAGACGGTTGAGTCGGGAAAGGGTGCAAAGATGAAAAAATATCTACCGAATCTTTCGCCGTCACATCTCCCGGAATACCGACCACGGCAACACCGTGCCGGGATAACGCCGTTTGCATTGCCGCCTGCAACATACGGGGCAATTGAGCCGGTGTAGCTGCCACTTGATTATAATAACTGCAATCATCAAATAATTTTATCGTATCGGTTTCTTGAAAATACCGGGAACCGAATTCCTCGGTCGCCATTGTCGATGCCAACGCCAGCACCGGAGCCCCGGAACGATGAGCGTCATACAGACCGTTGATCAGATGCACGTGTCCCGGTCCGCTACTCCCGGCGCAACAAGCCAACTGCCCGTGAAGCTGCGCCTCGGCTCCTGCCGCATAAGCCCCGACTTCCTCGTGTCGCACGTGTATCCATTGAATTTTACCATTACGCCGCACGGCGTCATTTATTTCATTCAAACTATCGCCTGTCACGGCATAAATACGTTTCACTCCGACTTCTACCAGTATTTCGACCAATTGTTCTGCTACTTTTTTCGCCATATCCTGTAGTTTTAATATTGTTTTCTAATCTCTACAGGTAAACGTAAAATGAGTTTGTAAAGTTATAAAGTTTGTAAAGTTTATAAAGTAGAAAACCATAAGGTCTACAAGGTCGCGGGAGTTCCCCGGAAAAATTTATCAGCAGCTTTGCTACCGTGAACAAAACACCCGCGGGGTCAACGACCTTATAAACTAATTTATTTTCGGCGCCAAGAACGCCCCTACCCGCGATATATTTGCCACACCGCGACATTCACGGATTATTACACGGATGCCGTCTGTTTCCGTATCCGGGAAGCGCAAAAGACGCTTGTACCCGATCGTGGTGCCCTCCGCGACGGGTTTCCATTCCCCGTTTACGCGGACTTCCACGGTGAAGGCTTCTACCCGCTGCCCTTTGCTGATATCTTCCTGCAACATAACAGTGTTGACCACGGCACCTTTATTTAAGGCATATTCTTTCTGCTCACCCGGTTTTGCTGTCCACGGACGAGCCCAACGAGAGGTATAATCTTTCGAGAATGTCTTTTCTATATATTCACCGAACTCTTTCAGGCGAGCCGCGTCATTCTCGTGAATCACACCCCGTTTATCCGGCGGTACATTCAATAACAAAGAAGAATTACATCCCACGGAATGGAAATAAATGTCCACCAATTCCTTCAATGACTTTACTTTATTATCTTCATAATCATGATAGAACCAACCGGGACGGATAGACACATCGACCTCGGACGGATACCAAAAAAGCTCAGTAGCACGGGCAAGTACATGCCTGCTCCCCAGATCACTGGTATAGGAATCCAAATGCAACCGCTCGTTTCTCACGCGGGCATTTGGGAACACCTCCGGCACCAATGCCGAGGCACTCCACTCCGTATCTCTCCCCCGACCTCTTTCGTTCCCTACCCAACGGACATCGTCACCGCAAATTGCCGTGACAGCATTGGGTTGCAATTTATTGATTGTCTTCATGATCGCTTCCCAGTTATATGCTTGTTTCTTCCCGTTCGGTCCCTCGCCGTTTGCCCCGTCGAGCCATACTTCGTCCACCTTGCCATAGTCGGACAACAACTCGGTCAATTGTTGTATAAAAAACTCGTTGTATCTCACGGAATCGCCATAGCAGGAAGCATTCCGGTCCCACGGGGAAACGTACACGCCGAATTTCATCCCATTCCGCTCACAGGCTTTCTTCACCTCTTTGACCACGTCCCCTTTTCCGTTTTTCCACGGGGAAGAAGCCACCGAATGTCGGGTTGTCTTCGTGGGCCACAAGCAAAAACCGTCATGATGTTTCGCGGTAATGATCACCAGTTTGAAGCCACCCGCTTTCAATACCCGCACCCATTGGTCCGCATCCAGAGCCACGGGATTAAACATCGCGGGGAACTCTTTACCGTCCCCCCACTCCTGTCCCGTGAAGGTATTCATCCCGAAATGGATAAAAGCGGTCATCTCTAATTGTTGCCACGCCAATTGCTTTTTCGAGGGAATCAGCCGTGACGCCATATCCACTTTCTCTTCCAAGGTTGCCTGCCCCGGGAAACATACCTGTTTCTCGTAAAACTTCCCTTTCTGCGCCCCCGCCGGTAAAATACACGTGCATAATAACACCCCCAGTATATAGAATGATTTCACCATGATTATCAATGTTAATTAATGAATGTAAAAATAAACTTTTTTTCTCATTCAGACAACATATTCTCCCACTTTTACGTTTCATAGGGAGTAACGTAAAAATTTTACCGTATGAACACAAACAAAATAACTGAAATCCTTGGAGATCAAAGTGAATTTCTTCTAAATCACTCTTGCAGGACAATTGACAAGTCATTGATTCACGCCCCGTCGCCAACCACAATCGACGATATATGGGTACCTTCCGACAGAAATACCCGCACGTTAAACAGCCTGCAATCCATTCTGGGACACGGACGTCTGGCAAACACGGGATACGTGTCCATTCTACCCGTGGATCAAGGCATCGAACATTCGGCAGGTGCATCATTTGCCCCGAACCCGCTCTACTTCGATCCCGAGAATATCATAAGACTCGCCATTGAAGGTGGCTGCAACGCAGTTGCTTCAACATATGGCGTACTCGGCTCGGTAGCCCGCAAATACGCTCACAAGATACCTTTTATCGTGAAAATCAACCACAACGAACTTCTGACTTACCCGAACCAATATGACCAAACCTTGTACGGCACGGTAGAAGAAGCTTGGAACATGGGTGCCGCCGCCGTGGGTGCCACGATATACTTCGGTTCCCCGGAAAGCAGGCGTCAGATACTGGAAATCTCGGAAGCCTTCGCTCACGCCCATGAATTAGGCATGACCACCATCCTCTGGTGTTACCTGCGAAACGAACACTTCAAGAAAGACGGCACGGATTATCACTCTGCGGCAGACCTTACCGGACAAGCCAATCATTTAGGAGCCACGATACAAGCCGACATCGTGAAACAGAAGCTCCCCACGGTCAACGGTGGCTTTACCGCTTTAAAATTCGGGAAAACGGACGAATGCGTATATTCCCGCCTCACGTCTTCCCACCCGATAGACTTGTGCCGTTATCAGGTAGCGAACAGCTACATGGGACGGGTCGGTTTAATCAATTCCGGCGGAGAATCCAAAGGTGCATCCGATCTGAAAGAAGCCGTGATAACAGCCGTCATTAACAAGCGAGCCGGCGGCATGGGACTTATCAGCGGTAGAAAGGCTTTCCAGAAACCGATGAAAGAGGGCGTAGAATTATTGAACGCCATTCAAGATGTGTATCTGGACAAAACGATTACTTTGGCATAGAAAAACTAAAAGATAAAATCCCTTTCATCCATCCGGACAAGTATTTTTTATTCTATCTTTGTGAGGAAGACTAAACCCCGTTCGACATGGATGAAAGTGTACTCAACAAGCTCAAAATCCTCGCTGAATCAGCGAAGTACGATGTTTCATGTGCATCCAGCGGAACTTCCCGTTCTCACAAAAAAGGACAAATCGGAAGTGCCGAGGGATGGGGTATATGCCATAGTTTCGCGGAAGACGGACGCTGTATTTCGTTGCTCAAAATCATGCTCACGAATAACTGCATATACGATTGTGCTTACTGTATAAACCGCAGGAGTAATGATTTGCCGCGGGCTACTTTTTCCGTGACGGAGTTGGTCAACTTGACGATAGAGTTTTATCGACGGAATTATATCGAGGGACTATTTCTCAGTTCCGGAGTCGTTCGTAACCCGGACTATACCATGGAACGATTGGTTCGGGTGGTGAAAGACCTCCGGCAAGTGTACAAATTCAACGGGTACATCCACATGAAAAGTATCCCCGGTGCCAGTCAGGAACTGGTGAACGAGGCGGGGTTATACGCCGACCGGATGAGTGTGAATATCGAGATTCCAAACGAGCAGAGCCTGCAACTTCTCGCCCCGGAAAAAGACTTCCAGAGCGTATTCACTCCCATGCGCTTTATTCAGCAAGGGATGTTGCAAAGTGCAGAGGACAGAAAGAAGTACCGACATGCACCCCGTTTTGTTCCGGCAGGACAGAGCACGCAAATGATCATCGGCGCCACACCCGACAAGGATAAAGATATACTCGGGCTTACTTCCGCCCTGTACAAGCGCCCCAGCATGAAACGGGTTTATTATTCGGGATTCGTGCCCGTCAACGCGTACGATCATCGGTTACCGGCTCTGAAACAGCCGCCCCTTGTTCGGGAAAACCGATTGTATCAAGCCGATTGGCTGCTTCGTTTCTACCATTTCAAGGTGGAAGAAATCGTGGATGATTCCTATCCCGATCTTGACTTGGAGATTGATCCCAAACTGGCATGGGCGTTACGTCATCCCGAAGCCTTTCCCGTGGACGTCAACCGGGCAGACTACGAGATGCTGCTCCGGGTCCCGGGGCTTGGCGTGAAGTCTGCTAAAATGATTGTCACGGCACGCCGTTATTCCCGTTTAGGGATGGCTCAACTCAAGCAGATAGGCGTCGTGTTGAAAAAAGCACAATATTTCATCACCTGCCACGAATTGCCAACCAAAACCGTCAATGAATTAAAACCGGAGAATGTTAGACGTATCCTAACCCAAAGGGCAACCCGGAAAATCGACGACGGGCAACTGATTATTCCATTCGACTTTGTCAATTGAAATCTTATTAATTTATGATTTATGGTTTACGATTAAAAAAACTTGGCAGATAGAAAAGGAAGAAGCGTTAGCTTGTGTGGCTGGAATCTTAAATCAAAAATCACTAAATCTAAAATTGACACATGGTTATTTTCATCTACGATAAGACATTTGAAGGGTTGCTGACCACGGTTTTTGACGCGTATAGTTACAAAAAGTATCCGGATGTCTTGCTCGGGGAAGGTGAAACGCTACCGCTATTTTATGACAAAAGTTTCACGGTAACGACGGACACGGAAAGGAGTGAACGGGTATGGAAAGGACTGCAAAAGAAATTGTCAGCCCCAGCCCTTTCTCAACTCACAACGTGCTGGTTATCGGAACTGCCGGGGATTGATCTTTTGTTATTCCGCTATATACGCAAGGCGATAGACGCACCGCGCTCCATTGAACTTAACTTCGGCGATCCGGATGTATTGGAACTGTCCAAAGTATTCAAGCAAGTGAAAAACGAACGCCTCCGGGTTATCCAGTTCCTGCGTTTCCAAAAAGCCGCGGACGGCACGTACTTCGCCGCCTTGAAACCCTTGTATAATGTTCTCTCGTTGGTTATCCCTTACTTGCAAGACCGTTTTGCCGACCAGCAATGGTTACTCTATGACCTAAAACGAGAGTACGGTTACTACTATGATCTAACCACGGTCACGGAAGTACATTTCGAACAAAAAGAGGGACATCTTCTCACCGGGTTCCTCGACGAGAGCATCATGGACCAAGACGAAAAGCTCTTTCAGCAACTTTGGCAAACCTACTTTAAAACGATCGCTATCAAAGAGCGCCTCAATCCGAAACTACACCGTCAGAATCTCCCCGTCCGCTTTTGGAAATACTTGACTGAAAAAAGAAAATAAACATCCAACACCTTAAACACCCAAAACGCTAATGGCAAGGGAACCATTCCAAGCCTTTTCCAGAAGTACTGTCGTTCATGAACCGTTGTTCAACCGCTCTTGAACCGTTTCCAAACGTCTATAAAACGACAGGACAACAAAATATGCTGGAAGTTTGTCAAGTTGTCGGTCGAATATCATCCCAATCCGCACCCCCATTCGCTCCTATCAACCAGTTAAACGCGTAATGACGTTCCATCACTATTCCACCGTCCAATGAAGCAGGCATTTCTTTCCCATTGATACGGGCATCCACGCATGCCCAATCATAACGCAATGTCAAGTCAGCCTCATCCAGAATCTCCTCTTTACCCCGTGTTTCGCCTAACCCTAAAATAGTCCCTTTCTCTTGGTTATCAAAGAAAAACCGGGCTATAAACGGGACATCACAAATCTCCGAGGGATAGGACAACTCCGCGCTCCCTAGTGCCCACAATAGCACGGCACAACACTCGTACCGCCACAAGAATTGAATACAGTCATGCTGTTCCGGTGAAGGATTTTCAAGATAAGTTTTCTCCAAGGGAGTCAGTTCGTCCATAATATGATAACTTTCATCTATTTTCTGCACGAAACTCAATCCTTCCTCTCGATCGGGATTCTCGGACAACATTACCTCCGAATACAATGCCACGGCAAACAACGCTGTCGCCCTATGGGCTATTTCTTCCGGGGTACGAATAACTGCTTCACTGTCCAATACCTCGCAAGGCAAATGCTCTATATAAGGTACACCTTCCTCTTCCAAACGGACAATAGAACGCTCTCTACGATACTGATCCACATCCGTGGGTGCCGAACGTCCGACTTCCAACAAATCGGAGTTTGCCACCGGACGAAAAGTCTCGTACTCACTCTCGCCTCGTGCCGAAAAAAGCAGTTTACCCTTACTGTCATACAGGCTCATGCTTGGGTAAAGCACGAAACCGTTTATATCTGCCGCAACATCAAAAATAGTATTCACGATATAATTCGTCCGCTCCCGATTATCATCAACCTCGAACTCTATACCCACGACACAATTGAAACAATTGACCTGACGAAGTACTTCTTCCTTGATAGCGGTCAATTCGGTTTCCGCCTGCGCAAAAAAATTCGCCATCCCGTTCGTGTGTTCTGCCACCCGCTCCGCCTCGTCCTTGGTCTGCATCATTGAACAACGAATCACCGAATCGTCCTGCAACACAAACATCCAGCGATTATTGTCGGGCGTGAACATTTTAGTTACCTCACGGAACCGCTTTTCCATAGATTGTGCCACCCGGTCGAAATCACCGATTACCGTGTAAAGAGTCAAATTTGCTTTCTCCATAAAATCGTTTTATAATTCATACAAATATAGAAACTCCTTTCGAGAAAGCAATATTCTCTATTTTCCGGGGCAAACGCGTCAAAACGCTTTTTGCCCCGCCCAGTTCATAAAGTTGAGCTTTCAGCTCATAAAGTTTATAAAGTTCATAAAGTAACGGGCGTCCTTCGGACAAGGTTTACCGGCAGCTATGCTGCCGTGGACAAAGCGCCCGTTAGGGGTCATAAACCTTATAAACTTTATAGACTTTATAAACTTTTGACTAAAAAGGCAAAAAGCGTTTTGACGCGTTTGCCCTGCCTATTTTTCCAAAGAAAAAGAGTAAGGGAAATCCGTATCACCGGTTCCTCTCGACTTATTCGGGCGTTCACTCATACGGAACTCTATCCGTCCGCCACCATGCAAGTCTTTATGTGTGACGTAATTCTTCGTGTAAACTCGTTTATTCAATTTCATCCGGTCGATATAGCGACGCATATCGTCTGTCCCCGGGGCAACAATCTCCATCTTTTTCCCGTTCTCGAAATGAATCGTAGCTTTCGGGAAAAGCGGTGTACCCAGCACGTATTGCTCCGAACCCGGACAGACGGGATAAAAACCAAGCGCCGAGAACACGTACCATGCCGATGTCTGCCCGTTATCCTCGTCCCCGCAATAACCGTCCGGTCCGGGCGTGTACATCCGGTTCATCACTTCCCGCAGCCAGTACTGCGCTTTCCAAGGTTGTCCGGCATAATTATACAAGTATATCATGTGCTGTATAGGTTGATTCCCATGAGCGTAATTCCCCATGTTCATGACGGTCATTTCCCGGATTTCATGAATTACTCCCCCGTAATAACTCTCGTCAAACAGGGGCGGCACGGCAAAAACAGAGTCCAGCATCTGCACGAAAGACTCTTTTCCTCCCATTAAATCAATCAACCCTTGAGGGTCGTGGAATACCGACCACGTGTAATGCCAACTATTCCCCTCCGTGAAAGCGTCACCCCATTTCAGGGGAGAGAAGGGCGTCATAAAAGTGCCATCCTGATTCTTTCCCCGCATTAACTTGGTTGCGGGGTCGAATAAATGTTTATAATTCATCGCCCGTCGGGCAAATCGTTCCACTTCCTCTGCCGGACGCTCTAACTTCTTTGCTAATTGACAAATACACCAATCATCATAAACATATTCCAATGTACGCGCGGCACTCTCGTTTATCCCCACGTCGTAAGGCACGTATCCCAATGTATTATAATACTCGTGTCCAAAACGTCCCGTGGAAGAGGTTTTCGGGTGCACGTGTTCCGTGCCGTGTATCAGCCCCTCGTACAGTGTTTTCACCTCAGCCACCCGCACGCCTTTCAAATAAGCATCCACGAGCACAGAAGCCGAATTATTCCCGACCATACATCCCCGGTGTCCCGGGCTTGCCCATTCCGGGAAAAAGCCGCTTTCCTTGTAAGTATTAATTAATCCCTCCTGTATTTCCTTGTTCCGGGAAGGATAAACCAGATTCAACAAGGGAAACAGACAACGGAATGTATCCCAAAATCCCGTATCCGTGTACAAATATCCCGGCAACACCTCTCCATTATATGGACTGTAATGCACCGTGTTGCCCTCCGCATCTATTTCATAAAACTTACGGGGAAAAAGTACCGAACGGTAGAGGCAAGAATAAAACACCCGGTATTGGTCCAACGAACCTCCTTCTACCTGAATAGCTCCTAACACTTTATTCCATGCCGCTTTACCCCGCCCGACCAAGGTTTCGAAATCGTCGTTTCCCAACTCTTTCAAGTTTATTTCAGCCTGTTCCGGGCTTATAAATGAAGATGCCACGCGGGCGTGAACCTTCTCCCCTTTTTTTGTCCGGAAGCCAATCACGCTTCCCACGTGATGGGATTGCTGTACTGAATCGTCACTCAATTTCCCGTCGACAAACGTGTGTTTATACTCGAATGGTTTATCAAATTCTATCACGAAGTAATTCTTGAAATTCTCCGGCACACCGCCACTATTTCGAGTAGTGTATCCCACGATCTTGTTATCTCCCTCGATACAGACAAATGAACCTCGGTCAAAAGCATCGACAACAATATACGAATGTTCGTTCTCCGGAAAAGTAAAGCGGAAAAGAGCCGCCCGTTCTGTCGTCGTGAACTCCGTCACCACATCGTGCTCGGCAAGATAAACCTTGTAATAATAAGGTTTCGCCACTTCCCCCTTATGCGAGAACCAACTGGCACGCCGCTCCTGCTCGAACTCCGGTTTCCCGACCACGGGCATCAGCGAGAATTGACCGTAATCATTAATCCATGGACTCGGCTGATGCGTCTGTTTGAATCCCCGTATCTTGTTTGCCGTGTAGACATAAGCCCAACCGTCGCCCATTTTCCCCGTCTGGGGCATCCAGAAATTCATTCCCCACGGACGGGCAATCGCCGGGTAAGTGTTCCCTGCCGACAACTCGAACGTGGACTGTGTACCCATAAGCGGATTCACGTACTCCACGGGCTCAAAAACAGTTTGAGCTCGCGCAGGAATACCCACGCCGAGCCACAAACAAACTAAAACACAAACATAATATCTCATAAACACAACGTATTATATTACACCTCCCCAGTTTCTTGTACGCCTCTACTTATCTCCCATCGCGATCATGTATTCTTCCCAAAGCCGGTCTATGTCATATCCCTCCCCGAAAGCATATTGAATCGCACCTTGAAAAGACCAAGGAATGACGTGCAAAGTACTGCGGTTAAATTTACGCAAAAAACCCGAATCTTTCGTCTGCGTCAACCAAGCCAAAAAGAAACCTGTCGTACGATACCCGTCCATGTAATGTCCTCCCTTAGGGCGGTCGTCCAAAGTGAAACCGCCATTCACGTAACGCACGGCATCCGCCATCCCCTCGATGAAAGCCCAAAAAGTCTTGTTTGTCCCGTAAGTTCCTATCCCTTGCGGTTCCAACTGAAACCCGTGTGTCAATTCATGCCAGAGTACTCCCCGATTTTCCCGCACCAACGCATCCATGTTTCCCTTGTAACTTTTCTCCACCCAATCCGTGCTGTAAGTAATCGTGATCGAGGGCGGATTACCGCTTTTCGCCGATATTCCGTCATAAGACTTTAATATATAAGTAATCCATCTCACTCCCGGAATACTATCCGCTGGTGAAAAATAGAGTGTATTCAATACTTGTCGGGCGCATTCCTGTATAAATTGTTCGGGATGGGGAACGATGCGGGCGTATAATTCAGCCCCTTCCGTTTCCGGCGACAAATTCCGGAACTCCACTTGTCCCACGTCATAGGCAGACCAATCCACAACTTCTCCCGCTTTCGGGCTATTCTTTTTGCATCCGCAGGAACTTGCCATTCCCAAGATACACCAACATATGATTATCTTTATATTCATCGTGTCAAGGAATAAGGTTTATTATCTTCCGTGTAAATCCTATTTCGGTTGGGACGATTACTCATCTCAAACTCCAACACCCCTCCCGCCATGATATCCCGTTGGGTTATATAAGCCTTATCATATGGTTTCCCGTTCAACCGGACAGCTTTCACGTATCGGTTTTTGTCATCCACTTTCGGCGCACGCACCTCAAACGTGTTGCCATTCTCCAAACGTATTTTCATGTAGGGCAGGTAAGGTGCACCCAACACGTATTGATCCGTCCCGGGACAGACAGGATAAAATCCTAAAGCCGAGAAGATATACCAAGCAGACATCTGACCGCAATCGTCGTTACCGCATAACCCGTCGATTTTATTCCTGTACATACGGTTCATCACTTCCCGCACCCGGAACTGCGTCTTCCAAGGTTGAGAAGTCCAAGCGTACAAATACAACACGTGATGGCTGGGTTCATTCCCGTGCACGTAATTCCCCATTAACCCCTCTTCCGTGATGTCCTCCGTATCGGCATAATATTTTTCCGGAAGATGCATCGTGAACAAGCTATCCAACCGTTCGGCAAAACGCTTTTCCCCTCCCGTCAAACGAATCAACCCGTTTACATCGTGCGGCACGTGCAACGAGTAATTCCACGAATTACCCTCGATAAATCCTTCACCATGCGTACCCAACGGATCGAACGGCTCTTTCCAGCTCCCGTCGGATAAGCGGGGACGTGCAAATCCCAAACGTTCGTCAAACAGATTACGGTAATTCATCGCCCGGCTTTCGTATTCGTGAGCCATATTCTCGTTCCCCGCCGCCTTCGCCGTCCGATATATCGCCCAATCGTCATACGCGTTCTCCAGCGTGATGGAAGCACCATTCCCGTCTTTATCCACGGGCACGTACCCCTTTTCCACGTATTCACGGGTATGTTGGTAATACGGAATATTCGAACTGTTCTTCATCGCCTCCAATACCAACGCCGTATCCAGCTCGATACCTTTCGCCACGGCATCCGCCACGACGGCAACCCCGTGATAAGCGATCATACACCAGTTCTCGTTACCCATATGCGACCACACGGGCAAAGCCTTGTGTACACTCTGCCGGTAATGCTCCAACATGGACATCACCATATCCCGGTTCCGCTCCCGGTTGATCACATTAAACAACGGGTGCAAAGCCCGATAGGTATCCCACAAAGAAAAAACGGTATAATTGGTAAAACCTTCCGCCTGATGAATCATGTGATCCACACCCCGGTACTGTCCATCCGCGTCCATGTAAACAGACGGATTTATCATCGTGTGGTACAACGAGGTATATAACATACACAACTCGTCATGACTTCCTCGAGCCTCAATCACCGAAAGCTCCTTGTTCCATTTCTCTCCGGCACGTGCCGCCAACGTTTCAAAGTCAACACCTGCCGCTTCCACCTGTAAGTTTTTCAACGCACCTTCCGTGCTCACGCACGAAAGAGCCACCTTAACCTCCAGTTCCGAGCTATCGTGTAAGTCGAAATCAAAATATGCCACAATGCCCCTACCGCCCATTTCCGGGAAATTGTGTTTCTCATCAAACCGACGCCAAAAACCTTTATAGTCCACCTCCTCGAAATTCTCGTGCCCGTAATTCCGTATCGGTTTGGAGAACGTTATCGCGAAATAGGTGTAATTCGTCCGAGCCCATCCCCTCGTGATCCGGTATCCTGTTAATAAGGTATCATTTTCCACCCGGAGATTCGCCCACAATACCTTCCCGTCATAATTATATATTCCGTGCAACAAATCCACTATCACATGACCTTCTTCCACTCCTGATGGGTAAGTATATTTGTGAATCCCCACCCGTTCAGTCGCTGTCAGCTGCACTTTCACGTCATAATCCTGCAACATCACCTCGTAATAGCCGGGTAAGGCTTTTTCCTGATCGTGCGAAAACCGGGAACGATACCCCTCTTCCGGCTGTTCCGCCGTACCGGGAATTAATTTCAATTCCCCGACTGTCGGCATCAAAAGCACATCACCTAAATCCGAATGTCCCGTCCCGCTCAAATGCGTGTGACTGAACCCGACAATCGTCGGATCATCATACTGGTATCCGGCACAATATCGATAAGTATCTTTCCGGTAAACGCCATCAATATTATGCGGCACGTTCTCCGTATCGGGACTTAACTGTACCGCACCATACGGAACGCAAGCCCCCGGGAAAGTATGTCCCATGCTTTTCGTCCCGATAAAAGGATTCACGTAATCCACCGGACTTTTCTTTTCTTCTTCATTTACCAGCATCGTTCCCAGACACAATAAAAGTACATTCAATTTCATCTTATCAGCATTAATTAAAATTTCCTGTTACCCGACTACTCTAAAAAGACACTCGAATACCCTCAAAGGGTGAAAAAAAGTTGCAATATTTCTGACATATTGCAACTCTCTTTTTAAACAATTTTCTCTAACGAATACCTTCTACATCCAAAGCCTGTCTGATTTTATAATGTAAATACTCGTAATAGTCCTTCATTTCTCCCGTGCTTGTTTTCATGGCATTATTCACCATACCATCGATTTTCAGCAACATTTGGTAAAAGACATGAGAACGTGACAATGTATTTACCTTAATCCCCTCTTGTGCATAGAATCCACTGATATTTTCTACTTGCATCCGCTCCATCTTTTCACAAAGAATAGGGTCATAAACTTGTCTGCCACTGCTTATTCCCTGTGCCAACGCTTTCGTGTGTGCATCCAGTTTCGCGGCATCTTCCGTTACCGTCGAAGAAGCAATCACAGCAGCCAAGAAAGCCATCTGGAAATCCCTTTCCAACGGATCCAATTTTCTACGTTTTATGGTACCCTCCCACACCATCCGGTACAATTCATCCATGTACTCGTCTGCGGTATATCCCCCGCTTGCCTTACGGGAACTCATAATAACCATATACCAACGAGAAAATAACAATCCAAAAATATCCATCCGTTTTTGCTGCACGGCGGAAGAGTTCACCCGCAGGTCATGTCTTAATTCTTGATTATCCAACCATTCCAAATCTTTAGCCTGTGCCAACAAGAAATTAATGGCTTCCCGTTGTTTGGCTTTAGGAACAACCGCATAATGCTGTACATTCTCATCGCTATTACCTTCGTTGATATACATACCGCCGATATAAGATGCAATCCGGTTCAACCCATCCATATACCGTCCTTGCATAAAACCATACAACTTATTCTGGAGTTCCAGTGTTTTATCCTCTTCGGCAAACCATTCACGACAATGAGCCATCGACTTTTTCAGATTCTTTATCAGATATTCCCCCGCTTTAACATGATCGTTCCCCAAATCCTCACTCAATATTCGGGGATCGTAAACATTCGAGGTAAAAGGGGTATGCCCGTATGTTTTAGCTATATCCAGACGGGATTCTTTAATCCAACGATCCAAAGTATCGCATTCCTCGTCCGCGTTCTTCACCCCTCGAATCGGTTTATACAACCATTCTATGGCGTAATAATCGTATTCCCCCAGCTTGTCTTGTACCAGCATCACGCCATTTTTCACGTCTTCTTCCTGAGCGACATAATTATACGGCACCATATCCATTATCGAGGGTGACAACCCGTGTTCTCTCGTGAAAGTCGCAGAACGCAACGAATCAACCGGGTAAACAGAAGATGCCCGCAAATTGGATCTCAATCCCAAACACGAACCGATCTCCCGAATCATCAGACTCTTTATCAATTGTCCCATCACCTCCTCTGACAAAACAGCTTTACGTGCTTCCGGGTCTGCCGCCATCGTGTATAGAAGCCTGTCCCGATGTAGTATGAACAAAAAATGATGATGTAAATACAACGACGCATTAAGAATCTCACCGCTCCGGTTATCCACCAGCATAGATTGTTGGGGACGATACATATTCGGAGAGGTCGGAGAATAACGAATCACAGAATGCTGAATATTCCCCGCATCAAAATCCGAAGTTCCGGGAAAAGGAACAGCACGCAGTACATTTTTAAACCCGATACGTTCGAAAGCCTTATTCCACTCTTCAATACCCGCACGAACATATTTCGTCCAACTTTCCGGCATCAACGTATCCAAGTAAAAAACGATCGGCTTTTTCGGTTCCACGACCTGCCCGGCCCAATAAGCGACCTCGTCACTCGGCTCCACTCGCCAACGTCTGGCTAGATGCTTCTTTGTCAATATTGATTTTTCTTTCCCGATTTCGGGAATTGTCACGAAACTTACCCCAATCCTAGAATCAGCATAACGAGGTGTCATTTTATCTTCGGGCAGAACCACCAACATTTTATTAAATGTTACGGAAACTTTTATATTCTGTCTTGTTACAGAGCCTACCACGATATGATCCACATCATACCCCGATTCACAAACCACGGTAACGCTCCGTCCATCCGCCTTGACCTCTTGAAACAAATTCCGGTTCGCTTTATACTTTTGATTCCGCCCGACGAATCCCCATACAGAATTGGCAGCCTGAGAGGAAAACGGATTCGTGAACGCCGTATGCTCCAAGAAAAAAGATGTCATATTCAACACCACGGCACGATTGTCCGGCGTGTAAGTCTCTATTTTAAACGTAGCGTACACCCCCGGCATAAAAGATTTCTCTAAAGCACTCTCCATGTTAGCATCTCCACTACCGTTACAGACAGGAGCACCTTGCCGCAAACGAGCCTGCACGTAATTTCCCTCTTTCGTGAACACGAACACTTGAGGAGTCCCGGCAAATTGCCCGACAACCCCCTCTCCGTTATCACTCGTGTTCTCTATCGACGAAGCAAATAACATATCCTTGCCCAACAAATCCAAGGGAAACTCCACGTATACATTTCCCCCCGCGTAATGAATCGTCATTACACCCTTTGCAGTCTTTACACTCTTACCATCAAAGAGTTTCTGATAAGCCGAATTTTTATTCTTACCCGTATCCTTCTTCTCCCGCACCATCCCGCTGCCCTCGAACGGACACAGAACTATCAAAAGAAGAAACACTATATATATGATATTTTTCATGACAACTAGTTTACTGTTAATAATCACCCGTCTCAGTTATTCTTAAAAACCTTCTCCAATTTATAAACCAACAACTGATAATGCAATCGAGTATCTTCTGTTGCCGTATTCATCCGGCTTTTCAATAAAGCCAAGGTCTTTTTCAACATCAAGAAACAATCCGTCCCGATAGAAACATTCGGTCTGTTCAAGTTCGTCGTTCTACCGAAACCGCTAATTTCCTCCGGAGCGAAACAACATCCCCTACGCGCGAACATACCCAGATATTCGTCAGGCAACTCGCCATAAATATTCCGGCTATTCTCTTGCACGTAATCCATAACCTCAATCATCCCGTCACGGGAGAACGCGAAAGGCGAGCCGCCCATTCCTTTCACTTCCACGCCGGAAGCAGACACCAAAAACGATAAATACTTGATTTGTAATCGTTTTTCAATCTCAGACAGAGAATTTCTCTTCTTGGTAGGAGCCATGATAAATTCATATAAATCATTCATATACTCCCGAGTAGAATAAGCCTCCTCTTTCGACTGTTCCATGCACACGGCTAACGCATTCAACCGGGACAATAGTCCCCTGAAAATAGCATTTTCCATATCTCCCGAAATATCGCTCATCAACGGTAGACCATCCTTGAAATCCTTCGCATCAATCCAAGCCATCTCTTTCAACTGATCCAACAAAAACACCAAAGCCTCCTTTTGTCTGGCTTTAGGAACTAAAGCATAAGCAGGTATCGGATCCCCGGCATATTTTTCATTCAAGTAAATACCGCCGATATTAAAAATAACATTATTCAAATACCTGAAATACTGCATTACAATCTCGTTATAAATCTGTTGGCGAAACGCATAATCTTTATCTTCTGCCCCTACCCATTCATTCAGGTTTGCCAAAATATATTTCAAATTCTTTATCCCATACGCAGATGATTTCATCGGATCATCTCCCAAGTCTTCCTCGAAAGAACTCGGATCCCAACGAGAATTTATCTGCTGTCTTCCATAGCGATATACAGGATCGCCCGCTTTCTCGCCAATCCAACGATCCAGAACAGGCACTTCCTCGTCCGTGGTCTTCTCGTCCAACAAAGGCGTGTACAACCATTTTATCGTGAAATAATCATACAAACCCAAATGAGGCGGCGTCAACTTCACACCCCTCTCCTTATCTCCCGGTTGTGCCACGTAATTGTTCCGGGCATAATCCATGATTGAATGAGTTGTCCCGTATTTTTGCGTGTAAGAAGGCGAACGCAAAGAATCTGTGGGGATTGCGGCAGAAGCACTCATGTTATGCATAAAACCCAGACAATGACCTACCTCGTGCGCAATAGCGTAACGGATGCTCTCACCCAATAATTCTTCCGGCAACTGCATCCGCCGCACGTCAGCATCCGCCTGAGCCGTCTGCACGAATCGCCAATTTTGAATCAATTGAGCTATATTGTGATAAAAATAAACCGAAGCATTGATAATCTCTCCCGTCCGGGGATCTGTCCACGAGGGTCCCATGGCGTTAGGTGTCCACGAGGGAGAATAGCGTACACAAGAATATTTCAGATTTTCCGGATCAAATTCCGGATCATTCTTCGGGAAATCCTTGGCTATAATCGCATTTTTCAAACCGATCTTTTCGAAGGCTTTCTGCCATTCTTCTACCCCTTGCTTGATGTATTTCTTCCAACTCTCCGGGAATGCGTTATCCACGTAAAACACAATCGATTTCTTCACATCCGTCAATTGTCCGGCACGATAAGCCGCCTCATCCACAGGTTCAAGTCGCCAACGATTAGCATAATAACGAAAATCGACACCACTCTTTTTTGAATTAAATTCATATTTTGCCTGATAGAATATAGCAATACGGGGATCCGCCATACGGGGACGCATCGGTTCTTCCGGCAACAAAATAAAGCTACGTGTCATCACCGCGGTAAAAGGCACTTTCTGAAACAATACCCGCTCTTGATTCCGCACGGTAACCAAATAACTCAAAGAAGAGCGTATGCTAAAATTATCCTCGAAAGCCTTAATTTCCCCGATAAATGAATTTTTCTTCACAAACTCCTTGTCCACGCGACGCCTGCCACTATTGATCGGTGCGAACTGGGAAAAGGGAGATAATCCCTCGTTATCACTCAATAAAAAATCGGTCAAATCCAGCACAACTGCCGTACTGTCTTCCGAGTACACCTTCACCGGAAGATTCAAAATAATAGCCGGCTTAAAACTCTCTTCCAAACGTTTCCTTATACCCTCCTCCGTGGTATAATATATCGCACTCACCTCCCGCAAGCTAATTATCGAGTCTTGGCGGGTAAACACCACGTGCAGCGGTTCTTTAGGTTTCTCTCCCACGCTCCCGAAATCATTATTCGTGATTTCGCTAATCGTCGAACCAAGCAACATCTCTTTCCCCAACAAATTCAACGGTAACTCGAAATAGATCTTCCCGTCCATTTTGTGCAACGTGATTAAACCTCGCTTTGTTTCGCACGACTTTCCCTTAAAAAAGCGTTGGTAAGCACTTTCCGTTTTTACCTCTTTAGTCGCTTGTTTCTTCTTCCGCCCTTTACCCTCTGCCGACACAACACTCAAAGAAAGAAATATAAATACAAATACAATTGATTTCAATATCATAACTTCAATATTTAAACATCCCAATTAATTTTTGATTCTCCCGTTTGTACCACAATTCCATTTATATTCCAAATCTCTTTCTATACAACAATCCCTTCCGATATAGAAATGCTATTCAGATAAAAAGTATAAATAACTGTGTTACAACAGCGGAGTAGTTTTCTAAAATCGGTTTACCCGATTTTAGAAAACTATACTGCAATTACATATCCCGACCTGATAATTTATACTTGTAAATCACATCGGCAATCCGACCGAAACCGCCCTGTTCATACAGCACGACAGGCTCACCCGCTTTCAATACTGAATCTTCAACGTTAAACAGGATGAACGTCCCGTCTTCCAGTCCTACCCCCAGCTCCTTATTCCCTTCGGCAGGGTGCATCGCCATAATGGCACGTCCGTTCAAAGAGGTATAATGATATGATTTCCCGGTACTCAGATCGTAATAATACAACTCGTCATTATTCACTCCCCCGGAGAAAAAAATGTAGGTACGATTTCTCAATATCCTGAAAATACTTCTATCCGTCACGTATCCATCCGTCTTGCCGGAGAACGTCTGACATTTATCCAACGCATCCAACGTAATTACCCCCAACGCGTTGGCTGCAATCCCGAATGTTTCCACTTTCCAATCGTCCCCGTCCCGTAAAATCAAGGCATACTTCGTACTTCCTTGCATGGTGCCACCGTAAGCCGCACCATATACCAACTCATAATCACCCAAATTATTCACCGGAATAAAACCGGCAGGATAAGTCCCCGTGTACTGCAACTCCCTGTACTCTTCTGCCGTCGTGTAATAGGCACTTCTCACGTGAATCAGCCGCCCGTTCAACTCGTCATACAAAAGAAAATGCTTGAGATACTGGTGTGCCGTTTCAATAATCTGTCCGATTTTATACCCTTTATTAATATATACCGGAACATTATTGTAAGCCGCGGAGTGATACCCCATACTCTTCGGGTCGTTGAAGAAACGGGTATAAATTTTCCCATCCTCACTCAACACGATATTCATGTAGAACGGGTAAAATGCGGATACCAATTTAAAATTCTCCGGGGGATTTCCTCCCACGAACTCCTCACGGGTCAATACCTCTTTCTCGTTCGTGTTACCATTCAATTCCACGGGTCCCTGCCCGCCATTCTGAATAACCAGCAACTCCGACCATTTACAATAATTAGTCGCATTCCAAAAGAAATGCTGAACCAATTTCACCGGTTCCGAACCCATATCCTCCCCGTTTGCCTCCCGGTACAAATCATAATAAGCATGATACTCTTCATCTTGGGAAACACTAGGTAAATTTATATGCCCCAGTTTTGATACCCCGCCTTCTTCATACAGGATAGAGAACCCCGATTGATACACCGTCGCCGCAACAATGGACATCGTGCCACTATACACTTTCCCATTACGGTTATCCTTCAAGGCTAACCGGCAGGCATACGTTTTTGCTTGCTCCGGGGTAAATTCCAAAACCCGCTCCGTGGAAACGACCTCATAATCAACCCGCCACTCGTACGAGAAATCCGTGGAGTCACCTTCACCAAACCGGATTTTAGGCTCAACCTTCACTTCATCATGCACAAAACAATTCACCGTGTAAGTTTCAAACGAAACCTTCGCGTCTCGTATCGCCTCGTATTTATAATTACCTTCGTCTTTGATACAGGAAAACAATCCTACCATCATCAACAAAGACAGATATATTACATTTTTCATTTTCATATTCTATCGATTTATTATCCAATTACTGTTACCGTCATGGCTTTACCATCTACATCCAGCACGACTTCATCCTTGTCTTCCATCTCACGCAAATAATACTTTAACTGTAACGCATAAGCCCTTCTCGTTGAAGCATCCAGATTAGTCCAATCTCCCTCCCCGGTCACCTTAATCAACAATTGATACTTCGGAATCGAATAAGTACCGAGAAAAGACTTCTCTACATCCCCATCCCACCATTCCGGTATCGACACCTCACTACTCAAATTAATAATCTTGTATTGATAACTGTATTCCCCCGCTAAAACATCCGCCCCGTTCCCCCGGATAGCCAACACGATTCGCACGCGAGCATCCCCGGGGTTATTCAATACCAACGAAATCGTGTCTTTCACGTGTTCCTTACGAAAAACATAATACTCCGGAAGTACGATATGTTCATCCGTTGCCGTGGACAAGTCTTTATCCAGCTCGACAACAAACGACCGGTCTTCCAAAAACAGATTTCCCAGCATTTCCACTTCTACCGGAATCTCAATCTGCTCCGCATTCCCGTAAAAGAAAAACGAAATATCCATCGAATCCCGGTAAGTATCCGAAAACTGGATATAATTCACGGTATCATACATCGGAATATTCTCCTTTGAACACGCTCCCAACAGGAATACACTTAAAATAAATACATATATCTTTTTCATAACTCGTCTTTTAAAATCTAAAACACCTTTTCATCGTCCGGCAAAGGCAACACGAACGAATTTCCCAACGTGACAGATTCACTTCCGCTCAACACCGGATGGTTCAAACGTTTAAACATAAAAAAAGTCTGTCCTTCAGCGAGATACTCTTTCATTCCTTCCCAGATTAACTCCTCCTTGAAAGTGCTGGCGGACACGCTTTCCGGGATATTACGCTTACACCCGCGTCCTCCCCGCACCTCCTCCAGATACTTCACGGCAGCAGCATTACCGGCAGCAGAACCATACGTTGTTTCTGCAAGGATATAGCATATTTCACTAAATCTCAACGCCGGAATCAAAGCATATTGCACTCTCACAAAGTTTTCCGATGCACCCAAATCCAACCACTTCTGTGAACGATTCGCATCAATAGTCCAATCGACAAGGTATTGGCGATAATCATCCCCGTCGCCCCTGTCCCCGAACAGACTGCCGGCATTCTTCAACAACATCTTGGGCTTACCGGTCGCCTCCGTGAAATCCTCCACATCTTCCGTCAATTTTTTATTATAAAATGCAAACAGAATATCATTGTACGCTTTCACGTATTTATTCACGCCGGAAACATTCAAATCCGACGATGAAGTAAAATAAATATCCCACGAATCCTCCTTAGCTTCTACTAACTCATACACGTGCAACGCATACCGGTTAGCCTCTTCATTCTCACCCGCGTACAAGCACAAACGCGCTAATGTCCCGCACACGGCCAAATAATTCATTCGGGTTCCCCGGAAACTGAAAAAACGGTTTCCGGAATCCTCCGCGACAAAACGATTGGCATACGCCATCTCATCGTCCAAAGTATCATTCTGCACCACAAGATCCTTTGCCTTCAACAAATCCTCCTTGGCAAGGCGAAGTACCTCTGAAGTCGGCAAAGCGGATTCATAATGCGTCGGGTAAACCGTCACGTAAGGAATATACGCCCCGTTGTCGCCGGTCGCCGGAGCCGGGGCAAACATACGCAACAAATCCAAGTGCAGGTATCCCCTCAACGCCAAGGCTTCGCCATATATCAAATTTCGTTCGCGTTCACCCAAAGGAAAGAAAGAGGCATCCTTAGCTTCTATCTCCGCAATTAATTTATTGCAATTCGCGATAGCATTATATCCACCCTTCCAGATCTTTGAGATAACATCTTTGACATCCTTTGAATTATAATCATAAACAACTGCCGCTTTATAAGCATCATTTTGGCTGACATCCCCAGCCTCGTAAGTTTGTGACAACACGCTGAGAAATCCCCATGAAAGCTCCCGTCCGTACATTTCCGGTTCGGACAACTTATAATACACTCCGTTCAAAGCACTTCGGAATCCCGTGTAATCCTTAAATGTCTTCTCGTCACTCGCCTGATTATCCGACTCCACGTCCAACCAACTATTACACGCCGCTAACCCGAACAGCATCAACAACAACAAGTAATTATATCGTATCATAATCATCTATTTTAAAAACTTGCATTTAAGGTCAAATTAAAAGTTCTGGCAAAGGGATAAGACAACCCCCGCTCCTGTTTCACGCTCGAAATCGTGAATATATCCTTCATGTTAAATGATAACCGCAACATACTCATCCGCATTTTCTTCAATAAGTCTTTATCGAAATCATACCCTATCGTGAGTGAATTAAAGTTCAACATATTGTAATCCTGCACGAAACGAGAGGTTGGCAAAGTCACGTTATTCCGGTCTTTAATTGACTTCAAACGTGTCAACTCCCCGGGCTTTGCCCATCGCTCCGTGAGAACACGCTTGTCCGCGTTCGTTTCGTACAACTTCACGTTCTCCACCTTATCGACCAAAGTCTGGTTATACACTTGTCCCCCGAATTCATACATAAACGTGGCAAATAACGTGAACCGCTTCCACTGCAAATTCACCCCGAAAGAACCCGTTGCATCCGGTTCCGTGTCACCTAAAATAGACTGTTGGCTGGATGTCCACTCCTGAATGACCTGACCACTCCGGTCAAGAAACAACTCGCTCCCGTTACTCGGGTTTATTCCCAAAGAACGCATCCCGTAAATAGCCGTCAAAGAACCTCCTTCCTCGTATTTCAGTAAAGGTTTGCTATACTTCAAATCCTGTTTGTTGAAAACGTTATCAAAGTATTCATCAAATTTCTCGTTTACCCGTTCATTATACGCCTTCAAGGATTCAGAAATCTTCAATATTTTGTTCCGGTTATGTGCCAGATTCCCGAACACAGCAACCATCCAATCTTTATTCTGGAGAATATTAAAACGGACATCCAATTCGAATCCCTTATTCTCCACCTCACCCATATTATCCTTGTAAGAAGTAAAACCGGTATGGGTAGGAATCGTCACATCCGTGATCAAATCCTTGGTCTTTTTATTATACCACGTAAACTTCGTATAAATCGCGTCATTCAAGAAACCCAACTCCAATTTCAAATCACGGGAAAAAGTCCGCTCCCATTTCAAATTCTCATTTCCCATATAGTGTAAGTAAATACCGCCACCCGTGGAATAATACGAATTCGTAACATCATAAGTATGCTTGGCAGCGTAAGCGGGGAAATTGGTTTTTCCCAACACTCCCATGGTCCCCGTGATCTTCAACAAGCTCACCACATCCTGCGCTTTCATAAACTCGTAATTATGCACGTTCAACCCGACACCCCCGGAATAAAACGGAGCATATTTCTTGTCTGCCCCGAACTCGGACGAACCGTCCAGACGCCACGAGGCATCAAGTAAATAAATATCGTTATACGTGTAGTTTAATGAAACAAACGCCCCGAACAGCCGCTTTTTATTATCCGAATACGTGGGTACATCATCCACGTTCTCCGCAAAAGCCGGGGTATTCAATTCACCCGAAGGAAATCCCAAATATTTCTCCACCGAACTATTCGTACTCTCCGTGTTCGTGTTCAATCCCAACGAAAAATTCATATTATGCTTCTTTATCGCCTGCACGTAATTCAACACGAAATTGGTATTCCATTTCACAAGTTTCCTCTTACTCAAATTCAACGAACCTTTCTTGTCATCATCCACGTTGTAAAACGAAGAAGAAAGCGGGTCTTTAAAAACTTTTGTTTCAGTATCGGTCAAAGTTACCGCTACCTGTCCTTTAAAATAAAGACTCTTCGTGATATACCAGTTCAAACTCAAATTATTCGTCAAATCCTGTATTTTACTCTTATCAAAACTTTTCAACATTTTCGCCTCGTACAACGGATTTTTCGTGCCACTCATACCCCCATGCCAAAGTCTTGTCTGCTCGACATAATTTCCATCCGCATCCTTCAACTCATCATACGGCAACTTCTTCGTGTAATCATTGAAATTTCCATAAGGAGAATTTTCTGATTTCGTGACCGTATAAGCAATCTGATTCTTCAACTGCATCCCGCCGATACGGTAATCCAAGTAAAATCCAGCTCCCAAGCGCTCTCGGAAAGATCCTTTCATCACTCCATTCTGGTTATCGTAATTCAGATCCACGTTAAAACGCATATTCTCGGAACCACCCTGAATGGCAAGACTATGTTTATGATTAAATTCGTTCTGCAAAGGTTGTGACAACCAGTCCGTGTTTACCCCCCGAATAATGTTCGACAACTTCGCCTCGTACTCGCTTAAAAGAGTATAAGACGAATTAATGTTGGAAGTCGGTTCATAATACCCTGCCAACCGCTCAGCCTCAAGCAACTCTTTAGCGTTCATTAAATTATAATCCGACAAATCCGGAGCGGTAAGCGCACCCGTGAAATTATACATCACGTTCAACTGTCCCGGTTTCGGCGCCACCGTTTCAATCACCACCACACCGTTAGCCGCACGGGAACCGTAAATAGCCGTAGCCGCGGCATCCTTCAATATCGTGATACTCTCTATACGGTTCGGGTCAAAATCATACACCTTTTGCACCGTCACCTCGAAACCGTCCATAATAAAAATAGGTGAATTGGGATTATTACTCAAAGCCGATTCGGAAAGGCTCTCCTTATCCAAATCCATCACCCCGATACCGGAACGTCCCCGGATATAAAACTCCGGCAATGTATTCGGGTCTGCTCCCATTTCGTTATTTTTCATGATACGCAATGAAGGATCAAACACCTGCAACACATCGATCACGTTGGTCGGCGATACCTTGAACAACTCCTCTTTATCCACCCTTACCGCGTTTCCGGTAAAACTAGACTTTTTCACGTTAGCGTATCCCGTCACGACCACCTCTTCCATTTGTTTCACGTCAGGTTTCATCTTCACGGTCACCTCCCGCGTGCTATCCGTTACCACAACTTCCTGAGTTTCGAAACCGATAAAAGAGAATACCAAAGTTATGGGTAATTTCATCGTCAACGCACTTTTGAATTTTCCATCCGCATCACTGACGAAACCCGTACTTGTTCCCTTGAGCATAATCGTTACTCCCGGCAACGGCTCGTTCAGGTCATCGTACACCACACCGCGCACTTCCGGCACTTTCGTGTCTTTCTTTACTTCCCGAATTTCCAAAATCAACACGAAATTCTCCTTCTCCTCGTACCGCACCTGCTTCCCCGCAAACACCTGTTTCAACGCTTCGTCAATAGTGGCATTCACTAACTTCACGTTCACCTTTTCATTCATATCCACCTGCACATTACTGTAAAAGAAATCCTTCCCGAACTCTTTTCCCAACATACGCAGCACCTGATTGATCGGAGTATCCTTCACTTCCAAAGAAACCCTACGTTCCTGCCCATGTGCCACCTGCACGCCGCACACGATACTCAACAAACAAAAAAAACTAGCCAAACGCATCATCGATAACATTTTTTTTCGTCCTAACCGCGTAAACCGGTTAGGCTCTCGATTATTTTCCATATATTTGCATTTAAGGTTATACATAGCTTTGTTCTCTCTCAAACAGTAACAAAGCAATTACCACTCAAAACCGGGGAAGTCTAGCCACTTCCTCGATTTTTATTTTCCAGATATTATAATATTTTCTCCTTTCACGCTAAACCGCACAAAACTCGTTGCCTCAATCATCTCGATCAAATCGCTCAACGGTCTAAATTTCAACATCGCCCCGGAAAAACGAATATCTTTCAAATCATCATCATCAAAAGATATTTTCACGTCATACCAGCGGGAAACCTGCCGGGCGATATCTTCCAAACGGGAATTATCAAAACTAAACTTCCCGTTCACCCAAGACGTGACATACGACACATCGACATCCTGCACCTCAATTTTTCCACCCGCAGTCAACGCCTGTTGTCCCGGTTCCAGTACCACCGACTCTCCCCCGCGGGCATCCACCCGCACCGCCCCGTTCACGAGCGTCATCACGGCATCACGATCTTCCTCGTAAGCTGAAACGTTGAACTCCGTACCCAACACGCGTACGTCGGCACGTTCCGTTGTCACGTAAAACGGTCTTGATGAATCTTTCTTCACCTTAAAATAAGCCTCTCCCACCAATCGTACCCTTCTCTCCCCCGCAGCAAAGCGTTCCGGTATTTCCAGCGAAGAAGCGGAATTCAACCAAACAACCGACCCGTCTTCCAACACCATTCGATACTCCCCTCCATTCGGGATCACCAATTTATGCACCCGCCGTTCCAATCCTTCATCATTATTCCCTCCCTCGTAACGCAACACCCGGTTGGAATCCACCCGCACTACCGCTCCCCCGTCCCCAGTCAGCAAAGTATCTTTCATCGTTTCGTCGATTGCCACTTGTACCCCGTTCGCCCACACGATATACGCCTGTTCTTTCCCGGGCACCGCCACTTTCGCAAAAATACGATGTTCCTCCTCTTTATTTTTCCCATCATTCCACAACAAGTAGCTCCCCACGCTCACGAGTAAAATACCGACCGCAACATAACGCATCCACCCCGCAACAAACCGCACCCGTCGTTTTTTATGCTTCTTAACCGACTGCAAACGTCCTTGCACATCCGGGTGAAATTCTTCCCGCAACACGGACAACCGCTGCCGCACCGCTTCAAATTCCCGCAAGATTCGTTCGTGAACCTCCGACTCTGCCAACCACCCGGACAATTCCTTCTCCTCCACAGCAGAAAGCTCCCCGTCAATCTTTTTAACCAATAATTCTTCTATTCTCTCGTTCATAAAATAACAAGCTGATTTATATTCTTCGTGAGAGGACGCACAAGAATAAAAAAAGGGTGAAAAGAAAACAGAATATTTTTCAAGAAAATAAATTACCGCCCATTAAACCCCTCACCCACATAAAAATAATAGAATAAAACAGAAATCTCTCCCGACGTAAATTTCTTTCTCAACTCCCGGTAAGCAATCTTCATTTGCGTTTTGACCGTATTGACCGAAATATCCAGTTTCTCTGCCGCCTCCGCGTACTTCATATCTTCGAGTACGACCAATTTTAAAACAACACGGCATTGCTCCGGCAAACTTTCCACGGCATCCCACACGTATTTCCAATCCTCCGCCAAAATCTCTTCTGTTTCCATCTCCGACAACGCCTCCAACCCCACGTGAGGTCTTTGACGGCGCGCATAACTGACACAACCGTTTCGCACCGCCACGTAAAGATAACTATCCAGTGAAATATCGCTGCTAATCTTCAAGTTATTCTCCCATATCCGGACAAAAACATCCTGCACGATATCCTCCGCCACGTCATATGATCCCACGAAAGCCCGTGCAAAACGGCACAAGTCCTCGTAACGGGTTGTAAACAGGTAATCAAAAGCCGGTTCGTACCCCTTTTTCAAATCTTGTACCAACTGATTTACATCATATTTTACTCGCTCCGTCATACTAGCTATCTAAATTCCACATTACAAATGTAAAGAAATATATTATTCCCGAACACATTTATTTCCGAATAAAACTTATTCGTTCCTAATAATTCTGTAAAATGTAATCTCATTTCCTATTTTCGCTACCGCTGTTTCCGGTAGCTCAATATAGCCCAATAGTATAACACCGCAGCGAATGCAGCCAACGTCCCCAACTGGGGCATGATGTTCTGGATGCCGCTTCCCTTGAGGTAAACCATACGCATGATTTCCATGAAGTAACGCAATGGATTGGCATAAGTGATGTATCGCGCCCAACGGGGCATACTGCTGATCGGGGTAAACAAACCGCTCATCAGTATAAAAATAAGCATACAGAACCACATGACGAACATCGCTTGTTGCATGGTCGCCGAATAATTGGAGATCACCAGCCCGAAACCGGAGACGACCAGCACGAAAACGAGGGTGGCTATATATATCGTAAAGATACTTCCTTCCGGCGTGAGCCCGTACACCAGCCAAGCCAACAACATACAAAGATTCAGTACCAGAAAACCGATTACCCAGTATGGCAATAATTTGCCCAGCGTGAACGTGAAGCGACTGACCGGGGTAACATTGATTTGTTCTATTGTCCCGACCTCCTTTTCACTCACCACGTTCAACGCCGGAAGAAACCCGCAAAGCATGACGAGTACCATGGTCATGAGCGCAGGCACCATGAAAACCTTGTAATTCAAGTGCTGATTAAATTGATAGCGCACGGAAGCCGTATTATCCGCCGGCGATAGAATCCGCATCAGATAAGAACTTCCCAAGCTGCCTTTCGAGCCGTTCACGGCATTAATAACGACCGAAGCCGAGGTCGCTCGCCCGTTCACTTGCTCCTTCTCGAAACCACGCGGGATTTCCAGTAACACATCCGCCTTTCCCCTTTCGATAACGTCAAGCCCTTCACGATAAGCGGGCGATAATTCGGTCAACTTGAAATAACGGGACGCCTCGATACGATGTACCAACCGTCGCAACGAGGGACTGTGGTCATTGTCGACAACGGCAATACGCAGGTCTTCGATCTCCAACGTTGCCGCCCAAGGCAGCACGAGCATCATCACGCAAGGAAATATCAGGATGAGGCGGGGTAGAAAACTATTCCGCTTCAACTGTTTGAACTCTTTCTCGATAAGGTAACGTAGTATCATTGCATTTCCTCCTTATTCTAAACGATTCTTGAACGAACGGGTGGTAATACCGATCAGTACCACTGCCATAATTAACAGTATGGCGGTTTCCTGCCACACGTAACCGAAGGGGACACCTTCTATCATCAGCTTGCGCACGAGGTCAACATACCAGCGCACCGGGATAAGACAGGCTATACCTTGCAAGATTCCGGGCATACTCTCGATCGGGAAGATAATGCCGGACAATATAATGGAAGGAATCATCAGCACCATTCCCGACGCCAGCATGGCGGCTACCTGCGTGCGAGTGATACTGGATATAAGCAAGCCGAGCGACAGCGACACGAAAATAAACAATAGCGACACACCTAACAGGCTGACAAGACCTCCCGCTATCGGGACATCCAGCACGAAAACGGATAACAGCAAGATCGTTGTCAAATTCAATATCGAAAGCATGAAGTAGGGTACCGCTTTTGAAAGAATGACAAAAAGCGGATTCATGGGTGACACGAGGAGAATCTCCATGGTGCCCGTTTCTTTCTCCCGGACAATCGAGATCGAGGTCATCATGGCACAAATAAGCATCAGAATCAACCCCATCACACCCGGCACGAAATTATAAGCACTGCGCATCTGCGGGTTGAACAGCAACTTGTTATGTATGACTAAAGAGGGTTGTATCATCCCCGTTTGCAAGAGTTCCGCCCGCGCACCGGCAATGACACCACCGGCATAACTGCCGCGCATCACCGCCAAGTTAGGGTCAGTGGCATCGACGATAATCTGTATATTCTCGCTATCGAAACGTTGCCGTTGCAATTGGGCGGGAAAAACAACACCCAGTTCAATCTCGTTCCGGCGGAACAACCGATTCAGCTCGTCCGCGGAATGCACCACGTGTTTCACGGTAAAATACTCACTGGCGTCAATCCGGTCGATAATATGCCGTGTATCGGCGTCAACCGAGGAAGTAAGGATTCCCGTCTGCACGTTTTTCACCTCGGTAGAGATAGCGAAACCAAAGAGGATAATCTGCACGATAGGCATACCGACAAGAATAAGCATCGTGCGCCTGTCCCGCGAGATATAGTAAAATTCCTTTTTGACAAAAGCGATAAACTGTTTCATAATCACTATATTAATCGGATGAACGGGTTGCATAACGTGCCAACTGGCGGAACACCTCATCCATGTCCTTGGCATGATAACGTGCCTTCAAGGCTTCCGGCGTGTCGAGCGCCTTGATCTGTCCGTCGACCATCATGGAAATACGGTCACAATACTCCGCCTCGTCCATGTAATGCGTGGTGACGAATATCGTGATACCCCGATCGGCAGCTTGATAGATCAATTCCCAGAACTGCCTGCGCGTGGCGGGGTCAACCCCACCGGTCGGCTCATCGAGGAACACCACCCGCGGTTCATGAAAGATCGACACGGAGAAAGCCAAGCGCTGTTTCCATCCCAACGGGAGTTGCTTCACCAAGGTTTCCCGCTCCCCGTGCAAACCGATACGTTTTAACATCTGTTCGGTACGAGGTGCTATTTCACTCTCGGGAACCCCGTAAATACCCGCGAAAAGACGCACGTTCTCCCATACTTTCAAATCCTCGTAAAGGGAAAACTTCTGGCTCATGTAGCCGATATGTTTTTTCACATCCTCGCTTCGCGTACTCACGTCGTACCCCATCACCTCGACTCTCCCCGCCGTGGGCTTGCTCAGACCACAGAGCACACGCATGGCGGTAGTCTTCCCCGCCCCGTTCGCCCCCAGAAAACCGAAAATCTCACCTCGTTTTACCTCGAACGAAATATGGTCTACCGCCGTGAAAGTTCCAAACCGTTTGACCAGATTCTCCACCCGGATAACAGGCTGTTCTTCCTGCCGGGAAGTATCCCGTTCCAGTCCCGGCGGGCAAAGGATTGCTTTAAACTGTTCCAGAATGACTTCCGGCGTGTCGATTCCTTTGATACTTCCTTCCTGTATAAAGGCGATACGGTCGCACAACTTCGCCTCGTCCATAAAAGGCGTCGACACCACTATCGTGACACCCCGCTCCTGCAAGCGGCGGAGCATCTGCCAAAACTCCTTGCGCGACACGGGGTCTACCCCCGTGGTAGGCTCGTCGAGGAAAAGTACGGCGGGGTCATGTATCAATGCGCAACACAAGGCAAGCTTCTGCTTCATCCCTCCCGACAAAGCCCCCGCCCGACGGTCTTTGAAAGGGGCTATCTGGTCGTAAATCTCCTTTATCCGGTCGTAATTGGCTTCAACGGTCGTGTTGAATACTGTGGCGAAAAACGTCAGATTCTCTTCTACCGTCAATTCCGGGTAAAGCGAAAATTTCCCCGGCATATACCCCACGCTCCGCCGGATTGCCCGGTAGTCGCCGACCACGTCATAACCGTTGATTCGCCCCTCCCCCTCGTCCGCCAGTAATAAAGTGGTAAGTACACGAAAAAGCGTGGTTTTTCCCGAACCGTCCGGTCCGATAAGCCCGAACACTTCCCCCCGCTTCACGCTGAAGGAAACATCCCGCAGGGCTTCCACTTCGCCGTACCGTTTACCGACGTGACTGACTTCTACCAGATATTCCATAATCAGAACTTTACTTCACCGTACATACCGATCTTTATCGTCCCCTCGTTACGAACGGCGATCTTTACCGCGTACACTTGGTTCGCCCGTTCGTCCTTGGTCAATATCGTTTTCGGCGTAAACTCCGCCTCATCGGCTATCCACGTGACGGTACCCGTGTATTCCTTCCGGTTCTCCCCGCCGAAATCGGCAAAGACTTTCACCTCGTCCCCCAGCTTGACGGTTGAAAGTTGGGCAGAAGTGATATAGGCACGCAAGTACATATTCCCCACATCCGCGATCTTGAAAAGCGGTTTCCCCGTCGTTGCCAATTCGCCCGGCTCGGCGTATTTACTCAACACCGTACCGCTGATAGGCGCGAGAATATGGCATTTCCGTAACTGGTCTTCGACTTGTGCAACTTGAATCGCCACCGAGGAACTCTGCTCGTTCAGGCTTGCCGTGCTGTTTTGTAACGAGGAAACCTGCGCGTCCAATTGCCGTTGCAATACCGAAAGTTGCGAATCCCAATCATCCAACTGCTTTTGATTGGCGGCATTCGCTTTCAACAGGTTCTCCACCCGTGCCCGCTCGCGCTCGGCAGTCGCTATCTGTTCCCTCGTGGCGGCTATCTGCTTCTGAATATCGGGACGCTGTTTCTCGACCGATTTCATACTTGCCAAGAGTTGCAGTTTCTTTAAATAGAGTTGTACCGTATCTATCAAACCCACCTCCGCTCCCCGCGTGAGGCGGGTTCCCTCCTCCGCGTCCAGAAAGAACAACTTGCCGTTAGCTTCCGCCGACACGATGATTTCAGTCGCTTCAAAAGTTCCGGTGGCATCGTATTCCCCGGAAGTACGACAAGCGGATAAGCCTACTAATGTTGCCAATGCAAAAAGATATAATGGTTTCATACACGTCATATTTTTAAATTCTTTATTTTCATTATTCATTCACCAAATGTTTCTGCCGGTACATATCCATGAGTAACTGTATCTCGTGCAACGCTTTATTCCGGCGAGCCATGCTCTCGTTCGTCAATTCGCGCAGCATTTCCGTCACGGTCAACGTCCCGTTCGCCACCTTGGCTTCCGCCGCCTCGCGAATATTCGTCCGCAGACGGATGATCTCGTTATCGTCTTTCATCTGTTGTCGCAAAGCGCTGATATTCCCGTCCTCCTCCGCGACTTGAAGCCGCGTGTTAAAAAGGAACAAATCCCGGTTGCTCTGTACTTGTTGCCGCTCGGTATCCAATTTGCGTTTATCGTTCTTCAGCGTGTACAGGCTACCAAAATTCCAACTCAAACGTGCCCCTACGATATAATAAGGTTCAAAGGAATTCTTCAACATATCCAGCCCCGGATTACCGTAAGCCCCTTGGGCGAAAAGACCGAGCCGGGGATGATACCCCGCCTTCAAGGATTGCCGACGGACATCCAACGTGTATTCCTGTGCCTCGTACAAACGAAGTTCAGGGCGGTTAATACGTCCCGAGGTATCCAGTGCCGGTGTACCGGGCTTAACGAGTCGGGTACCTGTCGTCAACTCCTCGCCGATCAGCAAGGACAACATACGCGTGTAGGCTTTTCGACTGGCCTCCAACCCGGCACGCCGCTGACGATTATCGAGTATCTCCACCTGCACGGCATCCACGTCGGCATTGTTCGCAATCCCGTTATCCCGATAAGCCATGATATTCTTCAAATTACGTTGCAAATCCTCGTTCAGCAAGGTATTCTGCTCCAACTGCTCGTCCAGCAACAAAATAGCGAAATACACTTGGTTGACCCGTTCATTCAAGTCGTACATACTCACGTCCAACTGACTCTTTGCCTCGTTTGACGATGCCTCGGTCTGCCGCTTCCGGTGGTGGATAAGCCCTCCGTCCCAGATGTTCTGTTTCACCTCGACCATTATCTGATACTGATCTTTCGGCAAAGACTTTATAGAAACCCCGGGTAAATCGACAGGCAATTCAGTAACATCACTCTGGTAAGAAACTTTGCCACTAAGGGTTACTTGAGGCAAATTCCCTTTCGCAACATTTGCCAGACTGTAATTTTCGGACAACTCGATCAACTTGTACTGGCGGGCAAGCGGGTAGTTGACCTGAGCCTTCCGCCGGCACTCGTCGAGAGTCAGTTGCCCGAAAACATTCGTTCCCCAACCGACAAACAGTGCAAGAAAAAACACACGTATCATGTTATATTTATTTAAAATTATTTCTACGACAAAGATATATACTCTATATCCGATTCTAAGGTTCTGTTCATCTCGAATAATGTTCTATTTGTTCGATTTTCCATTAATTTCAGGGTATACTAGAACAAAATATTATCTTTGCGGGAAATATTCTCTAAACTATGAAAGCAAAAGGATTGCTGGCACTCGCCTTAAAACAGGTGCATGAATTCCCGATTGAACCTTGTAACGTATCTCGTTTCATTTCCGGAGAATTCGGACTCGTGCGCTCGATCACCGGTTTGAAAGGTCTGGAAGGCACGCTTATCGTTCCCGGACAACCGTACAGGCTGACGGAAGGACGTATCGTGCACCTCCGTTCCGGTCATGTCCGCGTGTATGCCAACCTGCGGGAAGTCATGCTAGAGGCACATCAACTGGTGGTCGCTTCACCCGGCACGGTACTTCAATTCAGCGACCTCTCGCCGGACTGCGACCTGTCTATGCTGGGATTCGCCAATAGCTACATGGAAGGATGGCAAAAAGAAGAACTGTTGACGAGTTATTTACACGGGCGGCTTTACCTTCGCCTGCCTCTGGAAGCAACCGACGAACAACGACTGGAAAACATATTCTCACTACTATGGGATGTCGTGCATGACACCCCTTTCCCGAAAAAGATCGTCCAAAGCCTTATATCGACCCTGTTTCACCAAATTACTTATTTCCAAGAAAAAAACCGTTCCGCCGATCAACATAAATGCACACGTCAAGAAGAAGTGTTCAACCGATTTCTCGATCTCGTGAACAAGCACGCCGTCAGCGAGCGCAACGTGGCGTTCTATGCCGACCACCTGTACCTCACGCCGCGTTACTTGAGCACGTTGATCCGCCAAGCGAGCAACCGCACGATCATGGAATGGATAAATGAAGCTATCATCCAAGAGGCAAAACTAATGTTGCGCCATAGTGATAACCCCGTGTACCAGATAGCCAACGACTTGAACTTCCCAAACGCCTCGTTTTTCTGCAAATTCTTCCGGCGTATGGTGGGAAAAACGCCCCTAGAATACCGAACGGAGGTATAATACCCTCGTCATCCTCCAAGAAGACCAAATTTTCCATCTCTCCTCACCCCTTACCACACGGGCGATACAGTACTGTCACCCCCCTCGTTAACCTGCCCTTGAATTGCCGCTAACCCGACAAGGCGGCTTAACGGCATGATAACAGCACCTTCCCGGCATTTCCCCGGGAAGACAACTCGGAATTCTCGGCGAACGATTATTTCACGTGCGAGATCATTTCAATTTTTCCACGGGAATACATTTCAGACAATACCCATTCTTCCACCTCAAGGCAAAAATACCTCGATGAATATTACCGGGGTTCCCTATAATTACAGAAGAATTATAATCCAGCGATATCCTCCAAGATCAAGCCTGTGGCTTTAGCAATAACCTCCGGGGCAATTCCAAGAGATTTCATATTCCTGACAATCTCTTGCTTTTCCTCTTTGCGTCCTTCGGTCAGTCCTTTTTCACGCCCCTCTGCAAGCCCTTTCTCTATTCCTTCAGCAAGTCCTTTCTCTAATCCGGCGGCTATTCCTCTTTGTTCCGCACTATAAAACAGCGTTTTCTCCACGCTGATAATATCCCAGAATTTTTCGTAACCTAATAACTGCGCCGGGGTAAACGCTGACTTTTCCAGCGCATCCACCGCTTTTTTCACTTCCGGATTTTCCAGAAGTTCCGCAGGCACTTCAAGAGTTTGCTCGTCAATCTCTGTCAGATAACGCAACCAAAGCACCTGCATCTTTTTTTCGGCGTATGAATGAGGGGTAAATTTAGGCAATTCCACGAAAATAAGCTGTAGCCCGTCGATCACCTTATTGGAATTTTCAACATGAACCATCTTGTAATGGTGATAATACCCTTCCAAGTCCGGCTCAAAAATTTCATTTACCAGATTCAATGAATACACGGGTTGCAATAAATGATAGTTCTCACCACTATCCATTTGTCGCACGTAAGCCTTTGAAGCATTAAACAACACCCGCAACTTGAACTCGGGAGACCAAATCATCTGCATTTCCACGATAAACTGCCGTCCCTGCTGATCCTTGCAACGTACATCCACGATACTGTTCTTACGCAAAGGATTCTCCGGCACCATCTCCGCGGGCAAATACTCGATATCGGTAATATCTTGACCGGGAGCAAGCGGAAGCAAAGCATTGAGTAAACTCATCACCAAATCGGGATGCTCGCCGAACACCCGTTTAAAAGTCAGGTCTGCCTTAGGATTCAAGTATCTCATAACGAATCTGTTTTTATTATCCAATAGAACAAAGATAACAATTTTTACAGACTTCCGGTTGAATCATCACAAAATCTTATTCCGGCAGTATCTCGATCCAATACCCGTCGGGATCAGCAATAAAATAAAGTCCCATATCGGTATTCTCGTAACACACGCAATCCATTTGCTTGTGGTACGCCCGTACCTCATCGTAATCGCCGGGAACACGCATACAAAGGTGAAATTCCCCCTCCCCCAAGTCGTAGGGTTCTTTCCGATCCCGCATCCACGTCAATTCCAACAGGAACCCGGTCTTTTCCTCACCCATATACACAAGAATAAAGGAACCGTCTTTGGCTTCCATCCGGCGGACTTCCTTTAATCCCAAGGCTTTCTCGTAAAAACGAATGCTTCTGTTCAAATCAAGCACGTTAAAATTGAAATGGTCAAACCGACTTTTAATCTCCATAATACAACAATTTAAAATTTAAAAATTCATACAATCACAGAATCGGCAATCGTAAATCGCCCAATCTTAAATCATAAAGTCCTCTCCTTTATACTCCAAACTCACGAAACGAACGCCTCGTTCCCCGGCATATTCCCGGAAAGCATTCGCTTTATCGTAAACGTCGTCAAAATGCATCGGAACAAACGTTCCCACGCGGAACCGATCTATAAATTGCTTCGCCCCCAACATATAGTCCTCCCCCAAACGGGGATCAACAGGGAACATAACCAAGTCCATGCTGTCCGTTCTCCGCGCGAGCGTATCGAGTTCAGCCAGATACGCGCTTTCCGCTTCCCGCACTTCTTCCCCGGTCGACTCCTCTTTCCAATGCCAATTATTCAAATCCCCGGCATGAAAAACCGTCTTCCCGCGTAAGCGCAGCAAGAATGAAATCCCGGCATCCGTGGAACCGAACGCCTCTATTTCCAGTATCCCGTCTGTCCACACGTTACCCTTCTCGATATAACAGGCATCCCATAAACCGACATGTCCCACTTCAAGAATATCTTTAGAGAAAATATATTGAATATCAGGTCGTGAATGTTTCCAAGTCAACACTTCCGGGTTAAAATGATCGGCATGAACATGGGATGCCAAAACGTAGAGTTTACCCGGACGTCCCAACAACTCCCCGTGCACGACACCCGTCAACGGCGGGTTTGCCGAATCCTTATAATAATCGATAATCACGGTAACACCCTCGTCCAAAAGAGCAAACCCGCTATGATAGATATAAATTCCTTTCATACAAATCTTCTTTTTCCCGTGTATACGTCACGCCCCTTGCACAGGTTTGCTCTTTCTAAAGATCAGATGCTCCAGAATCAACACGGACACGACTCCCATCACGAAACCGTTTCCCACGATCGGGCGAAACAAAGAAGGTATAAGATTCACCACTTCCGAGGGAGCGAAAGACAGCAACAACGCCACCATCAGGGGCAAGCCGACCACCACGCCGCTATCGAAATCCGTGATCGCCCGTTCACGTACCAACATTTGCATCCCCGCCGCCAACTGCGTCGCCATCAAGTAAAGCAATATCGCCCCCATGACCACCCCCGGCAACGTTACCAACAACCCGACCACAGCCGGAAAAAAAGCACACGCTATCAAACCGATACCCGCCGGGATCAAGGTATAGCGAGAGGCACACCCCGTGGCGGCGATCACTCCCGGGCTCATGGAATAATCCACGGGACCGATCACCCCGAACAATCCCGACAACACGTTAGTGAGCCCGACAACCCCCACGCCCCGGGTTGTACGTTTATTCAGGTTATCGGCTTGCAACATATATCCCACGGCTTGAATTGAACCCAACTCGTTCACGATAAGTGCCACGTAACAGAACAAAAACGAAAATATCGTCCCCGCCTCGAAATCCAGTGAAAAATTAAACAGAGATACTTGGCTTTCTGCCCCCGTCGAGGGTAACATGGGAAAACCATTCACCAGATAATACACCAGCGCCCCTCCGGCTATCCCCCACAACACCGTGGTAGACTTCCATATCCCCCGTAAAAACTTATTCCCGATAACCAGCGCAAACACGATGAGCAAAGTGAAAAACAAATTGAACAACCCGTGCGCCGTATCTCCCATGACAAGGTTCAAAATAACGGGAGTCAACGTGAAAGCAATCAATATCAGAATGACCGTGACAACGCGAGGCGTGAAAATAAACTGTAATTTTCCCAACCAACCACTGTACGCCAATACCGTCAACACCAGTCCCCCGACCAGAATCCCCGTGTATATGGCGGAAATTCCCGCTGAAACAGTAGCAAGAATCCCAATCAACAACACGGATGCCGGACCGATAACCAACGGCAACCGATGCCCCCACAACACTTGCACGACCATCGCCACGCCCATGATCCCGAACAACTTTTGCAGGTAGAAAGTCTGTTCCGCCACGTCCGTGTAATGCAGCTTCGAAACGATAATTCCCATGATCACCACGCAAGGCAGAGAAACGATCCACCATTGCAACCCGTACATCAACATGGGCAACAGCCCCGGTTTATCATTCAATTCGTATTTCATCTCATCTCGTATTTACACGTGTAAAAATAGTACATTACAAGAGATTTTACACCTTTCACGAAAAAAAGATGACTTATTTTAAAATATTCTTTCCTCTCGTTCGTCTATAACAATAGAAAGGATTGCAATCCGAGAGTAACTATAAAAAAAGAAACGAACATGAGAAACCATAATAAAGTAATAATCCGGGAAGTAAGGGCGGTGATACCGTTTATCGTCACGCTTGGCGTCATCGCCCTACTCACTTTATCCGTCCACTTTTTACAGGACTTCACGAAAATATATTACATTTATACAACCTATTAAATCGAATACCATGAAAAACAATAAACACAGAAAAGGCTTACACGTGCTGTTTATGCTCTTTGCCCTCGCCGCTATTCCGGCCATCATCATGCTGCTGTGGAACTGGCTGATTCCCTCTATCATCGGTTGGTCTGCCATCAGCTACTGGCAAGCCCTCGGACTCTTCATCCTGAGCAGGCTATTTTTTGGGGGCTTCGGTCGTCACGGTTTCGGGCACCACGGATTCGGGATGCCGCACGGCGAGCATCCTCATCTTTTCCGGGAAAAATTCAAAAACATGTCACCGGAAGAACGCCGCAATTTCATTCGTCGACGTTTCGACCGCTTTCCCGACCAGCCGGAAGACAATGCCCGTCCCTCCGAGGAAAAATAAATACCCATGGACGTAACGACCATTTTCAAGAACTACCAGTCGCGACTGAAAGGTTATATTGCCCAACGGGTTTCTTCGCGGGAAGACCGTGAAGACATACTACAAGATGTCTTCTATAAATTACTCCAAACGGATCCCGCGGAGCCTCCCATTCGGCAGATATCGGCATGGCTTTATTCCGTGGCACGCAACCTCATTATCGACAAGAATCGGAAGCACAAAGAAGAACAAATACCGCTTCTGCCGCGATATGACGATGAAACGCTCGTGTTGAAAGAAATGTCGGAATTCCTGTTCGACGCCGACACCTCGCCGGAAAAAGAATACACCCGTTCCCTCGTCTGGGAAGAACTGGACAAAGCCTTGGCAGAACTACCCGAGGAACAACGCACCGTGTTTGAACTGACCGAATTACAGGGCTTCTCGTTCAAAGAGATTTCCGCATCGACAGGCATCCCCGTGAACACGCTTATTTCCCGCAAACGCTACGCGGTGCTGTACTTGAGAGAACAACTATACGAACTATACGAGGAATTGCTACAGGAATAATCTCCCCCGCCCTTTCGAATTATGTTTTAACAATTGCTATGAATCTTCACCAAAAAGATGTATGTTTGTCATAGCAACCAACATTTCACGTGAACACACGTAAAAGACAAACAAACAACAAAACTCGAACAAATGAAAGTAATCGCTATTAACGGAAGTCCTCACCCGCAAGGAAATACTTTTCAAGCTTTAAAAGTCATAGGAGAAGAATTGAAAAACGAGAATATCGAATTTGAAATACTTCAAGTCGGAAGCCAGAAGATACACGGTTGCATGGGATGCAATATGTGCTTCAAGAATCATAACGAACGATGCGTCATTACCACGGACACGCTTAACGACTTGCTGCAAAAGATAAAAGATGTCGATGGGCTGATTCTCGGTTCTCCCGTTCATTATTCTGGTATCGCCGGAACAATGAAATGCTTCCTCGACCGCACCTTTTACGTTGCCGGGGCAAACGGTAATTGGTTCCGCCATAAAGTAGGGACTGCCATCGTTGCCGTTCGCCGTTCGGGCGGTTCTGCCACGCTGGACGGGCTGAATCATTACCTCACGTATTCCGAAATGCTCGTGCCGACCTCCAATTACTGGAATATTATCCACGGGTTGAAAGCCGGAGAAGTCATTCAAGACAACGAAGGGCTACAAATCATGCGGACACTAGGGAGAAATATGGCTTGGTTGATGAAAATGAGAGAGCAGACGAAAGACACGCTCACTCCACCCGAAGGGGAGAAAAAGATCATGACTAATTTCATCCGGTAAGCATGAAAGAAAACAAATACGACAACGACAAATTCTTCAATCAATACAGCCAAATGTCCCGTTCCGTGTACGGACTGAAAGGCGCCGGAGAATGGCACGCACTGCAAAAAATGTTACCCGATTTCAAGGGGAAACGGGTATTAGACCTCGGATGCGGTTTCGGGTGGCATTGCCGATACGCCGTTGAACACGGGGCATCCCATGTACTCGGCATCGACCTCTCGGAAAAAATGCTGGAAGAAGCCCGCGAACGGAACAACTCCCCTCGTGTCGAGTACCGCCGCATGGCTATCGAGGATTACGATTACCCTCCTGAGACCCACGACATCGTTATCAGTTCCCTCGCATTCCATTATCTGGAATCCTTTCAGGATATTTGCGAGAAAGTACACCGTTGCCTTATCCCCGGCGGCACATTCGTGTTCTCCGTCGAACACCCCGTGTTCACCGCCCACGGAAGTCAGGATTGGTACCACGACCAAGAGAGGAACAAACTTCACTGGCCGGTAGACCGCTATTTCACGGAAGGGAAACGAGAAGCAATTTTCCTTGGCGAAGAAGTCGTCAAATACCACAAAACTCTAACAACATACGTGAATGGACTGATTCAAAACGGTTTCATAATCACGGGACTCGTCGAACCGGAACCGGACGAAGCCCTTTTGGATAGCATACCGGAAATGCGTGACGAATTGCGCCGCCCCATGATGCTGCTCGTGTCCGCCGTGAAGAAGTAATCCCGAAAGACCTTTTTAGATTATTTATACCGGAAAGATTGCACCACCCGATGAAAAATAGTAATTTTACTATATGATCATCAGTGCCAGCAGAAGAACAGACATCCCCTCTTTTTACTCGGAATGGTTTGTCAACCGAGTAAAGGAAGGGTACATACTCGTTCCAAACCCTTTTAACCCGAAACAGATCAGCCAAGTACGGCTCACGCCGGATGTCGTCGACTGTATGGTTTTCTGGACGAAGAATGCCGCCCCGATGCTCGATAAACTGGACGCCTTAAAGGATTTCAAGTATTATTTCCAATTCACGCTCAACCCTTACGGGAAAGAGATTGAAGGAAACCTTCCCACCTTGGAACGGAGAATCGACACATTCAAACGCCTTGCCGAAAAGATCGGCAAAGAAAAAGTGATATGGCGGTACGATCCCATATTGACGAACTCCAAGTATAACACGCGATTCCACGAAGAAGCATTCGCATCTATCGCCTCGCGACTGAAAGACCACACGGAAAGATGCATGCTCGGCTTTATCGATCACTACACCCACGTCCGGCAAGCCGTCACGCGACATGACATTCACCCCCTATCCATGGAAGAAATCCGGGAAATGGCAGCCTCTTTCGTGCAGACAATCCCCGACACGATACACCTCGACACGTGTACCGTGAAAGTCGATCTTCGGGACATGGGCATTCCCGCCGGAATGTGCATCGACAAAGAACTGATAGAAAGGATTATCGGTTACCCGATCACGGCAAGAAAGGACAAGAATCAACGGGATATATGCCAATGTATCGAGAGCATCGACATCGGCACATATGACTCCTGCCTCAACGGTTGCATATACTGTTACGCCAACACGGGCAAAGGGAAACTGTCACGCAACACGGAACGGCACGACAAACATTCGCCCAAACTCGTCGGACACGTTCTGGAAGACGACGTGATAAAAGAGCGGGAAATGAAAAGCCTGCGAAGCGACCCCACGTTATTTTAACGCCTCTCTTCAAATCCGGTCACAATCCCGACACCCCTTCCCCAGCACGGGCGAAACACTCGTTTCCGCGTTATATTTCCATTTTATTACAGTTTTAGCTTGCAACGAACCTAAATTCCGCGTATATTTGTAACACTAAAAATTATTTGATGTTTAATAGTTTATTTATTATTTCGGATTTGGTATTGTAAACAATCTGTATTTCCCGTACAGGTTGTCCCCTTCGTTTATTCTCGAGTAATTCCATTCGAGTATATTATCTATTGTATTAATTAAGTTTTTAACCCGTATATAATAATGACAGCATTAATTATGCTTTCGCTTGTATACCGTATACGTTAAGAAAATGAGTAACGAAAATAAAACAATTCACGAATTCGATTTCAATTTAATCTGCGAATATTTCCTAAGTACAGAACGTCAAGGACCCGGAAGTCCCGAAGCAACCCTTAAAGCGCTGGGCTTTATAGACAATCTTTCCGATCAATCCCGCATCGCCGATTTGGGTTGCGGCACGGGTGGTCAGACAATGGTATTGGCTCAGCACGCCCCGGGACACATTACAGGCCTTGACTTCTTCCCGGGATTCATTGACCGGTTCAACCATAACGCCGGAAAATTGAATCTTCAGCATCGAGTAAAAGGAATCGTCGGCTCGATGGACAACCTTCCTTTCAGAGAGGAAGAACTTGACTTAATCTGGTCGGAAGGAGCTATCTATAACATCGGGTTTGAACGAGGACTGAACGAGTGGCGCAAATATTTGAAAACAGGGGGATACATCGCCGTTTCCGAAAGCGCATGGTTTACCGAAGAACGCCCCGCAGAAATTCACGATTTCTGGATGGAAGCCTACCCGGAGATAGACACGATTCCCCATCAAGTAGCCCGAATACAGAAAGCAGGGTATCTTCTCGTCGCTTCCTTCATTCTGCCTACAACTTGCTGGACAGATCATTATTATGCCCCACTGGTAAAAGCAAGAGAAAAATTCACGGCCAAATACCCGGGAAATAAAACCGCCGAAGAACTCATCACCTCCTCGCACCACGAAGAGGAACTATACCGCAAGTATAAAGAATTCTACGGTTATGTATTTTACATCGCGAAAAAAATAAAACAATGAATAATCTAAATACTTACGCCACTCTGCCACGAGGGCGAGTGGCTATCGTACACCGCACTTGTTATGAAGTGATTTCCGAAAACGGGATATTTCAATGTGAACTAACGGGAAACATGATGTTCGGCAAATCGGACTTTGAACTGCCTTGCACGGGTGATTGGGTAATTTTCCAACCATTCGATGAAAACAAAGGAATAATCGTCGATATGTTACCCCGCGAGCGAACACTGTATCGCAAGAAAGTCGGGACAGTCGCCGCCAAACAAACCATTGCCGCACATGTTGACAAGGCATTTATCGTGCAGAGTCTTGACGGCAACTTCAACCTCCGCAGGGTTGAACGCTTCATGATTCAAATACTGGAAGAAAACATCAAACCCGTGCTGGTACTCAACAAAGCCGATTTAGGTTTTGACAGACGGGAAGTGGAAGAAGCGTTGAAGCACAGCGCCTGCCGGATGCCCGTGTTTTTCACGAGCATTCATCATCCCGAAACTATACTCCGGTTACGGGAATCCATAAAAGAAGGCGAAACAGTGGTATTTGTCGGCTCTTCGGGAGTCGGGAAAAGTTCCTTGATTAACGCCCTTAGCGAGAAATCGGTATTGCTCACGTCCGACGTAAGCCAATCCACCGGAAAAGGACGCCACACGTCCACACGCCGCGAAATGCTATTGCTGGACGGCTCGGGCATACTGATTGACACACCCGGTGTTCGGGAATTCGGGTTGGCAATTGACAATCCCGATTCTTTAGCGGAAATGCTGGACATTTCGGACTATGCCGAATCGTGTCGTTTCAAGGATTGCACGCACACGAACGAACCCGGCTGCGCGGTTCTGGAAGCAATAAACAACGGTATATTAGATATCGAGGTATACAAAAGCTACATGAAACTCCGGCGAGAAGCATGGCATTTCTCTACTTCCGAGCACGAAAAGCGTAAAAAAGACAAAACCTTTTCAAAACTCGTGGACGAGGTAAAGAAGCGGAAAGAGAATCGCTGATCTCGGCTTCAAGAGGTTGCCCCGAAAGTCCCGTTTGTACCCCGGGAGCAAAGCGAAAGATCTCCTAAAAGTCACTGTTGGCAAGAGATCTTTCGCTTCACCCGGGAACACGGAAATAAATGAACGGACTTGACGGGCAACCTTACTTGCCTATATTTATCAGGAATCGAACCGTTTCCGGATCATAATGCGAGAAGAACAGACTTTCACCCTTGTCCAACAACCCGATAGCCGTCATATCCTCCCCTGTCAACTCGAAATCGAACACGTTGAAATTCTCCTCCATTCTTTCCCGGTGAGTGGACTTCGGGATCACGATAATACCACGCTGTATCAAAAATCGCAAAGCAACCTGTGCCACCGACTTGCCGTACTTGGCTCCGATCGTTCCCAACGTTTCGTTCGTGAAAAAATCATTCCGCCCCTCGGCAAACGGTCCCCACGACATCACCCGTGTCCCGTACTCCTTCATAATCTCCAATAGCTTCACCTGTTGATTGAACACGTGCGTTTCCACTTGATTCACGACAGGCTTAACCTCAAAGAACTCCGCCAAATCAACAAACCGATCAGGATAGAAATTGCTGACGCCAATGGCTCGTGTTTTTCCCGCTTTATAAGCTTCCTCCATAGCCCGGTAAGTTCCATAATAATCCCCGAACGGCTGATGAATCAGCAACAAGTCTACATAATCCGTCCGCAGCTTCCGCAAAGACTCGTCAATAGATGTCTTCGCCCTCTCGTACCCGGAGTTCGAAATCCATACTTTCGTGGTAATAAACAGCTCTTCACGGGGCACGCCACATGCACGAATGGCATTCCCCACTCCCTCCTCGTTATAGTAAGCCTGTGCCGTATCAATAGAACGGTACCCTGCGGCGATAGCATCCGACACACAACGCTCGCACTCCTCCGGGGTCACTTGATAAACCCCGTAACCCAAGATCGGCATTTCCACGCCATTGTTCAGTTTCACGTATTCCATAATTGTACCTGTTTAATGATTAATAAAATATTACCGGTTACAAAGGTAACCCGTCACATGCGAAAAGCCGGTATACCGATTACTTGTTTTGTAACCATTATTACAGATCTCCGCCGTTTCACTAGGGCATTGCTATACATTTGACTAAAAGGCTTTTCGCCCTTTTAGTTAAAAGTTTATAAAGTCTATAAAGTTCATAAGGTTTATAGACCCTAGCGGGCGCATTGTCCACGGCAGCATGGCTGCCGGTAAACCTTGTCCGAAGGACGCCCGTTACTTTATGAACTTTATAAACTTTAGGAGCGAAAAGCTCATTATGAACCGGACGAAAAGCGTCTTGACGCATTTGCCCTGTGTTTGCCCTGCAATCAATCCATCATATTTTGGAAAAAGAATTATCTTTATCGCTGAACAAGAAATGAAGCCGCCTCCGGGAGAGGGGCAGCTTCTGGAATGGACTTAAAGCGAGAAGGAGCTAAAATTTCCCTCGCCATTAAGTTTCTTGACAGGGGGAGCGCGGGTTCCCCCTCTGTTTTTGATCTAATTTTTTTGTAAACTACCAATTATTATAATCATCAGATCAAGTTGTCCTAAGTTCAAATACCCGCGATCAAGTATATAACTCATCCATCACATTTCTAAAGAAAACAGCCGGGTTGTAACTAATGTGTAAAAGAGGAAGGCGTATCCCCTCGTGCGCGTTTCCGGCTGCTTTCAGGTTAGCACCGGAATAAAAATCCCGGCGCTGTATATCAGCAATCCGGGAGATTTATAAAATCGGACCGGACTGCTCTTCGTGACGAAGGCCTAGCAAACCTTTGGATACGAAAAGCAAAGCCCGACCCGACTATGTATATACTATACGTAATCGAGTACGAAGGCGTTGCAATCACCGTGATCCAATAGAAAAGTTGCTAGTTTTCGTCCACAGTGCATACTTGCACGCTATCAACATAACGGAACGCGTAGCGTTCCTTATTGCAAAGATGGAAAATAATTATCTCATAAACAAAAAAATGTCTAAAAATATTTTCAACCTGATGCAATATAGCGTGCTTCTAGTCATTATTCCACGATAACCGTGAAGGCTGAATCAATCATGTAGTCATGATCTTGGTTCTTGATCTTGACGCTTAAAACATACCGCCCGTTTGGAACTGTATGATTACACGGGAGTTCAATCACCCCCGTGGGCTTTATCGTGAATTGGTTCATGATTTCCGGTTGTTCCCCGTTAATACTCCATATCTGAAAGTAAATAGGTAATGTACCTTCCACGCCGTCCATCGCATTCGATTGCCACGGTATTTTGTGCTTGATTTGATAAGCGTCCTCATCCTCGTCCAATTTTGCTTTCACCACGAGCGAATCAGGCGAATACAGGGCATTTGCCACGTTCAAGTACCCGATAGCGATATCTTTTTGACAACCGATAGCCAAAAGAAAAATGAATAATGATAATATAACTGTTTTCATGGTTCTGATTTTATAATTTCGTGAACATACAAGTCGCGTCAAGCGAGTGAACCACCCCGTTGTTCATCTCGATATTGCACGAGGCAACCGTACCTATATAACCTTCCGGGGCTTGAAACGCCAACTTTTCCGCCCCGATGTCGGGAATGTCATAAAAGGAAGAGGTAATCCTGTACACTCTCAAATCTATACCCGACAAGGCTTGCACCATTGTCCCGCCCGTTCGAGTACCTTTCACCTCGTGCTCAAATTCTTCCAAAAACTTTTTCCCGTGTATCATGTACGAGAGAAGCATCTCTCGGCACTCGTCGGCGGGAATATCTGTAACCTTCTCGTACAAACGCTCCCAATCATCACCAAGCGTCTGAAATAGATATTGATTAATTGAATGATTGGTCGGGGCAAAAATAGTAATCTCGTCTTTGTTCGTCCCGTCAAAATATCCTATCATGTTCGCGTGTTTGATCATCACGACAAGGGAATCCCAATTCGCGTGGTCGGTTTGAAAATACTCCCAAACCGTGCAATCGTGCTTTCGCTCGTGTATGCCGGAATCTATATAATTATCTTTATCACAACATACCATTAGCGAGGCAATAGTTAATACAAGTAATACGTTTTTCATAGCTTTGTTATTTATGTGGATAACCGTTTCTTTTCCAGTATGTAGTTTGTATCATGCGGGTGTTGTTGCTAAACGCGATAGAACCGACGGGAAGAAATAAAGCCCCGTCCGCCACGTCTTGGTCTGTCAAGGTTTTAAATTTGCCTCTCAGTTTCTCCCGGAACATACCGTTTCTCACCATGTCGAAATATCTCGTGTTAATACCTTCAAGAAACAATTCCCTGTCCCTCTCGTCTTGAATGGCTTCTCTCAGGCTGCCCTCGCTTTCATCGTAAACACTGGTATTGGCTCTTTGACGGATAACATTCAAATCCGCTTCCGCGCCTATTCTGTCACCCGTTTTTTCTTTCAATTCCGCGCGCAACAAAATAATGTCGGCAAGACGAATGACGATCTCGTTATCAAGGTAGCTTTTTAGACGTCCTACTTGCGTTCCATCCGTGTATTTGCTATAATGACGTAACTTTTGAATATATGCCGCCCCCTGCGTGATCGAGGTACTTTGCGAGTTGTAATAATCCAGTTCATAAAAGTATTCTTTCCGGCGATCGTCGTTCACGTCCGGGTAAAGCGCGTAAACCGTCGTGTTATTTATTCTTAGATTCCTTCGTGTGGTCTGCGGGGTAGAAAGGGGAACGACCGGGAATGACTGACAATAAGCCGCCAAGCGAGAACCGGATGTCACGAAATCGAAATCCGTGTCCCTGTAATCCAGTTCAAAAATTCCCTCGCTGCTATTGCCAAGCATCACAGTTTCGCAAACATCATGAATATTTCCCGCCAATTGATAATACTTGTAAGATAATACCGTGTCGCACTCCGCTAGCGCGAGTTGATTCAATTCCGGTTCTTTATTTAACGTTGCTTTCCACGCGTAAAGGTGAGCCAGTATAGCGTGAGCCGTCCCCCGTGAGGCGATTTGTTTGCTCGTGATCATTTCGCCATTCACGTCTTCCAGAGCGTCCGCGTGAGGCAACAACTTTGCCGCTTCCCGCAAATCCGTTATACATTGCCCGGCGATCTCCTGCCATGCAGTCCGTCCTATTTCTCCCGTGTCCTCTGAATCTAGAATCAAGGGAGCATCCCCCCATACACGAATTATATAGAAATACATGTAGGCTCTTGACACTAAAGCTTGCCCCATGTAATAATTATACCTCTCTTCCGCGAGGTTCCCCTTTTTTAGATTGTAAATAATTTCATTCGCGAAAGTGACAACCTTGTATTCCGGTCGCCAATCCAGTTGTGCTCTATCTAACGCCCAACTCTTTGAAAGTTCATTGTTGCTCGGGTTCTGCCATGTCGCGAGGTTGTCAAATATTAAACCGCGATCCCGGTATTGCACGATGATAGTACCGTGGGCGGCTCTTAAAAGAGAGTGTAAACCCATTGTCGCGGCTTGAAAGTCTTGATCGGTTTTCCAAAAGTTATTGTTCGTGACCGAAATTTCCGGCTCTTCCGTTAAAAAGCTACCAGAACAGGAGTTCAAGATAAACACGAACGGGATGAATATGTAAAGAATTGATTTCATGCTTATAGGTTTAAGGTTAATCCAAATGTTAGCCGTGTTGACAAGGGATAATTCCCAAGCCCGTCGATACCCGTCACGGTATCCACGCTCTCCGGGTCTGCACCTTTATAATTGGTAATCGTGAAAAGATTTTCACCCGTCGCGAATACCCGTACACCAAACCCGATGAACTTTTTCACGCGTTGGGGTAACGTGTAGCCAATCGTCAATGTCTTTAACTTGATATAACTCACGTTTTGAACGTTGGCTTCTATCGCCGTGCCAAAATTATTCAATCCCGTTTCCAGCCTGTTCACAGGATAATCGGTATTGTCACCCGGTTTCTGCCAAAAACTGATATTCTTTATATCGGCGAAAACGGGCTTGGCGATATCTTTCACGGTCATACCCGTGGTTGTACCCACGGACGCACCCGTGCCTTTATTTAGAATATGCCTTCCAATCACGTAATTAAAGAGTATATTTACATCAAATCCCTTGTAATTTAACGTGTTGATAATACCGCCTGACGCGAGAGGAAGCGGGGAGCCGCAAAATACCCGATCATCGTAATTTATTTGCCCGTCCCCGCTGTTATCAAGTACAACACGATCCCCGGCACGATAGAATTGTTGCCCCGTTCCGAGGGGGGTGTCTTTCCCAGCGATGAAATTGTGCGGCACGTCTTGATCGTCTTGATAATATCCCGCGGTTTGATAGGCGTAAATCCCGTTTAGAGGTTTGCCCATGATATTCAGGTTATCGAAGGAAGAGTAATTCGTGAAATCCCTCTCGTCTTGACTTTTTTCCAACCTGTTCCAGTTGCGAGCGATGTTAAATTCCAAGTTCCAGTTAAAATTTTCACGCCGTAACACGTTCCATTTGATATCCAGTTCCACGCCTTGATTACTGATACAATAGGCGTTTTGCCACTGTTGTATATAACCGGAATAGTTACCCGGTAAAACGATAAGATACAACAATTTATCCGTGTACCTGTAATAATAATCCAGTGTCACGGCAAGACGATGATTAAATAAATCCATGTCGATACCTAAATCGTATTGATCTGTTTTCTCCCATGTTAAGCCTTGATTCATCAGTCCCATGCCAAAGTCAGGCAACACGGTCGGGTAGCCGAGAAACGGGTCACTGGCTTCTAGCAGACCTAAAGCGATGTAAGGTTGGTCGAATTGTCGCCCCGATTTGCCCCAACTGGCACGTAGTTTGCAATAATCCAACACCCCGCGGCTCCAGTCCATGAATTTTTCATCCGATACAGTCCAACCTAAAGCGATGGACGGGAAACTACCCCAACGTACATTTTCCCCGAATTTGGAACTACCGTCCCGCCTGAACGTGAACGAGAAAAGATACTTTTGTAAGTAGTTATAATTCACCCGACCAAAAATTCCCATGAGCGTGCTACGTTCCATGCTTGTCATGAAATCTTTCAGTTGCCGTTTATTCTCGGTATCGTAAGCGTTACCCGCCCACGGTACATACCGGATCAAGTTAGACGGCGCGGCTTTTCCCCATCCTCCCATATCGTCTTTCTGGTCCATCTGGTACGATAACCCCGCGAGTAGATCAATATTGTGTTTGTCGCGGAAACCACGCTTGTAAGTGATTAAATTTTCATTCAGAAGCATTTGTGTCCGGTTATGCTGCCCGTTGGAATAGGTTTCATTGTACTCGTCCAAGTTGGACGGCATGAACAAATTTTGATATTGAAGGGATATATCCGCGGCAACAGAGGATTTCAACGTCAAACCTTTCACTATCTCGTAACTCAAGTCAAAAGAACCTCTAAGCCGATAGGCTTCGTTTTTCTCCTTGATCTCGTCATACCGCTTGATCGCTTCTTGAAAAGCTTTCGAGCCGGGACCGGGGAAAACGGTAGAATATTCTAGCAATTGCGACGGGATTTGTTCTAACTCCACCCCCTGACTAAAACCGCTCACGAGCATATCGTATGACGAGCGATCTCGTCCCGTTCGAGCGATATACATCCTAAAATTAGCTTCCAACCTGTTAAACGGGCGTAAGTTGAAATTACCGATCAAGTTTACCCGGTTGAAGCCCGTGTTCTTTAAAACACCCTTCTCCGTGTAATACCCCAAACCTATGTTATAAGAGAAAGTACTGTATCCTTTGCTTAACTGTATATTCGCGTCCGTGACTTTTCCCGTTCTAAAGTAGTACTTGAAAAGATTCGTGGAATTGTTATAGAACGGGTTCAAGCTATCTTGGTAAATCGGCACGTTCGCGCCATAACCTTGATTCCAAAAATAATTGTAATCTAACCCTTCATTATAAGATTCATAATAATTATCAACGTATTGGTACGTGTTTGTTTCGGGATTGTAATACGCTTGCGCGAAATTATTGAGTGCGGCTAAACGAAGTCTTCTTTCCGCCTTTCCTCCCGTTAGTTCGGGAAGCTTGGGGTTGAAAGAATACGTTTGTGACACGTTCACGCTGAATTTAGCACTTTGATTCAAACCTCCCTTTTTTGTTGTCACGAGAATAACTCCATTCGCGGCACGGGAACCGTAAATGGAAGCGGAAGCCGCGTCTTTCAGCACCTGCACGCTTTCAATCGTGGAAGGGTCAATATCCGCCAACGTGTTCGAGCCTGTAATGGGAGAAGTAAATGACAACAAGGGTACACCGTCCACCACCCACAGGGGTTCGCTACCCCGCCGGGTACTCTCGATACTCAAACTGTTAAATCCCCGGATCGTGATTGATGTTCCACCGCCACCCGGTGCCCCCGTCATGTTCGTGACGTTCATCCCTGCCACTCGCCCCTGCAATAAATTCGCAATCGAGGGAGAGGGAATATCTTTAATATCCGAGGCTTTGACGGTTGACATCGCCCCGATCACGTCCCTCTTGTTTTGCGTACCGTAGGCTATCACGGTAACTTCATCCAGTTTAGAAACTTTTTCTTTGAGTGTTACAGTTAGCGTTTGACCGCTCGCGAAGCTTTTCTTCACGCTCTCGTACCCGATAAAAGAGAATACTAGTGTTCCTTTTGCCTTTGGGAGCGTGAACGAGAACGTCCCGTCAACTCTCGTGACCGTACCCACGGATGTGCTGTCTAACAAGATAGTGACCCCCGGAAGGGGTATGCCTTTTTCATCTATTACCTTCCCTTCCACGGGATAATTGGGGATTGAATCCCGCGTGTTTCCCGCGAGCGCGAAAAAGGGCAAGTTGCTCAGTAACAGTAATGCTATTACAGTTACAAACAAGTGATGAACTTGCCGACCTTCTCGCGATTTAGGCTTTAATAAAAGCTTTCCCGCGTTAGTTTTTTTCTTCGATTTTTTTTTCATAACTTTGATTGTTAGTTAATTTTTTAAATTAATTAGTACAAGGGGTGATATTCAGTGTTTTCCAGACGGAGAATACACCCCTTATCTATTTTTCCACTGCCACGCGATTCAATTCTTGTTGTTTCATCTCGGCTTGCAGCTTCTCCTCGAATTGTTCCGGGAAATAAACATGTATCACCCGATCCAATGATCTCAAGTGCCGCACGTTATACGTGCAATAACAAGCGATAATGTCCGAGAATTTCATTAATCGTGTCATGAACTGGCTATACGCACACAAATGCTCGTTCATCTGGTGTTTCTTTTTCCTCATTCCCTCTTTCTCCACGAAATAAAACCCGTACACTTCTTGTAATTCCAAAAGATTCATTCCCAAATCTTGGTGATGCAAATACCCCAAAAGCTTGTTCATTCTTTTTAAACGGTTGTGCAAAATCCATAATTTCTCGCACTCCCCACTTTCCAAACGTGCAGAGTGACAAAGTAACATGGCTTCATTCAAGAAGAATTGTTTTAATTCTTCGTCACTCATAATTTCATGGTCTTCTTCCATTTCATTAATTTTTAGTTAGGTTACAATTTTATCAAACTCGAAACGCTCAAACTTCTTAATTACAGCAATTTAAACATAAAGCGCATCGAAAAAATTAAGCAATACACTAGAGCACAAGATAAATGCACTCCAAAGTCTTTTACCAGAAGATTTTTCAGATTTTCTATAAATTAATATGGCGGCTCATCCATAACCACGGCTATTTCATTTTGCCCAATCCCCCAAACAAAAAATAATACAATAAAAAAAGCGAGGATTGTAAATTCTATCTCAATAGAGGCATCGCCAAACGCCCAAACGTAAATAGACAACAACCCACGCTAACCAGCGTGAATTCGAAGTCTAATCTTACGTTATAAATTTTGGCGATTTTCTATTGAAGATTAGAACAAACTCACAATATTTTCACGCAGACTCTTCCGCATATAGTCCTTCAACTTTTGCAAATATACAATATTTTTTGCAAAAATCAAGCACTTTATATCTTTTCAGCTATGTTCCCATAAATTTCTTCGTTTCAAACAGGCAAAAAGAAACGGTTCCGCCTTTCCCGTTGTCTAACACCTCAAGGGCTGTGGGTGCATTAACACTCCATCACGGGGGTTCGGAACCGCCATATGGAGATAACAGGCATAAAAAATCCTGTCACGCTGTGGCAGGTTTCCCTACCCTTGAGTATGTTAGACAATTACAAATATACAAACATTTTCACAAGAAACAAACAATTTCCAACTATTTAGTCCTATTTCAACAAAACACTACTCTTGATTCAAACCTAATGACCTAAAAACGGTACCCAACCTGCACGAAACAGGGTATCAAAATACCTTTCACTGTTTTCCTCCTCTGTTCGTGATAAATTACTGCCCTATTCATTTGCCCAATGAAAAACATATATTCTTTGCTTGACAACCTCAGGTTCAGCCTCCTCAAGAATAATTGTAAATTCTAAAATCTTTACAAAACCTTCTCTACTCATATTTCATTAATTATTAATGAATACCCAACAACCAAATTTACGTCCTCCAATACGTTTTAAAAGCCCTAACTCTTGTAACCGGGCGAGATTATATTTTATTCCATTCTCTGTTATATCGGGTATATGTTCAGTTAATTCCTTTCTGCTCGCTTGAGGATGCTCTTTCAAATATTCAATAATAGCTACTTGGGCTTCTGTTAGTTCTATCAATTCCTTTTGGGTAGTCTTTTGGGTAGTCTTTTGGGTAGTCTTTTGGTAGTTCTCATTGAAATGAAAAATCGTCCATAAACCACCACCATCATATTGAAATTCGGGTGCAGGATACCCATTTATTTTACAAGCAACAATAATGCGTTCTATTCCCCGTCCCCATGCTTCAATTTCTCCCGCACGAAAAAATATGTTTGCTATGTCCGGATTATAAGGGCGACTACGATGTTTACCCAACAAATTGTTTATCGTCCAGCCTTCAGGCAATATTCCACAATTCCAAATCTCCAACCTATCATCATACACCCCGATTTGTATCGGCGTGAGCGATTCATATGATTTATGTACAACTGAATTTAAAAGTGCTTCGCGTAAAGCCTCACGTGGCATCGGCAAAGTCTCTATCCGATGAATGCCCTCATAGCTTATCATGGCTCGAAGATATTTTGTTGTCAATATATCCATTACTGTTCCCACTTGTTGGAATAGATTTCCGTGTACTTCATCTTGATATATCAACTCGGCATCTTCTTTGAAATAACCTATTTTAATAAAAGCCCCCGTAACAAACCGCTCCGGATCGGGATGAAAGACCAGTGCTGCTGCCCGTTTTAGATAACCGCCTTCAACAAGACGAAGTTTATCAATAAGCCCTTTGTTATCGTCTTGCAAATCAACCTCCTCCATGCGTCCACTTCGCTTGGCATATTTGCGAAACATATCGAATGTAACATTATCCAAATCCTCCACTTTCAGATACGGCACAGGCACTCCATCCCAAGTACGTCCCTGCTTGCGAAGCATAAAGCGATCAAGTGCTGCACCCTTCAGTTCCTGATTGGTTGCACCACTCCGCAAATAATAATGCCCATGATAACTAATAGGATAAGGATAGGCTTCAGCAACTATTTCAACATATTCTTTGTCATCGTACGTCAAACGATTCACATCAACAAGAATACCCATCAAGTCACGTACTTTGTTTGGAATATCTTCCATCAATTTCTTTACATCCGCAACTCCGCACACTTCACCGTTATCACGTACACCAACATACAATCTACCACCCCGCGCATTGGCAAAACCGCAAATCCACTTCAAATACTCGTCACGCCAATTTTCCTTAAATTCTATATTCTGAGATTCTGTAATCACCATATTATAACAATTTTCAAATTAAACACTTACCAATTTGATTATAACACAATTTAATCCTATTAATGAATCAATTCATGATATTGCGAATTCTCAATATAGTGTAAATATTCTATTACAGACTGCAACTTCCCTCTCATACTTTTATCAACCGTACATATTAAAGTCAATTGAATAATGAGTTTTATTGTATTTTCAGGAACTTCATGCCCATAAGTGTATATGTTACCATTGTTTAGTTCCGACAAAGGCTTCTTGAGCATAATCTTTGTAGGCTCATATCCATATACACTATATTGCCCATTCTTACATTTTTTGAATTCCCACATATAAGTGTATGAATTGCCAAAACATCCCTCTGTATACTCTGAGACCACGTTGCGAACTTTATATAAAAGCACTAGGTATTTGATTAAGCGGATTATGAGATACAATCCAACAGAAACAATAAGCCAAATCCACAAAGGGAGTCGAATATTCCACAAAAATCTTTCTGTAATAGCATAAATCACACCAGATGCTATTATACTGCTAATAATCCCAATAATGATACCTTTTATTGTCTCTTTCATTGTCGTAATTAATAATAATTATACAATCTCAACTTTAATCTTATAGTCTACAACCAACACCAACTCTCGTTATACTTGCTTTAATGCTAGTGCAAAATAATTTCAGTTACAATCGGAAGAATCTCTTTTTTGATGCTGTTCTCTTCCAATTCATTGGCTTTCCTCTCTAAATTTTCGTATACCGGAAGCCCTTCTCTTCGTGAGGTTTCCATTGCTTTGTATAGGTTGCTCAATCGAAACATAGGCTTATATAGCCATTATTTCAAAATATTATTTATATCATAATCAAATTCTTGTAGTTTTAATGCGCTGTCAATTATAAAATCTATACAAAACCTACAATCTACACCTTTTAAAATATTTCTCCTCTCATAATATTCTTGCGGCATTGCCTCATAATCCCTACCCCCATCTTTCCACCACACATGAATTTCTGGAGTTATCGTTTCAAAATACGTGTATCTCCTATAATCAATTCCAAGAGCAGTTATCTTTAAAACCTCACGTACTTTATTCATAGTTTTAGTCACCTGTTCAAACCATCTTGCTCCAGATCTATCATCCGAGCCAACCAATTTTTGATAGTCTTCTCCTATTTCATCTCCAATATTCAATAAACTATTTATACTATATTGCTTCCGCTTATTTAATTCATAAGTAGACAACAATTCCATAAATGCGATTCTACAATTTACTATGCAATCGTAAAGATTTCCTTCATTGTAATTTGATTCGGCCATGTCAATATACATCTTGACATTCTCATAGGAAACAAGATTCGATATAGAAACATCCTTAAATTCAATTTTAAACTGAATTGGAGTATTTTGTTCCAAAAAGTCCGTCATTGTACTACGACTTATCTCTATATCAAACTTTGAGGGGAACTGCCCTTTATGTTTTATACTCACGCGCCTGTCTTTTAATGCTCTCATTGATTCTTTAAGAGTCAATTCTGGATACTTGTCCCAATAACTCATAAAATTAACCTCATCTTTCTTTCCTTTATTCTCAGCAACAAGCAACAAGAACATTTCCGCACAGTCATGGAATGCCAAAATAGAGAATCCTGCAATTGTTTCTACTTGCATAGATTGTTGTACTCCTATATTATATAGATATTTTATAATCGCAAGTCGCCGTATAATAATATCCTTATTCAAATTATTTTCCATATTCAAAATTATTTTTGTTCTATCTTGATTCTTCTTTTATATAACTATCTCTCATTTCCATTCCACCTACACTCAATGCTCGTATTTCCTGTTATTTTCGTTCAGTACAACAATTAATACTTCCACGTAGATAAAACCGTAGAAGTGGTAGACCATTGTATTCAGTTCACAATCTATTTCACAATTTAATCCTTTTAGATTCAAACTTACATAAAAATCTTTGATTTTTACGCCTATAAGATAAAAAAACTCCCTCGCTTCAACCTTATCCCATACTCGAAGTACAATTTTTTCGTATCTTTAGACTATTCTGAAGTCTGTGATAAATTGGCTCTAATGAGCAAGAGAGAATAACCTTCTTATCTGTAAAGATAATTCATTTGCAGATAATCCAGAAATTTCTCCCTCACTTTTTGATATAATTCTTCATAAGGGAGGATTTATATATACAGTTTATTGTAAGGTCATTATCTTGGTGGTAGTGATACCCCGTTTTGCAAATCGCCTAATATTTCAAACTGCATTGAATCTTGCATGAGTTTTAAAACTCGAAAAGAAAATTAATATTAAAACAAAGGTGTAGAGTTGCCGAGTTTAAGAGATTTCTCAATTCGAAGCATTAAAAATATGCGACAATTTTATGAAGAATGCCCTGCCTGATATGGAAGAATTTAAAAAGCTATTATAACCAGAAGATTGCACTTCTATTGTGAATCTTCACATAACGACCTAAAAACGGTATCTAACCCGTGCGAAACAGAATCAAAATACTTTTCACTGTTTTCCACCTCTGTTCGTGATAAATTACTGCCCTATTCAGTTATTTAACAAGAATCAATAATGAATATTCCATATATTTTGTTATTATCAAATTTTATTTAATTACAATTAAACTTCTATTTTTCTACCTTTGAAATAGGAGATGAATAGGAGTTGAATGGGAGTTGAATAGGAGTTGAATAGGAGATGCTATAAACTAACTATAATACATATATATCATATATACTTATTATTTAACTTATTTTAGCCCGAACACGAGAGAAAAAAGTTCAATCTCCCCACCATTCCATTTTGACAATCGCCCAATATAACGAGAATGTCGAACTTCCTCCATCTACTTTAAAAATTTTTTCAGGGAAATAAATCAAAAGTATAAACAAGAGTTACAAACACGCTTTTGATTGACTGATAAACTTTTGGATAAATGCTTCCACAATCATAATCAGGCACCCCGACACAAGTTTCGCAAATTAGAAGCCCCCCTCTGCCTCAAGAATCTTTTTCATCGTCGGGCGGAAAAAATCCCCCCATTCTTCCAGCTTGTCAATGACAGGGATAAGTGTTTTGCCCGTCGACGTGAGCGAATATTCGGAATGAGGCGGAAGTACGGCATATATTTTCTTCTCGATAATGCCGTACTTTTCAAGTTCCTTCAATTGTTGATTAATCACGCGGGGATTGGCATCCGGGAACAACCGATGCAATTCGCTGGGACGTTTGGCTCCCTTGTCCAATTCTATAATAATACAGCTTTTCCACTTTCCTCCCATGACTTCCATGGCTATTTTTATCCCGCAGTCGATATCAAAAGGTATTTTTCTCTCGTACATAATTTCTTTTTACCACAAAAATAATCATCTATAACGAATAAATAATATATATACATTCATTTATTGTATACGGGTAAATTTATCAGTACATGAATAATTTAGCAGTACTTGTCAAATAATCGGCAACCCTCTATCTTTGTTTCAAAAGATAAAGCACATGAGAAAACTTTTATTATCAGCAGTATCACTCGTCGGAATTATCTCCGTAACTAATAGTCAGAATATGAAAAGCAAAACATCTACACTCCGTTTAATCTATCCCCAATGGCAAGGTGGAATTGTTGACCGTTGGATGCCCGACATTCCCGCGGAGGATGCTTCAAGAGGGTATTATCTGGGCGCACGGTTATTGAACCTGTTAGCACCCGAGAGTTCTCAAAAGACCGTGGAAGTACCGATCTCGCAGGATATCAACGACCGGGAAGTAGAGAAAGGCATCAGTGCCCGACAAATCATATTGAAACAGACCAAAGCCGCCCTCGAAAAGGTACGTGAAAATAATCCCGACAGGATCGTGACTCTTGGCGGAGAATGTTCGGTAAGCGTAGTTCCGTTCACGTATTTAGCGGGAAAATATTCCGATGATGTTGCCGTCGTCTGGATTGACGCACACCCGGATGTAAACTTACCCTATGACGAATACAAAGGTTATCACGCCATGGCGCTGACGGCCTGCCTCGGAATGGGCGACGAGGAAATCATCGGTACATTGCCCGGTAAATTTGACACCTCGAAAGCGTTGATCGTCGGCGTTCGTTCATGGGATAAAGGTATGCAGGAACGGCAAAAGGAACTAGGAATAAAAGGACTCTCCCCCGGTGAAGTGGCAGATAACAGCCTCGCAATCATGGAATGGCTGAAAGCAAGCGGAGTATCTAAAGTAGCCGTCCACTTCGATCTGGATGTACTGGATCCCGCTGAAATCATCGCAGGCGTGGGAGTAGAACCTAACGGAATGAAAATAAAGGAAGTCGTCCGGGTAATAAACGATATCGCCGCCGAATACGATTTGGTCGGCCTTACCGTGGCAGAACCTATGCCGCGTATCGCAATCAAAATCAAAAATATGCTGAATCAGCTACCGTTACTGAAATAGTAACCGATATAGTACTAAACAAAAACAAAGCTCTCTAAATTATTGTTTTAGAAAGCTTTCCGTGATCCAGCTGGGACTCGAACCCAGGACCCCAACATTAAAAGTGTTGTGCTCTACCGGCTGAGCTACTGAATCCTTCAATTGTGTTTCTCAATTGCGGATGCAAAGATAGTAATTCTATTTAAACTCCCAAAGACAAGGGGCTTTTTTTTCGAAAAAAATATGGCGATACAACACGGATAAGCTTTCACGAACTATTCTTCAATCGCGAGCGACTCTATTTTCAACAAGCGTTCTTTCAACCGGGGCATATCTTTCTGCCTGATAGAGAGAGTCATTTCGCACTCCATTTCGAAATTCCGGGATAGCACTTCCGGTTCTTCTTCTTTCAGTACTTTCATCACGTCATTCATCACCACGTAGGTGAAACGGATACGAATTTCTTCATCCACCGTGCGTTCGACAATCTCGGCATGGAGGATGGCATCGGCGGCGGCATCCCTGTACGCTTGAATCAAACCGGATACACCGAGTTTTATCCCCCCGAAATAACGCACGACAACCACGAGAACATTGGAAAGATCGTTGGATACGATTTGTCCCAGAATGGGTTTCCCTGCCGTGGAGGAAGGCTCCCCGTCGTCATTCGCCCGAAAGCGTTCCCGGTTTGCCCCCAGACAATAGGCATAACAATGATGACGGGCATCATAATACTTGGTTTTTATCTCTGTCAGGATATCTTTAATCTCTTCCTCTGTCTTCACCGGGTAAATAAAAGAAATAAAGCGACTGCCTTTCTCCTTGTACAGGCCTTCGGCAATCGCGTTTACTGTTCTATATTTATCCTCTTCCATGAGAAATTAATTCGCGCAATAGAGTTTCTTTTGCAACTCTTCCACTTGGGCACGGAAAGCACGATCCGTTTCCATCATGTCGGTGACAGCCTTACAGGCATACAATACCGTCGTGTGATCTTTACGTCCTATCAGCTTCCCGATATAAGCCAACGAGGCATTCGTGTAATTCTTGCTGAAATACATCGCCAACTGGCGGGCTTGCACCACTTCCCGTTTGCGTGTTTTTTCCTGCAACAGTTCGGGTGCCATATTGAAGTGTTGGCAAACAACTTCCTGTATATATTCCACGGTCAGTTCCTTTTTCTGGTCTTTGACCATTTTACCCAAAATATCCTTAACGACATCTATCGTCAAATCCCGATGATTAAAAGTAGCTTGAGCTAACAAAGAAATCATGGCTCCTTCCAATTCCCGCACGTTGGTGCACACGTATTTACATATATACTCCAATATCTCGTCGGAGAAATCAATACCGTCTTTACGGGCTTTGTATCGGGCTATCGCTACCCGCGTTTCGTAATCCGGGGCTTTTATCTCTGCCGACAATCCCCAGCGGAAACGAGAGAGCAAACGCTCTTCCAATCCGCTCAATTCTGCCGGGGAACGATCGGATGTCAATATCAATTGTTTACCGGATTGATGCAAATGATTGAATATATGGAAAAACGTATTCTGCGTGGCAGTCTTCCCCGCCAACTCGTGAATATCGTCCAGAATCAACACATCTATCAATTGATAGAAGTGCAAGAAATCGTTAATCTCGTTCTTGCGCACGGCTTCCGTGAATTGCGTCTGGAAGACATTGGTTGTCACGTACAACACCACCTTATTCGGGTGGTTTTGCTTTACTTCCATACCGATTGCCTGTGCCAGATGCGTTTTACCCAAACCGGAGCCCCCGTATATCAACAAAGGATTGAAAGCCGTTCCACCGGGATTCTGGGCAATAGCTACCGCGGCAGATTTTGCCAACCGGTTGCAGCTACCTTCTATATAACTATCCAATGTATAGGAAGGGTTCAGTTGCGGGTCAATCTGTACACGATTATTATTACGCTCAAAAGGATTTTTCGGGGCATTATCTCCTGTTTTACCGTTCAGATAAACGGTACTTGGCTCAACCTTCTTCACGTGCGTGGAAGACATCGTCACTGATATCGGGTCACGAGGGTGACTCTCCTCTACCACAACAGAATATTCCAGTTTAGCTTTCGGACCGATCACGGTACGAATAGCTTTCCGCAAAATCTCCACAAAGTGTTCTTCCAGACACTCGTACACGTATTGACTCGGAACTTGAATTGTCAACACGTCCTGCTGAAAGTTCAAAGCACGTATAGGCAAGAACCACGTTTTAAATGTTCTTGGCGCCACTTGTTCTTTAATTAGGTCCAGACATTCCGACCAAACACTTTTACAATCCCTTTTCATTTATATATATCGTTTTATTCCCTATTCATCCTATATGAAATAGAACGCTAAATTCGAAAAAATATTTCTCTAAAAAAAATGAGCCTTTTGCTTGCTTTTTACCAAGAATGGCTTACGGGTTAGGTATCAATCTTTTAGATATAATACACTAACAACCAATAGATTAATTCATTTGTTACATATTGACCGCATTACAAAATTGCCTTTGCAATCTTAACATAAACGTAACAATATTTTGAGCGATTTTCCTAGATAAAGCTTTAAGTCTTAGGTCTAAAAATTGATTCGAAATATCAAAATAGAGTTTTAAAAAGTTTCGGTTTATGTTAATAAAAATAGATGCCTTACATACATTATTTAGAATCATTCTATTTTTCAGACAAAGTCAATTTTAACTATATAAGCGTCTTTGTAACGTTTCATAACATCATCTAATTTCCGTTGCGCGGCTTTCAATTTCTTGAAACTATCAATTATATACAGATACTTATCTTTATACTTAATCTCCTTTAATCCAGAGTTTTGTACATATAATTCCGAATTTATATCCAGACGTTCGGACGACTCGAAAATCACTATTCCGTACTCATCCAAGCCGATCTTGCCGGAAGAAAAATCTATTAAGGAAAGGTTAATGAAGCGTCTTGGGTTATACCTGAATTCGACTAACAGACGATTGAGATTTTCACTCACTTGATTCAGATTATAATAAAGGTCATTATCATTCACGAGAGCACCAATCGTTCCCTCTCCCCGGTTTATTTTAGCAAAGATCGTATCAACATGTGCAAGTATATTATCGACGTTAGTCAACATCTCACCCAAACTGGCACCACGCAAGGAATCGCTGATCGCCGAGAAGTTACCCAGTATATTGGATATTTCTTCATTGTTATCCGACAGATTGGCCGTAATACTATTTATATTCCGCAATATCTCGCTGACACGCGCGGATTCCGACTGCATCAGTGTATCCAAATTACTGGAAGCACCTTCAAGATTCCGTAAAGTGCGATCTATACTGGCAAAACTATTACTCAAATTCTTTTTGGTTTCTTCATTGAAGACGCCTTGTACAATAACCATAACGGAATCGAGAGAACCCAGAAGACGTTCCGCTTTTTGCTTTAAAGGCAGCATTTGACGACTTACCTGCTCCATCAATCCCTGTTCTATTTTAGAAGTCAACGTGTCACCGCTAACGGCAAAAACGGGAGAATCGCCCGGAATCAAATCCACCACCTTGGAACCCATCAGATCGGCACTCTGAATCATCGCCAAACTATTGGAAGGTAACTCCAATCCCTTGTTGACGGAGAACTTCACCAGCACTTTATCATACCGTTCACCCGTGAACTGAATAGAGATGACCTGCCCCACCTGATATCCCCGGTACACGACACCACTGGACACTTTCAATCCTTCCACGCTATTATATACCCCGTAAAATATACTTTTAGATTCAAATAGTGACGAACCTTTCAGAAAATTGATTCCCCAGATTAAAATAAGCACCGCGGCTATTGCAGTTAATGCCAGTTTGGCTTCTCTTTTTAGTTTCATGAGTATAATTTTATTCTTTACTTCTTTTGTTCTATTTTTCTTGCCTCCGCGACCGTTATCTGTTTACCTTTATATATAGCAATGATAAAACAGTCTTTCACCGCCTTCCGGATACTCTTCTGGTTTTCCAACGCTTTTTCGTAGGTAGAAGTTTTCCCGACGTAATAACGGTAACGCTCTTCTCCTTTCAACTCCTCTATCTTTTCTTTCAACTTCAGATACTCGAAATCCTTGATTCTTGTCTTGGACGAGGCTACTTGAACAGCGTAAAATAAGTCATTTTTATTTTGAGGAGCAACAACATTCTCCGTTTTTTTCTTCTCCGTTCCGGTTACTTTCTTTTCTTCAGACTGAGTGACAGGGTTTTCCACCTTTATCACGACACTATTCCGCTCCACATTATTTTTATACGATTGGAATCCCGAAAAAACAGCACGAGCCAAATTTGTCTGCCCAGATTCCGACGTCAATATTTTCTGGTCATGCGGGTTCGAGATAAAACCCGTTTCTATTAACACGGCAGGCATCCCGACATCCATCAAAACGATAAACCCGGCTTGCCGTACTTCCCGGTCCGGCATTTTCGTGCGTTTCACCAGTTCATTCTGCACGGGAGCCGCAAATTCCATACTATTTTTCAAATGACTGTTCTTCAGAAAATTGAACATGATGTAGGACTCTGCTTTCTTGGGATCAAAGCCGTCGTACTTCACCGAATAGTCTTCCTCGTAATGAATCGCCTCGTTTTCTTTCATGGCAACTTGAAAACTCGCTTCCGATTTATGCAATCCCAACACGTAAGTTTCTACCCCTCGCACGGTAGACTTGGAAAACTTGTTCACGTGAATGGAAATGAACAACTGCGCTTTTGCTTTATTCGCTATTCTTCCCCGTTCCCTCAAGTCCACCGCAACGTCTTTTGTTCGGGTATACACTATTTTGATATTCGGATAAGCATCCTTTATCATTTTCCCCAATTTCAAGGCAACAGCCAAAGTTATATCCTTCTCTCTCAAGCGTCCGCTTATCGCACCCGGGTCTTTCCCCCCGTGTCCCGCGTCAATACAAATACAAGTAATTCTACCCAAATTATCTTGAGCATCGAGAGTTTTTATTCCCCCTAACAGAAAGATAACCAACAAGAAACCTACAAACCTGCACTGATTTATCATGTATTTAAAACTTTTTAAAAAGAATCATGACCATTAACAACCATTATTTCTTACATTTGCAAAGCAAAAATGCTATATGCGTCATGCAATATTAGTCACAAAAATAATATATTAAATTGCAAATTAGATTATATACAGGGCTTTTTATTAAGAAATGTATCATTTTAACGATGATCGCCCTGCCGATAATACTATCATCCAACGGTGTTGCATCCGAGCTTCTTTTCGGAGACGGAATTGATGTATTTGTCAGTGACACCACGAAAGAAGTCAGAGATCAGTGGCCTGTCATCAATCTCGATACCACGATTCCGACTCCTAAAAGACTTCCCGTCCTCGCCCGCGACACGTCCGGGCAACCGGGCGACAGCATTCGTATCGTGTATGATTCAACAGGTATGGCAATTGACACGATCCGGAACGACTCCACGGTTTCAAAACCGTTATTTAATGATTTAATCACTTATAACGCGGACGACTCCGTGAAATTTTCCATCAACGGCAAGAAAGTTTACTTGTACGGTAACGGGTTCGTGAAATACCTCACGAGCGAACTGAAGGCTGATTATATCGTACTGGATATGGAAAAAAAAGAAGCATACGCTACCGGGGTTCCCGATTCAGTCGGAGAACTTACAGGTACCCCGAAATTCAAAGACGGGGCGCAAGAATTCGAGGGGAAAGAGTTGAGATACAATTTTGATTCGAAAAAAGGACTTATTACAGAAATTATCACGCAAGAAGGCGAAGGATACGTGCAGGGACAAACCACGAAAAAGATGAGCGACTCGGTGTATTGCGTGGTACACGGTTCATATACCACGTGTGACAATCACGACCATCCTCACTTCCGTCTTCGGATGAGCCGGGCGAAAATGATTAAAGACAAAAGAATCTTCGTGGGTTTCACCTACTTGGAACTCGAAGATGTTCCCCTGCCCCTGTTTATCCCGTTCGGTTTCTTCCCGATCACGAACAAGGGGACATCAGGTATCATCATGCCGACATACGGGGAGGAACGAATGAGAGGTTTCAACCTGCGGGGTGGTGGATATTACCTCTATATCAATGACTATATTGATATGACTCTCACGGGGGACATATATACCAACGGTTCATGGGGATTGCAATACGCCACCACGTATAGAAAAAGATATAAATACAACGGGCAATTCAACGCCACGATGAGCAAGAACCACGTGAGCGAAAAAGGTCTGCCCGACTATCAGGAATCTTCCGACTGGTCTGTCCGCTGGACTCACTCGCAAGACGGTAAAGCCAACCCTTACAGTTCTTTCTCGGCATCGGTGGATATGTCTTCCGCGAGCAATAATTACTATAACGGAAACAATATAAATGATATTGCCAATCAACGGAAGCAATCCAGTATATCTTGGAGCAAGAAATGGCCGGAAAGTCCTTTCAGTTTAAGCGGCTCACTCAGCCACAGCCAGAACAGTCGGGACACCTCTATCTCCCTCACGCTACCAAACATCAGCTTGCGCATGACACAAATCTATCCTTTCCGTAAAAAAGACAAGGTGGGGGAAATGAAATGGTACGATAATATCGGTATCTCCTATTCGGCTGAGCTAAGAAACAATATACAGACAAAAGAAAACAAACTATTCAAATCATCTTTTGAAAGAGATTGGGACAACGGATTCAAGCACAATATCCCGCTTAGCTTGTCTTTCAAAATAGCGAAAGACGTGACATTTACCCCTTCTCTAAACTATAACGGGTACCTCAACACGAAAACTTTCGAGAAAATATGGATACCGGATACCAGCCGTGCCGGGGGACAAGTTGTCAAAAGAGTCATACCGGGTATGAACTATTCGCATGACTATTCGGCAAGTGCCTCCATTGGCTACACGCCAACCATTTACGGTATGTTCTTGTTCAAACCGGGCAGTAAGGTTGCCGCTATCCGTCACATGATACGCCCGTCTTTCTCGGCGTCCTACACGCCCGCGTTAAAGCCTTTGGGCAAATACACGAAGGAATATTTTGACGGGGAAAAATACGTCGAATACGCTATTCACGAGGGATTGCCTTATACCCCGAAGACGACTATCGGCACACAATCGGGAAGCATCAGTTTCAGCTTGGACAACAATGTCGAGATGAAAGTCCGTAACGATAATGACACGACCGGGGATGAGCAATTCAAAAAAGTAAAACTACTGGAGAGTTTCCAGATAAGGGTTTCTTACAATCCTTTCGCGGATAGCATGAGATTTTCCACTATCGGTTTAAGCGCCCGTACCAAAGTATTCAACAATAAGGTCGATTTGAACTTCTCCGGAACGTTGGATCCTTACGCTGTCGATGGGAACGGACGTAAAATCAATAAATACCACGGTGGAATCGGGCGATTGACAAACGCTACCATATCCAGTAACTTTAGTCTATCGGGTGACAACGGAAAAAACAAAGAGAAGAAAAACGAAATGGTGGGCGGTTACTACGATGACTATATGGATTTTGATGTTCCTTGGAACCTGAGTCTGAGGTACAACCTGAATTATACCAAAACTTACTCTTCGGCCTCCCCCAAGGGAAAAGGAGATATTCGACAAATTTTAAGTATCAACGGAGATCTCTCGTTGACACCGAAATGGAAAATATCTTTCCAATCGGGATATGATTTCAAAGCTAATGAAGTTACCTCAACAAGTTTCAGTATCACGCGGGACTTGCATTGTTGGGAAATGGTATTCAATTGTATGCCGTTCGGTCAGCACCAGTCCTACAACTTCGAGATACACGTGCGTTCTTCCATGTTGAGAGACTTGAAACTGACCAAACGGGAATCCTTTACCGACTCAAGGTTATACAATCGATAATAAATTACGACCTCTGTCGTACGGCTTCGTACATCAATATAGCCGCGGCAGCGGAAACATTCAGCGATTCGATTTTACCGAGTTGGGGTATCTTGATACGTTCGTCCGCCAAAGCCAACAACTCTTCATCTATACCGGTATCCTCCGACCCCATGATAAGCAGGCATCCGTCTTTCATGTTTGCCTCGGTGTAGAACTTATCAGCTTTCTCTGTGGCTGCAAACACGGTCAATCCCCTCCGTTTCAATTCCCGGATTGTTTTCTTCAGGTTCTTCTCCCGACACACCGGTAAATGATACAACGCTCCCGCTGATGTCTTGATGGCATCGGATGATATTTTCGCTGAATTTTTGTTGGGAATCAGAATCGCATCCACCCCGGCACATTCCGCCGTACGAGCAATTCCGCCCAAATTGCGCACGTCCGTGATTCTGTCCAACACCAAAACGAACGGGGTCTTTCCTGCCGCAACCACGCTACCGATTACCTCATCGATATCTTGATAAGGTATCGGGGAAACCTCAGCCAATACCCCTTGATGGTTGCGTCCGGCAAACGGTTTAAATACTTCTTCCGGAACATACTGGAACGGAATCTGACGTTCACGCACCAACGCGAACAACTGTTGGAATAAATCACCCTTTATCCCTTGTCTGAACATTACTTTATCAATCTCTTTTTCATCCAGTATCGCCTCCTGTACGGCACGGATTCCGAAAATACATTCTTGTTTAAACTTTGCCATCTTACCTATTCAATTTACAATTTAATAATTTCGTGATTTGACGATTGCCGATTAATTCCCGACCTTCGATTTCAGCATTTCCAAGCGTTCGTTCTCTTCTTCCCACTCTCTCATACACGCTTCCAAGCGTTTTTTCGCTTCATCATACGTCTTCAGTAGCTCATCGCTAATCGTCCCTGTTGCCATTTTTCCCTCGGCATCCACTATCGCTTGTTCCAAATCGGCAATCTCCAACTCCGATTTTTCAATTTTCACCTCCGAACGCTTGATTTCCTTATTCCACTGTTTACGTTCCTCGAAAGCAGCTTTATTCTCGGAAACGGGTTGTTCTGCCACCTTCTCTTCCACCTGCACTTTCCGGGGATGCATCTGTTCATACTCCCGGAAACACTCTAGCTTTTTCGCTTCCAAGAAGTGAGTCACCCCACCCAAATATTCCTTTATATTCTTATTCGTGAATTCATACACTTTATCAGCCAACCCGATCAAGAAATCACGGTCGTGCGATACAACGATAACGGTACCGTCGAATTTCTTCAAGGCATCTTTCAAAATGTCTTTCGTGCGCATATCCAAATGGTTCGTCGGCTCGTCGAGAATCAGCACATTGTAGGGTTCCAACAGCAGGCGTACCATAGCAAGCCGGGTTCGTTCTCCCCCGGAAAGCACTTTCACTTTCTTGTCAACATCCTCTCCCGAGAACAAAAAAGCCCCCAGAATATCCCGTATCTTTTTCCGTATATCCCCGACTGCCACTTGATCCACAGTGTCGAGTACACTCAATGAGGGATCAAGTAAATCCGCCTGATTCTGTGCGAAGTACCCGATATTCACGTTATGTCCGATCTTTAGCGTCCCCTCGTAAGGAATCTGATCCATTATCATTTTCACCAAAGTGGTTTTTCCCTCTCCGTTCCTTCCCACGAAAGCCACTTTCTCCCCTCTCAACACGTCCAAATTCACGTCCTGCAATACCACGTGATTGCCATAAGCTTTCGTCAAATCACGACCGCTCACCACCACATCACCCGAACGTACAGCCGGTTGGAAACGCACGTTAATTCGTGCGGAATCCTCCTGTTCCACTTCAATCCGCTCTATCTTTTCCAGTTGTTTGATGCGCGATTGCACTTGTACCGCTTTCGTCGCCTTGTAGCGGAAACGCTCTATAAAGTCTTCCGTATCTTTAATCTGTTTCTGTTGATTCTCGTAAGCACGCAATTGCTGTTCGATCCGCTCCTTGCGCAATTCGGTAAATTTCGTGTAAGATACTTTATAATCGTATATCTTACTCAAAGATATTTCGACAGTACGGCTCGTGATATTATCCAAAAAAGCCCGGTCGTGCGAAACAAGCACTACCGCCCCCGGGTATCCCTGCAAGAATGATTCCAACCATGAAATGGATTCTATATCCAAGTGGTTCGTCGGCTCGTCCAATAAAAAGACATCCGGACGTGCCAATAATATCTTCGCCAACTCGATACGCATACGCCACCCGCCACTGAATTCTTCACAACGACGATCCATATCTTCTTGACGAAATCCCAATCCTTTCAACACGACCTCAACCTCTCCGTTCATATTATCGGCTCCCCGCATATGCAACATCTCGGTTTTCTCGTTCAATTTATCAATTAAAGACATGTAACTGTCGGATTCGTAATCTGTCCTTTCCGCCAATTCGGCATGCAATCTCTCCACTTCCCGTTGCAATCCCAACACGTCATTGAAAGCCGTCCCCGCCTCTTCCCGCACGGTTTTCCCTTCCGCGTACACTTTCGTCTGGGGCAAATAACCGACCTTCAAACCGGAGGGCATCGACACACTTCCTGCGGACGGTTCCTGCACCCCGGCAAGAATTTTCAACAAAGTAGACTTGCCCGCCCCGTTACGTCCGGTCAGACCTATTCTGTCCCTTTTGTTTACCAGAAACGAGATGGAATCCAACAATGCGTAATCCCCGAATAAAACACTTACATTATTAATTGAAATCATTACAATAACTTGAAAATTGAAACCTTCCGTATTTAACGGATGCAAATATACGAAACTTATTTTGTTGCACGAAACAACTAAATTTACATTTAAAAATGCGAAAACTAACATATGTCATGTTTTATCCTTAAAATATTTTTGTATATTTGGGAAATCTTGAAAAATACTAACTACAAAAAAGAATAAAATATGTCCAAAGGAGTATTCAAATTACCTAACATTACCAATGAACCCATCAAGAGCTACGCGCCGGGTTCTCCGGAAAGAAAAGAGTTGAAGTCACAACTTAATGCTTTGCGTGCTACAGTTGTGGATATTCCAATGATCATCGGGGGCAAAGAAGTCCGCACCGATAAATTAATGGATATCCGTCCGCCGCACGATCACCATCATTTGCTGGGACACTACCACCAAGGTGACGCGAGCCACGTGCAAATGGCTATTGACGCCGCGTTAAAGGCAAAACCGGAATGGGAAAAAATGAGCTGGGAGAGCCGTGCCGCGATTTTCTTGAAAGCAGCCGATTTATTATCGGGTCCCTACCGTCAACGAATGAACGCCGTGACTATGTTAGGACAATCCAAGAATGCTTTTCAAGCCGAGATTGATGCTGTCGCCGAGTTAGCCGACTTCTTCCGTTTCAACGTGAAGAATATGTATGAAATATATCACATGCAACCGAATTCTGCCCCCGGAATCTGGAATCGTACGGTTTGGCGTCCGCTGGAAGGATTTATCTTTGCATTAACCCCGTTCAACTTTACCTCTATCGCCGGAAACCTTCCGGGAGCACCTGCTCTTATGGGTAATGTTTGCGTGTGGAAACCCTCGAAGACCGCGGTTTATTCCGCTCACTTGATCATGGAAATCCTGAAAGAAGCAGGCTTACCCGACGGTGTAATCAATCTGGTGTACTGTTCCGGGCCTACGGCTTCCGAAGTGATATTCTCACATAGAGAATTTGCAGGTATTCATTTCACCGGTTCCACCCAAGTATTCAACGACATTTGGGCTACCATCGTGAAGAATATCGACAAATACCGGAGTTACCCGAGAATCGTTGGTGAAACCGGAGGTAAAGATTATATCTTCGCTGACCCGACAGCTTGCCCGAGAGAAGTAGCTACCGCTATCGTACGGGGAGCCTTCGAGTATCAAGGACAAAAATGTTCTGCCGCTTCGCGTGCATACATACCTTCAAATATCTGGCCGGAAGTCGAAAGCTACGTGCAAAAAGACTTGGCTGCTATCAAAGTAGGCGGTGTCGAAGATTTCACGAATTTCGTGAACGCTGTTATTGACGAGGCTTCTTTCGTTAAATTAGCCAACGCTATTGACGAAGCAAACAAATCGTCTGATGCCGAAGTTATTGCCGGCGGTCATTATGATATGAGCGCGGGATATTTCATACAACCGACCGTAATCCAAGCGTTTAAACCGGATTATATCACGATGCGCGAGGAACTGTTCGGCCCGATTCTCACGACGTATGTTTACGATCCGGAGAAAGTGGATGAAACACTGGATATTCTGGATAAAACTTCCACTTACGCTCTTACCGGAGCAATTTTCTCAAAAGACCGGACTAATATCGAGCGAATGACAGAGCGTCTGACACATACCGCCGGGAACTTTTACATCAACGACAAGCCGACAGGTGCGGTTGTTGACCAACAACCCTTCGGTGGCGGACGCGCATCCGGAACAAACGATAAAGCAGGTACAATCTTTAATTTATTGCGTTGGGTTTCCCCGCAAGCGATTAAAGAAACATTTGTACCGGCTACAAATTATATGTATCCTAACTTCTTGGAAGAGTAATAAAGTTTACACGTTTGTAAAACAAAACGAGGCTGCCAATTCACTTTTTTGGCAGCCTTTTTATTATATCAACGGATGTTTCCGATTCACGGTATAGAATGTTTCCCGCGATACGTTATACATCCGGCAGATAGCCGAAACCGAAACTCCACTCTTCAACAAGCGATGTATCTCTTCTCTGTTCTCCAATATAACCTGCTGTTTTATAGCCCCAAGGGGACGTCCCAAGCGAACACCTTCCGACTTCCGATGCGCCAGCGCTTCTTTCGTTCTCATAGAAATCAAGTTATGCTCTATCTCTGCCACCAGCGCAAACGCAAATGCCAGCACCTTGCTGTTTATACTATTATCAAAAGCGTAGCCATCTTTCGTACTATAAATGATAATCTCCTTTTCCAAACAACGGTGCAGGATAGACATGATATTCAACAAAGTCCTACTTAGACGGGACAATTCCGTCACAATTAACACATCTCCCTTCCTTAAACTTTTCAATAGTTTTCCAAGCTTACGATCGTGTTCATTCTTTTTACCGCTAACAACTTCTGTTACCCATTTATCAATTTTCAAATTCCTTCGGGCCGCGAATTTCTGAATTTCTTCTTTTTGGTTTTCAACATGTTGCTTCCCCGTGCTGACCCGCAAATAACCTATTATCATAATCAAAACTTTAAAAAATAAAATATGAACCTTCAGACAAAGGGTCGCAATTTTATAACTACAAAGTCATAATCATCAAATACACAGCAATACAGTTGTCAATAAAAACGTTCGTTTAATTGGACACCCATTTTAGCGTGGATAACAGATATTTTAGCTATTTGAATTTACAATCTAACGACTTATACGTAATATTTTTAGTAACGATTGACTCAGTTTTTTCAAAAATTGGTATATTTGTCTGTGCAAATGAACGAATATTTTGACAGATTATTGCCAAAATAGCGTTAAATCATTCAAAATTAAAATATAAACTCAAATACCACGCGAAAATTAATTATGAACAAAAGAGAATTAGCCAAAAGAGTTGCCGAGAAATGCGGGCAAAGCCAAGTAGTTTCTACTCTTGTTATCAACACTTTCATCTCTTGCATTCTGGAATCTTTAGAAGCTGGAGAAAAGATAACTATTCAAGATTTCGGAACCTTAAGCGTGAAACAGCAAAAGAAAAGAGAACGTTTCAACCTGGCAACGAACAAAGTAGAAACCTATTTACCCTACGATTACATCAAATTTACAGCCAGCAAGTCCGTGAAAATAAAACAAAAAGAAAAATCGGTCAAGAAGGAATAACCCTGTCTGATAAAAACAAAATGAGGCTTTCCGGCAAGCGGTCAGCCTCATTTTCAATTTCGAGTGTCTATCTTAGATAATCACAATATGCTCTTGATCTGTCAATTTCTCGCAATAATGACATTTCAAAACGATCGGAGAACTACCTACCACATCAAATTTCGTACGTACCTTCTGGTTGTTCGTGATACATTTCGGGTTCACGCATTTAGCTATGCCTTCCACGTGCTCCGGTACCATCACGGCTTTCTTTTCCGATACTTCAAAATCCCGGATAATATTGATTTTGGCAGTAGGAGCAACCAAAGCCAATTTATTCACCTCATCATCCTTCAAGAATTTATCCCAGATTTTGATAATCGCTTTTTTTCCCAGCTTACTACTAACAAGGTTATACCCGAAAGTAACCGTGTTCTCCAGATCTTGAATCCCCAACACGTTGATCACGTCAAACAATTTACCAGCAGGAATGTGGTCTATTACCGTACCGTTTTCCACGGCGCTCACCTGTAATTCTTTTTTTGCTGCCATATCTTTTTCTTCTTTAATTACCATTTTAAACCTAATGTCTTGAAAATAATTGCCTGACGGGTAAACACGCCGTTCAGAGCCTGTTGGAAGTAGTATGCCTTCTTGTTATCGTCCACATCCTCGTCAATCTCGTTCACACGGGGTAGCGGGTGGAGAATACGCATCGTGTCTTTCGTTCCTGCCAACATGGAATTCTTCAGTATATACACGTTTTTCACTTTCTCGTATTCCAACGGGTCAGCGAAACGCTCGCGTTGCACCCGAGTCATGTAGAGAATATCTGCGTCATTAATCACGTCGTCCAATTCCGAGTGCTCGTAGTAAGGAATGTGCAATTTGTCGAGGAACAACTTGTAAGCTTGAGGCATTTCCAACTCTTTCGGTGAAATAAAGTGGAAAGTGGGGTTAAAGTGACTCATGGCTTGTAGCAAAGAGTGAACCGTACGCCCGTACTTCAAGTCACCCACCATGAATATATTCAAGTTTTCAAGCGTACCTTGTGTCTTGTATATCGAGTACAAGTCCAACATCGTCTGCGTCGGGTGTTGGTTGGCCCCGTCACCGGCATTGATCACCGGCACGTTGGCAACTTCACTCGCGAAACGGGCAGCTCCCTCCAACGGGTGGCGCATCACGATCAGATCGCAGTAGTTATCCACCATCTTGGTCGTATCTTTCAAAGATTCTCCTTTCGTTGTACTGGAAGACGATGCATCGGAAAATCCCACGATGCGGCCTCCCATTCTACTGATGGCCGTTTCAAAACTTAATCGCGTACGGGTAGACGGTTCAAAAAACAATGATGCTACTACCTTTCCTTCCAACAAATTGCGATTCGGGTTTTTCTCAAATTCAGAAGCGATTTTCAATACTTCCAGAATGTCCTCTTTCGAGTAGTCGGTAATGGATACTAAGCTACGTTTATTCATATTGCTACATTTAAGTGTTTATGTTCTTTCTCATCCATATAAAAAAAAACCAACGTTGTCAACTAACGACAATGTTGGTTTTCTGTATCTTAAAACAGCAACGATCATGTTTTTGCCTGAACTGTAGGCATAATAACAATCTTCGCCGAATATTTTGATGTTCTATCTTCATATCGGAATACAAAATTAGATATAATTTCTATCCGAACAAAGTGATTTTCATTTTTATTTTCCAAAATATTTCACCCATCGAAAAGGGCAAAAGTATTTGCCCTTTCAGTCAAAGGTTTATAAAGTTTATAAGGTTCACAAAGTCTATGAACTCGTCCGAAGGACTCCCGTTACCTTATAAACCTTATAAACTTTAAGAGCTGAAAGCTCAACTTTATGAACCCATCAAATATCTTGCAGCTATTTGATCCGCAATATCCTTTGCCACTTCTACCTTCGTCTTCAACTCGTAGACGTTCTTTTCTCCCTCCCGGTGCATGATTGTAACCTTATTGGTATCACCACCGAAACCGGCCCCTTTATCATTCAAGCTATTCAGCACGATCATATCCAAATTCTTCCGCTGCATTTTAGAACACGCGTTACTCTCTTCGTCATTCGTTTCCAACGCGAATCCCACCAGCAATTGCGAATCCTTTTTCATCTGTCCCAACTCTGCCGCAATGTCTTGAGTCGGCATCAATTCCAGTAGCAAATCTTCCTTTTCCCGTTTTATCTTGCAATTTGCTTTCTCTTTCGGGGTAAAATCAGCTACCGCCGCACTTAATATAGCCAAATCACAACCGGGAAATTCCTTCACGGCAACCTCACACATTTGTGAAGCGGACTCCACATCCACCCAATGGATAGCAGGGTGACTTGTCTTCTGATTCACGGGACCACAAACAAGCAATACCTCTGCCCCGCGTCCCGCTAACTCTTCCGCCAAAGCTATTCCCATCTTACCGGAAGAATAATTCCCGATAAAACGAACCGGATCAATTTTTTCATAAGTAGGTCCCGCCGTGATCAACACTTTCTTTCCCTTGAAATCTTCCTGCCGTTCAAAATGCCTTTTCAAAAATTCGACAATTTGTTCCGGCTCTTCCATTCTTCCCTTCCCGATCAGTCCACTGGCAAGTTCTCCGCTTTCCGGTTCAATAATAATATTCCCGAATGACCTTAATATCTCCAGATTTCGTTGCGTCGCCGGATGACGATACATATCCAAATCCATTGCCGGGGCAACCATCACCGTACATTTGGCGGAAAGATAAGTCGTCAGCAGCAGATTGTCGGCTATCCCGTTCGCCATTTTCCCGATCGTGTTAGCCGAGGCGGGCGCCACCAAATAAAGATCCGCCCACAATCCCAAATCAACGTGAGAGTTCCAATCCCCGTTTTCCGGATTATAAAAATCGACCATAATCGGACTTTTGGACAACGTGGCCATCGTCAAGGGGGTGATGAACTCTTTCGCCAACGGTGTCATGACCACTTTCACGGTAGCCCCTTCTTTCACGAGCAAACGAGTCAGCGTTGCAGCCTTGTAAGCCGCGATACTACCCGTAATTCCCAGTATAATATGTTTCCCTTTTAGCATAACGCGTTCAAAACTAAAAATACCTGAAAGCGGATCACTTTCAGGTATATTATTCTTTTAAAAATCGAACTATTCCTCTCCCGCACTATTTGCCTCAACCTTGTCCTTGGACGATGCACGGAAATAGATATCCCCGTCCTCGAACTCTTGAGTAGCAATTAATACCGGTTTAGGTAAACGCTCGTAATATTTGGAAATCTCTATCTGCTCCCGATTTTCAAATATCTCCTCCAAATTATCCGCGTAAGAGGCAAACTCTTGAAGTTTCCTGCTTAACTCCTCTTTCATTTCAACCGAAATCTGATTAGCTCTCTTACCGATTACCGCAACAGCCTCGTAAATATTATCAGCTTTACTAGCCAATACAGCCGGATTGCGAGTAATAGTATTATTCGGCGCTTTAACTTTCTTAAAATCTACCATGGTTAATTTGAATATTATTATTTTATCTGGTTAATCATCCTCTTCATTGATATCATACGTTTTCAAGAACTCGTTGATATCCTCGTACTTCTTAGCCATCTCTTTGGCATAGCGGCTTTCCGGGTATTCCTCTTCGAAATAATAGTACTCCTCTTTCGCCGCGTTGTAACGTTCGTATTTCTTGTCTTCGACACTATTTACAGCCATCTCGTACTTGGAATTGAACAACATGTACATGATTTCCTCACGGTATTTGGAACCGGGATAATCTCTCAAACAGTTTTCCAAGCTCACCACGGCAGCTTTATATCTTTCTCTCAAGTAATAATTCCGGGCACTTAGATAATCTTTATATGACAATTTATCCCGCATTTCATCCATGTACGCGTTAATCTGTTCCTTACGGGTACTGTTGGGGTAACGGCTTAAATACAAATTGAAACTCTCAATAGCACTTTGAGTCACCGTCTGATCCAAGCGGGCTTTCGGGGATGCCTTGTAATTACAATACCCGATCATGTAAAGACATTCTTCAGCATAAGAACTTTCCGGGTATTGTGACACGAAATTTTTGAACAACTCGGCAGCCACTTCATAATCTTTCTGGTTGAAGCTACAGAACGCCCGGTAATAGGCCACACTTTGCCCCCTCGTGTTTCCTCGGAAAGCCAAGCGAACGGCGTCAAACAAGTTGGACGCTTTCGTGTAATCCCCGTTGTTATAGTACTCCACAGCTTTTTTATAAATCTGTTGATTGTCACCGCTCTTCAGAAGTTTCTGGTATTCACCACATGAACTCATCAAAAATATTACAAGCAGAAATCCTATAAAATTCTTCATCATAAAGTGCCTTTTTTGCATCAGGCAAAGATATATGAATAAAATCAATCTACAAAAGGATTTTTATTTAATTTAGAATTTAAAATTTAGGATGAAGAACTTGTAACCTGCAACTTGTAACTTTCGCCACCGGCGAAAAAAAGACTAAGTATTTAAGCGTATTTCGTTTCCCTGCCCCACAACTTTTCGGCAGAACCTATTCGGAATACATTTTTTTAGTTACCTTTGTTTCCATATTAGAAATACAAAATTAAGAATTTCAAAATATTATCAAAGTGGACATTTTTGAAAGAGTAAGAAAACAGAAGGGAAACATTGGTCAATATGCCAAACAAGCTCATGGCTATTTCTCTTTCCCGAAATTAGAGGGCGAAATAGGCCCTCGTATGAAATTCCGCGGTAAGGAAGTATTAAACTGGAGTTTGAATAATTATATCGGTCTTGCTAACGACCCGGAAGTTCGGAAAGCGGATGCTGAAGCCGCTGCTAAATACGGAATGGCATACCCGATGGGTGCTCGTATGATGAGCGGACAGACTTCTCGTCACGAGTATCTGGAATCACAGTTAGCTGAATTTGTCGGCAAACCGGATGCATTTTTGCTGAACTTCGGTTATCAAGGAATGGTGTCAATCATCGACGCCATGACCAGCCGTCACGATTGCATCGTGTATGACGCGGAAGACCACGCTTGTATCATGGACGGTCTTCGCTTATCTCCCGCGAAAAGATACGTGTACCAGCACAATGACATGGATAGCCTCCGCAAACAACTGGAAAGAGCGACCAAATGGGTTGAGAACACCGGTGGCGGTATCTTGGTTGTGACCGAAGGTCTATTCGGTATGGCTGGCGACCTCGGTAAATTGGACGAAATCGTTGCCATGAAGAAAGACTTTGACTTCCGTTTACTCGTGGATGACGCTCACGGTTTCGGAACCATGGGTCCCAATGGAGCCGGAACGGGCGACCATTTCGGGGTAATGGACGGAATCGATCTTTATTTCGCCACTTTTGCCAAAGCGATGGCAGGTATCGGAGCATTTATCGCTTGCGATGAAGACATTTGTATGTATTTAAGATACAATATGCGTTCTCAGACTTTCGCCAAATCACTCCCGATGCCGATGGTTGAAGGTGCGATCAAGCGATTGGAATTATTGAGAACCCGTCCGGAATTACGTGAAAAATTATGGACTATCGTTCGTGCCTTGCAAGCCGGTTTAAAAGCAGACGGACTGAACATCGGTGTTACCAATTCACCTGTAACCCCCGTTTACCTGTCCGGTAGCGTTGCCGAGGGTACCCAAGTGGCTATGGATTTACGTGAGAATTACAACTTGTTCTGCTCTATCGTGGTTTACCCCGTAATCCCGAAAGGACAATTGTTACTCCGCCTGATTCCGACCGCTATGCACACGCTGGAAGATGTGGACTACACGGTGAAAGCGTTCAAAAACGTGGCTCAAAAATTAGCTAACGGTGAATACAGCAAAGACGTGGTGGTTGATGCCAATGCGCTATAATATTTACCGAAAGCCGTAAAAATAAAACAAATTAACCCCGGAAGTCGTTATCGAACTTCTGGGGTTAATTTATATCCACTCACCTGCAAAATCATTCTTCTCTTTTCAGCACCACCTGCAAACCTTTGGCATTTTTCTTCTTGACCTTCACCTTCTGCGGCAAATACCCCTCCTTAACAAACCAAAGCTGCCTACGCCGTTTCAAGGGAAACTCAAACTCTCCCTTATGCTTGACATAACACACGTGGATTTCTTTTTTACACCGTTTACGATAGATTTCAACACCCAACAAAGGGATTCCGTTCTCATCCACCACACGCCCTTCTACCCGAAACGTTCCGTCTGCTTGTAAAGGCGATGCCCCCATGGTAACAACCGCCCCTGTTAAAACATACTTTTTATGGACACGCAAATAATTATCTAATTCAATTTCATTCAATGCTATGACTTCAGTATTCAACACAACCCTCAAATCAGAAAACCCACACTTCGGCACCCAAACCTCTTTCGTTTCATATCCCACGTACGAAATGCATATCGGTAACCTGCCCGACACCCGTAACTTAAAACACCCATCTTTGTCACTACATGTACCCCTTGTTGTCCCCTTTTCCACGATATGCGCGCTCACCAACGGGTTCCCCACACTATCCGTCACCCGACCTTTGACAACAATCTCCTCCTCTCCCACACAAACCTCATCCCGCGATTGCGGATTCAAACAATACCGACAACGCAACGGGCAACCATGAAACGCCACCAACGTGGAACCCCCTTCCCCGTCCGTCTGCAAACGGTGACGTTCAATCCCTAAAACTTTTGGTGCCAATCCCCAATTATTCATCTGTTATCGTATCTTTATTTCCTCATTCACATAAGTACCCAAGCAATCAGCTTGATACCAGCACACGAAAACGATGTACTCTCCGCTATTTGTTTCTGAATCTCTTTCAAGATTCTACACGTCTGTTTCCCCCGACTCACCATAAGTATCTTCGTTAATCATGTAATCCTCACAAATTTAAGAAAATACACTAAAAAAACAAGCAAACAAAAAAAAGAAAATAAATCATCCATGCTTCTCGTCCAATTTTCCACATAAACGGGAAGAAATCTTGATATGATAAAGATTCACCCGAACAACTCCATCACTATACAAATCGTATTCCAATGGACGTATCCGGTGTTAGTCGGGTGGTACTCGAGAGTATCTCTGGAGTTGTAGCCCGTTCTCTTCCTATTCTCACCCTCTTTTCTTCCCGTTCTCAACGAAAAACATACCTGATTCCATACCAGCTATAATTGCAAGATTCAATTTAAATCCTTAATTTTGTATTGATTGAAAAACAAATAAATAACAAGACGCCATGAAATACTTGAACCCCAAAGCAGACTTAACATTCAAACGGGTATTTGGAGAACATCCCGATTTGGTAATGAGTTTACTCAACGCCTTGCTTCCTCTCGCTCCCGAGGAAGAAATCACGGACATAGAGTATTTGCCGACTGAAATGGTGCCCGACAATCCATGGAAAAAAAACAGTATTGTTGACGTGAGGTGCAAAGACAAGTTGGGAAGGCAATTTATCGTCGAGATGCAAATGATATGGTCGCCGGAATTCAAGTACAGGGTATTATTCAACGCCTCGAAAGCCTACGTGCGACAAATCGGCAACGGGGAAAATTATCACTTGTTACAACCTGTTTATTCACTCAATCTCGTGAACGATATTTTCGAACCGGAGATGAAGGAATATTATCATCACTACAAACTCGTGCATGACAAGGATTCCAACAAAGTGATTAATGGCTTACAACTCGTGTTCGTGGAACTACCCAAATTTACACCGCACACCTATACCGAAAAGAAAATGCAGGCTCTCTGGCTACGATACCTCACGGAAATTGACGAACACACCGTTTTCGTACCTGAAGATTTATTATCCAACCCAGAGGTAAACAAAGCTGTCAAAGCTATCGAGGAAGCGGCATTTACTCCTGCGCAACTTCTTGGCTATGAAAAATTCTGGGATACCATTAGCACGGAAAAAACATTATTTTACAGCGCCGAGCAACAAGGGTTAGCTCGAGGTATTAAAAAGGGTATCAAGGAAGGTATTAAAGAAGGTGAACGAAAAGTAGCCCGCAACATGAAAGCACTCGGCATGTCCACGGAATCCATTGCCCAAGTGACCGGGTTGTCTTTGAAAGAAATCGAGGCTTTGTAATTTCAAACAAACTTGAAATATTTAATACACTCCTTTTTTCTTACCCAGAAGAGAATAAAAAAAGAGTCGACCGAAAATTTTACTTTTCGGTCGGTCTTTACTTATAGGTTTAATTATACACCTTACACGCTTAAAACACTTTTATTTTACCCAATGATATAGTATAAAAAGTTTTGTTGTAGGCTTGATCTCTTACAACAAATTTCAAATAACGAACATGCAAGGGAACAGGGAGTATAATCATTGTACTTTCTCCAACCGTATTTCCCAAAGTATTCTCTATTACATGAGTTGCATCTTTCCAAGTTTTATTATCCACAGATACCTTAATCTGGATTTTCTTAGCAATACATTTCTCGTACGCGGAAGAAGGAACCGACAATTTCTGGGTAACCAGTACTCCATTTACGGTTTGAGTTTCTTGCATATCTACAACCATCTCGTAAGTATGAAGTTTAGAATGTATTGACGGTTGCCATCCTCTCGTGGAGCTTTCGTCAAATATAAAATCAATTCCATACTCGTATTCTTCATTCGAACAAGAATACGTCCAATTTTGACTATTAAGGAAAGATAAGTCTTCCGGAAGCTTTGGATTAGGCAGATCATCGATAAAAGAATGTTCCCCAATCGGGAAATAATGCTCGTTATAGCGTTCCACCTTCAACCCATTTACTTTACAAGCAACATCCAGCGCAAACGTACTGATTTCAAGATCGGAAACCTTACTTGCATTCTTATTTTTACCCAAGTTGCCTTCACTCAAATAACGATTTTTCCCCAAGACCAACGTTTTCAAATTCGGGAAATTCAATATATCCTCAAACGAATTTATATCATAATCTATTTCCAATTCTGTTCGGGCATTCACGAATGCTTCCGTAATTTCCGACTGTCCATATTTTTCCCGGAGCCATTGTTTAAAATCGGGTGTATAGGTTCGGTTATCACGTGTCAACTCATAAGGATTGAAAACAATCAAATCCGAACATCCAGTCAATCGCCCACTACGGTTAATCGTTACTTTTGTTCCCGCATCTATCTCATCCGGAACCAAACAATATTTATTATCGGTAACAAAAACGCTATCTAATTCTAAAATCTTACGTTCTCCTCCCGAATAATAATTTAAACTAGCTGTTTCAACATCACCTTGCCACTCGCTAAAAACAATCGCCAAATGCTTCCCAACAAAGAAATATTTGTCAAACATTCGCGTGAACGACTTTATACTCTCGTGGTCAAGCGTATAAGGTCGTTCGCTAGTTAAAGCAGGTAACGAACAATTCCCATCTTTATCCACGCTGCACACGGCAACCTCATAAGTTGCATTTTCCAAATTCCGTATATTACATTCCGTGGTTCCTTTCTCTAGCAAGGAATCTCTCGTAATCCCATCTAATGTCCAACTGACTTTAACCTTGTCTATTGCCGGATCTACATGATTTGTCCACGTTACGATTAATCTTTGCCAACCGGGCTTCACAGATAAATCATTGCACTTTCCCAGATAACGAATCGTACCTTCCCCGGCATAATCACTATACGTATCTTCCAAACTTTCGCATCCCCCAAAAAATAACAGGGAAACGATAAACCATAAATATCTTTTCAATTTCATAACACGACCTTATTTTGCTGTATAAATTTCCAATTCGTGAATAGTTACATGTTTGTTATAATTAGAACCACTCGTGGCATTTTCAAAACCCGCAGGATTATAAAACACCTCATTTATCACGAATTTCACATAACGATATTCATTTCCGGTAGCCGGACAACTTAATCGCATATAACAAGGCTCTGCAAAAGAAAGAGCGTCCAAACTTGGAATTTCATATTCATAGTCCCCATTATTACAACGTTTACACCATCTCAATTCATTGTCAATCTCCCGATCTTGCTCGAAATGCACAATTTCTTCCCATGAAGCATCATCTGCCATATCATTAGAACCGTAAACGGTTACGCTACTTGGTAATTTAGATGCATAACAACTCGTCCAAATATCACCGTATTTTTCTAACCATCCGGGATACCAATCACTAGGTCCCATGGGAAAAGAGTTTCGCACATACAACATAGCATAAAGCCTAAATTCAGCAGGAAGTTTCTGTTCTTTCATATCAATAATAAATAATGGTTTACCGAGACAATGCTCTTTTGACAGATAAGTACAGAAATTATCCCATCCCTCCCAACCAAAACAAGATTCTCCTTTTAAATCTCCATCAAACAAATATGATTTACCTAATCTGTACACTGGATCTTCTATTGAAAAGTTTTCCGGATCATAAAAATCAAAATCAACTGGATTCAATTTTTCAATTTGCAAAGGTTCTACATTTTGCCACACCTTCTCTTTCACCATATACCCACGAAAATCTTCCGTGCGAACCACAACATCATAAGAAGGACGAACTTGTTGAGGGGTTATTTGTAAAGAACCGGCTCCTTGAGCCAAAACAAAACTATTAATCAATAGCGTGTCCGGCTGTTTACTCACAGGATCTTCTCCAACATAAAACACGTGCGCCATTCCCTTCGACTCTTCTTTAATATCATAGTTGAGGCAAATACTACCCCAAGCAGGATAAACTTCCAAATGCTCAAAAAAGGATACAGGTCCCGAATCTTTCGTGTCAAAAGTTACATCCACAGGTTCCGACTCCAAATCATTATTATTACAAAGAGTCACACGGGCTGGCACCCCCTTTTGCGCTTCATTAAAACCCAATAAAACCAAGGAATCACACGCGTAACTACCGGAGCAAATCATCGCTTTACCGAAAGCATCCTCGTAACGTACACGAATATAAAGAATGTCCCCGTCGGAAGGTAACTTGTAATGCATAATAGCTCCTCCCGGGATAGGAGTAAAAGACAAATTTTCAGCCGGTATCGAGGTTTCAAAATAAGCATCGTCATCCTGACAACCGTAAAACGCCCAAAGTGCCAATAATATATATATTAACTTTTTCATACTTCTTTGATTTTTTATCTATTTACCAATTGGGATTCTGCTCGCAACCCGAAATAAGAATCTCCTCACTACGAATCGGGAAAAGATAATCTCTCGGGGCAATAAATTGCCTTTTAGACCACACCACCACAGGCCCCTCGAAATTATTATAAAATTGTCTTTGAGTCTTCCCGGTAACAAGCCACCCGTAAAGTTTTGCGTTCAATTCTTCGGCAGCCGTTAACCAACGACGTAAATTCCAGAAACGCCTGCCTTCAAAAGCGAACTCCACATTCCACTCCTGCCTAATAATCTGACGCATACCAACCTTCGTTCTCACCTTTCCCGGATCCGTAGAGTAATTCTGCCATGCCTCTTCCACATCGGGAATTCCGGCCCTTTCACGCACCGCGTTCAACGGATCATAGACGTGTTCCTTATCGGGAATCTCCAAATACTCGTTCCAAGCCTCCGCTTTCATCAAATAAAGATCAGCCAAACGGATAAGCACACAAGCCTCTTCATTAGAGAACGTATTTTTGTAATCTAGATTGCTTTGAGAGGAACGAGAACCTTTTTTCATGTAATATCCCGTCAAATTCTGCGCTTGAGAATTAGATATTCGCGTATATAACGTCCCGAATCGTTCACCTTGATAGGCTCTCACAAGATCATTCTCCGCATGAATAGTCTCTCCCCTCTGGAAATAACAGCGATCTGCCGCGATATGTGCATAAAAACGAGGTTCCCTGCGAAGATGCAAACGTAACACACTATCAGCATCAAGCAAAACAACGTTTCTATATTTAGTATCTGTTTCTTTTCCTATTTGATAACGAGAAGAATAATCCCATGTACGATCTTCATCTATAGGCACGCCATGCTCGGTGTAATACATCTCGACCATTTTAATACTTGGGGCAATACACCCGATAAGATCCGCATTATAATCAGGTGTCCCACTCCTAAAATAAGGGCGAGTCCACCTTGTCCATGATGTGGTAGCACGATTTTCATACTGAATCATAAAAATAGCTTCGCTACTTTCAAAATTTCTTGCTAAAGATGACTCCTCAATATCCAACATAATATCACGTAACCCTCGATCATCTTCTACTGCCCCATCTGTCTTATTAGATATAAGTTTCTTACCATTTTCCAAACAAATCATCAAAGCCGTATCTACAGCCTCCGCTGCCCGCTTCCACTTTTCCCGGTCAGGAGTTGGGTTGAAAAAGTTTTCCCCACTTTTACTGGTAAAATTCGCCAAAGCCGGATTGCCATTAAACAAAGGGGAAGCCGCATAAAACAAAGCCATAGCCTTAAGTGCCGCCGCTGATTCCAAACTGTGATAAGCCCTACGGCTTACTGATTTTTGATTCATCGGGGGCAAATCCTTCATCGCTTCATCCAACAAAGTAACGATTTCTTCGACACAAGTATCAAACGGAGCGCGAGGTTGTTTCATTTCCCCGATACCGGCATTTGTGGCAACATTCTTCGGAACCAAGATTATAGGTCCGTACCGACGAAGCAATTCAAAATAATAATGCGCCTTAAGAGCCTTTATTTCAGCAATCCACAGCACTTTCTCTTGTTCTTCCATGTTATATACCCCACCAATCTTCTCCAAAAAAGTGTTACAATAACGGATTGCATTGTAAGCTGCATCTTTTCGCCAAATATTCCCGTAAGGATCCGCTGTCATTTGTAAACCATCTCCTATATAAAAACCTGCCCAATTATACGCAAATTGCTGCCGAATAAAGTCACCGGCGACCACCTCATCTGCCCCGGTGTAAGCCGGGTTAGAAATGATAGAAGTAGTATAAGGCATCAAGAAGGTATGACAAAATTTAAACCAATTTTCTGCCTGATCCCGTTTTTCAAAAATAGTTTCAATCGTTTCAATGTCATTATCTGGAACGACATCCAAGTAGTTACACCCGGGAAAAAGTATGGTTAATATCAACAATAACGAATAAAAATGCTTCATAATCATCGTGCATTAAAATTAGAAACTAAAATTCAAGCCTACCGTATAGGTTTTTTGAATCGGATAATTAAAACCGTTTTCACCTAATTCAACATCCCATATTTTAAAATTGGATATCAAGAACGGATTATTGGCACGTGCAAAAAATTTCACATTCTGCAATTTCCATCGCTCCATCAATTTCCGCGGCATATTGTACGCCACCTCCAAAGAAGTACAACGCAAGAATCGACATTCCCGCATAAAATATGTACTCTTACGGACTTCGGACGCCTTACTATCATACCAATTTTCCTCGGGATTATGTTGTATTAAATTATATGTCGACAACCGGGGCCAAAATGGCTTCTTCGTCATATTATCTTCCGACCAATGGTCTTTATAAATAGCTGTCAGCATAGCGTGGTCATCAACAAAGGGTGACAATTTCTCTGGATTCATGAAAAACGAACGCTTGCCTGAACCTTGAAATGCAAAACTGAATTCAAAGTTTTTATAATTGATAAATCCTTGAAAACCATATATCAACCGGGGTGTCTCCGGAAAACCGATAAACGTGGCATCGTTCACATCAATCATGCCGTCACCATTGATATCACGATAGCGGATATCCCCGGGCTTCACACCACTACCACCACTTTGTTTGGGTGAATTATCTATCTCCGCCTGATCTTGAAATACCCCTTCCGCGATGTACCCTATCGCTTGAGAAATTTCTTTTCCTACCTTCTTTTGCCATACAGGTTTGTCACTGGCTTCTTCAATAGCTTTATACACCACTTTATTATAGGTAAGGGTTCCATTCAAAATAATCCAAAAATCAGGCGTGAAAGCATGTTGTATTTTACCGGAAAAATCAATTCCACGAGAACGGGATTTACCGATATTATCCAATTGAGAATACTCGATACCCATGTTTGCCGGTACATTCGTACGGTACCCTATAATATTATGCCTGATTTCTTGGTAAGCATCTAAAGTGAATTCTACAAGACCTTTGAACAACTTCGTTTCGATACCCAAATTTAACTGTTCCGCAATTTCCCATTTAATTTTCTCGTTAGCATAATATAGTACTTTTTTAGCCACAAAAGCACTACCACCTGTACCGGATTCCGGATCCGTAAATCCCATTTGTCCCACTAAATTAGGCAAATAAACAAAGCGGGGAGAGGCCACGATACCGTCATTACCGACTTGCCCGTAGGATGCCCTGAACTTCAAAAAATCCAACCATTTAGACGTCGACGCCATAAAAGGCTCGCTGGTTACAACCCATGCAATCCCACCAGCAGGGAAAAAGCCCATTTGGTTATTTTCGGCAAAACGTTCAGAACCGTTATATCCAAAACTACCTTCAACAAAATAACGGTCTTTATACCCGTAACTCCCACGCATAGAATACGTCAAGTTACGTTGTGGCATCCCGTCCAACACTTTTTGAATGGGTGTATAGGTATATTCCGAAGCTTGAAAAACTGCTGTTAAAGAAGTTTGGTGTTCTTTCCAAGCCGCAGAATGCAACAGGCGTGCTTCATACGTAACCCTCGTGTTGGTTGTTGAAACCCTGGCATCAGGATCTATCGTTAAAGCCCTGTAAGACGTTACGGATAAATCTTGTAAAGTATGTTTGCCCGTTTCAAAATCGTAATTAAGCAGTGAATATTTAGCCGGTATCGTCTTAAAACCGGTAGTATAATAGCCGGCTTGTGATACGGAAACACTTGCTCTCGCTTCCAAGCCTTTCACGAGACTGGAAAGATTATGAATATATTCTGCCCTATTCGTTGTAGAATAACGTGTCCTTTCCAGATACCCTCTATGCAATTGCATATAAGGATTAATTTGTTTTTCAGACTCTGTTGTCCCGAAACGAAGGTGAGGCCAATTGTAAGTATCATCCCCGGGATAAAGTGGAGCGAAATCCACGGGAGAAGCATTAAACGCTAATGAATAAGCTTGAGTAACACTCTCTAGCGGACCATGGTATTTATCTATTGTCGTCGAAGAATTAATCACCAACTTAATACCGGCTTTCAAATCTATATTCAAATTAGCTCTGAACGAAGTTTGATTATTCGTGATATTACAGTCAAAATCATTTAATTTGTCCGTTTTCAACATACCCATATCACGATTGTAATTCACGGAAGCATAGTACTGAAGCACTTTTCCTCCCCCACGAATATTCACCCCTAAATGATGGTTTGTATTATAATCCTTAAACATGATTTTATACCAGTCGTTAGCCGGATACACCCAAGAAGGATACTTACCAGAGGCTGTACGATTTATCCGTTCTACACTATATTTAGGAGTTGCCAATGGGTCGCGAGCAAGCAAAGCCTGATTATACATTTTCATGTAATCAATGGGATCCACGACATCAAGTTCTTTTGTCGGCATCGAAAATACAGCCTCGTAACGAGCCGTGGCATACACGCTTCCCTCCTGTCCTTTCTTCGTGGTCACTAAAATCACACCATTCGCTCCACGGGCACCATACATAGCCGTGGCAGAGGCATCTTTCATCACGCTGAAAGACTCAATATCCTCCGGGGCAATGCGTGCCAAGTCCAACTTGGAAGATTCCACTCCGTCCAACAGGATCAACGGGTCTATATTCGCCCCAGTCTGAAATGACGTGATTCCACGGATATAAAATTTTGTATTCATCTCTTCCTCGGTCAAGGCGGCTGGAAGACCTCCCGTTTGCCAACCGATCATTCCGGCGATTTTACCGGCAAAACTTGAAGTCAAGTCACTGTTTGAGGATTTCAAATCCATCGGACGTACCGTCGTGATAGCCGATACCACGCTCTCTTTTTTCTGCGTACCGAACGCCACGACCACTGTCTCATCCAGTTCCTGACTCTCCTCTTTCATGGTAACACGAAGTGTATCCTTTGCCGTTCTCTCGAAAAAGTCCAACGTTTCCCTTTTAAAGCCGATAAAAGAAAATTCCAACGTCCCTTTCAGCATGGGTAAATCCAAAGCAAACCACCCGTCTGCATTCGTGGACGTTCCCAAGGCCACACCGGATACCTTCACCGTCACTCCCGGAATCGGTTGCTTTTTCGTGTCGTACACGAATCCTTTCAAACGAATAGATTTCTTTTCCTGTTCCACAGCCTTTGCTTGCGATGCTTTTATTAATACTACACCATCTTCCAACCGCCAAGTCAATCCCGTACCATACAACAACTGATTCATTACCTCATCAACCTCGGCATCTTTCACTTTCAAATCTCGTTTTCCACACTTTTCCAAATCTTCCCCCTTGTACAGAAAACGATAATCAAACGTCTTGCGCAACTCTTGAATAATTTCCAGCATCGAACGCTGTTTCAAATCCAAGGTAACCCTAGTATTCTGGGAAAAACCATTGGCATTCGCGACAAACGTGGTCAACAACAACAAATAAATTCCAAATCTCATAATCTTACAATTTTTTAACACGCACCTTCCCCGAAGGTATGCATACATTCGCTTTTTTTTCATAGTTTTGTAATACTGAATTTATAATTATGGACTAAATGTTCATGAAACGGAAAGGGGTAGGAGCCTTTCCGTTTTTCTATTTAGCCCCGATTGTTACACATTTACCTTTAATATCTATTTTCACACCCGCCACTTCTTCCAACATTTTTACAATCTTCTCGAAGCCGTCATATTTTTTCAAATCACCCGAGAATTGATAGTTCTTCACCTCTTCACCGGAATAAAATACATCCATCTCGTACCAGCGTTTCAATTGCTCCATAATCTGTTCTAACCGTTGATCTTCAAATATAAAAAGACCATCCTTCCACGCGGAATAAATAGATGCATCCACTTCACGAAGGCGGAACGAATTATCATTTTTATTGAACACCAACTGCTCGTCGGGAGAAATCTTTACGCTTTCTTCCGGCATAATCACTTCCACACTCCCCTCCGCCAACGTGGTCGTCACATAGGCATCATTCTCGTAAGACGATACATTGAATTTTGTCCCCAACACTCTTATGTCAACATCCGAAAAAGTCTTCACTATAAAAGGCTTCTCCCGATCAGAAGCCACCTCGAAATACCCCTCTCCTTTCAGATAAACAACCCGCTGTTTACCACAAAATTGCACTGGATACCGCAACTCGCTTTGCGCATTCAACCACACGTTTGTCCCATCAGCCAACTCCACTTTAAACTCTCCGGCACGAGGAACTACGAGTGTATTATACACTTGCTCAAGCGCAGACTCATTCTCTTTCCGGTAAGAAACCTTTTGATCGGCAACCCGAATATCCACGGATGCCTCTCCTCTCACCGAGCGCAGCGTATCATCCAACGCGATTCTCTCACCCGTTGATAAAACCAACACGGCATTTCCTTGAGCCATTTGAATGGGAACAAGCTCTTTTTCCCTCTCTCTACTACCCGCTTGCCAACGAATCACTCCGGCTATGCCAAGTAGCAATACCAACACCGCCGCATATCGCCACCAAACACCAATTCCACGAGAAATCTTCTTCCGCCTGTACCGATGAAACATCGCCAACTGTTGCTCCACCTGCCTCTCGGAATAAGGCCATTGCCTTTTTCCTTTCTCGAAATCCCCCCTTATCTCCCGATAAACGGCCTGATTTTCATCAGACTCTCGAAGCCACGCATCCAATTCACGACGTCCCGTATCGTCAAGACATCCGGCTATATCCGCAGCAACCAAACGAGAAATTTTAAACGTATCTATTAAATCTTCCTTCATGTGTCATTATTTTACAAGTAAAGACGTAACCTCCCAAAAAACGGGTGAATGAAGAAGTAATTTTTTTTAAAATTCTCCCAACAAAATCAATAACAAGACTAAATATTCTTTAGATAATATTTCCCGAAGTGCAGCATATCCATTCTTTTTCAACGTCTTAACCGTATTAATCGACACCCCGAGCAATTCCCCCACCTCTTGATTGGAATTCCCGTCCATCCCCAATAAAATCACCTGCCGGGTTTGTTCCGGCAAACTATCGATAGCTGAATAAAGAATACGAAAAGTTTCCTGACGCATCACCTCTTGCAAAAAGGTAGAAGTCTTAAATTCATTTTCTTGTAAATAACGGGAAACATAATTACTCTCCGCTTGTTTTCGCCTCAACCGATCGAAACAAATATTACGGGCAGAAACAAATAAAAAAGCTTTCGCATTCTCCTCCGAGTCAAATTCTTTCCATCGTTCGAACACCTTCAAAAAAACGTCTTGAGCCAAGTCGGTAACTCCTTCTTCCTCTCCCATTACCCGTTCGATAAACAAACAAACCGGATTGAAAAAAGATTTGAAAAAAGTATCAAAATTATTACCACGACTCATAACATCACCGACTTTCGTAAAACTTGAACAAATATATAACTTTTATCGTTGCACCCTATATTTTATAATATGATTTCCGTCACTCCCGGCAAACAAGTAGAACCCGGAAGCATTTCCCTGATCGAAGAAAGCGATTGAAAAAGGTGAATTTCCGCGAATAGGGAATCCTTTTGACATATCTTTCATATCAAGCAGGAATAAACGCTCCCCTCGCTCGTCCAATAGACCGATTCGTGCATCTCTGGCGGAGAAACGATAGGTGTACGGGTAGCCCAACGCGGCATTATCCCATTGGCGTTCTGTCAGCAACTTCCCTTGACCGTCATATACTCGCAAAGTATTTCCCGACGTGTACACGAACTCGTCCCGTCCGTCACTATTCACGTCTTCCACGTTCAGCCAGCCACCGCCTGTCATCTTTTCCCCCTTCACCCGTTGCAGGTTTCCCCGGAGATCGACCAACAAAATCTCTCCGTTAGCGTCCGGGAAAGCAATCCGGGAATTTCCTCCCTGCTTGGTCAAGTAGAGCATCGTGTTCATCGGTAAATTCAACAAGGTAGATATCTTCACCCGCTCTTTTCCGCGTCGGTCAAGGATATACAAACGATAACGATCGGCAAACACGATATAGTCTTTTCCCTCTACCCGAAAATGATAAATCTTCGATACAATATCATTATCACTTTTCGGCGTATCCCATCCCTTCACGAAATTACCCGACAACTCGTAGAGATAAATATTATGATCCGCTCCCGGGGCAAAAATCCGGTAATTCTTGTTGTTCTCGTAATCGGCTATCGAAATACCCCGCTCGCAAGGAAATTTGAACGCCAACGGATAACGGGGCAAATAATTCCCGTTCCGGTCTATCAAGTAAAGATGAGTCGGCGTGGAGAAAAGATATTGCAATTTCCCGTTCTTGAACATATCCACTTGATAAATTTCACTGTTAATCTTCCCCTCTATCGGCAACTTCCAAAGGATACGCCCCACGTCATTGATCAAATAAATCGTATTGCTCTCGTCCTGCACGAAAAGTTCCCGTTCTCTCGTGTTATGATTTGTCACGATAGCAGGCTTCATCGTGAGCTTGCTATCCAGTTTGGTCTGCCACATCACTTGAGCCTGCTTTTGCTCCACCTCTTCCGTGCTCAAGAATAAAGTGTGATAGAACATACTGCCCTCGCATACCCACTGTAACGCTAAAGAGGAAAATACCTCCATATTCTCTTTATTCCGTTCCAACAGAGCATGCAACACCCCTTTCGTTATATTCTCGTAATAAGGCAACATGGAAGTCATCTCCGACAAATACATCCAATTGAACTTCGCCGACAACTTGACTCGCAATTTCTTGTACCATTCTTGATCCCGCACGCTCAACCGACGCATATAATCTTTGGCAAAAGATTGTATCGCCCGCTCGGAAGAAGCAAAAACGACATAATTATCTTCCACCAGCACGTAATTCGTCGCGATATCGTCAAACATATAGCCCCACATCACCCCGGCAAAATCCGGCACGGGCATTTTGAAATAACCGACCGTTTTATCTTTATCCAGTTGAAAAGTACATTTTAAAGAACCGTCACCAACTCCCGTTTTTGCCGCATACGATTTCAGCATCCTGTCGAGCAACTCTTTCGCGAGGCTTCCCGCTTTCACGTGCACGACAATTACCCCGTCATCTTTTTTCCGGGACGCGTCATAGGCAAGCACCCCTTTTCCCCATTCTCCTTTCAACAGATTTTGCCATTCTACCTCGCTCTTCTCCCCGAACAGACGGGCAAATTCCTGCTTCCGCTTCCGCACCCTCTCCGCTTTACCCGCCCCGTAACGATAGGTATCCAAAGCATCCAAATACAGCTTCACGTCACTCAACGTCAAGAAACTCACGCTTTTCGCGTCGACAGGCAACACCCCGTCCAAACGCGATGTCTTAGGTGTCTGACCTTTCAACACGGCAGGATAAGAGGCTCGCAAACCGTCGCAATGCATGAATCCGTTAAAACTGATTCCATCAGCACTGACATCCCCGTCCAAAGCCCCCCATTGAAACCATTTGGATACATCGGTTTGCTTGGATATAAAATCTTTCTGCAACAACAGCGGCAATACATCCGTGAAACAGGTCGTATTCAAAAACACGTTCAATCCCGCCCCCGCTGAAAAATAACGGTTCACGTTCGCGTAACGGGGCGCATCATCTTTCTTACCCTCGCTCTTGTCATTCAATTGTTTGACAGCGTCCTCCACGTACAACTCGGAATCCGACACGAGCACCATACCGCCAATCACGGCATAGCACACGCTCTCTTTTCCCCGCCTCACGGAGTACAAATACCGGTTATCGTATTTCCGTTCCTGTATTTCCCCCGTCGAAAACATCTTCGACAACAAATTATTTACCTCTCCGCGAGCAAACATACCGCTCCTGCTCAACACGTACAGACCACGAACAGCCTGTTTCCCCTCTACCCGAAACGCCAGCACGCATGAAGCAGAATCAACCAAACGTTGCTTCAACAAAGTGTCCACCACCCGGTGCGCCAAACCGGACTTGTATGCCGCTATCTCTTTCTCGAAAGCTTTCTCGATTTTAGGTGACAGCTTCGCGTTGGAATTTACATTAACCACCACGGCAGAATTATAAGGAATAAACGCCTCTTTCGGGACATCAGCATCCCGCTCCCGCTCGTTCACCCACCATAACGCAACCAAGATTCCCCCCAAGAGAACAACACCCAATATGATTAACGCAATTCTTTTCACCATAGTCAAAGCAGTTTATAAAATTTATAAGGTGCATAAAGTTTATAAAGTTCCTTATCGCCTTAATTTTCCTTTTTACAAAAGTAGGAAAAAGAGTTGATTTTACTAAATTTGTTCTTAGAAAAGGCTAAGCCTTTCCCGTCATAAAGTTTGTAAAATACCTTATAAACTTTACGAACCTTATAAACTTTATAAACTCACACATGATAGAGAAACTGGAAAAGATGTTGATTTGCCGGGGAGAAGATGAAGAACGGCTCTACGCGGAAGCAAAAGAAATAAAAAATCAAACCATCGGGAACAAGGTGTACTTGAGGGGGTTAATCGAGATATCCAACATCTGCACCAAAGACTGTTTCTATTGCGGTATCCGGAAATCAAACACGGAAACGGCACGTTATGCTTTATCGGACGAGGAAATCCTCGAGGCGGCAGATTTCGCGTACACGCACCGGTTCGGTTCTATCGTACTTCAAGGTGGGGAGCGTTCTGACCGGGAATTCACGGAGCGCATCACCCGTTTATTAAAAGAAATCAAAAAAAACAGTAATAACGAACTGGGAATCACGCTCTCCCTCGGGGAACAAACGGAAGACACGTACAAGCGTTGGTTTGACGCGGGCGCACACCGTTACCTGCTACGTATCGAAACTTCCAACCCGGAACTTTACGCGAAAATCCACCCGAACAACGCGCTACATTCCCACGCCACCCGTTTAAAATGCTTGGAAAGGTTACAACGAACAGGTTATCAAACGGGAACCGGAGTCATGATTGGTCTTCCCTTTCAGACCATCACCGATTTGGCAAATGATTTATTGTTTCTACAATCCATGGATATCGACATGGTGGGCATGGGTCCCTATCTGGAACACCACGCCACCCCGTTATATCAACACCGCCACTTGTTACTCCCCTTGGAAGAACGCCTACGCCTGTCTATCCACATGGTAGCTGCCCTCCGCCTACTCATGCCGGACATCAATATCGCGGCAACCACCGCCTTGCAAGCCATACAAGCGGACGGTCGGGAAAAAGCGCTGGAAATAGGAGCTAACGTTGTCATGCCCAATATTACTCCCACGACAAACCGAACCCTTTATAAACTCTACGAGAACAAACCGGGCATCCATGAAGGAGCGGCAGAATCCATGCGCAAACTGGAAGAAAGCATCCTTAAAAGCGGCTGCGAAGTAGCCTATGGCGCGTGGGGCGACTCGCGACATTTTCAATCGAGGATGGAAAATTGAAAGTTGAAAATGATTAATCAAAAATATATACCTATATTTGTATAGATAAAGGATTGTACCCATGGAGATCAGATTTGAAACAAAAAAAGAAAGTCAAGCCAGACGAGATCGTGAGGCCAAGGAAAGAACACCTAACGAAAGGTTTGTATTCTTTCTGCGTTTAATGGCCGAGATCAATAAGTTTCAAACAAAACGTGAAGAGAAAACAAACAATTTCATACTAAAGCGTACAAAATGAACCCAAACTTTGAAGAAGATGTATGGATGTTCATAGCCTTAGCTCAAAAATACAGGGTTAAAATGCTAATGGTTGGGGGAGGAGCAGTCAACTTTTACGGTTACCAACGTCATTCCGCAGATGTTGATTTTTGGATTGACACGACTCCGGTAAATCTCATTGCGCTAAAAGATGCTTTAAATGAACTTGGATACGAATTCGATGATTTCCCCCAAGAAGTAAAAACCGGACAACAAAACATCTCTATAAAAATAAGTCCTATTATTGACATCGAATTAATTACATCATTCAATCCCGGTAGAAGTTTTGATGAATGTTATAAACAAAGATACACCGCCACCAACGAAATAGACGGTAAAAAAATTTCCTACGAAGTAATCGCTTTCAATGATTTGATCAACAGCAAAATCAAGGCAGGACGCCCTAAAGATTTATACGATATTATTGAATTGAGAAAGATTCAGGAAAACAATAATCACTGAATCACTAAATTCTTGAACGGGGCAAAAGCAGAAAGAATAACCAAAGCCCCCAATATAGTAATTATCATCCCGGATACCCGGTTGATAGTGATAAGTACGCGCAAACGGAATTTCTTCCGGAAAATATTCACCAGCGTGGAAAGCGTGTACCACCACACACCACCGCCCAATAACACGCCGGCAACCACCAACACCTCACCCAGCAAAGAAGACGATTCCCCGAACACCGACATCCCGGCAAAAACCGCCATGAACACCACCACCGTAATGGGATTGGAAACCGTCAGAAAAAAAAGCGAGAGATAATCACCCAAAAGTCCGGTTTTGCTCACCCGTCCCTGACGACGCTGGCGAATCTGCCGTATCGGGTTGTCGAAATAAATCTTCAATCCTATCACGATCAGGAATATCCCTCCAATAATTTGTAGTAACAACTCATGAGCCTGTACGATATTAATCACGAATCCCAACCCGAATGCCGCCACGGCAGCGTAGAAAAGGTCAGCCGAAGCCGCACCCATCCCGGCGATAAAACCCGATAACGCACCTTTATGCAGCGTCTTTTGGATAATCAACACCCCCATGGGTCCTAAAGGAATAGATACCATCAGTCCCACCAGCATTCCCTTGAATAGATACAATATATCGTACATCCCATTCTAATTTTAGATTTAAGGATTTTAGATTTTAGATTTAGTGATTTTCAATCACTGAATCATCAAATCGGCAATCACAGAATCTATCAATTTTATAATTCCACGTTATCCGATGAGAACCTGCTCAATATCGTATCGTCGTTAATCTCCTTCGACAGCGACTCGATCGTCTTCATCGGCACGTCAAAAATATCTAAAATAAGTAAACCGTCCAAACACATATTAAATTTCGGATCAATATTAAAACCGATAATTCTAGCATTCAGAGAAATATATTTTTTCAATAATACCGGTAATTTATCACTCGACGGCTCTATATCACCGATCATCTTGTCCAACACGCCAATATCCTGCCGTGCCGCATCCAACATGACCTGTACCCCGGGTTCCTCCGAATGTACTTGATATTTTGAACGCGGTACCACGTATTTCGCTAACTCGTGGCTATAATGATTCGCTTGAATAAATTTCATTATCAACTCCTTCGAGGCTTCCGTGTATTTCCCGCTAATCGTGACGGGACCTATCAAATAACGGTACTCCGGATTCTTCAACAAGAAATAAAGAATACCCTTCCACAGCATAAACAAGGGAAGAGGCTTCCGTTGATATTCCTCCGTGATAAAAGAACGTCCTAATTCAATGGACTCGTACAATACCGGCAACATCTCCTTCCGCATCTTGAACAAGGTATGAATATAAAATCCTTTTATCCCGTAGCGGTCGATAATTTCTTTCCCTTTTCCCACGCGGTAAGCACCCACAATCTTCTCCTCTTCCTTGTCCCAGATAAAAAGATGATAATAATACAAGTCAAACTCGTCCAAATCAATACTACGATTTGTACCCTCGCCGACAGCACGGAACGTAAGTTCCCGCAAACGCCCGATCTCGTTCAACACGTTCGGGATTTTCACGGACGGGGAGCAATAAACATCGTAGTTCTTCATGTTAAATAACAAGTAATCGTCGGCGATGCCCGCGATCTCCTTCTTCAACACCGCACTATCCGTTTCCGCCGCGATAGGTTCCGCTTTAGGCATAGCTTTTTGTGATTTAATGAAAAACTTCTTTACCTCTAGTGCCGAGCCAAGTAAATAGGTCTTGGCACGTAAAAATTTCCCGTACTGGGATAAATCATGGAATGAATCCTGCGAATCCAAACCGATAGGGTTCCCGATTCGCAATTTCACCACCCGATTCTTCTTATTCAATAATTCTGAAGGCAACTTCATATTCCTCAACATCGGGTGAATCAGTCCCAACAGGTAAAATAACAAACTGTTCGAGCCCTTGAAATAAATGGGAATGACCGGGACTCTCGCCATCTTGACCAATTTCAACACGGAAGTATCCCACTCCTTATCCTCGACATGATTCGAATCCACTTGATAAGTAGAAGCCTCCCCCGCCGGGAATATACCCAACGGTTTACCATCTATGACGTGACGCACGGCCTCCTTGATCACCCGAGTATTCGGGTTTTTCCGACGGGAAGCCGGTTCCAGTCCCAGCACGTAATCCTGTATCGGGGTAATCTTCTTCAGCAGGAAATTCGCCATTACTTTATAGTCCGGACGAATCTTGCACAATAACTTAATCAAAATAATACCGTCCAATCCCCCGAACGGATGATTGGACACCGTGATAAACGCCCCTTCCTTCGGTATTTTTTCAAGGTCTTCCTCGTTTATCTCGACAGTTACCCCCAGAGCCTCCATCAAACTATCGATCACCAGCTCGGGATCGTCACTGTTCACCTTCGTGCTCAACTTATCCAACTTGTTCAGCCGCAACAGGTACATGACCAACTTGGAAACCAAACTTCCCCTGAAACGCTCTAAACCCCACGGGGCTGTCAATAAATCATTCGCGTCAATTAATCTCATTTATCTTTTGCATTAAATGTCCCTTTCAGAACACTATAATATCTTTCACTATATCACTACCGATTCTGTCGTTCAAGGCTTTTATCAGCCCTTCCTTCACCATCAGTATTTCATTTTTCACCACGGAAGAAGTGAAACTCACGAAAATCTTCCCGTCTGTAATCCGTATACTTTTCGTCCGGGAAGCAATCATTCCCCCCACGACGTCCGGCCAAACCTGACAAACCTCTCTCTCCTTGAACTGACGGGATAATCCCATCTCTTCCAAGTACATTTCTACCAACTCATCCATTGTCAAAGTCTTTCCCTGCTTCACGATCTTTATTTTATTGGTTATTCTACAAAAATACTACTTTCTAATCAATTTGAAATCATAAATCTAAAATTTAAAATCACTGATAACCCCTTGATCGACTTTAAAGATTTTATAATCAATAGCGTGCAATCGCAATATTTCATCAATATGCCCCCGGTTCGTGTCGGTGATAAAAACCTGCCCGAAATTCTCTTCCGACACGATGCGAATAATCTGGCTCACCCGGTCAGCATCCAGTTTGTCAAAAATATCATCGAGCAACAGCAAAGGCTTTACCCCTTTCTGTTGAGCCAGATAAGCGAACTGGGCAAATTTCAAAGCCGTGAGAAAACTCTTTTTCTGCCCCTGCGAACCCAACCGCTTCACGGGATACCCTTCTATACTCAGCGTGATATCGTCCCGGTGAATCCCCACCGTCGTGTAAGTCAACACTCTATCCCGATCGAAACTACCGCGCAACGATTGCAGGTAATCATTTTCTTTTATCGTGGTGGAGTACTCCAAGGTTACCTTTTCTCTTCCCAACGCCACCCGATCATAATACACTTGAAAGACCTCCGCCAATTCCGTGATAAACGCGAGGCGCCGTTCCAGAATCACCCGACCGTTGTCAGCCAACTGTTCATCCCACACGGATAACATATCAGCATCTATCGGCATTCCAGCATATTCTTTCAAAAAACTGTTCCGTTGCGCCAGCACCCGATTATACCGGATCAGTACTTGTAGATACTCTTTGTCACACTGGCTGATCACCCCGTCGATAAAACGACGCCGTTCTTCACTGGCCCCGTCTATCAGAATCACGTCTGCCGGGGAAATCATGACCAGAGGCAATAAACCGATATGATCCGAAAGCCGTTCGTACGACTTTTTATTTTTCTTGAATACTTTCTTCACCCCTTTCTTCACCCCGCAATACACGTCAATGTCTTCCCCGTCCCGCTCGTACATCCCTTCCAACACGAAAAAAGCCTCCCCATGCCGGATACTTTGCGCGTCGGGCAAATTGAAATAACTCTTGCACATGGAGAGATGATACACGGCGTCCAGTATATTCGTTTTCCCCACCCCGTTATTCCCGATAAAACAATTAAATCTCGGGCAAAAAGCGATACTTGCCTCGGCGATATTCTTGTAGTTGACAATATTCAAATCCTTTAAAATCATGCCAATAAATGGTTACTGGTTATAAATCGCAAGATAAAACGTCTACCCGCGACCGATCACCAAAAGTAAGTAAAAGAAGCTTAGATTCCGACGAATGTATAATTTTTTGCATAAAATTTCGCTGTCCCCCTTCTGTTATCAAAAAAAAAACTAATTTTGCACGTTGACGATGGATGCGTCGTAGGAATAAAAAAGTAAATAATAAAAACATATAACAATGTCAAAAAATAACCAGAAACGTGCGGACGGCTTCGAGCAGATTGAGGAAGCCACGATCTCAACAGAACAATTTATCGAGAGAAACTCAAAATTATTGGTCAGAGGTCTTCTTGTTGTTATTATCGTTATTGCCGCTATTTTCGGCTACCACAAATTCTACAAGGAACCCCTCGAAAAAGAGGCTCTTCAGCAAATGTTCGTGGCAGAAACTTTATTTGAAAAAGATTCTTTCAATTTGGCCCTTAACGGAAACATCAACAATCCCGGTTTCTTGCAGATTATCGAGGACTACGGTTCCACTCCCAGCGGGAACCTCGCTAAATATTATGCAGGTCTATGCTATCTATACTTGGGTGACAACCAGAATGCCATTAAATACCTCGAGAAATTTTCGACCGATGATATGATATTCTCCACTTTGGCAAAGGCCAATATCGGGGATGCCTACATGCAATTGGGCGAATACAAGAAAGCTGCCGGATACTACCAGAAAGCAAGTAGTGACAACACGAATCTGTTGACCACCCCTTCTATCTTGATGAAAGCCGGACTGGCATACGAAAAAGCAAAAGACTACAAGAACGCATTAGCGATGTACGAGAAACTGGAGAAAGAATACCCGGCATCCATGGAAGCCAGAGAGATCGAGAAGTACATCACCCGCGCTCAATTGAACATGAAATAACTCTCACATTCAATAATGCTTATTTAGAAGGCGTGCATTCGATGCATGCCTTTTTTATTTCAAAAAAAGGATATAAACACGAATAGAAAATAGTAATTTTGTCGCCTAATTCCGATGTTATGAATGTAAAGGCTAAAGGATATGTTTTAGGCGCAGTTGCCGCGGCGACTTATGGTATGAATCCCTTGTTCGCACTACCTTTGTACGAGGCGGGCATGAACCCGGATTCGGTACTCTTTTTCAGATACCTGTTCGCGATTCCCGTGCTAGGTATCATGCTCAAAGCGAGAGGACGAAGTTTCAAACTGAAAAAGCAAGAGATATTACCGTTGATTATCATGGGACTGCTGGTGGCTCTATCCTCGCTTACCCTGTTTCAAAGTTATAACTACATGGAAGCGGGTATCGCATCGACATTATTGTTTGTCTACCCGATCATGGTCGCGCTGATCATGGCTATTCTCTTCAAAGAGAAATTAACCATACAGACAATCCTATGTATCATGCTGGCATTGGGCGGTATCGGCTTGCTTTACAAAGGGGGCGACGGTAACACCCTCAACCTGACGGGCATCATGTTGGTTATGGTATCGGCTCTCTCCTATGCTATTTATATCGTAAGTGTGAACCGACCGAAACTAAAGGACATAGCAACCCTTAAACTGACTTTCTATGTATTGCTTTTCGGGCTTTCGCTATTCTTCGTCCGCGTAGATTTCGGGCAAAGCCTTCATGTTGTCGACACATGGTACCTGTGGGGTAATTTGGTCGCGTTAGCCATTTTTCCCACCGCTATATCGTTCCTCTGTACCACGCAGGCAATCCAATACATCGGTTCCACCCCGACCGCCATCCTTGGGGCACTGGAACCTCTGACGGCAGTCTTCTTCGGCGTCACCGTTTTCGGGGAATCTCTGACACTGAGATTAAGTTGCGGTATATTGATGATCATTTTGGCTGTAACATTAATCATTGCCGGAAGTAACGTAACCACTTATCTGGTTCGTTTCAGGAAACTGTTCCCCAAACTTCCGCTCAAGAGGAATATTCCTTCACGCAATTCGTACAAGTAGCGACACGAACACGAAGCACCCGGGTGCTGATATTGTCATTCGTTTGTTGTTTATTCGGGGTTCAGACATTTCGAAACGTGCTAACAACGGTTCAACAACGATTGAATATCGAGAGAAGGAGTCGATTTCGGTAGAAAAAGGACTTCGTGTGGTGGGATGTTCTGGCTTGATTTGTGGATTTTCACGTGACCGATATTTTCCATTTATCGCCCGGTAAAAACAAACCCCGCCTTCTCAGACGGGGTTTTATATCGGAAAAGATTAAATCTATTTCTTCTCGAACAATTTACCGAAATCATCCATAGAGATTTCTTGTTCTTCCAATTTCACGCTCTCTTTAATCGTGTCGAAAATCTTGTTTTCCAAGGCACGGTCATACAAGCTGGAACGTTGTTTTTCGTTCTCCAACAAACGAGCGGCAAAACCGTCCAATTGCTCGTCAGACAAACCGTACAACCCGTATTGTTGCAATTGAGCGGCAGCAACTTCACGACCGACAGCTTTCATATCCTCGTCTTCTACCCGAAGGTTGTTATCCTTGATCATGTCGCCTTTGATCAACTGCCATTTGAACTCGTCACGGTAAGCGTTGAAATCCTGCTCGACCGCTTCGGGAGTCATATTTTCATTGGTAGCTAACATCCAACGTTTCAAGAATGCTTCAGGAAGAACAACGTCCTCGTTCTTCTTCAACATCTTGTCGCGAGCGTCCACCGTCAAACGATATTCGCTATGAGCTTTGAATTGTTTAGCCAAATCTTCTTTCACGCGTGCACGGAATTCCTCAACGCTCTTCACGTTGCCTTCACCGTATACTTTATCAAATAAAGCCTGATTTACTTCCGCATCGATATAACGTTTAACCTCGCTAATGATAAAGCAGAAATCAGAAGTAATATGTTCGGCCTCTTCTTTATTCACTTGTAACAAAGCAGCGTAATCCGTTTTGTTGGGATAAGCCTTGGAAGGATTGAATACCACTTCATTTCCTGCTTTCTTACCCTCGAAAAATTTTACTTGCTCTTCATCTTTCATGTGAGCCAAAGACAATGAAGCATCTTCCACACGGATTCCGCCTTCTTTCGGTTTTCCGTCTTCGCCCAACTCGATCAATTCACCCTTCACGTATTCCGATCCCTCGATCACGTCCACGGGACTCAATTCGCCGTTGTTCTTGCAGATACTTTCAACTTGTTTGTCTATCATTTCCTCGTCCACCTTGATGATGTAATAAGGAACTTTCTCCCGTTTGCTCAACTTCACGTTCATCACGGGAGCCATAGCTATATCGTATACGAACTCGAAACTTTCAGCATCCAGATTCAATTCTTTCTGATCCGTTTCGCTCGGAAGCGGCTCTCCCAAGATGTGCAAATCGTTCTCTTGGATAAAATTAGACAGACTCTCTCCTATCAACTTGTTGATTTCCTCAATCAAAACGGCTTTACCATACATTTTTTTGATAATCCCGAAAGGAGTTTTTCCCTTGCGAAAACCGTCGATCACCGCTTTTTTCTGGTATTCTTTCAACGCGTCGCTCACGCGAGTTGCGTAATCATCCTTATCCAATTGAATCTTAATTGTTGCATTAAGATCATCGATTTGGTTTTTCGTTACATTCATACTTCTCTATGTATAAAACTATTTATGATAAAACAAACAAAACAAAAAAGGCCACCTTGTTTAAGGCGGTCCTCTCTTCAAGTGCGGGCGAAGGGACTCGAACCCCCACGCCTTGCGGCACTAGATCCTAAGTCTAGTGCGTCTACCAGTTTCGCCACGCCCGCTTGCTATTTTGACGGTGCAAATATATTGCTTTTTCATGAAAAGCAAAATGATTTGCCCCTTTTTTTATTTCTTTCTTCTCAACTCGAAGTTTTTACCGAGATAAACCCGTCTAACTTCCGGGTCATTCGCCAAATCCTCTGCCGTTCCGGATTGCAGGATACGACCGTCATACAAAAGGTAAGCCCGATCGGTAATACATAATGTTTCCTGCACGTTGTGGTCCGTGATCAGAATCCCGATATTTTTCTCTTTTAATTTCTGCACGATACTCTGGATATCCTCCACCGCGATAGGGTCTACCCCGGCAAAAGGTTCGTCCAACAAGATAAATTTCGGGGCAATCGACAATGCCCGGGCAATCTCCGTGCGCCGACGTTCACCTCCCGACAATTGTATCCCTTTACTCTTCCGGATATGTTGCAGACCGAACTCGTCGAGCATCTCTTCCAGACGTTCACGCTGGTAATCTTTCGGGAAAGTACTCATTTCAAGCACCGCTTTGATGTTATCTTCCACGCTTAATTGACGGAAAACGGAAGCCTCCTGCGCCAGATACCCCACACCCAATTGTGCCCGACGGTACACCGGCTCTTTCGTGATTTCCCGGTCATCCAAAAAAATACGCCCGCCATTCGGCTTGATCAATCCCACGATCATGTAAAACGAGGTGGTCTTCCCTGCCCCGTTAGGTCCTAACAGACCAACGATCTCTCCTTGCTGCACGTCCACGGAAACCCCTTTTACAACGGTTCGGCTTTTGTATCTTTTTACAAGGTCCTCGGCTCTTAATTTCATATCGTTCAGTTTTACCGCGCTAAGATAGTCTTTTACAATTGAAAATTGAAAATTGAAAATTGAAAATTACTAGAAATTTAGATGTATCGAGAAATTTATGGCGAAATTATCCACTTTTTGTCCCGAACGGTCGCCCCGGTGTGTCAATCGCCAGATGGCATCCACCCGGATCAGACGCAAGATATTTTCCACCCCGACACCCGCCTCGATATAAGGCTTGGACACGGACGACATACCTTCCGGGAACAATAATATAGCCCGGGTATCGGATAAACTACCGTTGTTTTTATCGGACAACCGCCCCCACAATGCTTTCACCGTGACGACCTCACGCCATTTCAACCGTTTCATCAACGGGATCTTGCTCAAGAAGAATCCCCTGAAATGATGTTCCCAGAATACCGCCGCCCACAGGTCGGACGCGAACTCGTAAAAATTCATACACGAGAACGCGTACGGGTCATAGAAATAGGTCGCGTTTCCCTCGTGCAATTTCAACAAAGGATAAGGCACTTTCCCGAAAATCTTTCCACCCGTAATCATAAAGTCACTATACCCGATAGGAGCAATATGCATGTCATGTTGCACGGATATTTCCGCCCGGTAATACTCGTAATCACTGTTCAGCACACCCTTCAAACCTGCCACGAGGTCAATACCTACGATCGGGAAATCCGACCCCATGGACACTTTGTCAAAATCCTGCCGCACCACGATCTCGTTCTTCGACAAACGGGTTCCCAAGCGGAATTGCGTAGTATGTATCTGGTTAAGTTCCTTCCCGTCCGGACGAATAAAATCAACGTATTTCGTCGGGTACATCTGACGATATTCCAGAGCGAAACTATTGGAAAATCCTTGCCACCATTCTTTCTCGTAACGGAAATCAAATTCATTAATCATCGTCAACTTCTCGTTATTCCCGCGGGAGAAAATCGAACTCAATATATTACCTGTCGTGAACGCGTTCTCGCTCGCGCCAAGTTGAAACACGTCATGCTTGCCACTCACGGTAAGTTTCGAGGTCGGTTGGTTATTGAACATGTATTCCACGGTACCGCCTCCCTTGAATTTCTGGTCTTTCGTGCTGTACGCCCCGTAGCCCGAGAGTCGGATACGCTTACTGAAATCACTGGTTGTCTTTGCCCCCAACTGGAAACGGTTTCCTTCCAGTTTATTAAAACTATATAGCTTATAGTAGGGTCCGAAACCCACGTATTTCGTGTTATAATACCCAAGGAATACCGTCTGGATCATGTCATATATATTCTGGTAGAGAGGAACATTTTTAATCGAATCCACCATATTATATATATTCCGTTCTTTTTCCGACAATTGGTAAGGTCGTGCATTCTGCCAATAATTCTCGTCATTCTGGAGAACATTCTTATTTATAGTGACCTCGCTGTCCAGTTTCAAAATCTCGGACGGAATCGCTTCATTCACGGTCACGTTGGAATAGTCTATCTGCCGATGTCCCATGAACGAAATCAACTTGGAAGAATCCCGCATTTGCACGGTGAAGTCCGCCAATATCTTATCCTGTTTCAAGAACCAAGTCGAATCATTGATCAATTCATTCGTCGTTTCTATCGCCAGATCCTTAATCCAGTTCACGTTCAAACCTTTTATCATGCGCATCTGGGCAGACTCTAACGCCCAAGTCGTGGAGTCGATATTCACCTCCCCGTCAAACACGGGCGTAGATTTTCCCTTGGGATGAAAACGAATCTTGTATATTTTTCTGCCTTCCTTTTGCAAGCTATCTACCAGAAAATACTTGTAATACAGCAAACCGTGATCACACAAGGGACTGACAAAATTCACTTCAAAAATATTGATATAGTTATCGTACAAGTTCACGTTCACGTGTAAATGTCCCGTGAACTGCGCAAGACTGTAATCCTCCTGAATACCGGAAATCCGGCTCGCTTTCACGATCTCCCGGGACAAACGGGGTGACCGCCGATAATAATAATCCGCCGAAGCCTCCGAGATCATCACGGGCAGATAAGCTTTTCCCGTGATCGCGGACGTATCCATGTACTGGAAAATAAACCCGAAATTCTTCTGTAACTTTTTATTCTTGAACTGGGGTTTCAAGTTGGCCACATCCAATTCCATTTTCGTGTACGTGGAGTAGCTGTAAGCCTCTTTTTCTGCCGGATTATTTCTTTTCTTGTTCTTTGAAATGTTGCGTAATATCGCATGGGCGGGATTCTCTCCCGGTGTCACCTTCACTTCGTCCAAACCGGTGACAATCGGAACCAGTTTAAAGTCAATCGTGTTAAAAGCACCTTTATTGACCGGCTTCGTCTGTTTCTCGTATGACACGTACGCTGCCATAAGTTCGCTCACGTTCTCCCGCGTTTCGAGATAGTAATTCCCGTCAAAATCCGTTGTCACGCCAATTGTCGTACCCACGAATAATAATGTCACCATAGGTAACGGCTCGCCCGTTTCCGCGTCTGTCACGGTTCCCCTCACCTTTGTTGTCTGGGCGTTCAACACAGAAACCCATATCATCAAGAAAAATAATAAACACAACTTTACACGTCCCATGAAATTATCCATTTTAAATTTCAAATTCTAAATTTTAAATTCAAACTGACTTCCGTTCAATCTAAAATTCAAAATTTAAAATCAAATATTATACCACTCCTTCGTGCAATATGTCATGTATGTGTACCATTCCTTTATAGTGATTCTCCCGATCTACCACCACCAACTGCGTGATACTATTTTTTTCCATCATCCGGTAAGCATTATAAGCCAACTCTTCCTCGGAAATCGTTTTAGGTGCTCCGGACATGATATCTCCCGCTGTCAAACCGTCGACATCCTCGTACTTCTCCATCATCCGTCGCAAGTCCCCATCCGTGATAATTCCGAGCAAATGTTCTTCGTCGTCCACGATCGCCACGGCTCCCAGACGCCCTTTCGACATGGCTAGAATTACCGGACGTATTCCGGCTTCGATCTTGATATTCGGTCGATTGTTACCATCATAAACGTCTGCAACCCGCGTATAAAGCCGTTTCCCAAGAGTCCCACCCGGATGATATCTGGCAAAATCCCTACTAGAGAAACTTCTACATTCTATCAAACACATCGCTAATGCATCTCCCAGCACTAACTGTGCCGTAGTTGAATTTGTGGGAGCTAAATTTAAAGGACAAGCCTCTTTTTCTACTTTAGCCTTCAATATATAGAGCGCATTTTTCGCCAGAAACGAGTCTGTATTGGACACCATCGCGACAATATTCTTGTTTCCGTTGTTACGGATCAGAGGAATCAATACTTTTATCTCCGGTGTATTTCCACTTTTGGACACGCAAATCACCACATCTTCCTCCCGAATCATTCCCAAATCTCCATGAATAGCATCCGCGGCATGCATAAATACCGCCGGAGTACCCGTGGAATTCATCGTTGCCACGATTTTTGTTGCGATAATCGCGCTCTTTCCTATCCCGGTAATGATGACACGCCCTTTACTTTCATAAATTAACTTAACGACAGCCTCAAAATCATCATCTATGTAGTTTGCCAGATTTTGGATGGCTTCTGTCTCATCCTGAATTACTTTTCGCGCAAATGCTTTTATATCTACCATCTCTTTCGATTAAAATTATTCTATTTAACACCATGAACCAAGCAAAAAAAACAAAAAACTATTGTACTTATCATTTTTTGCTATAACTTTACTAGGGACAAAAGTATCATTTTTTGTGATAGCTTAAAAACGAGTGGTGATAGATTTATTATTGAATATTTTGTTTGGAAAAACAAATTAAGTTATAAATTTGCGCACCCGTCTAAAAACAGGGTGTGTGAAAATTTAAATAAAACAATGGGATTGCAGATAGATTTACATGCTAAATTAAAAGAGTATTTCGGCTTTGATAGTTTCAAAGGGAATCAGGAGGAGATAATAAAGAATGTCCTTGCCGGGAATAACACGTTTGTTTTGATGCCGACAGGAGGGGGTAAATCTTTATGTTATCAACTACCTGCACTAATACTCGACGGAACAGCTATCGTGATATCTCCCTTGATTGCTCTTATGAAAAATCAGGTAGATGCCATGCGTTCCTTCAGCGCGTCAGAGGGGGTTGCCCACTTCATGAATTCTTCACTCAGTAAAAGTGACATCTTGAGTGTAAAAGAGGATGTCCTAAGCGGGAAGACCAAATTACTATACGTGGCTCCGGAATCCTTGACCAAGGAAAGTAATGTCGAATTTCTCCGTAAAGTTCGAATCTCTTTCTTTGCCGTTGATGAGGCTCACTGTATTTCGGAATGGGGACATGATTTCCGTACGGAATACCGTAAAATCAGACCGATTGTCGAACAAATCGGGAAAGCCCCCATCATTGCCTTGACGGCAACGGCTACCCCGAAGGTACAACACGACATTCAGAAAAATCTGGATATGCTCGACGCTCAGGTTTTCAAATCCTCTTTCAACCGTTCGAATCTTTATTACGAGGTTCGCCCTAAAACTGATCCGGCCAAAGATATCATCAAGTTTATAAAAAACAACGAGGGGAAATCCGGTATCATCTATTGCCTGAGCCGCAAAAAGGTGGAAGAACTCACGGAATTGCTTTGCGTGAACGGCATCAAAGCTGCCAGTTATCACGCGGGAATGGATGCCGCTGCCCGTAGCAGCAATCAAGATAAATTCCTGATGGAGGAAGTAAACGTGATTGTAGCCACGATCGCTTTCGGTATGGGCATCGACAAACCGGACGTACGTTTCGTGATCCACTATGATATTCCTAAAAGTCTGGAAGGATACTATCAAGAAACAGGACGTGCGGGACGGGATGGCGGAGAAGGGTACTGCTTGACATTCTATAGCTATAAAGATATTCAGAAGTTGGAAAAATTCATGCAGGGCAAACCTATCGCCGAGCAGGAAATCGGGAAGCAACTCTTGATGGAAACGGTTTCTTACGCCGAAACATCCTTGTGCCGGAGAAAAGTGTTATTACACTATTTCGGGGAGAATTATGACGAGGAGAATTGTGGCGCCTGCGACAATTGTCTGTACCCGAAGAAAGAGTTCGAGGGCAAGGAATTCTTGATTGACGCGCTCAACGCCGTACTTGAAGTAAAAGAAAAATTCAAGGTCGACCATTTGGTTAAAGTCTTGATCGGGGAAACCGATTCAATGATAAAATCGTATCATCATGACGAGCTGGAATCTTTTGGTATCGGCTCCGACAAAAGTTCACAATTCTGGAACATGGTTTTCAGACGAGCGCTTATTAGTAATTATATAGAGAAAGATATTGAACAATACGGGGTCATCAAATTATCAAAAGAAGGCCACGAGTTTTTAAAGGAACCTAAAGACTTTATGCTGATGGAAGATCATAATTTTGAAGAATCTGAAGAGAAACTTCAGGAAAAGGGAGGTGTATCAGCACTTGACAACACTCTGTTTGCCATACTGAAAGACTTACGGAAAAAGATTGCCAAGAAAAATAACCTGCCGCCATACGTCATTTTTCAGGATCCTTCTTTGGAAGACATGTGTACCAATTACCCGATCACGTTGGAAGAGTTAGCCAACATTCAGGGTGTCGGTACCGGAAAAGCCCAGAAGTACGGGCAGGAATTCGTTGAGGTCATCAAACAGTATGTTGAAGACAACGAGATCGAAAGAGCCCAAGATCTGGTTGTAAAAACAGTTGCCAACAAATCGAAATTCAAGGTATATATCATTCAAAATATTGATCGCCAAATTGATTTGGAAGACATCGCTTCTGCTGAAGGATTAACTTTTGAAGAACTCATCAAGGAAATGGAAGCCATCGTCTTCTCCGGAACAAAACTGAATATTGATTACTATATCAATAAGATTCTGGATGATGAACAACAACAAGAAATCATGGATTATTTCATGGAAGCGAAAAGCGATAATATCGGTGACGCTTACGATGAATTTGACGGCGACTATTCAGAAGAAGATCTCCGACTGATGCGATTGAAATTACATTCCAAACATGGAAACTAATAAAAAAGCGACCTTTCGGTCGCTTTTTTATTCCATTCTGTCCAGAATCACATCCGGAAGATGCTGAATGAATTGAAACAATAAAGTTTCATCTCCCGTCTTATGCGTCCGAATGACCATAGTTACCCGGTAAGTGGTTATATCCCCTAATTTACCTGACTCCGTGGAGTAAGAACCTATCTGGTGTTTTTTCCGTTTGATCTCGTCGGTTATCTCTTTTATAACTTCTTGACTTGACGTTGTGAACACTAACAAAACATTCCGTTGGCTGAACTTCTGGAATAAATACCCCAGACCTTCCAATCCCAACAATGTTAATAACATGGCGCATATTCCCAACCAATATTGCCCGGCACCTACCGCCAAACCGATAGCGGAAGTTGCCCATATCCCGGCAGCAGTGGTCAATCCCCGTACAAATAATTTCTGTATGATAATTGTTCCCGCTCCAAGGAAACCGATACCACTTACCACCTGTGCCGCAATACGGCTGGGGTCGAGTCCTATACCCGTGTCCCCCAAGATATCCCAGAAACCATATTTCGAAACAATCATAAACAGGGCACTTCCCAAAGCAACGAGGAAGTGAGTTCGGAATCCGGCTTCTTTTGCCCTGTACTCACGATCCAAACCAATCAGCGCCCCCAGTATCCCGGCTACCAACAACCGCAAGAAAAAATCCCATGTCATCATATCGTGTTACATTTTATTTTAACCTCATGTTCACCACAAAGATAAACCAATCTACGCAAAATTGCGTATGAAAGATACAATTCAGTCCAAAAAGTTCACAGACATGATACTAACCATCATTATCACATTTATCCTCGGATACACTCTGATCGCACTGGAACGACAAATCGGCGTCAGCAAAACCGCCATAGCTCTTATCTTGGGAATCACGTTATGGGTATTCGCTTTGTTTCAAACAAAACTGGATGTAAATACTCAAATTATAGAACACCTCGGGAATACCGCGGAAATTTTATTCTACTTACTGGGAGCCATGACGATTGTCGAATGGGTAGACACGCACGAAGGGTTCAATCTGATTACCAAACACATCACAACGAGAAACAAACGGAAACTACTCTGGCTCATCGCATTCATCACCTTTATCATGTCTTCCGTTCTGGATAATTTAACGACAGCTATCGTGATGATTATGCTCCTGCGCCAACTTGTTACAAATCAGCAAGAACGTTGGATTTTCGGCAGTATCATCATTATTGCCGCCAACGCGGGGGGTGCATGGACTCCCATCGGGGACGTGACCACGATCATGTTATGGATTCACAACAATATCACGTCCATGAACGTCATCCGCCACCTGTTTCTACCCAGTCTGGTTTCTCTACTTATTCCCGTCGGCATCGCGACATTCTGGTTGAAAGGTGAAATTCAAGATCAATCCGCTAGTATTCGTTCGAATCTCCCGGGTATTTCACACAAAGAACAAATCACGATTCTCGCTCTAGGCATCGGCAGTCTGATCTTCGTTCCCGTGTTCAAGGAACTCACGAACCTGCCACCATTCATGGGTATCATGTTTGCCTTAGGTTGTGTATGGATATACACGGAGATGCTATACAACCGCAAAAAAAATATCACGCGAGAAAACACGCATCGCATTCCTTCCATTCTCTCGAAAGTCGACTATTCCACACTACTATTCTTTCTTGGAATATTAATGGCCGTTGCCGCGTTACAAGTCGTGGGAATTTTAGACCAAATGGCAACTTTCTTGAATGATCGAATACACAATGTCTATTTTATCAACACGATTATCGGCTTTCTCTCCTCCGTCATTGACAACGTTCCTCTCGTGGCGGCAGCCATGGGGATGTACCCGCTTACTCATGCCGACGGTACACACCTCTCCGCTTATATGATGAATTTCACCACGGACGGAACTTTCTGGGAACTTCTCGCCTATTGTGCCGGTATAGGCGGCAGTATTCTGATTATCGGTTCTGCCGCGGGAGTAGTTGTTATGGGTATGGAAAAAATCAATTTCACATGGTACCTCAAGCACATTACATGGATTGCTACTCTCGGGTATCTGGCGGGAATAGGTATATACTACATAGTCGAAAGTCTATAAAGTCTATAAAGTCCATAAGGTCCATAAAGTCATCTTTCTGACCTTACAGACCTTATGGACTTTAGACCTTACGGACTATTCTGTATATCTCTCGATCGTTTGTCCCCGGTCGGGTCCCACGGATACAATCTTGATAGGCACTCCGGTTTCTTCTTCAAGGAATGCCAGATAATTATTAAATTCTTCCGGAAATTCATCTTCCGAAGTCATTTTGGTCATATCGCATTTCCATCCCGGCAATTCGGTATAAATCGGTTTTACACCTTCCGTGATATCGTAGGGGAAATAATCAACTTCCTCCCCGTTTACCTCGTAAGCCACACAAGCCTGTATCGTGTCAAAGGAGTCCAACACATCACTCTTCATCATGATCAGTTGAGTCACCCCGTTAATCATGATGGCATATTTTAAAGCTACCAGATCTACCCAACCGCAACGACGTCTGCGTCCGGTTACGGAACCGAACTCGTGTCCCAAGTCACACAATTTCTCGCCTGTCTCGTCATTCAACTCTGTCGGGAAAGGTCCGCTTCCCACGCGGGTACAGTATGCTTTAAAAATTCCGTACACTTCACCGATACGATGGGGAGCTATTCCCAACCCGGTACAAGCACCGGCACATACCGTATTGGAAGAAGTCACAAAAGGATAAGAACCGAAATCGATATCCAACATTGTTCCTTGTGCACCTTCCGCCAAGATTGATTTCTCGTCATCCAAGTATCGATTTATTTCATGCTCGCTATCCACGAGTTGGAATTGCTTCAAGTATTCAATACCTTCCATCCATTCTTTCTCCATCCCCGTCAGGTCATAAGAGAAATTCAAACTTTTCAATATCTGTTCGTGACGAGCTTTTGCCCGAGCGTATTTATTCTCGAAATCATGCAGGATATCTCCCACGCGCACACCGTTACGACTGATTTTATCCGTGTATGTCGGTCCGATACCTTTTCCGGTAGTCCCCACTTTCGCATCCCCTTTGGCTGCCTCGTAAGCTGCATCCAACAACCGGTGCGTCGGCAGAATCAAGTGTGCTTTCTTTGATATATGAAGTTTCTTTTTGAGATCATGTCCGGAAGCGGCCAAAGCCTCGGCCTCCGCTTTAAACAAAGCTGGATCAACTACCACTCCGTTACCGATAATATTCACCTTATCCCCTTGAAATATTCCGGACGGGATGGAACGAAGTACATATTTCTGCCCTTCAAATTCAAGTGTATGACCGGCATTAGGTCCTCCTTGAAAACGAGCCACGACATCATACCTAGGGGTCAGTACATCGACCACTTTCCCTTTTCCTTCATCTCCCCATTGCAATCCCAACAATACATCTACTTTCATCTGATATAATTTTAACTTCTTAAAAAACAAACATGCAAAAATAATATTTATTTCTTTCCCGCCAACTTGCAAGCGTGACAAATCCCATAAATATAAAGCATGTGATGATGCACGGAAAAATCATATTTCTCCTCCACGTGTTCCACGATCTCCTCCAAGCGGGAATCCGAGAACTCTTCCACTTTTCCGCATATCTTGCACACGATATGCTCATGCTTCTTGTTATTATAAGCCCGTTCGAACTGCGCGATATTATTCCCGAATTGGTGCTTGATAACCAATTTACATTCCAACAATAAATCGATCGTGTTATACAAAGTGGCACGGCTTACCCTGTAGTTCTTGTTCTTCATAAAAACGTACAGGGATTCGATATCAAAATGCCCGGCATGTGAATAAATCTCATCCAGAATGGCATACCTCTCGGGCGTCTTCCGATGTCCTTGCTGTTGCAGGTAAGTGGTAAAAATCTCTTTTACCGTCTCCTTTATTTTTTCCATTGAGTCCAAAGCTAATTCAATTTACAACATGGCTAAGTTACAACTTTTATCCGAAGAAAACTCACTATTTAGACGAAATTTAATTTAGACATCCAAATTCTCCACTCTTGAAACGTTCTCGACGCCCTTCAGAGAAGAGATTTTCATCATTAAATTGTTCAAATCGGCAGTGTTATGCACGTAAAGATGAATCATTCCCTCGAATATCCCGTCTTTCGTTTCAAAATGCACGGTACGCATATTCACGTTACTCTCTTTCGAGATAATCATCGTGATATCGCTGACGATTCCGATACTGTCAATCCCGTTCAATTTAATTACCGCAAGGAAAGACATGATCTTGTGGCTAACCCACTTCACCGGGACAATCTTATCCCCGTAACTGGACATCAGTCGTATGGCTTCCGGGCATTTACGCTTGTGCACGGTGATCTTATCCCCCTCGATCTTCATCCCGACTACATCATCACCGGGAATCGGGTGACAACAAGGAGCAATGATAAAATCCGAAGCATCTTCCGTCACGTCATTAATGATCTTTCCTTCTTCTTTCTCGGCCGGGGCTTTCTCTTTATCGCTTTTGAAGAACTGCAATTTCCAATACTTCACGAATTTATTCTCCGACTTTTTCTTCAATGCCTTCCGCACGTCTTCGACACTCAAATTCCCTTTCGCCAAACTGACATAAAGATCATCTTTATTATCCAATTTCAGATGCAACAGAGCCTTGTTCAGGTTCTCCGTACCAAAAGGCAATTTCATATCTTCCAACAAGTTCTCGAACATCATCGTTCCGATCTTCACCTGTTCCTTTTTCTCCCGACGGAAAATCATCAATATATTATTCCTCGCCTTTGCCGTCACGATAAAGTCCAACCAATCACTCTGCGGCTTCTGTTTATCACTTGTCAACACCTCCACCTGATCCCCGCTTTGCAGCACGTGGCTCATCGGCACCAATTTATGATTGACCTTTCCACCGATACAGGAGTTCCCGATCTCCGTGTGAATGTCATAAGCAAAATCCAACACGGTCGCTCCCTTCGGTAAGGTTCTCATATCTCCCTTAGGAGTGAAAACCCGAATTTCTTTAGCGAAAAGATTTAGCTTGAACTCGTCCAAGAACTCCAAAGCATCCGTTCCGGGCTGTTCCAGCATCTCTTTAATCCCCGCCAACCATTTATCCACCTCGTTGCTTGCCTCGGCATTATCACCTTTATATTTCCAGTGGGCTGCTAACCCCTTTTCCGCGATTTCATCCATCCTACGGGAACGGATTTGCACCTCTATCCATTTACCTCCGGGTCCCATGACCGTCAGATGCAATGCCTCGTAACCGTTTGCCTTGGGTACACTCACCCAATCCCGGATTCTCTCCGGCTTCGGGCTATACATATCCGTAATCAAAGAATAAATATTCCAGCATTGCCATTTCTCCGGCTGATTGTCCTTGGGATCAAACACGATACGCACGGCAAGTAAATCATAAATTTCCTCGATAGAAATATGCCTGCGCTGCATCTTAGACCACACCGAATACACGCTCTTTGTCCGGGCGGTGATATCATACTGGTAACCGCTTTCCGTCAGGCGTTCCCGAATGGGGGCTATGAACTGTTGGTATAACCCGGTATTCTCGTCCCGGTAAGCATGAATTTTCTTTTCCAGCTCCTGATATTCAAGCGGATTTTCGTATTTTAAACTCAAATCTTCCAACTCCGTCTTGATGGCGTGCAATCCCATCCGGTGAGCCAAAGGAGCGTATATATATAAGGTTTCACTGGCAATCTTTACCTGCTTGTGTTCCGGCATGGCATCCAACGTGCGCATATTGTGCAAACGGTCGGCAATCTTGATCAGAATAACACGTACATCATCCGCCAGAGTCAGTATCATTTTCCGAAAACTCTCAGCCTGCTTGGTGGTATCACTTCCCATAACTTCACTGATCTTGGTCAACCCGTCCACCAAAGAAGCAATCTTCGCCCCGAACAAATTAGCAATATCCTCTACCGTGTAGTCCGTATCCTCCACGACATCATGCAATAACGCGGCGATAACCGACTTGGTTCCCAAGCCGATCTCTTTAGCCGCAATCTTCGCTACCGCGATCGGGTGCAATATATAAGGCTCACCCGACTTCCGTTTTACCCCTTGATGAGCTTCCCGGGCAAACTCGAAAGCCGTGCGAATTAATTTTATACTCTCTTCTGTCGTTCCCTTTCGCAAAGATTGTAACAAATCCTCGAAAGCCGCGTTAATCATTTCCTGCTCGTTCATAACCGTCTCCAATTTTAGATTTATTGATTTCAGATTTTAGATTCCTGCCCACTCCCTGTCCCTCGAATCATAAATCGTAAATCATAAATCGTAAATCTTATATTTCTATATGCCGCGACACCACATCCGCCTGCATAAATAAAGCTGCCATTTTATCAAACATCCCTCCTTTTTCAGTGGTAAGGAACTCCACTTGTCCCCCTCGTGAAAGCATTCCTTCCATTTCAGGATGACGATATAAATAATCCTTCAAACTCCGGGCCACGATCTCTCCCTGCTGAATAACTTTTACTCCCCGGGGAATAAAACGGTCAATTACCCCGCGCAAAAGAGGATAATGTGTACATGCCAGTACAACCGTATCAATCATGGGATCTGCCTGCATTAAAAGATCTATATATTTCTGCACAAAAAAAGCTGCCCCCGGGGAATCAATCTCGTTATTTTCAACGAGAGGCACCCACATCGGACAGGCTTGTTGCGTCACTTCAAATCCTTTTCCAGAATGGATTTTCGCTATTTCAAGCAAATAAGACTCGGAAGCCACCGTACCCGAGGTAGCAAGTACACCGATATGCCCGTTACGCGTAAAATCAGCGACCGCCTCCACGCTAGGTCGGATGACACCCAACACTCTCTGTCCGGCATCTATCTGCGGTAAATCGACTTGTTGTATTGTCCTTAACGCCTTTGCCGAAGCCGTGTTACAGGCAAGGATAACCAATCGGCATCCCATATCGAACAATTTCAACACCGCTTCCCGCGTGTACTTGTACACCACGTCAAAAGAACGTGTACCGTAAGGGGTACGAGCGTTGTCGCCCAAGTAGATATAATCATACTCCGGCATCTCTTTCACAATATCTTTCAATATTGTCAACCCCCCATAACCAGAATCAAACACCCCTATCGGACTATGCATATATCTAAATTTATTTAAATTAATAGCTGCTAATATACTTTTTATTCGCAATTAATGCAAAAAAAAAGCCGCCTTTCGGGCGACTTTATTTACTTTATATATACGATTATTGAAGTCCCAATTTTTTCTTTACCAAGGGCAATACATCTTCGCTATTATCAGCGGCATACAATAAAGCATTCTGGGTAAAAATATAAGTAAAACCATTCTCTTTACCTACTTCTTGTGTAGCTTTCTGTATTTTATCCATGATCTCACCCATCAATTTATTGTAAGTTTCTTGCATTTGTTGATCGGCTAACTCCCGGAAACTCTGGATTCTCTCTCCCAGACTTCTGATTGACTGCTCTTTATTAGCACGAGTCAATTCTGAATATGTTTTTTCATTAGCCTGATATTCTTGAATCTCCTTCTGGTAATTCTCGGTCATTGATCTTAATTCTTTTTCAATCTCTGCCTGTTTTGCTTGTAATTCAGCTTCAGCTTTCTTAGTTTCAGGCATTATCGCCATCACTTTTTGCACGTCAAGATGACCTAATTTGATCGGTTTTGCCGTTTGAGCAGAAGTAGCAAATGCTACAAATATAAATGCCACCAAGGCAAATAGTTTAATTGTATTCTTCATAATGTTTGTCTTTAAAATGTCTCACAAAAATAATAAAATTAATTTCCCATTCCTAGCCTGCATACATAATGTATGCTATAATTTACAATTTATGATTTACAATTTCAGATTCAAGTGAAAAATTCATCTAAAATCTGAAATCCTAAATCTAAAATATTAGAATTCTTGTCCCAACACAAAGTGGAATTGAGAACCACCGACACCGGAGCGTCCGGGTACATCATCAAATCCATATCCCCAGTCGATACCGAGCAACCCGAACATCGGCAGGAATACGCGCAAACCGACTCCCGCAGAACGATACAAGTTAAACGGTTCGAAATCCTTCAGTTCGTACCACGAGTTACCTGCTTCCAAGAACCCTAAAGCATAGATCGTTGCCGACTGAGCCAAAGAGATCGGGTAACGTAATTCAAGCGTGAACTTGGAATACAAGCTGGCGTCAGACCCTTGCGGAGCCATAAAGCTGGAACCCGCGTTCGTCAATGATCCGTTCTCGTAACCGCGCAAACCGACATATTCACGTCCGTACAAACTATAACCGGACATTCCGTCACCTCCCATCTCGAATCCCTCGAACGGAGACTTCCGGTTTTTATCATAGTGTCCCAAATAACCGTACTGGGCAGAAGCATAAAGTACCAAAGGACGTTTCTCGCTATGAGTCAGAGGAGTGAAAATCTTTCCACTGAATTTCCATTTGTGGTACTCGATCCACCTGTATTTAATCTGATCTTTCTCTGCCTCGAAATGACGGCTGGAGAACAAAGAATAAGGCGGAGTCAATGCCAACGAGAAAGAGAACTCACTACCTCTTTTCGTGAACAAGGGGTTATCAATAGAACTCCGTTTGATCACCGTGGCAATAGAAAGGTTGTTCGAATTTCCGTTACTAAATATATAATAAGGCCAATTCTTCAACTGATATCTCTGGAATGAAATCTCGTTATACATCGTGAACCAGTCATCCGGCCACTTGATACGACGTCCCAATCCCACGCTGAATCCATAAGTAAGCATCAACTGACGGGTGTCGTAATAGTCGGACGCATTCGCCGCCTGAGCGTAATAAGAATTCCGGTAACTGCTGGAATAACCTGTCTGACGAGAGAAATACAAAGAAACACTCAACGAGTTCGGTTTCTTTCCTCCCAGCCAAGGTTCACGGAATGATAAACTGAATGAAGTATAATATTTACCGTTCGTCTGGGCCTTCAAACTGAACGTCTGACCGTCACCCTGCGGAAGAGGACGATAAGTATCCCAATTAAAAATATTACGGATAGAGAAGTTCGTGAAGGTCAATCCTACCGAACCGATGATCATACCGGCTCCCCAACCTCCCGAAAGCTCGATCTTATCATTCGCTTTCTCGACTAACTTGAATATGACATCCGTTGTTCCCGCTTCCTGATTAACATTCACCAAGTCCGGTGCTATTTGTTCCGGATCGAAATGTCCCATATTCGCCAATTCACGTGCGCTTCGTATAATATCTTCTCGACTGAACAACTCACCCGGGTACACGTACAATTCCCGACGAATCACGTGCTCGTGGGTACGGTTGTTACCTTGAATAATCACCTTGTTAATCGTGGCCTGAGTACCCTCGGCAACACGGATTTCCAGATTTATAGAATCTTCACCCGCGATAGTTTCGATCGGCATCAGACGAGAGAACAAATACCCGTTATTCTGGTATATATTGGATACGGCATCCTCGTCCGTGGTAATACGTTCGTTCAAGTACTTACTATTATATACATCTCCTTTTTTGATATTCAATATACGGCTCAACGTCTCTGAATCATATATTGTATTACCTACCCAAGAGATATTATTGAAATAGTATTTATTTCCTTCCTGCACATCAATATAGATCTTCACCCGTTTCGGGGATATCTGGACAACACTATCGGAAACAATCACCGCGTCGCGGAAACCTTTCTCGTTATATTTATCGACAAGATGATACTTATCTTCGTCATAATTCTTCTCAATATAATTTGACGATTTAAAGAAATTAACCAATGATTTTTCTTTCGTCTTCTTCATGGCAGCTTTCAGACGACCGTCTTTCATTTGTTCGTTTCCGTTAATGATAATGTCGGCAATCTTTATTTTATTGTGTTTCTCCACGATGACATCCAGAACCACGTAATTCTTCTCTTTTGGATCATCCCGTTGAATAATCTTGATATTCGTGTTATAATATCCTTTCTCTTTCAAGTATTTCTCGACTTGGCTTTTCAAGGTCGTCTTCATGAAATCCGTGACCTGCGACCCCACTCCCAAGTTCATTTTTTCCTTGATCTTGTTTTCCTCGGATTTCTTCAAACCGATGTAATTGATCTTCGAAAGCTTATGCCGTTCCTGAATGTACATGGTCAAATATACCTTGTCATCTTCAATCCGGTCGACAGCAATGGATATATTCGAAAACAAACCTTGATCGTAAAGCCTCTTGATCGCTCTCGTTATCGTTTCACCCGGAATTTGAATAGGCATTCCTATCGTCAACCCGGCTATGGATGCCAACCCGTCATAATCTCCGCCGACAACCTTTACCCCTGCCAATTCATAGGTCTTCGGGGAAGAATAATAGATATCAACTTGCTGCTGCACAGTATCTGCAACTTGAGCTTTTGCTCCACAAATACACAATATAAATATTAATACAAGCGTTATTTTTCCTGTCATTTGAGTCACTTTTTTAGTTGCTCTCCGGTCATACCGAATCGTCTCTCTCTTTTTTGAAAATTACGAATGGCCAAATATAAGTCTTCTTTTTCAAAATCAGGCCAAAATTTATCAAGAAAATATAGTTCAGTATACGCTAATTGCCATAAAAGAAAATTACTGAGCCTACATTCACCGCTCGTGCGAATCAATAAATCCGGATCAGGAATCCCCGCCGTTGTCAAATAATCGGAAAAAACATCCCCTGTAATCGCCTCTACATCTTTCACTTTACCCGTCTGGCAATCTTTTGCCAACTGTTTCGCGGCATTCAATATTTCCCACCTTGCGCCATAACTTAGGGCAAGCACCACCGTCAAATGATGATTGGAAGCAGTCTGCTCTATCAACCCGTTCAACTTTTGTCGCACCTTGTCCGGCAAATCCGTCAAATTCCCGATAGCCCGAACTTGTATACCCTCTTTCATCAAATTATCCGTTTCCGCGACGATAGCATCCACCATCAAACCCATCAAAACATCCACCTCCTCTTTCGGCCGATTCCAATTCTCTATCGAAAAAGCGTATAAAGTCAAATACTTCACTCCGGCATTCCCGGCAGCCTCAAGAACTCTCCTCACAGCTTCCACGCCTTCCTTGTGTCCTTCCCATCTTTCCAATCCCCGCTGTTTTGCCCATCTGCCATTTCCATCCATAATAATTGCCACGTGCTCTGGTATATTCTCTCTACTCATAATAATAATACATTCTCGTTCTTCAACTCATTATTTAATAACGTTTTCCTTATCTTTATATTACTTGTTTTTCTTTAATCACGTAATCGCCAATCATTGAATCACTAAATCTTCTTATTCCTCTTGTCTTCCCCCCAATTCAATTTATTTCTCAACGTCTCGTAATAACTATGCCCGGGCATCTTTACCACGTTTATTTTAAAATCCCCGGAAGAGATAAATAATTCGTAATGATCCGGCACTGTCCGAGTTCGGGAATCGGCACTCACCATAAAATCACCCGAGCGACTTTCCACTTTCAGACGAATCTTCACGTCACCGGGCAAAATCAAAGGACGCATATTCAGGTTATGAGGGCTTACCGGAGTAATAATCAGATTATCCGAACTCGGGGAAATAATCGGACCGCCACAACTTAAAGAGTAAGCCGTCGAACCGGTAGGAGTAGCCACTATCAAGCCGTCCGCCCAATACGTCGTGAGATATTCCCCCCCGATATAAGCGTGTACCTTTAATAAAGAAGAGCGTTCCGTTTTCTGCACGCTGATCTCGTTCAGAGAATAATTAAAATTAGAGAACGGATTGTCTTCCATTTCCAATTTCACCAAAGCTCTCTGCTCTACCTCGCATTTCCCGGCACACAACCACTGTATAGCCTGAGGAATCTCCTCTTGGGCGATATTGGCAAGGAATCCCAGCCTACCGCTATTTATACCAAGCACGGGTACCCCGGAATCTTTCACCCGGACCGCTGAATCCAAAAAAGTACCGTCCCCCCCGACACTAAATAAAATATCGGTATCCGGCTCCAAATCCGTATCATAGAAAGATTGAAAATAAGAATGAACATCCCACCTCTCACTCAAGAAATCAAAAAACGGCAGATAACAAGACAACTTCACGCCACGCTCATCCAGATCACGTAACATTTGCTTGAAATAAGGAAAAAAATCCTCATGGATCACTCGTCCGTATATAGCCACTCTATTAATTTTCAGACACATCTAATTTATTTTAGATTTTAAATTTTAGATTCCAACCCCACGAACCAACTCTCTTTCAATTCTAAACTTTAAATTTTAAATTTTCTACATTTCCATAAACTTGATCAACTGCCCATAGCGGTCACGCAATTCATCATTGACATCTTCACCCAGCACAAAAGTACTTTTTATCACGTAACGATAACGGACAAAGGTATCCAAAATCGGTTCAATCCTAGGCGTATTCACCTTGACAGTAATATCAACCTTGTTCGAATCCGGGGTGCATGTCACGAAACAACTCAACACCTTGGCTTCATTATATTCCACGATCTGCGCCACCTCGGCCAACGAATAATCAATTTTATTCACCTCCAACACGATAATCCCACCCGCGTCATCCACGCACAACATTTTTTCCACGCTATGCAAAATATCCGACAACAAAATAGCACCTTGATAAACCTCTTTCCGGCTTAAAACAGGAACTATTGACAATCCCAAGGAAGATGCGACCTCGATCACGTGATAAATATGCATATCATCGTACACGAATGTCGATTCTCTCGGTATCTCCAAACTATTGATCGGATCATTCAAACACCCGTGTGCGTACATGATTTCATCTGATAACAAACCCACGTAAGAACTTCCTTCAACCACCGGCAAATGGGATACCCGGAACAAATCCATCCACCCCAGTGCTTGGGCGCATGTATCGTTCTTTTTCAATACCGGAACCACATTCGATAATAATCCTTCTGCTATCATATTCTTTAAATCTCCAAATCACTCAATCAAGAAATCGTTTAATCCATTTCTCGCCCTAAAGATACATTTTTTTCTCTATTCAACTCCTCCATTAAAATAATTTTCGATTTTCAATATTCGATTTTCAATTATTCCTATATTTGCCGCGTAAACTTTAAAACAGTATAACACCATGTTACCAAAATTTCTAATTGCGGACAATTCCCAAGAAGCACCCGATCTCGTGTACGTGGTGCACACGGAAAAGCCTCAATGTATTATCCAATGTGACATAGACGGTTTCTACAGCAACCAAAAAATTTACTGGATTGACGAAGAACCTCTTTGCACGGACGATATCGAGTCTCTACTTGAAGAAGCAGAAGATTTCTTTGAAACCGAGCTAGAAAATCAAGAAGAACTATATGACGAAGACGACAACTAATTGCCGTCTTCGCCATGTTACAAGTTACAGGTTCACAAGTTACAAGTTCAAAAAACAATAACAACAAACCTGCAACCTGCAGAGCCGAAGGCTCAACTTGTAACCTGTAACACAAAAAGTAATAAATTGCTTTTTGTAAAAAAATTCGTAACTTGCCGGATTATTACATAACCTACAAACCCGAAATTATGTACACGAAAAGTGATCTCAAGCAATTTAAGCGCAGGGGGATTAAGCCCGAACAAATTGATAGCCAACTTGAAAACTTCAAGAACGGTTTCAATTTTGTGCAAATCCGAGATGCGGCGACAATAGGTAACGGGATCCATAGTCTGAATGACGAACAGGCTGATGAATTCATTCGCATCTTCGAGGAGAAAAGAAACACATTGAAAATCATGAAGATGGTTCCGGCATCCGGTTCCGCTTCTCGCATGTTCAAAACATTAAATTCATTTTTAAACACCTACACGGGAAGTGACGAAGATTACCTGAATTTCCGGTTGCACAAAGAACCGGGAAGCATATTCTCCTTCTTCGAAAAGCTAAAAGAGTTTCCCTTTTATACCCACTTGAAAGAAGCTCTCTACAAAGACCGTTTCGATCTGGACAAACTTCTTTGGAAAAACGAACTCATCACGATATTGGAATATATCTTGACGGAGAAGGGGTTGAACTACAATTCCACGCCCAAGGGACTGATCGATTTCCATATATATAAAGATCACATCCGTACCGCCGTGGAAGAACACTTGGTTGAAGCCGCCCTTTATGCCAATGACGGCAAAATGGCACATATCCATTTCACGGTATCCGAAGAACACATGGGCAAATTCAAAGCCCTCTTGAAACACGTGCTCAAAGATTACCAGAAAGAATTCAATCTCAAGTACGACATCACGTTCTCCATCCAATCGCCCTCGACCGATACGGTCAGTCTGGATTCGAAAGGAGACCTGCTACGGGACAACGATGGTAACATCGTATTCCGTCCGGGGGGACACGGTGCTTTGATTCACAACTTGAACGATCTGAAAGAGAACCTCATCTTTATCAAAAACATCGACAACGTTACTCCCGATCGCAACAAGGCAGACACCGTGAAATACAAAAAGATACTCGCCGGGGTTCTGTTAAAAACACAAGCCAGAATCTTCGATTACATGAAGATTTTGAACAAGAAAAGCAGTATCACCGAAGAGAATCTGAACGAAATCGAACAATTTATCTATGACAATCTCGGGTACAAACCCAAGGAAGACCTCGTTCACCCTAATTTGAAAGAAAGGGCAAAATACTTGAAAAACCTGCTCGACCGCCCATTACGGGTATGCGGGATGGTTAAGAATGAAGGAGAACCCGGTGGCGGCCCCTTCTGGGTGGAAGATGCCGAACACGGTAAACGTTTGATGATCGTGGAAAGTGCACAGGTGAACCAAAAAGACAAGAACCAGAAAAAAATATTCACCCAATCGACCCACTTTAACCCGGTAGATATCGTGTGCAGCACGTATAACTACAAAGGTAAAAAGTACGATCTGAAAGACTTTATTGATAACACGCAAGGATTCATTACCAGTAAATCTTTCGAGGGAAAAGACATACAAGTACAAGAACTTCCCGGGTTGTGGAATGGAGCGATGGCAAACTGGAATACCGTGTTTGTCGAAGTTCCGCTATCCACCTTCACCCCGGTAAAAACCGTCTTTGACTTGTTACGTTTCGAACATCGCAACGTGTTCAAAATCGAATAAAAAAATTATGATTTACGATTTATGATTTACGATTCTTTTTGAATGAAATCATAAATCGTAAATCTAAAATCATAAAACATAAATCATAAATTCGTTCATGGAGAAGAAAAAAAACTATCTACTATTAGTGCTGAGAGGATGTGCCATGGGTGCCGCCGACGTTATTCCCGGCGTATCAGGGGGAACAATAGCATTTATCACAGGGATCTACGAAGAATTAATCAATTCCATCCGTTCCATCGACTTACAGGCATTGCGTCTTTTGGGAACATTCAAATTCAAAGAATTTTGGAAGCATATCAACGGTAATTTTCTCGTTTCCGTGGTAGCGGGAATCGCGATATCCATATTCTCGTTGGCAAAATTGATGAAATATCTACTTGAATTCCATCCTCTCTACATCTGGTCTTTTTTCTTCGGGCTCATTATAGCCTCGGCGCTACTCGTTTCCAAGGAAGTAAAAAAATGGGATTTGTTTGCCATCACCTCGTTGGTCGTGGGAGCCGTTGTCGGGTACACGATCACCGTGCTAACCCCCACCAGCACACCGGAAACATGGTGGTTCGTCCTCTTATCCGGGGCTATCGCCATCTGTGCCATGATCCTTCCGGGAATATCGGGAGCGTTCATACTATTATTATTAGGTAAATACGAGTACATCATCACCGCCGTGAGCGACTTCAATATCGGAATATTACTCGTGTTTTTGGTAGGAGCTGTTGCCGGAATTATATCCTTCTCGCACTTGCTCTCGTGGTTATTGAAAAACTACCACGGCATGACTGTCGCCCTATTGACCGGCTTCATGGTAGGTTCCTTAAACAAAATATGGCCTTGGAAACTTACCGACACGGAATTAATTAACGGCACTTCTTTCGAGATCGAGAGAAACGTTCTCCCGGGTACTTTCGAACAAGCGGGAAACGATCCGCTCACGTGGCATGTACTCTTGATGTGCCTTGTCGGTTTTCTCCTCATCTGGGGGATTGAAAAATTGGCCGTAACACTAAAACCTAAAACTGAATAATTTTTGATTTTAGATTTACGATTTTAGATTGAGTCTCATAAATTGTTGACTATACTTACAACTAAAATCGTAAATCATAAATCGTAAATCATAAATCTCATGAATCTTTTCGGCCTCCTCGGTTTTCCATTGGGACATTCGTTTTCCAAAACCTATTTCACGGAAAAATTCAAAGCAGAAAAAATAAATGCCGAATTTCGGAATTTCGAATTGGAAGACATCTCCCGAATGTTCCGAATTATCGAGGAAACTCCTGACTTGAAAGGATTCGCTATAACCATTCCCTACAAAGAGAAAATCATCCCTTTCCTTGACAATATCAGCGACGAGGCACGGGCTATCGGTGCCGTCAACTCGGTAAAAGTCGAGCATACGCCTGCCGGCTTCTCCCTCACCGGGCACAACACGGACATGGCAGGATTCCGGGATTCATTACTTCACTTCATCCCCCATGTGCCGGAACGGGCATTCATCTTGGGCACCGGGGGAGCGGCAAAAGCCGTCAAATATGCCTTGACCTCTCTGGGTGTTGCCGTCACTTCCGTCAGCCGTACCCCCACGGGAATAGAAATCGGTTACCCGGAAATCATCCGTCAACTGGACAAAACCCCTCTGATTGTCAACACCACCCCGCTCGGAACATGGCCGCACGTGGAAAATTGTCCCCCAATCCCCTATGAGCACCTCACGCCCAATCACTATCTTTTCGATCTAGTTTACAACCCCGCCGTTACCACTTTCATGCAAAAAGGCATACAACAAGGAGCCAAAGTCCACAACGGTCTGGAAATGTTGCATCTCCAAGCCGAATACTCATGGAAAATCTGGAACTCTTGATACAAGTATCCTAAAATCATCCCAAGGTAATCCTAAAGTAATACTACCTCTACATAGTTACAACCTACTTACAAGCCTCTTACGTCCCCGTCGGTAAACAATCCTGTAACCGAGTTAAAAGTGTTTTGTAAGCAAGTTGAGATAGTATCACCCTAGGATTACCTTAGCTTCTCGATGAAATCACACTGAAAATCAATCGTATTCCCAAGGATATAATACCCCTCTTTCGTAGCCCTGCCAGACCTTCTTCAGAGCATAAATACACGGGAATATTTCTGCTCTATTTGAGAAACGAAGAGGCTCTGGAGAGGAGAGATTATTACCTTAGTAATAGGGTTGGGATACGGGCTATTAAGGGCTACATACACATCTTTTTTCACGTTAAAAGAGATTATTAATCCAGATAGCTATAAATGAAAAATTTCCTAAAGCGGAGAGAGTAACTAGCTCTCCCTCTGTTTATAGAGGGCAACTGGCGAGTAAGCGAGAACAGACAGAGAGCTTGCTCGTTGTCTGTCGAACAAGAGCCAGTTCGAGACCGGTTTCCGGACTCAATACCCCGAAGGGGGGAGGGAGTTCTTGGATTTAGTGATTCAATGATTGCCGATTTAGCGATTAACGAAGCGTTGGCAAGTGGGGAGAAATCATTCAATCTAAAATCAATCAATCACTTAATTAATAAACTCCTCCGGCACTTCGTGCCACCTCCTCTATAAACAGAGGAGGAGCTGGAATACAGTCTACAACGCAAGAAAAGTAACCTGTAACTTGCCGAAGGCAAATGCAACCTGTAACCTGCAACTCGCCAAAGGCGACTATCAACATTATCTTTATTTGCTTGAATTCTATTTATTATTCCCTTTTTCCGGTTATCACAAACGGATCTTAAAAATGATCGAGAATAGTACCACAATTTAATCCCGGACTTTATGTGAATCTTTTCATTTTCAATTTTCAATTGTTATTCCTACCTTTGTGTACAAGCTAAACGGTATATTATGGAGATCAACCTAAAGAGAAAACTCCCGATAGGGATACAGACATTCGAGAACATCCGGCGCGAAAACTACATGTACGTGGATAAGACAGCACTAATGTGGCAAATTGCAAACAACGGAAAACCTTATTTCATGAGCCGTCCAAGACGCTTCGGGAAAAGTCTGTTATTATCTACTTTCGAGGCGTACTTCGAGGGTAAACGGGAGTTGTTCGAGGGGTTGGCGGTAGAGAAACTGGAGAGCGAGTGGAACACGCACATCGTGCTACACCTTGACTTGAACGCGGAGAAGTATGACCGACCGGAGGCGCTGGACGCGATACTAAGCAATCGACTTACACGATGGGAAGCTGATTACGGGAAAGGAGAGAATGAAACGACTCTTTCACTGCGGTTTTTCGGGATAATCCGCCGGGCATGCGAACAAACGGGACGAGGGGTGGTCGTGCTCGTCGACGAATACGACAAGCCTCTCTTGCAGGCTCTAGGAAATATGCCGTTACTGGAATATTACCGCGATACGCTGAAAGCGTTTTACGGGGTACTCAAGAGTGCCGATCGCTACTTGCGGTTCGTGTTCCTCACCGGGGTGACAAAATTCGCCCAAGTAAGCGTGTTCAGCGATCTCAACCAGTTGAACGATATTAGCATGGACTACGCGTATTCCTCTATTTGCGGTATCACCAAAGAAGAACTGGAACGGGATTTCCAACCGGAAATCAAGGCTCTCGCCGAAAGGAACAATCTTTCCCCGGCAGAAGCACTGGCGAAAATGGAAGCCCGGTACGACGGATATCACTTCCACCCGCGAGGAGCCGGAATGTTCAACCCGTTCAGCGTGTTGAGTTGTTTCAGCAAACTGGAATACGGCAATTATTGGTTTCACACGGGCACTCCGACATTCCTCGTGGAGTTACTGAAAAAAAGTGATTTCGACATCCGGGAATTAATTGACGGGGTTGAATTACCCGAATCGGCATTCACGGAATATCGGGTGACCATGAATAATCCGATTCCATTGATTTACCAAAGCGGATACTTGACAATAAAAGAGTTTGATGCAGAGTTCAAGAATTACCTGCTTGCTTTCCCGAATGAAGAAGTTAAGTATGGTTTCATTAATTTTCTCGTACCTTTTTACACCTCCATTCCGGACGAAGAAAAGGGTTTCTATATCGGTAAATTCGTACAAGAGTTACGTACCGGCAATGTCGATGCCTTCATGACCCGCTTACGTGCATTCTTCGCGGACTTCCCTTACGAGTTGAACGAGCGGACGGAACGACATTACCAAGTAGTGTTCTACCTCGTGTTCAAGTTAATGGGACAATTCACAGATGCAGAAGTACGGAGTGCCAAAGGACGGGCGGACGCCGTGGTGAAAACGCCAAAATATATTTACGTGTTCGAGTTCAAACTCGATGGCACGGTAGAGGAAGCCCTCGCGCAAATAGACGACCGGGGGTATCTTATTCCTTACTCTGCTGACGGACGTGAACTCGTGAAAGTGGGCGTGGAATTTATTGCTACCGAACGGAATATAGGGACATGGAAAGTCAACGCTTGAGTGCCGCGGAGTTCATTCTCAATGCGTGTAATCCAGCACTTGAATGTTCTCCCCCACCTTCCGCGCGATAGCCGATTTTATCTGCCCGGCATGGGGACACGGGAACCCGATGAGTGTTCCTTTAAAAGGACTTTATGAACTACAATTTTGAATTTTACAGTTTTTCTACTATTTTTGTCCTAGATAGGGAATATCTATCAACAAACAGGAACGGCAAAATATGGATAACAAACAATCAAACGGAGGAATATCAAACACATTTTCCCCAAGCGAACGTGACACAATTCGGGAATTATTCGAGCAACACTACACCCCGCTAGTCTTGTTCGCGAGAAATTATGTCCCCGACATGGAAGCCGACAAGGATATCGTTCAAGAAATATTCCTCGCCTTGATCGAATCCGCCAAAACATTCGGGACGCCCGACGAACTGAAAGCCTATCTTTATACTGCCGTCAAAAACAAATGCTTGAAACACCTGCGCCACGAGAAAGTGAAACAGGAATACTCCGACGCCCACCGGGATGAACCCTCGGAAGAAGAGACCTACTTCAACCGGGTGTTGGAAGAGGAAGTATGTTACTCGCTGCTTGTGCAGGAAATCGAACTTTTGCCCGACCAATGCCAGAAGGTATTCAAGTTGATACTGGAAGGGAAAGCGAACCCGGTAATCGCCGCAGACTTACATATCAGCATCGAAACGGTCAAATCGCATAAACAAAGCGGCAAAAAGATACTCCACGATCGCCTTGTACATATCGTGGAAAGAAGTATTCTCCTTTTCATATTGGAAAAAATGGGGTTGTAAACAACTGATATTCCATGTCCTAAAAAATATTTCAAAAAAAATCATATTTTCACTCACTCTTTTTCTCACTCGGGGGTTTTACAAGAAAGAACAACCCCAATGACTCAAAAAGAGAAAAACATATTCCGCCTGTCCCGTGCCATCACGAACTCCCTGCGAGGGGTTGCCAGTGAGAAAGAACGGGGTACGCTGGAACAATGGCTCGCCGCCTCGAAGAAAAACAGGGAAATATACGAGGGATTCAAGCAAGGCAGCTATCTGGAACAAAAACTATCGGATTACAACGCCGTCAACAGGCTCGGCGATTACGAGCGATTCATCACGACACGTCGTAAACGAACCCGTTTTTCCATCAAGACATTCGTCCGCTACGCGGCGATCCTTATCCTGCCCTTGGGATTAGCCCTCGTCCTGTTGTTGCGTGAAAAACAACCGGAACCCGTGATTGCCATATCGGAGGTAATCACACCCGGAAGCCACAAGGCGATACTGACCATGGGAGGCGGAGAGCGCATCGTATTATCCGACAGCACGTTCACCCCGTTGCAGGAACAGAACGGAATGATTGTCAAGATACAAAATAGCAAAGTATCCTATCTTACACCGACAGATACCTTGATCAGTGAAACCACCCCGATATACAACACCTTGCAAGTACCCCGGGGAGGAGAATATTTCCTGACACTTTCCGACGGCACGCAGGTATGGTTGAACGCCGAATCTGAAATTCGCTACCCGGTACGCTTCACTGGAAGCAAACGGGAAATCTTCCTCGAGGGGGAAGCCTTCCTCACGGTAACCCCGAACAAGGAGAAACCCTTCGTTGTCGTGTCGTCGAAAGCCTCGGTTACCGTGCTGGGAACCGAATTCAATTTCCGGGCTTACCCGGATGAAGAGAACGTGCAGACCACGCTGGTCAAGGGAGCGGTCATCATGCAATCGGCAAGATACAAACAGCAGATAAGGCTGATTCCCGGGGAACAGGGAACCCTCGAAATAGGAACCGGAAAACTTTATAAACAAGAAGTCAACACGTACCTCTACACGGCATGGAAAGACGGACGCTTCGCCTTCCGGAATACCCGGCTGGAAGAACTGTTCAACATCCTGTCCCGGTGGTACGACCTGCACGTGTTCTACCTCAACCCGGAAGCGAAAGACATCCGGTTCACGGGGGACATCAACAAAACCGAAGATTTCAACGCGATATTAAAAATAATAGAAAATAACGAGAGAGTAATATTTAACGTGAACAAGAGAACAGTATCAGTACAGCTGAAGTAATAAAAACGAAAGCATTCGGTGCGCTAACACCGAATGCCCTATAAAAATTGTTTTAGTTTCCATTTAAAACATTACAAATGTATGAAAAAAATGAACAGTAACGGCCATTCCTCGGGAGGATTATGGCAAAAAGAATTTAGAATTATGAAATTGTGCCTTATTTTTACATTTATCGGCGTGATGCATATCTCTGCAGCCACCTACTCGCAGGATGTAAAACTGGACTTGAAGGTGAAAAACGCCTCTCTGGAGAGCGTGATGAACTCCATTCGCACGCAATCGGAGTATAGCTTTTTCTTCGACGACATCGCCGTGAAAAAAATCTCGAATATCACGTTAGACCTCAAGGGGGCTAGCATCGAGGAAGTACTGACCTCTTGCCTGAAAGGCACGGGATTCGGTTTTCGGGTACTCGACAAGACAATCATCCTTTTCAAGGAACAGGCGAAAGACGACAAGAAGAAATCGTACATCATCCAAGGAAAAGTAGTGGACGAAAAGAACCTGCCCATGCCGGGAGTAACCGTTATGCTCGACAGCACCACCGTGGGAACAGCCACGGATACCGCCGGACATTTCGTGTTGCCCTTGCCTATGCCCAAGGGAACACTCGTGTTCTCGTTCATCGGTTTTAAAACTCAAAAAGTACAATACACCGAGGGAAAACAAATCGTGGTGAAGATGCAGGAAGACATCTCCGGATTGCAAGAGGTACAAGTTGTTGCCTACGGTTCGCAAAAAAAGCGGACTCTGGTCAGTTCCATCTCCACGCTGAAAGCCGACGAGATGAAAGAACTCCCGACGCATAGCTTGGAAAGCTTGTTACAAGGTCACATGGCAGGTGTGGAAGTCAACAACCTTTCCGGTGCTCCCGGAGGTGGTGGTTCCATCGTGGCTATCCGGGGATATAACTCTTTCTTCACGAAAGGGAACGATAATAATGGCGGTGAAGGAGACGACCGAAAATACGGAACTCCACTTTACGTGATTGACGGAGTCCCCATGCAAGCATTCACTTCTCCAATTACGGGCACGAACACCCTTTCCGATATTGATCCTTCTATGATTGAATCTATCGAAGTACTGAAAGATGCAGCATCGGCAGCCATCTACGGTTCCCGTGCCGGAAACGGAGTCATCTTGATCACCACGAAGAAAGGACGCTCGGGTAAAGCTCAATTTACAGCCAATGCCTCCTATTCTGTTTCATGGCTACCGGAAGCTCCCGACCATAGCGGTGGAAATTTAGTTCGCCGGTATAACATAAACGCATTGCGCAACACGGTGAACCCTTACCAGAATGCCGACGGGAAATGGGTTATGCCGACTTCCTACGAAGAGGTATATAAATACACAACGAACACAGACCCCGTGTACAACTATTTCTTCGGACACAAATCCGGAGCAGGAAATGCCTATACATTACAAGACAGTCTGAACGAATTTTACAACAATTCCACGGATTGGTGGAGATACTCATTCCGCACGTCCAACGTGTACAACGCGAATTTACAGGCAAGCGGTGGAAGTGAAACCATGAATTACATGATCGGCGCCGGCTATTACAAGGAGGAAGGTATCATGCTGTCAAGCGGATTCGAACGGGTGAACGTGATCTCAAACGTCCAGGCAAATCCCACGAAACGCCTTCAACTTAACAATCAGATTTCCCTTTCTTATAGCGACCGCAGCCGCGGAGGAAAAGGCGGTAGCGGACAAAAAGTAGAGGGGATATCTGTCGAACTTCAAAATCAATCCTCTTTATTACCCGGGGAAGATTATGTTAAAGAATATATGTTGAAAGACTTGAACTCGAAGATCGAAAAGAACCAGAGTTATTCACTCCGTTACAATCTCGTGCTGGATTATAATATCATACGAGGTCTGAATCTACGTGTATCGGGCGCTATTGACTACAATCAACAAAATCAGAATAATTTCGAACCAAGCACGCTGGACAAAGACTTCCACCGTTCCACAAGCAAAGGAACAATCACGAAAAACATTTCCATCTTGAACGAAAACTTATTGACTTATGATTTCAAGATCAAGCAAGACCACCACTTTAACATTCTGTTAGGACTCTCCTTTCAAAAAGACCAATCTTACTCGAACCAGGGGAAAGCCATCGGCGGACCGAACGATTATGTTCATTACGCGAGCGGAATCTGGGGAGGAACTAACGGAGTGAACAATATCAATTCGAACAAAGACGAAGCACCGCAATATAAATCCGCTTTTGAATATAATTCCAGCCTCCAAGAAGAACGCATGAACAGTTACTTCGGACGGTTAAGGTATGATTACAAAGAAAAATATATGTTTGAAGCGACCATTCGCCGGGACGGTTCATCTGTATTCGGCGAGGACGTGCGGTGGGCTACATTCCCCTCCGTTGCCGCGGGCTGGGCATTCTCGGACGAATCGTTCATGAAACCCCTCTATTGGTTGAGTTTCGGTAAAATCCGCGCAAGCTGGGGACGTTCAGGACAAAAATTCTCACAACCTTATCTCGCCCACGGTTTAATCTCGAGTTCACATCAGGTGTTCTTGGGCAACCAGGGTATGCAACCAGATACCGAGGGAGGATTACTGAACCAGAAGTTAAGCTGGGAGAAAACGGACCAATATGACATCGGATTGGACGTAAGTTTTCTTAATTACCGCCTCAAGTTCACTTTGGATTATTACTACCGGAATACCAAGGGACAACTGCAACAGATGACTCTTCCGGGAGACTTGAATTTCCAGACCTTCCAGTGGCAAAATGCACTAGGCGTATCAAACGAAGGCTTGGAACTGGAATTGACTGCCGACATCTTCCGGGAAACAACCGTGAAATGGCGAATGAAACTGAACGCTACCCGCAACTGGAACCGCTTCAAGAAAAGTAGTGACGGGTACGATTTTAATGAAAATATCATTGGAAAAGGATTGTACAATATAAAAGCATATAAAACAGACGGGTTCTACAACTCGATGGACGAAGTTCCCATTTACGCGTCTGCATGGGGTGTACCTCAACCACTTAAAAGCTTGGTAGGAGGGATATTCACTCCCGGTACTCGAAGAATTCTCGACCTGGATAATAACGGTTCGATTTCATCAAACGATATGTATTATGCTGCCAGTCCCCTTCCCCTTGCACACGGAGGGTTTATCAACGAAATCAAATGGAAACAATTTGATGTAAACATATTCTTCACTTACTCGCTGGGAAGACATATATTGAAAGTATACGACGATATAGAAATCCAACCCAGTGATAAGGGAAGTGCCCTAAATCTTGATATCAGGAAAGTATCGTCATGGACAGGTCCGGACAGTAAAAATCCCGAGTATCCCTACTTGATACAACACGGAGAACGAACACAATATAACGGACGATATGATTGTGATATCGAAAATGTAAGTATGATACGCCTGAAACAACTCACGCTGGGATACAATCTGCACGAACAGTTCGCAAAAAAACTCGGGCTCAGAAGCGCACGCGTGTTCATCACGGGAGAAAATCTATTCTTACTCACGAACTATTCGGGGGTTGATCCGGAAATCATAGATATAACCTCGGGAATCGATGGACTAAATGGTTATCCACTACCGCGCAAATTTACTATCGGATTAACCGTTAATTTTTAAAGTTTATGATTATGAAAAAAATACTAATTCTCATTTTATTTTCCCCCCTGTTCTCGTGCAACGATTGGTTGAACGTGGACTCGGAAGTATCCGTGACTTATCGCAATTATTTCCAAAGCGAACAAGATATTGAAGATATTTTCATCACTATGCTTGGTTTTGAAAGAACAATATTAGCAAATCCCAGTTTGTCTCAATTAGATGTTGCCGGTCTATATTGTACGGATGCTTCCAGTGGAAATTTTCCGTTCCGAAATTTCGAACAACAGGAAATTGTAAAACACATACAAGGTTGGTCTGACTATTATAAAACCATTTATTTGGCAAATATGCTGGAAGATAACAGGCATCGTTTCGAGAATGTTTCAGAAGAACGTGCTGATTATTGGATAGCCCAGGCAAATTTCATCAAGGGATTGATGTATTTCGAGATCGCGAGACAATGGGGCGATGCCCCGATAGCCCCCAGGACAGAGGATCCCTCTCCTAAAGCCAAAAGCCCGGTGGACACGATTCTGGCGTACGCTATCCGTGCAGCGGAAACAGCCTTGATCCTACCGACACACGACAAACTGACTGATGCCCAAGGAGAGAAAGTGTATAGCCGACAATACGCCAGTATCGGATCGGTTCACACGTTACTCGCTAATATCTACGCATGGATGGGAGGATTGTACAACGATGACAAATACTGGAAAAAAGCGGAGGAAGAAGCATCTCTCGTGATTGAAGGCAAAGCAGGGACTTACGATCTCGTGAGCATGAAAGATCTTGTCGAGAAGACACTTGGAAGTGCACGCGACGTGACAGAAGTGATTTTTGCATTGGAAACAAACCAACAGGATCAAGATAACTACGATATAGTATTTTTACTAAAACAGTATCCGGGATTTGAACTGATCAATTTCCCCAATGACGTAACCAATCCGTGGGAAATCGAGACAGGTGCCGATAATACCAAAATCAGCGTGGAGGACGTGAAGGCATTGTATCCGGACGAAAAAGACCTACGCCGCAAAGAGTACTGGCTCAAATTGGGAGAGAATCCTTATGACGATGATGATGATGATGAAAATATAGATAAAGAGCGGATTCCCTTATATGCCTATCTCAATAAATGGCGCGAACCCGTTTATTCTGTCAATCCCGAAACCAATAAAGATGGTACGAAATTGATCGCTATGGAAGGCAACCGGGTATACTGGCGGCTAGCCGATTTAATCCTGCTAAGAGCAGAATGCCGTGCTCATTTAGGTATGCCGGACGCCGTTGCAGACTTGAACCGCATCCGTCACCGTGCCGGACTTGAAGGTTACACGGGTTCCAAGGAAAAAACAGCTCTGCTAAGAGAAATTTTTGACGAACGCGACCGCGAATTGTTCGGTGAAACTCGCCGCTATTACGATATCGTGAGAAACGGGTACGTTCGTGACGAATTACAGGGAAATTATATTACCTTAAAGGAGGAAGACATAAAAAACGGGGCTCTTTACCTCCCCATTAGCGATCAAGCATCCAATAAGAATACACTCATGAAACAAAATACATACTGGTCAATATGGACAATAAAATAATAAACACAATGAAAGGAGTCGCATTACTGTTACTGGTCAACCTATACTCCTGCACCGACTATAATTACATTGACGGTGGATTAGCAAACGGAGTTCACGATTGCACGATGTGGCAATATTTCGAGAATCAAACCGTGGATTGGGATTCCACGATGATCATGATCGAACACGCCGGGATGAAGTCCTGTTTCGATGGTAGCGGACAATACAAGCAGATCACCTTTTTCGGTATTACCGATATAGCCATTGCAAGATTTATGCTACAACATAACAGCGAATTGGATACTAAAAAAGAAGCGGGAATTCTGGTAGATGACAATGACTATTGGAATAAAGTGAAAGATATGCCGGCAGATAGCTGCGCCGCAATACTAAAAAAATTAATCATACCCGAACAAAAGATTATGCTGAAAGACATGCCGCGGGGGAATCGGTTATTAGTAGACCAAAAGTATGTCGAAAGCGGAGGCAAGCCATTTACCACGTTATACGGTGACGAAATTTTTACATGGATGGTACCGGGTGACTATGACGAGTTGAAAGATGCCGGTGCCAAAGTCCTTTGGATCGCCCGGCGACGGAACACCTCATCCAACCATAGGATTGCTTCTACCGATATACAGACCACAACCGGAGTGATAAACTCCATGGATTACGGCTTCGCTATGGGAAACTTTTAAACTGAAAGAACAATGAAAAAATTGATCTATTTACTGGCATTTGTTGTCGCGGGATTATGCTACGCGTGCCACGATATTACCGTGGGATATTTGATTGTAGGTGAAACAGCCGGGTATCCCAATGACACTATGATTGTTATCACGAAAGCAGAAAACGAGTTACAGAGAGTGAAGAACATAGAAGCTTCGTTTTACTTGGAAAGTCAAGAAATTCAAGACAGAATAGAAGAACTTGATAACCAAATTGACAACATCAAAAATAGCGATGAGTATTGGGACGATGAGTTGTGGTTTGAGGCGGATGAAGACGATTTTTGGGATGATCCTGATGCATGGGAAAAACTCACGGCAAAGGTAGATGAGAAATACGGAATAACACCCCTTCAAACGGAACTTGATGAACTATCCTTGAAACTAAATAATCTTGCAACAGAAATGGGTATCGAATCTCTGGAAATACTGAAAAAAGATATCGAAACTTGGAAAAACAAAGTAGATTATAAACTTCCATATCTTTCATCCGAAATCGATGGAGTTAAAGGAACAGCTATCTTGTATTTCCGTGTCGTTGACGTAAAGAGCGACAACTCGGAAAACGCAGCCAAGTTTATGGATTATGTCGAAGTAAAAGGACACGGGCAAATTAGCGTGAAATATAACCCGGAAGTACCTGTCGGAACGTATCTCCTGACCCTAGAAGTCGAGAATGAAGGAAGATCAAAGATTATCGAAGATGTATTCACGGTGATCTTAAAAGATGTTCCGGAAGAAGCCCCTATACCTATGCCGGACGAATAATTTAAAGAGGCTGTCCAAAAAGGACTTTTATCAATAAACAACTACCCCCTCCGACTCCCCCTTACACAGGGGGAGGGTTGATTACCAAGCGGTTTCTCCCCCTGTATAAGGGGGAGTTAGAGGGGGTAGTTAAAGTAAATTTACTTGTTAGACGGCCTCATTTTCCTCTGTTTATTTAACATTATTAGAATATGAAAAAGACATTTTATTTAATGGTATTCCTAATATTAGGAGTACTGGGAAACTTATCGGCTCAAATGACGCTGTTTAAAGGTACATTTGACGAGGCTTTGCAAAAAGCACAACAAGAGAAAAAGAATTTGTTCGTGGATTTCTTCGCGGAATGGTGCGGACCATGTAAAATGATGGCTACCGAAATATTCACGCAAAAAGAAGTCGGGGAATTTTTCAATGCCCATTTCGTATGCATACAAGTAGACGTGGATGCCAAAGAGAACAAAGATATCGCAAAGAAATATAATGTAACGGCATTGCCGACCATGGTATTTATCAGCCGGGACGGCAAAGAAATGCGCCGGGTACAGGGAGCCGCTCCTGCCGAATCACTTATCAAAGAGGCAAAGATTGCCACGGGCGAGGAATTAAGCTTCGAGCAACTGTACGAGAAATATAAAAAGAAAAAAAATGACCTTGACGTGCAACAACAATTGTTGATCGAGGCTCCGGCATTTATAGCCACGCAAGAGGGATACAACCAACAGAAATGGGGAACCCGTATCGAAAGCCTATTCCCGGAATACTTGAAAAATAAAAAGATTGAGAATATGGTAAACGAAGGCGATTTTCTGGTCTTGACCATGTACCACCGCACGACTTCCAAGGAAGACCCCATTTTCGATTACATGGCACAGAACTACCCCAAATTTGCCAAGGAAATCGGGAAAGACAACGTGGCTCGTTACTTGGTATCATTGAACAACTCGTATGTCATCCAACTTTGCCAAAAAGGAGATCTGAATTATAAAAAACGGCTCGAACGGGTAAACGGAGATTTAAAAGACGTTTACGCTGGATTCTCATTTGGAAACCTTTCCGTGCTGGATGCCATCACGCTACTTGCCGATGCCACGTACAGCCTCTACCGTCATGACGAAAACACTTTCTTCGAGAAGATGGATACTTATCTTGACGGAAAAGGCGACAAGGCGGAGTTAAACGATTATTTTCAACCCTTGCAAGACATCGCCGTCGTGTACGAGGGCAAATTGTCGGAAAACGCTTACCGGAGATGTATTAACTGGATTGCCAAAGCCCTCACATTCGACAACGTGGGAGCGTCAAACCGTACCCGCCTATTGATGATGATGGGTGATTGCTTAAAAAACACGGGCGACAACGCCAAAGCAAAACAATCCTATAACCAAGCATTCTTGGCAAGCGCACAAATCAAGAATAAAATGGAGATGCAACAACTCCAACAAGCTATCCAACAATCGTTACAAGGCTTATGAAAAAAAAACTACTTCTTATATGTATTATCGGATTGTTTACCCCGGCAGTACTACACGCACAAGATAATGCAAACGTGTTCCGCCACGGGAAACTAAACAACGGATTAACTTACTACGTGCGCCACACGACCATGCAGCCGGGGAAAGCAGACTTTTACCTCGTGCAGAACGTGGGAGCGCTTATGGAAGAAGACAACCAGAACGGGCTTGCCCATTTCTTGGAACACATGGCTTTCAACGGGAGCGAGAGCTTCAAGGAAGGGATTCCCAATTTCTTGAAACGCCGGGGAGTGACACGCTTTAACGCCCAAACAGGACAGGACGAAACGGTGTACTACATGACAGGGATTCCCACGAACGACACGGGACTGATAGACTCCTGCATTCTCGTGATGAAGGACTGGTCGGGCTTCCTGTTGCTCAAGCCGGACGAAATAGACAAAGAAAGAGGGGTTATCCGGGAAGAACGCCGGATGCGCCGGAACTTGGGTGCCCGCATAAAAGAACAAACAGACCCTTTCGTCTTCAACAACAGCAAGTACGCCACTCGTAACGTCATCGGCAGCGAAGAAATCATAAACAACTTCACTCCCGAAGAATTACGGGCTTACTACAACGACTTCTACCGCCCGGATCTGCAAGCCGTGATCATTGTCGGAGACATCGATGCCGCCCAAATAGAGGTAGAAATACAGCGTCTTTTCAACCCCATCCCGAAACGGGAGAATCCGAAACCCCGGTTGGTGTACGAGATCCCGAACAATAGCGAACCGTTCTACACGAAAGCGTTCGACAAGGAAATGACGGGATCGTCCATGACGCTGCTTAAACGGGTGCGCCAGACACCACCCACCTCGTTGCAGGAAATGATGAAGGTCAACCTAATCAATATGTTCTACAACCAGATCGTGCAGAAATACCTGCAAAAGTATATCGAAACCCAAGACCCCGCATTCGTGCAGACCACGGTCGGGTTCAGCGGACTGGTGCGAAATTACGACCGTTGGAATATATACGTGGAAGCCTACCCAAACAAGGAACGGCAAGCCTTGAAAGATTTGATGGAAGAACTGGAACGCGTTCACCGCTATGGAATAAACGACAAAGAAGTAAAAGAACAGATCACGGTATATCTCTCCGGACTGGACGAGACGGAAAAAAACAAGGACAAATTCCCGAACGAGATTTACGTGCAAATGTACCAAAATAATTTTCTGGAAGGGAAGCCGCTCACGAGCATCGAGGAAGACATTGCCCTGTCGAGGGAGATACTGTCTGAACTCACGGCAAAAGACATACAGGACTGGATTGCCTCGTGGAACAGCAATAGCAAAAACTGGGTGTTTATCATGCAGGGCAACGACCCGGATTACGATTTCCCGACAAAGGAGGAGATTATGACTATCATGCAGGAAGCCAAAGACGTCAAAGCCGCCGAGGCTACCGAAGAAATCAAAGCAGTTCCCTTATTGGATTACGAGGTAAAAGGCGGAGAGATCGTGAAAACCAAACCGATCAAGATGCTGGATGCCGAGGAATGGACGTTGTCGAACGGCTGCAAAGTATACTACAAATTCAGCGACCAAAACGGAATCAAGGTGAGCCTGTTGGGCGAAAGTTCCGGCGGGATGTCATTGCTCCCGGCAGAAGACCTGCCGTCAGCCTCGGCATTATCAACGCTAGCGATGTATTCCGGGCTGTACAAGCACAACGTGCAGATGATGCAGGAGATACTGAAAGGGCATCACGTGCAGCCCAATATCACGCTCGGGGAAACATTCGAGGGCGTGAGCGGCGTGTGTGACAACAACGAAATGGAAATGTTACTTCAAATCATCTATTTGTTCTTCGAGCATCCCCGGTTCGACCGGAATGATTTTGACAAATTCGTGTACCTGAACAGACTACAAGCGGAAAACACTCCCCGCACGGTAAACGACACGATAGCGGAACAGGTGCAAAAGTTACGGGTGAAAGACTCTCCCCGCTTGTGGAAACAGGATGCCAAATTCTACGATGCCATGAATTACGACAAAATGGTCGCCATCTATCATGACCGTTTCCAAGATGCCTCGGACTTTACCTTTTATCTGGTAGGAAATATCCAACGGGAAGAAGCACAAAAACTGGTGGCGAAATACCTTGGAGCCATCCCGTCCATTCACCGGGTTGAAAAAGCCGCACAACACGACTTGAAAAAGGAAGGTTCCATCACGGAAACCATCACGGCTAATATCCCGGACAACAAGTACATGACGAACATCGAGTTCACGAACACGCTGAAATTAAAACCCGTGGAGGATTTGGCTATCGACGTGATTCGTTTCGTGCTCTCGAACCGTTACCAGAATATCATCCGGGAAGACGAGGGCGGTGCCTACGGGGTAAACGTTGCCGCATCATATAACGCTTACCCGACACACACGCAAGCCATTGCCGTCAACTTCCAGAGCAACACGGAGAAAGGCGACCGGATGCGTGCCATCGTCCACGAGCAAATTGACAAACTCGTCGCCGAAGGTGTAAACGAGGAAGACGTGGAAGATATGGTATTAATGATGAAAAAAGGACGTGCCAATATGCTGGAAAACCGAGGGAACGCCCATTGGCAGGAAGCCTTACGATATTATGCGGAAACGGGAAAAGATATCGACTCTCCCGTGATGTTCGAGAAACCGATTGAAAAACTGAATGCCAAGGTAGTACACGAGGTTGCCAAAAAGTTCTTCGGTTCGGCAACATGCGTGGACATTGTAATACGGTCAAAATAATAAGTAGTGTGCGTGTGTACCAAAGGGGATTGTTGAAAAATAATCCCCTTCCAAATTTACAACCATCTTACCCCTTTCTGTTTCTCGTACCGCAAACTCATGACAGTTAAATCATCCGACTGTTCCGCTTTTCCGGCGTAAGCATCAACATGAGCTATAATCTTCTCAACCAACTCTTTTGAAGACAGATTCTTATTTTCTTCAACAAATTGAAACAACCGATCTATTTTATAGAATTTAGCATCCTCGTTCTGGGCTTCCGTTACCCCATCCGAGTAAAGAAGCAATTGAGAACCCGAAGCAAAATAACACTCCTGTTCCTCGTATTCATAATCGGAAGACACGCCCAAAGGCAAATTATCGGCAGTCTTAAACATTTCCACCGTTCCATCCGGCTTAATAATTATCGGGTAAGGATGTCCCGCATTACAAAATCTCAATCGCCGGGTATTCAGATTCAGTACTCCGGCAAAAAAAGTAACAAACATACTCGTGTTACCATTCCGAATAAGGCTGCGATTGATAACATTTACGATGTAATTCAATGAAGTATCTAACATCGCCACGGAACGCATCTGACTAATCGTGGTCGACATAAACAAGGCAGCCGGAACACCTTTCCCGGAAACGTCGCCGATGGCAAACCCGAACTCGTCCTCGTTAAGCATGAAATAATCGTACAAATCACCACCTACTTGTTTCGCCGGACGCAATACCGCGTGTATATCTATTGTTTCTCTGCCTGAAGGAGGAATAAATTGCTTCGGCACCATTCCCAACTGTATGTCATGGGCGATACGCAATTCACTTTGAATCTTCTCGTTGGCAGTCGTGGTATTCCGCAATTGTTCCACGTATTCCGTCAATTGGTGTTGCATAAACTGGAAAGATTCGTACAACTCACCCAACTCGTCTTTAGAACGAATAATCGGCAGAGGCGTGTTAAAATCTCCCCCGGCAATATTTCTTGCCGACATGGAGAAACGGGTCAACGGTTTCGTGATCCGTCGCACGGCTACAAAGCACATGATATAAACAAACACCAACAACAGCAGGAAACCGATTAACATATACATGTTAAACTGATTCAACTTCCCGAATACCTGAGCATAAGGGCACACGACCGCCATATACCAGTCCGTGGCAAAGACTCCGGTATAATAAACGTATGACAACGTCTTTTCATCCTTCACAACCAGACTTCCGCTTTTGCCCGCTGCCATTTCACGAACAAGTCTGGCAACATTGGGATCCGAAGCCTCTTCCGCCGTCTGGAACATATTCTTCCCGATCGTCGTTTCCCCTTCTTTACGCATGATATATCGTCCTTGCTTGTCGATAATCACCGTGTAACTCCCCTCGTAAGGTTTCATCGAATTAGCCAAATCCCTCAACCATTTATTCGTCAAATCGACCGACAATACAGCAATCAGTTCCCCATCTTTCCCATGGATCGGCACGGCGTATGAAGTAGTTATCACGTCCGGGTCCCCGGCATCCCGGTAAGGCTTACTCCAGTATCTGGTTTCCCGGACTCCTTTATACCACCCCTTCTCGAAATAATTATAATCCTCACTCCCGACCTGCATAGTCTTCACCGTATCCCCACTCATGAAAGAATAGGGAGCGAAATAATGACCTTTCGACGGAAAATAATAAGGCTCGAAAGCGATAGCGCACCCGAATATCTCTTCATTCTCTTTCACGATCCGGCGGGTTATCGAAAACAGGGAATCCGGATTCTCCACGTACGCCATGATCATCCAACCCAAGTTATCCGGAATCTTTTCCACCTTACTCAACAAAGCACTCACTTTCAGATTAGCGATCTCCGCCATTGTTTCAATTTTATCTTCCGCCTCCTTCGATAACGTTTTCGTGGAGTAATGATAAAATATCCCGAAAAGTATAACGGATAACACTGTAATAAAAGAAATTACATAGAAACTTAATTTCGCGGAGAAAGATTTATTATATCGTGCAAACATAATTTATCGTCAATTGATAACTACCCTCTATTAAAAGCAATTCAAGGGCACTAATATACAAAAAAACATAAAACAAACATAAGAAAACTAGTATTCCATCGTGCAAAAATAGAAAAATAATTTATCACAGACTTCTGTTTAAAAAATTTGTTCTTATTAAATATTAATGCTAACTTCGTCGCAAATTAAAGACGAAAACGTTTTAAAAATTAGTGTGATGTACGATCCATCAGAATATTATTTCGTTTTGGCCTATATTGTGGGAGTGTTAAAATTGTTCGGGGGACTATAAAAACTCGCCCGGGAATGATTATTCCCGATAATTTCTCTCAGCAACGTACAGTTGCATCCAGCTAAAAAGATAAATAACTTAAAATCAATAATCTTTCAACTATGCAAAAACAACTATTACTAGGTGTTGAAGCTATTGCACAAGGTGCCATAGACGGAGGTATATCCGGCGTATTTGCCTACCCGGGAACCCCTTCAACTGAGATCACGGAGTACATTCAAGAATCGAAACAGGCAATCGCCCGCAACGTTCACCGGATGTGGTCAGCCAATGAAAAAACGGCTATGGAAACCGCACTGGGTATGTCTTATGCAGGCAAAAGAGCCTTAGTATGCATGAAACACGTGGGTATGAACGTGGCTGCCGACTGTTTCATGAATGCCGCTATCACCGGGGCTAACGGGGGTATGGTAATCATCGCTGCCGATGACCCGTCCATGCACTCTTCTCAAAACGAGCAGGATTCCCGCGTGTACGGCAAATTTGCTTTAATTCCGATACTGGAGCCCTCCAACCAACAAGAAGCATACGATATGACTCGCTATGGCTTCGACTTGTCGGAGAAATTGGGAACCCCTGTATTATTGAGAATCACGACCCGTCTGGCTCACTCCCGTGCCGGTGTTGAACCACGTGAGGCAAAGGCCGAAAATGAAATGCGCCTGCCGGAAGACAAACGCCAATTCGTGCTCCTTCCCGCTATTGCCAAGAAAAGATATAGATTATTGTTGGACAAACAAATCGCTTTCGAGGAAGAGTCTGACAATTCACCATATAACAAATACATCGACGGAGCAGACAAATCCATGGGTATCATCGCCTGCGGAATCGGTTACAACTACCTGATGGAAGTATTCGGCGGTAATTGCCCTTACCCGGTAGTGAAAGTAAGCCAATACCCGCTCCCGAGAAAAATGATTACCAAATTAGCCGAAAGCACGGAGAAATTACTCGTTCTTGAAGAAGGTTATCCCGTTATCGAGGAAGCCTTGAAAGGTTACCTCGAAAAAGAAAACGTTCACGGACGTTTGGATGGTACTCTCCCGAGAGACGGGGAATTAAATCCCGACCACGTGGCAAAAGCATTCGGACTTCCATCCGTTGAAGGTGCTCCCGTACCTGAAATCGTAGTGCCCCGTCCGCCCGCTCTTTGCGTGGGATGTAGCCACAGAGACGTGTACGCCGCGTTGAACGCAGTAGTGGCAGAGTACCCGAACGCTCGCGTATTCTCCGATATCGGCTGTTATACCTTAGGAGCACTTCCTCCTTTCCAAGCTATCAACTCTTGCGTTGATATGGGTGCTTCTATCACCATGGCAAAGGGTGCGGCTGACGCCGGATTATTCCCGGCAGTATCGGTTATCGGGGATTCTACATTCACTCACTCCGGAATGACCGGCTTGTTGGATGCTGTCAACGAGAAAGCGAATATCACGATTATCATTTCAGATAACGAATCTATCTCTATGACAGGAGGACAGGAATCATCCGCACTGGGACATCTGGAAGCTATCTGTAAAGGTATCGGTGTTGACCCGGAACACATCCGCGTATTACTTCCCGTACCGAAGAATCATGACGAATTGTGCAAGATCATCCGTGACGAGATCGAGTACAAGGGGGTATCTGTAATCATCCCGCGAAGAGTATGTATCCAGAAAGCCGCCAGAGACGCCAAGAAAAAGAAAAAATAAATTGACTCATAATCGATTCAATTTAAAATCTAAAATCTAAAATTTAAAATTATGAAGACAGACATTATATTAGCGGGCGTAGGCGGACAAGGTATCCTTTCCATTGCAGCAGCACTGGGTTCTGCCGCCCTCAACAATAACCTGTACATGAAACAAGCGGAAACTCACGGCATGAGCCAACGCGGAGGTGACGTACAGTCATTCATGAGAATCTCTGACAAACCGATATTCTCTGACTTGATCGCAAAGGGAACGGCAGACATCATTCTCTCGGTAGAACCCATGGAAGCATTACGCTATCTTCCTTTCTTGAAACAAGGCGGATACGTGGTAACCAACGCAACCCCGTTCATCAACATCCCGAACTACCCGGAAGAAGCTACTTTGATGGCAACCTTAAAGGCTCTGCCTCATCAAGTAATTATCGACGCCGATAGCATCGCCAAAGAAGCTGCCGGAAACGTACGTGCCAGCAACTTCGTGATGTTGGGAGCTGCTTCTCCCTTCATCGAAATTCCTTTCGAATACCTCGAAAAAGGTATTACTGCCATTTTCGAACGCAAAGGAAGCGATGTTGTCGAAATGAACCTCAAAGCATTACGTGCCGGACGTGCATTCGCTCAAAACTACATTAAATAATCGAATCAATAACAGGGCATAGCCCTAACCAATCCCCTCCCGTCACACGGAGGGGATTTTTTATATATATATCCCATTTCTTTAAAAATAATAACAGGACAAAATCAAAACAAAATTCATATTCTGAACGTTTAATTTACAATAGACATTAAAATTTAAGGTTATGACAGAGGATTATGAATTAAAAGATGATGTACATCGTCAACAGTACGAGTTCCGCATCGGTAATTATACACCCAAAATCGAGTATATAAAATCAATCAACGGGGAAATCTACCTTACACACACGGAAGTTCCGCCGGAACTGGAAGGTCGTGGAATAGGTTCACAACTCGTCGAAAAAACGCTAAAGGATATCGAGCGTCAAGGACTGCGTCTAGTACCGCTTTGTCCTTTCGTGGCCGCCTATATAAAGAGGCATCCCGAATGGCGGCGCATTGTTATGCGAGGTATAAACATCAAATAAAAACAGAACATCATGGAAAAGAAGTATGAATACACGAACGGAGAACTGACCATTATCTGGCAACCCTCAATCTGCCAACACGCAGGGATTTGCGTAAAAATGTTACCTAAGGTATATAACCCGCAAGAACGTCCTTGGATAAAGATCGAGAATGCAACAACAGACGAATTAATAGCACAAATCAATAAATGTCCCTCCGGAGCGTTGAGTTACAGGATAAACAAAGAATAAAAGAAAAAATTCCACCACAGATAAGAACAGGAGTGCGTGTTTTGACACGCACTCTCGTCCATAAAGTCTAAAAGAATTCTAAGTTATTTCCAAATAAATTCGATAAAAAATTTCCATTCGGTTAGTATTTTTATCGAGACTCTTTTTTGTTCCAGCGCACAACAATTCTTTTTCTTTTCAAATACCCCG
>NZ_JACOOH010000011.1:0-127058 GCF_014287455.1 Butyricimonas hominis
TATAGCGACGGTGATCCACCTCTTCCCATCCCGAACAGAGAAGTTAAGCCCGTTAGCGCCGATGGTACTGCCGAGAGGTGGGAGAGTAGGTCGATGCCAGATTTAGAGAAGAGCGATTCAAACGAGTCGCTCTTTTTTTATGATGTAAATGGTATTCCATTTTCGATTTTTTCAATTTTCAATTGTAAATTCTACATTCTCAATTTATTTTTCTACCTTAGTGCTCTGAATCAATTTATGTGAAAATGGCATTATTCGGTTTATTTAATAAGAACAAGAAAGAGAGCCTTGATAAAGGGTTAGAGAAAACGAAAGAAAGTGTATTCAAGAAGCTATCCAGGGTAATTGTCGGAAAATCAAAGGTTGATGACGAAGTACTGGATAATTTGGAAGAGGTGTTAATTTCCTCTGACGTGGGGGTGGATACTACTCTTCGTGTAATAGAGAGAATAGAAAAAAGAGTACAGCGCGACAAGTATATCGGCACGGATGAGTTGAATCGGGTGTTGAAAGAAGAAATAGTCGATTTATTGAAAGAAAATAATTCGACAGATTATGATTCTTTGAGTTTACCCGAGGGACACGGACCATACGTGATCATGGTAGTTGGTGTGAATGGCGTCGGGAAAACGACGACAATAGGAAAGTTGGCTCATAAGTTTAAAGAAGCCGGAAAATCGGTTGTGTTGGGAGCTGCAGATACTTTTAGAGCCGCGGCGGTCGATCAACTGGTGATTTGGGCGGAACGAGTAGGAGTGCCTATCGTGAAACAGGGAATGGGTGCAGACCCTGCATCTGTGGCATTTGATACGTTAAGTAAGGCCAAGGCAGAGAATGCTGATGTCGTGTTGATTGATACGGCCGGAAGACTCCATAATAAAATTAATTTGATGAACGAATTGACCAAGATCAAGAAAGTGATGCAGAAGGTTATTCCTGATGCACCTCATGAAATATTACTTGTTCTTGATGGTTCTACCGGACAAAATGCCTACGAGCAGGCGAAGCAGTTTACTCTGGCAACGGAGGTGAACGCTTTAGCGATTACCAAATTGGACGGTACTGCAAAAGGTGGAGTGGTGATAGGTATTTCGGATCAATTCAAGATTCCGGTGAAATATATAGGTATTGGAGAAAAGATAGACGATTTGCAGGTGTTCAACCGGGAAGAATTCGTGGATTCTCTATTTAATTGAGTCTGTAAGGTTCATAAAGTTATAACGTCCATAAGTCAATGGACACTGCGGGCGCTTTGTTTACGGCAGCTTATGTTACCGATAAATATTGTCCGAAGGACACTTGTGACTTTACGGACCTTATAGACTTTACGGACTATTTTACTATGAAGAAAAAAATATTATTTATTTGCTTGGGAAATATATGTCGCTCTCCCAGTGCGGAGGCGATTATGAAGCATTACGTGGCGAAACGGGGACAGGAGGATCAATTTTATATTGATTCGGCCGGGATTAGCGGTTATCATTCGGGTGATCCGGCAGATGAACGGATGCAGGCACATGCTATCCGCCGGGGATACGAGTTGACTAGTTTATCCCGAAAGTTTTATCCTGATGCGGATTTTGAGAATTTTGATATGATTATCGGAATGGATGACCAGAACGTGCGGGATTTGCGACGTATGGCAACTACGGAAGAAGAGAGAGGAAAGATTTATAAAATGACGGATTTCTGTCGGCGTTTCTCTTACCGGGATAGTGTACCGGATCCTTATTATGGTGGGGCTGCGGGGTTTGAATTGGTATTGGATTTACTGGAAGATGCCGTGGAGGGATTATTGGAACAGTTGAAAGATTGAAAAGGAGATAAAAGAGGTATTGGGGAATATCAAGATAATTTTTTAAAACGGAATGATGAAGAAAATGAAAATGTTGGTGTTCTTACTTCTCTTCGTACTGCCGGAAATAAGTATGGCACAGCGGGAGAAATATCCTTTAGATTGGTTTTTGCGGGATGTAGAGCAAGACAGTATGTTCGGTACGGGGGTACACCGTATTTACAAAGAGTTGTTATCGGGTAAGAAGCCTGTACCTTTGATTGTCGCGGTGATAGATTCGGGTTTTGACACGACAGCCCAAATGTTGGCTCCCGTGTTATGGCGTAATCCCGGGGAGATTCCCGGAAACGGGAAAGATGACGATCGTAACGGGTACGCGGATGATATCCACGGTTGGAATTTTATGGGTACGCGGGATGGAAAATCCTTATCACGCGGTGTGCCCGAAGAATTGCGGACATATAGCTGGTTGCTGAAGACTTATAGAGGGAATATGAAAAAGATGTCCCCGGAAGAGAGGGATTTATTCGTGACGTTGCATAAAACCTACGGAATCAGAGAGGTCGAGTACGAACGAAAGAGTATCGAGGCTCAAGAGGAGTTGAAGGAGATTAAACAGATAAAGAAACAAGCTTGGTTTAAACAGGCTTATAAGGAGCATTTGGCTAAAAAGGCGGCGGAGCCGGTGTTGACGGAGGAAGAAAGGTTTGAATTGTTTAGAGCCGGAAAGTTACCTCGGACAGAACCGGATACGGTAGAAAAGATTCTTTCTAAAGAGAAACAACTCTTGCATAACATAAAGAATGCCGAGGAGTTATTCACGATAGCTTTTGATATTCGTAAAGAGATCGGGGACGATCCGTATAATATTAATGACCGGAAGTACGGTAATCCTTATTTTCCTCTCGCTTTGAGCAGTAAGCATGGTACTCATGTCGCTTCTACTATCGGTGGGGTAACGGAACCCGAATCGGGAGTGTACGGTATTGCCCAAGGGGTACGGATTATGTTGTTGCAAGTCGTACCGCCGGGAGGCGACGAGGAGGATAAGGATATTGCTTTAGCTATACGGTATGCCGTGGATAACGGGGCTAAGGTGATAAACATGAGTTTCGGGAAATACACGGCTCTCGGTAAAACACAGAAGTGGATAGAAGAGGCTATGGATTATGCCGCCGCCCATGATGTTTTGATTGTTCGTGCTGCCGGGAATAATGGCAGGAATACGGATCAAGTGAATGTTTACCCCTTGCGTCCCTCAAAGCCGGAAACACAGGCTTGTTATATATGTGTCGGTGCGCATGGCTCTAACTTAAGGGCGGAGGATGCAAATAATAAGTTCGTGAGTTTTTCCAATTACGGGAAAAAGACTGTTGATTTGTTCGCACCCGGACATAGTATATATAGTCAAGTTCCTTATGGAAAATATAGTCAAGAGTCGGGAACAAGTATGGCATCCCCGGTATGTGTGGGAGTGGCGGCTCTTATCCGGATGTATTACCCTCGTCTGACCGCGGCACAGGTGAAAGAGGTGCTAATGAAAACGGTGACGCCTAGTGATCAAGTTTGCAAGTTCGGCAAACAGTCGATAAAATTCAGCGATATGAGTATTAGCGGAGGGATGTTGAACGGGTACAAGGCAATGAAATTGGCAGAAGAGATAAAATAAATAAAGCCCGCCGAAAGGCGGGTTTTATTTATTATTTTAGCAGTGTTGCCAAGCAGTCGTTCACGTTCTTTTCGATACGCGCAAGAACGTTGTTGTTCTCTGCCTTCTCGAATTTTGTTCCGGTGATATGCTCGTACAATTCTATGTAACGTTCGGTAATGTTGTTTACAACCTCAGGTGTCATTTCGGGTACTTGCTGTCCTGCTTTCCCTTGGAAACCGTTATCCATTAACCATTCGCGTACAAATTCTTTGGATAACTGGCGTTGTTTTTCACCTTTGGCAAGGCGTTCCTCGTAGCCGTCAGCATAGAAATAACGGGAAGAGTCGGGCGTATGTATTTCGTCGATCAAGTAAATCTTTCCGTCTTTTTTACCGAATTCGTATTTGGTATCAACCAGTATCAATCCCATTTTTGCGGCAATTTCCGTACCTCTTTGGAAAAGGGCAATCGTGTATTTTTCGATGGCCTCGTAGTCTTCTTTACTAACTAAGCCGGAAGCGATGATTTCTTCTTTTGAAATATTCTCGTCGTGTCCTTCCATAGCTTTCGTGGTAGGAGTGACAAGCGGGGTGGGAAACTTCTGGTTCTCTACCATACCCTCGGGTAAAGGCAGCCCGCAAAGCGTTCTGTTTCCTGCTTTGTATTCTCTCCATGCACTTCCTGCCAAATAACCGCGGATAACCATTTCCACCTTGAAAGGTTCACATTTGTGACCGACGGTTACCATCGGATCGGGGGTTGCAATTTTCCAGTTCGGCACGATGTCAGCCGTTGCGTCCAGAAATTTTGCAGCAATTTGATTTAAGATTTGTCCCTTGTAAGGTATTCCTTTCGGGAGTACCACGTCGAAAGCGGAAATTCTGTCGGATACCAGCATAACGAGGTATTCGTCGTTGATGTTATACACGTCGCGTACTTTACCGACGTATTCATCTTTCTGTTTCGGAAATTTGAAATTTGTTTTTACAATCGCTTCCATGTTATTTGCTTTAAGATCCGTTATTTAGTTTTTTCTTCGTTATTATACGCGTTGACAATATCCTTTACCAGCCGATGCCGCACGATATCATTATTATCAAACTCAACGAAGGCGATCCCTCTGATGCCTTGCAGTAATTTGAACGCATGTATGAGTCCCGAATCATCGCGTTTGGGTAAGTCTATCTGGCTCATGTCGCCGGTGATAACGAACTTCGCGTTAATACCCATGCGGGTAAGGAACATTTTCAATTGATTTTTGGTCGTGTTCTGTGCCTCGTCGAGGATGACGAACGCATCGTTCAAGGTGCGTCCTCTCATGTATGCCAACGGGGCGATTTGGATAATTTCCGTTTCCAGATATTCCGTTAGTTTCTTGGGAGGAATCATGTCGGAAAGGGCATCGTACAAGGGTTGCAGGTACGGGTCTACTTTCTCTTTCATGTCACCCGGTAAGAATCCCAGACTTTCCCCCGCTTCCACGGCAGGACGGCTGAGTATGATGCGTTTTACCTCTTTGTTTCGCAGGGCTTTGACCGCTAGGGCTATTGCCGTGTAGGTTTTTCCCGATCCGGCGGGTCCCGTGGCGAAAAGTAAATCGTTCATTTTCGCCAGATCGACTAATTTATGTTGGTTGGGGGTTCTGGCCCGTATGGTTTTCCCGTTATTCCCGAAGACGATAATCGACGCCGGATCTTCGGGATCTTCCACGATATTGTCCTCGAGGATGATCCTTTTGAGGTTTGCTATCGTGAGCATATTGTATTTATTATAATGTTCCAGAAGGGCATTAATTTTGGCAACGAGCACGTCAATATCATTCTCTTCGCCTTGAATAATGATTTCATCTCCGCGGGCGGTGATCTTCAATTTCGGGAAAAATTCTTTTAACGTGATGAATTTTGCGTTGTTAATGCCGTAAAAGTCAATAGGATCAATGTTTCCAATACTAATTCTTTTCTCTATCATGAAACTTAAAATAAATAGCTTATTTTTGCAGGTGCAAAGTAGGGAAAACTATTGAAAATTGAAAGTTGAGAATTGAAATTTTTTCATTAACGTAGAGTTAGTCATGGAGAAGGATTTTAGCAAGCAAAAAGAGGCTTTCGCCGAGTTACTGGATATCATGTATACCTTGCGGGAGAAATGTCCTTGGGATCATAAACAGACGTTGGAGTCGTTGCGGACGCTGACCGTGGAGGAAGTGTATGAGTTAGGTGACGCGATCGTGAAAGGGGATATGCAGGAGGTGAAAAAGGAGTTGGGGGATTTAATCATGCATATTGCTTTTTATGCTTTGATAGGGGAGGAGAGGGGTGAGTTTGACATTACCGGGGTGTTGGAGGAAATTTGTGAGAAGTTGCGTTACCGGCACCCTCATATCTATGGCGAGGTGAAAGTGGAGAACGCGGATGATGTTACCCGCAATTGGGAACAGTTGAAATTGAAAGAAAAAGGACGGCATCATAAGGTGTTGGAAGGAGTACCGGATGCACTTCCGGCATTGGTGAAGGCTTATCGAATACAAGATAAGGTGAGAGGCGTGGGGTTCGATTGGCATCAAAAAGAAGACGTGTGGCTTAAAGTACGGGAGGAACTCGGGGAGTTGGAAGTAGAGGTCGCGAAGGCTGACCAAGAACACATGGAGGAGGAATTCGGGGATTTCTTGTTCGCGATGATTAATGCCGGACGTTTGTACGGGATTAATCCCGAAGATGCTTTGGAAAAAGCGAACCGGAAGTTTATTCGTCGTTTCTCTTACGTGGAAGAACAGGCAAATGCTGCCGGAAAGAAGCTGAATGATATGACATTGGAGGAAATGGACGTGTATTGGAATGAAGCGAAAAGACAAGAAGCGGTTAGAAATTAATTAATTCACGATTTATGAATTACGATTTACGATTAAAAAAAAGCATGGTTCGGTGGGGAGCATTTAATCTGGAATCGGAAATCATGAAATCTTTGAATGAGTATCGGCTTCGTGTGGCTGGAATCTAAAATTTAAAATCTAAAATTAATAAGGTGGATTTAACGGGTAAGTGGAAATACAAGGAGGATTACGGTTACGGTGTGGCCGAGGGAGAATTATTCTTGAAACAGGAAGGAGATGAGCTGTCCGGTAGGATTATTTTTACGGACAAATTGAATGATGATGAAGCGTATATGCTTCAAGAGTTTTTGATCGGGTCGTTGGAGGGGCATAAGGTAAAGCTGGATGCCGAGGAATTTGATATTATTCATTCCGAACACGAGATCGATTACGAGTTGGACAGTTGGTTCGGAGTACTCGTGGATGACGATACAATTGTCGGTCTGAGCAAGGATGGACAGGGTATCGAGGGTAAATTTACGTTCGCACGAGAGAAGAATTAGATGTTAAAAAAACAATAAATTGGAAAAGCTGACAAAAGTCAGCTTTTTTTTTTGTTCGATATTCTATATTGCAGAAGAATCTAATAACCTAACTAATAATATACTTATGTCGAAAATTAATTCGCATCCAATTCTGGATGTACCGAAGCGGGATAAAGTGGTTTTCACTTTTAACGGGAAAAAAATAGAGGGAGAAAGTGGTTATACTATCGCGGCTGCGTTGCATCAAGCGGGTTATCCCGTGCATAGCCATAGCATTGACGGGCGCGGACGTTCGTTAGCTTGTGGTATCGGTAAATGCGGTGCTTGTGAAATGCTGGTAGACGGCAAGGTGCGGCGTATTTGCGTGACGAAGGTGGACGGGGTGAAAGAGGTGAGGGAGCTTGCACAGGGGGAAATGCCCGAACGTTGTGACGCGCACGGGCAGGATACCCGGAAAATACTTCGCACCACGGTCGTTATCGTTGGTGCCGGTCCGGCGGGCTTAGCCGTGCGGGAAGAGTTCAATAAATACGGTGTGGATAACATCGTGATCGATAATAACGACAAGATCGGGGGACAGTTTAATATGCAGACGCACCAGTTTTTCTTTTTCGAAAAAGAGAAGCGGTTTGGCGGCATGCGCGGTTTCGATATAGCCAAAACTTTGGCGGGGGAGAGTATGGAGGGTATATATTTGAATTCCACGGTATGGGATGTGCTGGAGGGAAAGCGGATTGCCGTGAAGAATCTGGACACGGATACCGTCTTTTTCGTGGATGCCGACTATCTGGTGGTTGCCACGGGTGCGGTTCCGTTTATGCCCGCTTTCGAGAATGACGACCTTCCGGGTGTGTACACGGCAGCGGTGGTTCAGAAAATGATGAACAATGAATTGACGTTGTTGGGTAAGAACGTGTTGACCGTGGGAGCCGGTAATATCGGGTATCTGACTTCTTACCAGTTGATGCAGGCGGGTGCCCACGTGAAGGCGATCATTGAGGCGATGCCGAAAGAGGGTGGATTCCCTGTGCAGGCGAACCGGGTACGTCGTTTGGCTATCCCGATCATGACTTCGCACATGTTGTTGAAGGCTATTCCGAATGAAGAACATACCGGAATCAAGGGTGCGGTTATTGCCGAGTGCGAGAATTTTAAAGCGGTACCGGGTACGGAAAAGATACTGGAAGGTATTGATGTGATTAATATATGCACGGGATTGATTCCTGACAATCAATTGTTGACGAAAGGGCGTGCCGTGTTTGGCGAACGTTGTTATGCGGCGGGGGATGCCGTGCGTATCGGCGAGGGAACGAGTGCCGTGTTACGCGGGAAACAGGCTGCCGCGGAGATCATGTTGGATATGGGTACCCGGGTGAGTTATGATGATTATTTGGTCTTGTCCAAAGAATATATCGACTCGCAACAACATCCGGTCCGGATACTGGAGGCTCCCCGTCTGCCGGACGCGGAGCGTATGAAGAAGAGAGGTTTCGTGCAAATGGATTGCCTGTACGGTTTTGCTTGTAATCCTTGTTCATTCGCGTGTCCGCACGGGGCAATCACGAAGAGTTCTACTTCAACGGTTCCGCACGTGGATTACGATAAGTGTATCGGTTGTATGGAATGTGTTTACCAGTGTCCGGGTTTGGCCATATTCGGTTACGACTTGCGGAAAGACAGTTTGTTCCTGCCGATCGAGTACGAGGTAAAAGAAAAAGAAACGGTTTATCTCGTGAACAATTACGGGGAGAAGTTGGGAGAAGGTATCGTCGAGAAAGTGTTGCATAAACCGAACAAGACGAATATCGCGCGGGTGAAAGCGTTGGATATTCACGGTGAAGAGCTGGTGAAAGTAAGAGGTTTCGTGGTGAAAGAGAATTACCCGGAATGTCTGGAATTGGAGCCTTTGCTGAAAGACGAGAAGGGTGCTACTTTTATTTGCCATTGTGACGATGTGACGTTGGACGACGTAATGCAGATCGTGGGCGATCGTACCTTTATTTCTATCGACGAGATCAAGCACACGACTCGTTTGGGGATGGGACCGTGCCGCGGCAAACGTTGTATCCCTCGTTTGAAAACGGCTTTGCGGGCAAAAGGAATCGAAGTCGTGGGAGATGCCACACCGAGAGCCCCGTTGTCGAATCAATTGAACCTTGGTGAATTATACCCGCCGAAGCGAGGGGAAGAATACCGGGTTGCCAATCGTTCCGATTTCAAGAAAGTTGAAGTGGGTGCTTTGATTGCCGGAGGGGGGATTGCGGGTAGCGCTTTGTTCCGTTATATGGCAGAGGCGGGGTTGAATCCCGTGCTCGTGAACGCGGACAGGGGGTCCTCGTGGAGAAACATCGGCGGAGGCCGGACGGCATTCTCGTTGCCGGAGCTGGCAGAAATTGCAGAGCATAATCACGCGATATTTAAGGAGTTGCAAGGACTTTCCAATATTGACTACAAGACAACACGATATATTAATCTGGCACATGACGAGGCTACCTTCAACGCTTTGGATGCCAGCCGTGCTTGGTCGGATGCCTATATGGTCGAACCGAAGAATTTCCAGAAAGAAATTTCTCCTTATTTTGACACGAAATCCAAACGTTATCTCGGGGCTTTGATCACGAATGATTGTTGGCAGGCGACGCCGGGTAAGGTGGTCGATTTGATTCGCAACATGGGTATCCACGCCGGAGGTCGTGTAGCGGAGGATTGCAAGGTGCTCGAAGTGATGAAAGAGGGATCGACATACTGTATTCTGGTGCTGACGCATGATAAGAAATACGTGGAATTTCGCACGGATGTATTCGTGAACGCCTTGGGTGCGGGAGCGGGGAAGATATGCGAGGGATTGGGTATGCACGCCGGATTGTATCCTGTGCGCCACCAAGCGTTTATTACCCGCCGTCTGCCGATGTTGGGCAAGAACGGCGATAGTTTGGATATGTTGATTGACCGTCAGGAGTACAAGGGATTCTCTGCCGTGTACGGGCAACAATTGGTACACACGGGACAAATTATCGGATGTGCTTCCCCGCGGGTGGATGCCTTGCGGACGGACAAGAATCTGATCTTAAACACGAAGGAGTTTATAGAGATTATCAGTGAGTTCTTCGTGGACTGGATGCCTAAGTTGGCGGGTGTGAGTATACAAGCCACGTGGTCCGGTTATTACACGGAACCCCATTATATCATTGATCCCGAATTGGGATTGTTCGTTGGAATGAGAGGACATGGGTTCATGCTGTCGCAATATCTTGCCAAGATGTATGTCGATAAGTTAATGGGACGCCCGGTACCGGAATATTTTGACAAGTTGAAACTGAATGGTCCGGGATTATCGGAGAAAGCATTTAAATAAGGATGAGGGTGACACCACCTCCTCTATAAACAGAGGAGGTGCTGGAATCTAGAAAAGTAACTTGCAACTTGCCGCAGGTAAATGCAACCTGCAACTTTGCTGAAGGCAAATTTCATGGTCTGGTATGTGTCAAGTAGTTGGATAGCTTTGTTTGGTAGTCGGCACAGGCGGACGTGTAGTTGTTGCAACTTTCCGTGTACAGTGTTTCTGCGGTTAGTAAGTCACTTAACGAGGATGCTCCGGCATTGAAATGTTGTTTGTTCAATCGCAGGTTCTCGGTCGAGGATGCGATGGATTTGCGTGCCAGTTCGATTTGTGCGTAGGATTCCGTGAGTTCGCTCCACAATTGTTCGATCTCTACGGCGAGTAATTCTTCCGCGTTTTTACGATCATTCTCTGCCTGTTCTTTTTTTATGCGGGCTTTTTTTATCACGTGCGAGCCGCCCCACCATGAAGAGATCGGGACGGATACGCTGGCGAAAGCGAGTTCCGTGTTCACGTCTTTTTTCATGATGTTGTAATAGATGTGTCCCACGCCGACGCCTACCTTCGGAAGATGTTTGCTTCGTTCCATCCGGACTTGATACCCTTGGGCATCCACGTTCTTCTGTGCCAACAGGTATTCGATCCTTTGTTGTACGGCATCTTGGGGGGTGATATAATAATTAAGGGGTGATTCAGGTTGGGTAAATTCACTCGTGGCGATATCAAATGACGTGAAATCAGCCCCGATATATTGTGCCAATACCATTTTGGTGACACGCAGCCCATTTTCAACTTTTAGGCGTTGGCTGGCTATTTCCTGTTGCCGGAGTTCAACCCGTAACAAATCATTACGGGTAGTAAGTCCGGTTTTTACGGCCAATTCTACTTGACGGTAAATCTCCGCCAGCAATTTGTCTACCACGTCAAGCGTGGAATGATGATTGTTTAACGTGGCAATCAGCCAGTAGTATTCGGTGGTTTTTTGTTTCACTTCATTTTCGGTCAAGCGATGTTGCAAAACACGGACTTCTTCGCCCAGTTTTGCCAGCTTGTTGCCGTTGATGATCTGTAATCCGGCAAAAACGGGTTGTACGGCAGTGGCTGTCGCGAATGCCCCTTTTTTTATGAAAGACAGGGGAATTTCCGCCAAACCGAACAGATCGAGATCGGCTTGTAATAATTTCTCGCTGCCTTGAAATACCATACCCGAGGCCGATACTTGCGGGAAGTAAAAGGTGAAAGCCTCTTTACGGGTTTGGCGAGCCATTTCAACTTCCAACAAGCTGTTTTTGATGCTATTGTTCTTTTCTAGGGCTGCCGCCAGACATTCTTCCAGCGTGTACACCTGCCCACGTGTGATGAAAGGCAGGAATACCATACAAAACAGGAAAAGGTAAATATGTTTCATGATTTCAATCGTTTATCGTTTTTTGAATAGAGTTTCCAATATACCACGGGGAGAATTGTGATTACCAGCAGCAGCGAACCGATACCCCCGGCAAAGATCGTGACACCGACAGGCGTCCAGAACGTACTGTTGCTGAAGATCATCGGGATAACTCCCACGGCTGTCGTTGCCGTTGTCAAGAAAATGGGAACCATACGGCGTTTGCCCGCGTCGTAAGCGGCTTCCCGTGCTGTTTCCCGGTGATTTACGCGGCGGTCGTCCGCGTGCTGGTACATGAGTATGACATTTCGCACGATCATTCCCAGCAGGGTGATGAAACCGAACACAGAAGTGATACTAATCGTCTTCCCGGCAATCCATAGTCCTATCATGGCGCCGAACAGGCATAACGACATGGCGAGCATGGCAACGGCGGTAATCCCGAATTTCCTGAAGCTGGTTAGAATAAAGAAGAATATAATGACCATCGCTATCCCCAGACCGGACATGATGGGCGGGAGTGTTTCCATGTCGTATTCGTATTCCCCGCCAACTTCCGGGGACAGGCCTGCCGGGAATTGCCCCTGCAATTCCCCGTCAATCATCTTGTTTATTTTGGACAGGGTCTCCAGTGTGTTTTCTCCCCTGCGTAAATCGGCTATCACGGAAAGACAGCGCATCCCGTTGCGGTGGACGATTTTACTCTCGTGCCACGCGGGTTTTACATCTGCGATTTGCCGCACGGGAACGGAGGTTGGGGAGGTCGTTGCCGGGAGATAAAGATCCTTGATGTTTTGTGCCGTCAAGCTGTCTTTGCGGGCATTTTTCATGATGACCGGGAGGGCGTAATCTCCTTCCCAAACGGAACCGACGGGAATACCGGTGGTTGCTATCGACAAGTTGAGAGCCATTGCGGTACGAGTAAGCCCGAGTTGTGACGCGGCAACCGGATCGAGCGTGATTTCCATTACCGGACGGGGTACGTCGTAGTTCGTGTAGACGCGAGCCAATTCCGGCATAAGGCGCATGCGGGACATCAACAGGTCGGCAGCACGATGTAGAGAGTCGATATTCTCCCCTTGGAACCGGAATTCCAGTTCCGGAACCAGTTGGAAATCCAGTTGTTTGAATTTCACGTGGGCATCGGGGAATAGATCGGCATACCGGTTCGTGTATTTATCCAAAATATCTTCGGTATCTTCAATGGAAGTCGTGTTCACGATGAATTGAGCGTAGTTTTTTGCTGGCATCTGCGGCGCATATGACGTTTGGAAACGCGGGGAGGAGCAACCGATAAAAGAGGTGATGGAAGTAACCCGCCCGTCTTCTTTCAATAGAGCGTAGACCGAGTCTGCCACCTGTTCCGTGCGGGACAAAGGAGTACCTTCAGCCAGATAGATCTCCACGGCAAACTGATCCCGATCGGCAACGGGAAACATACGATATTGCAGTAGGGGAATGATCATTATTGCAACAAGGACAGAGGCGATTCCCGAACCGATAGTCAACCACGGGTGACGGAATGTCCATCCCAGAATACGTTCATAAAGTCTCTGTACATGATCCGTGAGTCTTTTCTTGTCGGTTTTGATGTATCTTTTTCGGATAATCCACGTGTTTAATAACGGAATGGTCGTCACGGCAAGCACGAGTGAAACCATAAGATTAATCGTGATTGTCCAAGGGAAATAGGTGACAAAGTCCCCTATCTGACCGGTCAGCGTGAATAATATGGGGAAGAATATAGCACAGATACATGCCGTGGCTAACAGCATCGGCAGGAAATACCGGTTGGCACTCGTGATAGCGGCGTACCAGCGTGAATATCCTTTATTGAGGTAGTCCAGATAACCGTCGATGATGACAATGGAGTCGTCAACAATCATTCCCAGCACCACGATAAGTGCGGCGAGAGTCACCGTGTTGAGTGGTATGCCGCACAAATACATGATTCCCACGGAAATAAAAGTTGCAAAGGGTATTGTAATTGCGGCGACGAGCGCGGAACGGAATGGAAATAAAATCATCATCACGAGAATAATGATAATCATGGCAATGATCAACTCGTGCAGGAACGAGGAAACGGAGTCCCCGACCACTTTTGCCTGATCGGCGATACGGCTGATGGACACGTCGGCGGGCAGCACGTGTTCCCGGTAATCATCAAGTACTTTGTCCACGTTTCTGCCGTATTCCACGATATCATACCCGCCGCGCATTTCGAGGGATAGAATGACACAGGGATGTCCGTTGTTTTTGATGTAACTTTCCGACATATCGTATTCCCGCGTGACACGGGCAATATCTTTTATCCGTACCACGTTGTTGCGCGGGTCAGAATAGATAATCTGGTTTGCTATCTCTTCTTCGCTACACAAGGCGGGAGAGATGTGCAAAGGTATATTTATTTCCTCGTTTTCAATAGAACCGCCGCTTGTCGTGAAGCCTTGCGAAAACAGGATGCCCGATAATAACTTTTCGTTGATACCGTACACTGCCATACGTTCCTGATCCGTGTAAATGGTGATCTGTTCTTTTATGGCACCGTATGAACGGATATTTGAAACGGATTCTACCTGCCGTAGCCGGTCACCCAGTTCATCGGTATAGGTCTGTAATTCCCGGTAAGAGCGTTTGTCGGATTCGACAGCGATTAGCAGGGCGGAAGTATCCCCGAAATCGTCGTTGGCAATGACAGCCACTACTCCCGAGGGCAATTGCGACTTGAACAGGGAGAGTCCGTGTTTGATTTTAGACCAGACTTCGTCTTTGTTATTCACGTTGTCGTTCAGTTCTACCATGATGTAGCACATCCCGTGTTGGGACGTGGAGATCGTTTTAGCCCGTTTTACTTCTTTGTAAGTGAATAGAAAACGTTCCAGCGGTTTGGTCAATTGTTCTTCCACCTCATTGACGGATGCACCCGGGTATACCCCTACCACGACGCCCTGCCGGACGGTAAATTCCGGAAATTCCTGTTTAGGCATCCGGTTGATCCCGAGGATTCCGAAAATAAACATGAGGATAACGATCAGCATGGAGATCCGGTAATTCACCATGGTCCAATGAACAAAATTAAATTTCTTTTTCATTAGAATATGATTTTATTGCCTTCACTTATTTTTTGATATCCCTCGGTAATCACGCGTTCTCCCGGTGTCAGCCCTTTGGTGATCGCTATACGGTTGCCTGCGGTTGCCGCGGTTGTCACCGGTGCGCGGAAGGCAGTGCTGTCGGCTGCGACTTTCCACACGAACAGTTGTCCTCGGGCATCCCGTTGCACGGCTGTCAACGGGAGTGTTATTCGGGTATCGCTACCCGGCGTCACGGTGACGGAGCATACCATGCCCGGTAATAGTTCTTTGTCCGGATTCGCGAGTACGACACGGGCATCATAAGTGCGTGTCACGGGATTAGCCACGACTCCTTTTTCCAAGTTGCCGCCCTCGTATATCCGGTTATTTAATGCTGCCACCCGTATACAGGAATGGCAGGCGGGAGTCAAGTTCGATATTTCCATTTCGGGCACGGTAAATTTGGCTTTCACTTGGTTGATTTGCACCAGCGTCAAGACAGGTTGTCCGGGGATTGCGGTTTCTCCCGCTGATAAGTTTTTTTTCCCGACTACCCCGTCAAAAGGTGCGTAAATCATGCAATCGTCATAGTTCTTGCGGGCGATGTTGTACGTCGATAGAGCCTGTTGCAGTTTGGTGTTTATCTCTACCATCTTTATTTCCGGAAGGCTCTCCCCGTCGTACATTTGTTTTAAACGGAAATGTGCGTCTTTGGCTTGCTCCAGCGTGGCGGAAGCTGCATCCAGAAGATCGCGGGCGGAAGCGTCGTCCAGTTGTGCCAGAAGTTGCCCTTTGCGCACGGGTTCTCCTTCCCGTACATGTATCTTTTCTATTTTTCCGGCTATCCCGAAACTGATAGCGGCACCGGCTTCCTCTTCTATCACGCCCACGTAAGAGCGTTGCACGATATTTTCGGAACGGGTAACGATTTCTGTCGTTACTTTTTTAGGGGTTACACTTGTAGGGGCTTTTCGTGTTGAACAGCCCGTGAAAACGATGATAATGACAAGCAGGTAGCATCGTGAGGTTTGTCTGATGAGTTGTTTCATGATTTTTTCGTTTAATTTCCGGTACAAAAATCTTCTTTTACTTTCGCATTATAAAGGTCGTTTTTATGTCTTGATTGGTCTATTTGTCTTTTTGTCGGTGCGAATGCGTCAAAACGCTTTTCGCCCTTTTAGTCAAAAGTTTATAAAGTCTATAAAGTTCATAAGGTTTATGGACCCTAGCGGGCGCTTTGTCCACGGCAGCATGGCTGCCGGTAAACCTTGTCCGAAGGACGCCCGCTACTTTATGAACTTTATAAACTTTAAGAGCTGAAAAGCTCAACTTTATGAACCGGGCAAAAAGCGTTTTGATGCGTTTGCCGTGGTATTTTTGTCGGGTTTGTTCCGGTTCTTTGAATAAATCTGTTATTTTTGTCAGAAAAAGAATTGAATGATGGAACAAGAGCGTTTTGGCAGTTTCTCTTTGGAGAAATTGTTCGCGATGAATGATTTGAGTCAAGTGGGAGCCGTGTATAACCGGGAGTGTTTTATTATTTCCTGCGACCCGGGGAAGGAAATCGAGCTGTTCAAATACCCGTGTAAAATCAATGCCTTTATTCTGGTCATTTGTTCGGAGGGGGAAATATCATTGACGTGTAATTTGAATTCCTGCGAGATCAAAAAGAATACCTTGTTCTTCTGTCATTCCGGCGCTATCATTCAATTGAAATCATATACAGCCTGCCAGTTGCAAGTTATTATTCTCGAGGAGGAGTTTTTGAAAAACCTGAACATCGACGTGAAACGGATTCTTCCATACTACCCGTACATGCAGGAAATGGTTTTAATAGATCTACCTCAAGACGAAAGTACGTTTATAAAAGATTTGCTGGATAAGGCTGCCTTGGAGATCGTTCATTCATCCGCCAAGCCTTATTATCACGATATGGTGAAGGCACTTATTCATTCGCTCGCTTATAAAATATTGAATATCTTTATAGATTTTTTCTTGGCTCAATTGTCCGCCAACCGGATGAGTCTGAATCACGGGGAGGAATATTTCAAGATGTTTATCTCTTTGCTTATGCAGCATTACAAGTCCGAGCGTTCCGTCGGTTTCTACGCCTCCAAATTGAACTTGACCCCCAAGTACTTGACGACGTTGATCAAGAAAGTCAGCGGTCGTTCGGCTGCTGACTGGATTGACGAGTACGTGGTGTTGGAGGCTAAGGCTTTGCTTAAATATTCGGATATGAGTGTCCAACAGATCGCTTATTACTTGAACTTTTCGGATCAATCGTTTTTCGGGAAGTATTTTAAAAAGCAGGCGGGAGTGTCGCCGACCGTGTATAAAATGCAGAAATAATATTTATTTAGCGATATTCTCCTTATCTTTGCAGCAAAATTACAGAATATGATAAAGTTAGGAGAATATAATATATTGCGAGTCGTGAAGACGGTTGATTTCGGGGTTTATCTGGATGGTGGAGATTACTGGGGCGAGATTTTATTACCGAAAGAAACAGCCCCCGCCGAGTGCAAGGAGGGGGACGAGTTGAAGGTATTTATTTACTTTGATTCGGAAGATCGGGTGATTGCCACGATGACGGAACCTAAAGCCGTCGTGGGGGATTTTGCCTTGATGAAAGTTGTGGGAACCAGCCGTGTGGGTGCTTTTCTCGACTGGGGATTACGCAAGGATTTACTGGTGCCGTTCCGTGAACAACGGGAAGAAATGCAAATGGGAAGAGAGTATCTGGTCTACGTGTACGTGGATAAGACGACGGATCGTATCGTGGCTTCGACGCGATTGAATCGGTTTCTGGATAAAACTCCGGCAGATTATAAACCCGGCGAGGAAGTGCAGTTGATCATTGCCCGCCGAACGGATTTAGGATATAACGTGATCGTGAACGGAAGCCATGAAGCTGTTATTTACCGGAACGAGATATTCCAACCCTTGTCTATCGGACAACACGTGACGGGATATATCAAGCAAGTTCGGGAAGACGGTAAGATCGACTGTATATTGCAGAAAAATGACGGGCACGAGCAGGTCGATCGTTTGTCAGCGATAATCTTGAAGAAACTGGAAGAGAATGGCGGAGTACTTCAAGTGTCCGATAAAAGCGATCCGGCGGAGATTTATCAACTTTTCGGTTGTAGCAAGAAAAATTACAAGAAAGCCGTCGGGGGATTGTTCAAGCAACATAAAGTGATGATCGGGGAGAAGGAACTGAAACTAAAATAATTTATGAATTACGATTTATGATTTACGATTAAAAGTGTTTTTTGTGGAATCTAAAATCATGTTTAAGGTTCGGGCGTATATTACAAGTTTTCGGTTGAGAACATTGCCGCTGTCCTTGTCCGGGGTGCTGTTAGGATCGTTGTTGGCGGCGAGTGACGGGTACTTTAAGACAAGTACTTTCGCGTGGGTGATGTTGACTGCTACCGCTTTGCAAATACTGTCAAATTTAGCAAATGAAGTCGGGGACTTGAGCAAGGGGACTGATAACGAGCATCGTCTGGGACCTATCCGAAGTGCGCAAAGCGGAGCTTTAAGCGGGAGAGAGATGATTCGGGCAATGATCGTTGTCGGGGGAATAGCCGTGATTACCGGGAGTTTATTGATTCACGAGGCATTTCGGGATTTACTGAATTGGAAGAGTATCAGTTTGTTTGTCGCCGGAGGTGCTTCTATCGTGGCGGCAATTAAATATACCGTTGGAGATAACGCGTACGGTTACAGGGGACTAGGTGATCTTTTCGTGTTTATCTTTTTCGGGTTGGTCAGCGTGATGGGAAGTTATTTTGCCATGGCAGGAGTCTTGCCGTGGATATACGTGTTTCCCGCTTCGGCTATCGGTTTACTATCTGCCGGAGTGTTGAATATGAATAATATCCGGGATATCGAGAATGATTCAGCTTGTGGGAAACGTACTTTACCCGTGATACTTGGAGTGAAAAGAGCTAAAATATATCACTACGTCTTGATTCTCGCGGCTGTGATCTGTTTGTTTATTTACACTTTCCTGCATCCTGCCGGGTGGACGGCTTACCTTTTTGTTATTGTCTTACCCTTGCTAGGCATTCATTTGAAAAACGTGTACAGGGGGGAGGGGCGTGAGTTGGATTCACAGTTGAAATTTCTTTCTATTACCACGTTATTACTTACCTTGTTATTGGGATTTGGACAGATTCTTGGCAAATAATAAAGAAAAAAGCTAACCAATTCGGTTAGCTTTTTTCTTAGAACGGCAGATCGTCCGCTTCCGGCATGGGAGGGATGTCCTCTACCCGGTATTCGGGAACCGGAGCTCCTGCTGCTGCTTGTTCCTGTATTTTTTCTATTCTCCAACCTTCGAGGTTTGTGAAATAGGAAACTTGTCCGTTGTTTTCCCATTTTCTTCCGCGCAAGTTGAAATACACTTTAATATTTTCTTCCAACTGGATGTTTTCCAGTAAATCGCATCTGTCTTGGATTAGTTGAACTTTCACGAAGTCGTTCCATTGCGGATTTTTCTCGTTTTCAACTTCTATCACGAATTCTCTCTTCTGGAAACGATCGCTGATCTTTTGGGTGGCTTCTTTGTAAATTAGTTTACCGGTAACTTCGTAATTCATTTTTATTTTGATTAAGAACAAGCCCAAGGTTTCTTGGGCTTGTTAGCTGTTTATATATCAAATAGATAAATTATTTTTGTGCGTTCGGGTCTACGATCTCAAGTAGTTCAACCTCGAAAATCAACGTTTCATTCGGTCCAATACCGCTTCTGGTGCCTTGAGGTCCGTAAGCCAAGTTTGACGGGATGTAAAGTGTCCATTTTGATCCCACGGGCATCAATTGCAATGCTTCCGTCCAACCTTTGATCACGCGGTTCAAGGGGAATTCAGCGGGTTCGCCTCTGTCATACGAGGAATCGAATTGGGTTCCGTCAAGTAAGGTTCCTTTATAATGTACTTTCACCACGCTGGTATCAGCAGGCATGGGTCCTGTACCTTCTTTCTCGATCTTGTATTGCAAACCGCTTTCGGTAGTTTTTACACCACTTTTTTTAGCGTTTTCTTCCAAGAATTTTTGTCCCTCTTTCAATGTTTTTTCCGCTTTAGCCATCATCGCTTTTTGAGCGTATTTATTCAAGTACATGCGAATTTCCATGTCATTGGGAGCATCTTTCTTTTGAAGAATTGCGTTCATTCCGGCGATAACGGCCTTCATGTCCAAATCTTCCATTCCGCTTTGTACCATGTTTCTCCCGTAGAAACATCCCATGTAGAAACTAGCCGTGTCTTTTTCGGTTTTCATGGAAACACTGGTTTGGGTATTGGAATTGCAGCAGCTGGATAAGCCTAAAGTGGCTATTGCCAAAGTAAAAAATAAATTTTTTGCGTTCATAGTTTTTCGTGAATTAAATTATACTATATCTAATAATTCTATATCAAAAATCAACGTTTCGTTCGGTCCGATAGCCTGTCCGGCTCCATGAGCACCGTAAGCCAAATCGGAGGGAATGAATAATTGCCATTTTGAACCCACGGGCATCAGTTGCAATGCCTCTACCCAACCGGGAATCACCCCGTTCACGGGAAATTCGGCAGGCTCTCCGCGGCGATATGAAGAGTCGAACACGGCACCGTTAATCAGGCGTCCCTCGTAATGACATTTCACGGTATCGCTTGCTTTCGGGGTAGCTCCTTTACCCTCGGAGATTACCTTGTATTGTAACCCGCTAGGCAGGGTGATTACACCACTTTGTCCTTTATTGTCGTTCAAGAATTTTTCTCCGGCTTCTTTAGCGGCTTTACCTCTGTCGTCTTGTAACTTGGTAAAGAATTCTTGTAAGATGTTATTTGCTTCTTCCGGTTTGATTTCCGGCATTTGACCGGCATAAACTGTTTTCAGCGCGTCGAGAAGGGCTTCCGGATTGATGGTGTTGACACCTGATGAAAGGAGGTTGCTAGCGAAACTTAGTCCTAAACAGTAACTCACTTTGTCTAACTCTTCAGTATATTTCATTGAAAGGTTTAATTAATAAATAAATATTTTGTTCATTAAGATGCAAATGTAAGAACATTGAGCGAAATCTCAAATCATACCGTCATTTAATTTTATTTGCCTGTCCGACATGGTCGCGAGTTCCGTGTCATGCGTGACGATGACGAAGGTTTGCCCGAGTTCTTCACGCAAGGTAAAAAAGAGTTGGTGCAACTCGCTTTTCGTGCGGGTATCGAGATTACCCGAGGGTTCGTCGGCAAGTATCACGCGGGGATGGTTGACGAGGGCACGTGCCACGGACACCCGTTGTTGTTCCCCGCCGGACAGTTGATTGGGCTTGTGTGTTGTACGGTCACCCAGTCCAAGCATTTTCAGTAATTCCAGTGCTTGTTTCTCGGCTTCCTTTTTGCCTGTTCCCTTTATCCATGCCGGGATACATACATTTTCAAGAGCGGTGAATTCCGGTAATAAATGGTGAAATTGGAACACGAACCCGATGTTACTGTTGCGGAACACGGATAGTTTGTTCGGGGCGAGGCGAGCCACGTTGACGGAATCGTAAAGGATTTCTCCCTCGTCCGGGCTGTCAAGTGTACCTAGAATATGCAACAATGTACTTTTACCGGCACCGCTTGCCCCGACAATCGTGACAATCTCTTTTTCTTTTATCGAGAGATTGATACCTTTCAGTACTTTTAGTTCCCCGTAACTTTTGACTATATTTTTGATCTCTATCATCTTTCCATTTTAATTTTTGATTTATGATTTCAGATTACATGATTCCTTCCCGCCAATCAACGCTTTTTTAATCGTGAATCGTGAATCGTAAATTATAAATTTCGCGGATAAAGATAGTGATTAAAATAAAGTGTGCGTATATTAGCCGTCTAAAATAAATGACGTATGGAGTATTACATGGATCCGATAGCTTTCGTGACCCGGAAGAGTGGTTTCGAGAGTAGATTTGTAAGAAATTTGTTAGGATTATTGGACGAAGGAGCCACGATTCCTTTTATATCCCGGTACCGGAAAGAGATGACCGGAAGTATGGATGAGGTACAGGTCGGACAGGTGCGGGAGATGTACGAGCAGTTCAAAGAACTGGAAAAACGGAAGAAAACGGTATTGGAAAGTGTCGAACAACAAGATAAATTAACCCCGGAACTGAAAGGGCAAATCGAGAATTGTACTGAACTTCGGGTATTGGAAGATATTTATTTGCCTTATAAGCCGAAAAAGCAGACCCGTGCGTCGAAGGCGAAAGCGAAGGGCTTGGAGCCGTTGGCGGATATTTTGACACGTCAGGAACACGGGGACGTGTGGACGAAAGCAGCCCGTTTCGTGAAAGGCGACGTGGCGAGCGAGGAGGATGCTTTGCAGGGAGCGAGAGATATTATTGCCGAACGGGTGAGCGAGAACGAGCGAGCCCGCAACACTATTCGCCGTTTTTTTGACCGGGTTGCGGTCGTGGAAGCGAAAGTGGTGAAGGGCAAAGAGGAGGAGGGCGAAAAGTTTGCCGATTATTTCGATTATTCCGAACCGTTGCGGCGTGTACCCTCGCATCGTATGCTGGCTATACGCCGGGGTGAGGCGGAAGGCGTGTTAAAGGTAAGCATCGGGATACCGGAAGACGAGGCCTTGGAGTCGTTGGAGCGGATTTTCGTGAAAGCTCGTAATGATAGTGCCGAACAGGTGGCGATGGCAGTGAAAGACGGTTACAAGCGTTTATTGCTGTCGTCGATAGAAACGGAATATTTGCAGTCGGGTAAGCAAAAGGCGGACGAGGAGGCTATAAAAGTGTTTGCCGAGAATCTGCGGCAATTGCTTTTGGCACCGCCGTTGGGCAACAAACGGGTGTTGGGTATTGATCCCGGGTTCCGCACGGGGTGCAAGGTGGTCTGTCTGGATGAAACAGGTAATCTGGTGCATAACGAAACGATATTCCCGCATCCGCCCCAGAACGAGGTGAGACAAGCCGCCAACAAGATCGTGAATTTGGTAAATTCTTACCGGATAGAGGCTATCGCGATCGGGAACGGAACGGCGGGACGGGAAACGGAGCGTTTCATACAAAATCTGCGTTATGATCGGGAGATACAAGTCTTCGTGGTCAGCGAGAGCGGGGCGTCTATTTATTCCGCCTCGAAGATTGCCCGGGATGAATTTCCGCAATATGATGTGACGGTACGGGGTGCCGTGTCTATCGGGCGTCGGTTAATGGACCCGCTTGCCGAGTTGGTAAAGATCGACCCCAAGTCTATCGGGGTGGGACAATACCAGCATGATGTCGATCAGACGAAATTGAAGGGGAGTCTTGACCGGGTGGTGGAGTCCTGCGTGAACCGTGTTGGGGTAAATGTCAACACGGCAAGCAAATATCTGTTGACGTACGTTTCGGGCTTGGGGCCGACATTGGCCGAAAACGTGGTAGCCTATATCAAGGAAAACGGTGCGTTCAAGAGTCGTAACGAGTTGAAGAAGGTGAAGCGAATGGGTGAGAAGGCTTTCGAGCAATGTGCCGGGTTCTTGCGGATAGAGGGGGCGGCGAACCCGTTGGATAACTCGTCCGTGCATCCGGAGTCTTACGCGGTGGTGGAACGTATGGCGAAAGATTTAGGGTTGCCGTTGACCTCGTTGATCGGTAACGAGGAGGCTTGCAATAAAATAGACTTGTCCCGTTACGTGGACGACAGGATCGGGTTGCCTACCTTGAAGGATATCATAGATGAATTGAAAAAGCCGGGGCGTGACCCTCGTTCCGTGGCGAAAGTATTCAGCTTTGCCGAGAATATTCACACGATTGACGATTTGGAATTGGGAATGGTGGTTCCGGGTATCGTGACGAACCTGACGAATTTCGGGGCATTCGTGGATATAGGCGTGAAGCAGGACGGGTTGGTGCATATCTCGGAGATCGCGGATAAATATATTTCTAACCCGGCGGATGTGCTCTCGTTGAATCAGCACGTGACGGTGAAAATCACGCAAGTGGATAAAGCCCGGAAACGGATAGGTTTGTCAATGAAGCAATGCCCGCGTGATTAACCGTGCTGCACGGGGATGAGCAAGGGAATATCATCCCCCGTGCTAACTTTAAACTATGTTATGGGGTGAAAATACATTATCTTTTACCCGTTGAATCACCCGGGTAAAGAGTAATCGGTGTGCACTCGGTGTGCTTAATTCTTGTTAAAACGTGGGCTAAGTGTGGGCGAACAGTAGGCGAATATCAGGCGATGCCGCCTAAAACCCGCCTAAAACTCACTCAAAGCTCGTGTATGGGGGGGAGATTTGGGTGCCGAACTTTTTTCTTTTCCTTTCGTTTCAATGCTATATAGATTAAAGATAAAGCATTATGGAAAAGAATGAAAATAAGAAAGGTGCTTCCGGGAAAGAAGAGATAGATGTAAAAAGACATTTGACCCCGGAGGAGGATGAGAAGTTACAGGAAGCGTATGTTGACGCTTTGGGTGAGATTTTGGAAAATGATGATGACGATGCACGGGATAATCTGGCAAATTACATGGACGAAATCAAGGAGGAATCCGAAGCGTTGGGAACGGAGCCGGAGGATGATTTGGAGAAGAAAAAGAAATAAGAATTACGGGTGTTATACTTTTGGTAATGATTGAGAGGATACTATTTTTTATGTTTCCTTTCAAAAAGATAGAATTATGTATTATTTTTGTACGGACTGATTCAGGATAATTAGTATGTGTAATGTTGACGGTGAATTTATTCGGCAAATTAATGTGAAGCAAGTTTCGGCTTACCGGGAGTTGTTTAAACGATTCTACAGTTACATGGTGTTGTACGCGATGCGTCGGGTACAACAGAGGGAGGTTGCCGAAGATATCGTGCAGGAGGTTTTTATCGCTATATGGGAGGGGAGTAAGGTGTTTAATTCCTATCGTGGATTTCGGGCGTATTTATATGATTTAGTGAATAACAAGTGTTTGGATTATTTGAAACACAAGGCAGTGGAGGAGCGGTATGTCGTTTACATGATGGAGAATCAACAAGAGGGGGAAGATGGTGAGTTCGGCTTGATGAGGGAGGAAATTTACCGGGAGTTGTATATAGCTGTTAGTGAGTTGCCTGAACGTTGTCGGGAGGTGTTCGAGTTGCATTTAAAAGGCAAAAAGAATGACGAGATTGCCGAGTTGTTGTCATTGTCTGTTCAAACCGTGAAAGCGCATAAAAGAAACGCTGTGTGTTTTTTGAAGGAGCGTTTAGGGAATGTGTTTTTCTGGGTTCTGTTATTTAAGTTGATTTAATTTTTTTTTTTTTCTTGCTTGAAATCAAGCGCTTGATGTTTTTCCGGTAAAAAAAATAATTTTTCTTTTACCTCTTTTGTGTACTCTTGTCGTATAGTGTAAAAAGAGATACGCAATGAATGTATATAACGAAAATATTGTTCGATTGATTCGTCTTTACTTGGCAGGTTCGATTTCGGATGAGGAGAAGACCGTGCTGGAATCGTGGGTGGAGGAACGGGAAGAAAATCGGTGTTTTTTCAAGGAGATGTTGCGGGATAATCGTTTTGCTTCGGAATTTCCGGAATTTCGTGATATTGATATGGAAAAAGGGTGGAGTTGTTTCTTGAATCGGACTCAAGTGAGAAAACCAAAGTTGTTTACACGTGTATTGAAGTACGTGGCGGCGGTAGTTATACCGGTTGCGATCGGGTTGGCGGTTTGGCTGGCGGGTAAAGATGTTACTTTGGCTCCACAACAGATTGGCGGGGTGATTTGTCCCGGGATGAATAAGGCAACGTTGATTCTTTCCGATGGTGTGAAAGTGTCTTTGGGCAAGAGCGAAGTACGCGAGATAAGGTTGGAAGAGGGGAGAAGGGTACGCAGGACGGAGGGTGGCTTGGTGTACGAGGACGGCGGGAACGGGAAAAAAATTGAGTTGAACTATAATACCTTGCAAATTCCCAAGGGCGGGGAGTTTCATTTAACTTTATCCGACGGGACTCAGGTTACGTTGAATTCAGCCACGGATTTGAGATACCCGGTGATATTTGACGAGAATGAACGTCGGGTTTTTCTTTCCGGGGAGGCTTACTTTGAGGTGGCAACGGATTCTACCCGTCCGTTTTACGTGATGACGGACGAGGTGCAGGTGCAAGTGTACGGGACTTCGTTTAACGTGAATACACGGCGACCGGAAGGGATTCAAACGGTTTTGGAAAGTGGAAAAGTCGGGATAAAGGCTATCCGTTCCGGGAATGAATGTGTTTTGAAGCCGGGAGAGCTTGCTTGTTTCGACCCGAAAGACGGTTCGATGGCGATTCGACAGGTGGATCCCCGGCAGTATTTGGCTTGGGTGAAAGGTGTTTTCGCTTTCGAGGATGAGACTTTGGAGAATATCATGACTACTCTTTCTTTGTGGTATGACGTGGAAGTATTCTATCAGACGGAATCCGTGAAGCAATTGCATTTTTCCGGGTATCTGGGAAGGTATAAAGAGATACAAAATATTTTTGATGTTATAACCGAGTCTACCGGTGTGTTGTTTTCGGTGAAGGGGCGTACAATAGTGATTTCACGATAATAAAAAACGGAAGGCGTTGGAAGCACCTCCCGTGTGTTTTAATCATCATTGAGCTTTATTGGCGTGAAGCTTATTGATAATTGTTAATTATTCAACTACAAATGTATGCAAAAAAATGGAAATTGTCCGCCATTCTTACGGGGATGTGGACACAAATTTTGGAAAATGATGAGAGTGTTTCTCGTTTTAATGATTGGATTTACATTTTCTCTTTCGGCAAGTAGTTTTGCCCAGCAGGAGAGAGTGAGTTTGGACATGAAAAATGTAACGGTGAAAATGTTGTTTGATGAGATTCAACGACAGACGGATTTACATTTCCTGTTTAACACGGAGCAGACAAATCAATTGGGGAGGTTATCAATCAAGGTGGAGAGTGAAACAGTGGAGAGCGTGTTGAAGCGAATTTTTGAAGGGACGGATTTGGTCTACAATTTCAGGGGGAATATTATCGTGGTGAAGCGTGAGGTGAAAGGTGCGGATGATGAACAAAAGAAAAGTATCCGTATCGTGGGTAGGGTAACGGACGAGAAGAAACTTCCTCTTCCGGGTGTGACAGTGTTGGTGAAGGGTTTGACACTTGGAACGGTGACGAACGTGGAGGGACGGTATGTCTTGAATTTGCCGGCGATGGAAAAGTTTACCTTGTTGTTTTCTTTCGTGGGAATGGAGAATCGTGAAGTCGCTTACACGGGTAAGGACACGATTAACGTGGTGATGAAGGAATCGGAGGTAGCCTTGGATGAGGTGGTTGTCGTGAGTACGGGGTATCAGACGATTGACAAGCGAAAACTGACAAGTGCCGTGACTTCGATCAAGGCGGAGGATATTATCGTGCCGGGATTGAATAGTATCGACCAGATGTTGGAAGGACATGTGCCGGGAATGATTTTTATGCAGAATTCGGGACAAGTGGGTGCTGTTCCACGTTTGAGAATCCGGGGAACTTCTACTATTTTAGGGAATCAGGAACCTGTTTGGGTGGTGGATGGAATTATTCAACAGGATCCGGTGGATATTGATCCCTCGCAGATTAATGACTTGGATTTCGTGAATCTGTTGGGCAACGCGATTTCCGGATTGAACCCGGAAGATATCGAGCAGATAGATGTTTTGAAGGATGCTTCGGCTACCGCTATTTACGGTGCTCGTGCGGCAAACGGTGTTATCGTGATCACGACTAAAAAGGGAAAGGAAGGTCCCCCGGCGATTAATTATTCGGTAGCGGGAACTTTTACGCGTCGTCCGCATTACGGGGATAAAAGCGTGAATATGATGAATTCGAGGGAGAGAATCGCTTTGTCTAGGGAGTTGGTAGAGAAAGGAATTACATATAATACGATTGATTCGTGGGTAGGATACGAGGGGGCTTTGCGTGATTACTGGAATGACCGGATTGATTTCAATCAGTTCCAAAAGGAGGTCGGCAGATACGAGTCGATGAACACGGATTGGTTGGATTTGCTGTTGCAGAATTCTTGGTCCCACAGGCATACCTTGGGTATTTCCGGGGGCTCGTCCTCATTAAAATATTACGCTTCTTTGGGTTATAATGATAGCCAAGGAACGACGAAAGGGGAAGGAATGAAAAATTACACGACAAGCGTGAATTTGACGGCTAATTTGAATAACGTGACTTTGCGTTTTGGTATGAATGGAAATGTGTCCGATCGCTCTTATACTCCTTCCGAGGTAAATGTGTTGGGGTATGCTTACAACACGAGCCGGGCTCTTCCCGCTTTTAATGAAGATGGAAGTTTGTGGTATTATAAACGGAGAGGTAATAGCGCGGGAAGTTCTATTGATTGGTGCCCGTATAGCATTATTAATGAAATGAATAATAGTTCGTATGATTCGAATACCAAAAGTATGAGCGTGAATGCGACGGTTGATTGGCGTATGATTGAACCGTTGAAATTGGGTTTGACTTTCGCGTATTCAACTTCTTCAACGGACGTGGATACTTGGTATGGGCAAGAATCTTTTTACGTGAGGAAGTTAAGACGTACAGATAGTTTACTTAAAGATCCCGATAAGGATGAGGACCGGGTGAACGAGTGTCCGGTGGGAGGTGAATTGAGAAAAGAGAATACCGATAACGAGGCTTGGACTTTGCGTGCCCAGTTGGATTTCAACAAGTATTTGGATACGGAGAGTAACCATCAGATTGTGGCAACTTTAGGTGCGGAGGCTTCTTCAAGCCATTACACGGGTTCTAGTAAAACGTACCGGGGGTATATCCCGGAGCGAGGATTGTTGGTCGCGGAAATTGATTTGGTTTATTATCAGGCGTTTCGTAAATGGACTCAATCCAGCGAGGCAAGAGGGGTATTTTCTGATTCCAAAACGAATTTGATTTCCGGCTACGCTTCATTGTCATATGATTACAAGAGTTTGTATATGTTTAACGCGAATATGCGTTTTGATACTTCTAATAAATTTGGAACGAAGGCGAATGATAAAATTACTCCTATATGGTCGGTATCCGGACGTTGGAATATTAAGGATGATTTGTTCAAGGAGGTAAATTGGCTGGGGAGCTTATCTTTACGCGCTTCTTTTGGCTATCAAGGAAATATGTTAGAGTCCGAAAGTTCGAAGTTGGTTATACGCAAGGGGGACATGAATTCTACTTTGGGTGAGTACGCTTCTTATGTTTATCGTTTTCCGAATCCCATGTTGAAATGGGAGAAAACGGCTTCAACTAATGTCCAGTTGGATTTTGATTTGTTCAAAGGAAGGTTTTCCGCCAGCGTTAGTTATTATTATAAAAAGACGAATGACACGTTCTTGACGAAAACAATTTCACGTGTAAACGGGCGGGAAGATTACGTGTTGAATAAGGGTACATTGGAAAATAAAGGATTCGAGTTTTCGTTGCGAGTTATTCCCGTGAACACGTTCTCGGCGGAGAATCCTAACGGTTTCCGGTGGATTTTCGATCCTCAATTGGGACAGGTGTTGAATCAGTTGACGAAGGGGCGAAAGGTGAAAGATAAATCTATGCATGACCGGTATACTTACGCGAATTATTTGAACGGTACAGCCCAGATCGTGGGACGTCCCTTGAATACTTTCTATTCGTATAAGTTTAAAGGATTGGATCCCGCGGACGGGTGTCCGATGTTTTACGATGTAGATCGGTATGATTATGATGACGAGGGAAACGTTGTATTGGATAGAGAGGCTTTGTATGATTCGATGGAGCGTGATGAGGTGTTTACCACGGTATTAGAGCATTCCGGAACACGCGTACCTGTTATTCAGGGAGGGTTGAACAATAGTTTTACCTATCGCCGATTTACTTTATCGTTTAATCTGGCTTATAGTTTGGGTTCTAAAGTCCGCCTGTTAAAGATGTATCCGGATTTGGAAAGTACTTACGGAACGATAGCTCCCCAGCCGGCAGCGAATGCGAGGAAAGAGTTTATGAATCGTTGGAGATATCCCGGTGATGAACGTAATACAACGATTCCGGGTATTGTTTCCGGTGAAAGGTTTGGACAGACGATGGGAATGTGGTGCGTGGAAAAACCTTATAATTTCGGTAAGAATCTTTGGAATATGTGGGATAATTCCAATATACGGGTGGTCAGCGGTGATTATCTCAAGATGCAATCTTTGTCATTACGTTATAATGTACCGGAGGCTTTCGCGAGGAAAATGTATATGAAGTCGGCGTATATCGGTTTTTCTTGCACGAACTTGTTTATGATTTGTGATAAAAAGTTGAAAGGACAGGATCCTGCTGTTCAATCGGGGTCTGCTCCGTCGATTAATATGTCGCTTTGTCCGACTTTTTCAATGAATTTAAATGTAACATTCTAAATCATAGCGTATGAAAAAGATAATAAATATATTCGGTATTCTGTGGAGCGTGTTGTTGGTGTCTTGTGGGGATTTTTTGGAAGAGTATCCTAGAGATTTATTATACGTGAATTCGATCTCGGATTTAAGCGAACTGCTGGTGGGGGACGGGTACATGATTTCTCGGGAAACCAGTGATAGTGATGACGAGGGGGAAACGACGATAGCTTCGTGGATTCATTTGATGGATGATGATGTGCAGTTGTCATCAAAACCCAATTACTGGGACAAATTGGGGTCCCCGGTTTATATCGGGTATTACGAGTGGTTGAAGTTGCCGAGTACGGATGAGAACGGAACCGTCAAGCATGATTACGTGTGGAGTGGTTTGTACGAGCATATAGCTTCTTTGAACGTGATATTGGATGAGGTGGAAGCGTTTCGGGATGCGGGGGCGGATTACCATAGAGTTAAAGGTGAAGCTTTGTTCCTGAGAGCCACGTACTATTTTTGGCTGGTTAATTTATATGCAAAACCTTATGCTGCGGGAACTGCTGCCACGGATTTAGGAGTTCCGATTAAAGTGAGGTCGGAAGTGGAAGATAAGGATTTTGTCCGGGATCCGGTGGCAGATGTTTATAACTTGATCGTGGAGGATTTATTGAAAGCTATTTCGGATTTGAAAGGCATTGTTCAAGCTTCGGTTTATCGAGCTAATGAAACGGCGGCAAGGGCTTTGTTGAGCCGGGTGTATCTTTACATGGGTGAATGGGAAAAGTGCGATAGTCAATGCGATACGATTATGCAGGCTACTTATCGTTTGCAGGATTTGAATACATTGAAGTCGGGTACCAGTATACTTTCTTCGAAGTCTACGGAAACGATTTTTTCTCAAGGAGAATATCGTCTTAACGCGATGGTGGGGTATAAAACGAAGACTACTTACGCGATATCTGAAGATCTGAAGGCTGCTTTTTATAATCAAGCAAATGACCAACGATATAAATTGGGGATTACGATTTATTCTTATGGAAATTATCCTTCTAAATTTAAGAAATGGTCAAATGGAGGAGTGTCTGATTGTAACTTGATTCGGTATGCGGAGATTTATTTGAATAAGGCAGAGGCATTAGCGATGCAGGACAAGGAGGAGGGCGCTAAAAACGTTATGAATTCTTTTCTTGCTACTCGTTATTGCGCGGAAGGCGTGCCGGATATTGAAACCAAAACGGGGAAAGATTTAGTGGATTTTATTCGGAATGAACGTCGTTTGGAATTGTGCTTCGAGGGACATCGTTGGTTTGATTTGCGCCGGTATTCCGTGAGTCCTAAATACCCGGATGTAAAGTCAATAAGGCATGAGGTACGTGTTCAAAGTACGGGAGTGGCGTGTGGGTATTACGAGTTACCGGCTTATCCTGACGGCGGGTGGGTTTTGCCAATCCCTACTTATGAATTGCAATTCACGGATGGAAATATGGTTAATAATGAGCGGCCCGCTCCCGTGTATGTGGAATATGAATAGTAATCGAAAAAGTGATTGATGATGAAAAATTTAATTGGAATATTGTTGTTGTCATTGTTTGCTTTGGCAAGTTGTCATGATGATGAGAACGGTACGTTATCTCCGTCAAACGTGGATGTGGATTGGTACGTGATAAAGGATAATCCCAATGATGAATTGGATCATTTGATTTATGAAATTTATAGTAAATATAAAGTGCCTGTTTATTATAATGATACGATCGGGAGGGAGTATCGAGGATTAGACGCAAACGGGGATTCGATTATTTATTATAAAACGTTGATGTTAGGATATTCTATAGAGCAGAACGTGACAAGTATGAAGTACACGCTTTCGGAGCAGCGTCAGGATATTCTGGAAGGGGTAAAATTCTTGGAAGAGTATGTTATTCCTTTTCAGCAAAAGGGTATGAAGCCTAGATGTTTTTTGCTTGTTGAAGACTTGATATTTAGTAGCGATCAAATCGATCTTTATTATGGAATGTCGGGAGCGGTTGTTTCTCGTGTAGCAGAATTGAAAGAAATGACACGGGAAGATAAAGAAGCGTTTGGTTTGAGGATTAGGGGCTCTGAATGGGCGCATGCTTTAGTGAATAATTATTCGAAAGAGTTAGAGTATTTTTATGGACTCTCGAGTGTTGTTGGTGAAGACGGTAAGGTTACTGATATGCATTTGCAGGATGTTCAACAGTCTTCTTCTTCTTTGTTTCCATGGAAAGATAAGAAGTATTATGGATTCTTGAGTGTTGATGAAGAGGGTGAGAAATATGTTATGTTTCAAGGTTTTGTAAAATACTATAGATGTCCGACGGAAAATGCGGATCTTCTTGATTTTGTTATGGAAGTTTTGAAGGATGATTGGGATGTTTTTCAGGCGGAATATAGTGATTGTCCTATTATATTGGATAAGTATGAATATCTGAAAAAGTTGATGGAATCAGTTCGGGATGAGCTGGTTGAGAAGAATAACTAGGAGGAGAAGTTAGAATGAAAATGAGAGTACTGATTTTATTCGTGTTCTTGTGGGGTATCGTTTGTTGTTCGTCTCCATCCGGAATGTCTTTCAGGTTGAAAGTAAATGTGCAGGATCAGGATACAGGACAAATTGCTTTGTATTCTACCGGAGAGAATCTTAAGTTGCTATGTTCGGGGGAATTGAAAAACGGGGAGTATATTTTCAAGGGAATATTTGAAGAACCCGGGTTATATAGATTGAAGTTTAACGAACGGCAAGCAGATTTGTATTTAGACGGGGAGGAAATGAGTATTACGGTTTCCTCACGACGAGGGATATGCGCAGATAGTTTAAAAGGGTCGTACGCTAACGAGATAAGGAAAAAGTGTGGAGAAACATTTGATGAACTTTATACGAAAGTGGTGGATGAGAATGCTTCCGGGTTAAGTATTTTTCAGGCTTCAACGAGAAATGATCAAGTGTTGTTTGATAGTTTGATGTCTGAAAGGTTGTGGTTTGATGATTTACGTTTTTCTATTGCTCGTGATTTGGTGAAAAAGTATTCCGATAACGTGTATGCCGCTTATTTAGCCTGCGAAGAAATGAAGTCGCATTACGAGTGGGGAAAAGAGATGTATAATTTGCTATCGCCGGAAATACAGCAGTCGAGTATCGGGAAAGCTTTAAAAGATAAATTGGAAAGAGTTTTCGTGAGTGCAATCGGTCAAGATTTCCCGGATTATCTTTTGGAGAATGAAGCGGGTGATACTATTCGGCTGGATTCTTTGAAAGGATATATTACGGTTATTGATTGTTGGGCATCGTGGTGTGGACCTTGCCGGAGTGAGATGAAAAGTTTGCGGCGATTGTATAAAGATTTCGCTCATATGGGGTTACGTGTCGTGAGTATTTCCATGGATGATTCTAGAGAGAAATGGTTGAAAGCCTGTCGGGAAGAACAGCTCCCGTGGAAGAGTTACCGGAATCCGTGCGGTTATAAAAAAGATGGTATCCGTACAGATTTGGGAATTGAGGGGATACCTTATCTGGTGGTTCTGGACAGAGAGGGTAAGTTCGCGGCTAAAGAATTGCATCGAAATGTGTTGCGTAAGAAAGTGCAAGAGTTGTTGAATGCTGAATCTGAATAGAAGCGATGATTGTTTATAGCGTCTTGAAGTATGGAAGTTTGTATTTTATGTAATCATAATGTTTAATTTAAAATTATTAAAAATGAGAAGATTGTCTTCATTTTTATTGTTGTTGACCTTGCTTGTTCCCGTTGCAGGAGAGAGTTATGCGGGGGGATTGTTCAAAAAGAAGAAGAAAAAAGTGACAACTGAAGAGGTGAAAGAGCCTGTTAAAAAGAAAAAAAGCAAATACGAGAAGTTGGTTCAAACTCCGGGGATCGTTACTGCGAAGGGGGATTTCTTGACCATTCATAAAGTAGGCCAGAAGGTTTATTTGGAATACCCGTTGAAGTACATGGGGCGTGATATATTAGTGGGAGGAACTTTATCTGCCACTTCTGAACCTTTGTTGCTTAACGTGGGGTATAAATACAGTGCTCCTGTGCTTTATCGCGTGGTTAAGAAAGATTCGTCTATCGTGTTCAACAAACCTAATTTGGCCGCCACGATGGGAGAGAATAAAGAGTGGGTGAAGAAAGCCATGGAGAAAAGTTATATCGATATTCCGGCAAAATCGTTCACCGTTCACTCGTATAATGCGGATAGTTCTGCCGTGGTGATTGAAGTGACGTCATTTATAAAAGATAACAAGGCTCTTGCCCCAAAAGTTAGCGGCGGATTGCTCACTTCTTCCCCTGTTTCAAGTAAATTTACTTTTGAAGGCGTGAAAGCGTTTGAAGATAACGCATCGTTGGAAGTGGCTCAGCCTGTGGAGGCTCAATATATGACGTTGTTCGGATCTATACCTTTAGGACAGGTGTCGACTCGTTCCGTGATTACTTTTCTTTTGTTGCCGGATTCTAAAATGCGCCCTCGTGTGCAGGATTCCCGTGTTGGAATTTTTTACTCGTTGAATTCGGCGAGCGCAAGAATGCAGTTCCCTATCCGGAAGATATCCCAAGAAAAAGACGGTTTCGATACTTATGTTTTGGCTAATCGCTGGAGGGTAGAACCGAAAGACATGGAAGCGTGGAAGCGCGGAGAGCTTGTAGAACCCGTGAAACCGATCGTGTGGTACGTGGATGACGCATTCCCGGACGAGTGGAGAGGTCCGATTAAAGCGGCTGTTTTGAATTGGAATAAAGCTTTCGAGAAAATCGGCTTCAAGAACGTGATGGTGGCAAAGGATTTCCCGAAGGATGACCCGAATTTTGATCCCGATAACTTGAAATATTCTTGTATCCGTTATTGTCCTAACGCGGAGGCAAATGCCATGGGACCGTCTTGGGTGGACCCGACTACCGGGGAGATTATTAACGCTTCGGTGATTGTTTATAATAATGTTGTTCAGTTGATTAATAACTGGCGTTTCGTTCAGACGGCACAAGTAGATCCTCGTGTGCGTGCCGTTAAGATGCCGAAAGATGTTTTTGATGAATCGCTCACGTATGTTATCACGCACGAGATAGGTCATACCTTAGGTATGTTGCATAACATGTCTGCTTCGGCTTCCGTTCCGGTGGATTCTTTGCGTTCCGTTTCTTTCACTCAAAAATACGGGACTACTCCTTCTATCATGGACTACGCTCGTTTCAATTATGTAGCGCAACCGGGAGATAAAGGGGTGAAGTTGACTCCTCCTGATCTTGGCGTGTATGATTATTACGTGATTAAATGGTTGTATTCTCCTGTTCCGGAAGCCAAGGATATGTGGGAGGAATCTAAAATCGCCGAGAAATGGATTGACGAGAAAGCCGGAGATCCTCGCTATCGTTACGGGCGTCAACAGTTGGCTTTCCGTATAGACCCGAGTGCGTTGGAGGAAGATTTAGGTGATGATCCCGTAAAGGCAGGAACCTACGGGATAAAGAACTTGAAGTATATCTTGAACCACTTGAACGAGTGGATTTCAGATGACCCGGATTTCTCTCACCGGATGCAACTTTATTCTGGAATTCAAGAGCAATACATGCGTTACTTGTTGAACGCGTTGTATCAGGTAGGTGGTATTTACTTGTCGCAAGTGAAAGACGGAACAGCCGGTGAAGCCGTGAAATCGGTAGCACGCGCAAAACAAAAAGAAGCGTTGGCATGGGTGTTGAAAGAGTTGAGAAACAGCTCGTGGATCGATCGTCCGGAATTGATTAATAAAACAAAGTTAGCCGTGTACCCGTCTGCAAAGATTATTGCTGCCGTGAGCAAGGTGATTGAAAGCAAAAGGGCGATGGTTCTTCTCTCTTCTCATGTTTCACAAGATAAGAATCTTTACACGATTGGCGATTATTACGATGATTTGTATGCCGGTGTTTTCGCTCCGACTATACAAGGAAAGAAATTGAATCAAGAGGAAAAATTGTTGCAGAAGAATATTTTTAATAGAATGGGTGTTACCTGCACTGACTATATTAAGAATACGCGGGCAATTAAAAGTTTACATCCTTCTTTAGAGGAGATGATGGCATACAATTTATTCTCCAAAAGTTTCATGGATGAGATGTATCGTCATTTACAGGAAATGGAACAAGAGAGTGGATTGGGAACTGTAGCTAGGCAATTGTTACCTGTTCAGTTCGGGCAGGCTGCCAGTCCTTTCCAGGAAGAGGTGGAAATAGGTGTGATTGATGAAACTTTCGGTTACAATCAAGCGATGTTGAAGCGGGTAGTTACTTTATTGAAGAGTAAAGTGGGGGCTGCTAATCGCGATGATAGAGTACACTATGAAAGTTTGATATCTATGGCGGAGGCTGTTAAGCAAGTTAGTAAATAGTTTTAATCATGGAAACAAAAAGGCTGTTCAAAATAAAATGAACAGCCTTTTTTAGCTATTGGGAAAACATTTACGATTCAATTTCGCTCAATTCCAGCCAGCGCATTTCTTTTTCGTCAAGAATATCAATAATTTCGGCGATGCGTTGGGAGGATTTGACCAGTTCATCCGCACCTAGCGTACCGGAATTTAAAGCATCTTCCAGTTTGGATTTCTCGGCGTTCAAGTTTTCCATATCGGTTTCCAGTTGTTGCATTTCTTGCCTTTCCTTGAAGGTCAGTTTACGTACTTTTTCTTTTTCCCGAACGGGCTTGGGGGCGGCGGGGATTTTCTTTTCGGCTTGTTTGCGAAGGAGTTCTTCTTCTTCTTTTTTGTTTTTATATTGGGTATAATTCCCGGGGAAGTCTTTCACGACACCGTCACCCTCGAAAGCGAATACCCGGTCAACCACTTTGTCGGTAAAGAATCGGTCGTGCGACACGATGATCAGGCAGCCTTGGAATGATTGCAAATATTCTTCCAACACGTTCAAGGTCATGATGTCGAGGTCGTTGGTAGGCTCGTCCAGAATCAAGAAGTTCGGGTTACTCATAAGCACGGTCAAAAGGTATAACCGCCTGCGTTCACCCCCGCTGAGCTTGGCAACGAGTGAATATTGCAGTTTGTCCGGGAACAGGAAATATTCGAGGAATTGGGAGGCTGACATGATACGTCCGTTGCCGAGGTCAATTTTCTCGGATATGTTTTTGACGATGTCAATAGGGCGATCGTCTTCTTTAAAGGTAATACCCGCTTGTTTGTAATACCCGTAGACCACGGTTTCCCCGATCTCGATGGTTCCGCTGTCCGGTTCTATCTGGCGGGTTATGATGTCGAGGAACGTGGATTTCCCGACGCCGTTTCTACCGATAATACCGATTTTTTCACCCCGCACGAATTTGTACGTGAAATCTTTCAGTACGCTTAGGTTCCCGTAGCTTTTATTGACGTGTTCCAGTTCCAGAATTTTCTTGCCTAGCCGTTGCCCCTTGATGTCCAGTTCCAATTGTTGTTCGGAGATGTTCTGCGAGGCGACTTCTTTGATTTTATAGAAATTGTCGATTCTGTATTTTGCCTTGTGGCTTCTTGCTTGCGGCATACGGCGCATCCATTCCTGTTCGGTGCGCAGAAGGTTCTTGGCTTTGTCGATTGACGCGTTGCGGGCTTCAATGCGTTCTTCTCTTTTTTCGAGGTAGTACGAGTAGTTGCCGTCATACGAGAAGATACCGAAATCATCAATCTCGACAATTTTGTCACACACTCTATCCAGAAAATAACGGTCGTGCGTTACCATGAGAAGGGTGGCTTTGGTCTTATCCAGATAGTCTTCCAACCATTCGGTCATCTCCACGTCCAGATGGTTGGTGGGCTCGTCCAGAATCAAGAAGTCCGGGTTGCTTATCAGTACTTTTGCCAGACCGACTCTTTTCTTTTGTCCGCCGGAAAGTTCCTTGATGCGTTGGGTGTATTTGTCAACTTTTAATTCCGATAATATTTGTTTGATCTGGGAGTCATAATCCCATGCCTGTAAAGCATCCATTTGTGGAATTAATTCTTCCAGTATTGATGTGTCGTTATCTTTTACAGCTTGTTCGTATGCTTTGATCAGTTTTAGCGTGGTATTTTCCGTGTTGAAAACTTCCTCGAAAACATAATTCTCGGGATTTAATTCGGGATCTTGCTCCAAGAATCCGAGTGAAACATCATTCCTAAAAATAACCGTACCCGTGTCCGGGGTTTCCTGACCGAAGATGATGCGTAACAAGGTGGATTTACCCATACCGTTTTTAGCGATTAGGGCAACTTTTTGATTTTGGGCAATACTAAACGTTATATTTTCAAATAATAGATGTTCTCCGAAACGTTTACTCAGACTATCAACTTGTAAAAAACTAACCATGAATTAATTTTAGATTTAATGATTTTAGATTTAAGATTGAAAATGAGATTGTCATTTGTATTCCCCTAGGAGAAAGGCTTTGCGCTTGGGTTCTTCAAAACGTTCGATGGCGTAGCGCAACATGGTGCGGGGCATCCTCTTGTAGCGGGGAATAAGGTAATCCGTCAATAGTTGTTCGTTTTCCTTGCCTGTTTCCCGTAATATCCACCCGACCGCCTTGTGAATGAGATCGTGAGAATGGTGTTGGAGAATGTCGGCGATAGCCAGTGCGTCTTTGAATTCACCGTGTTTCACGAAGTGCATGCATGATATCATGGCAATGCGTTGTTTCCAGAGGTGGTCGGTGTGCGCCCAATCGTACAGGAGCTGTTTGTCTTTGTTGTGCAGCCAGTGTCCCAATATTTTGTAACAACTCAAATCAACGAGGTCCCAGTTGTTGATGGCATCGACTTGGCTTAAATAGAAGTCGACGCACGCTTTTCTGGATGCATCGTCTTTATGTTTCGCGTAATAATAAGTCAATATCAGGAGAGCCGCCAAACGATACTCGTGCACGGGGGATGCCAGTAGTTCCCGGAGTGTATCGTGATCTGTGTCCATGTACTTTTTCGCCACGATGCGGACGTTGGGCACGACAACCCCGATAAATTGATCGCCTTCCCCGTATTGCCCTTTTCCCGTTTTGAAGAAACGAGGCAGGAAAGCTGCTTTCTCTTCATCCCGGTATTTATTTATTTCATTTATAATTTCTTCCGTGGTATTTCTCATTTTCCCTCTTCGTCTTTAATTCTCGGTGTAAAGGTAATTAATGTTAGTAAAAAAGCGCCCGTTGTTATTAAAAAATTGACGAAAAAAGGGGTGTGTATTCTTTTTAATTGTATTTTTACCACATAATCGTAAAAAGTGAATTTTATGTCCAAAATAATAGCTATCGCGAATCAAAAAGGAGGGGTGGGAAAGACAACGACGTCTGTGAATCTGGCAGCTAGTTTGGCTGTCTTGGAACAGAAAGTTTTGTTGGTAGATGCAGACCCTCAAGGAAACGCGACAACGGGTGTTGGGTATGATTTGAAAGAACTGAAGGCGACCATTTACGAGTGTCTGGTTGACGGGTTGGACCCGAAGGAAGCCGTTCTAAAAACAGATATCGAGAATTTATTTTTATTACCGTCAAATATTGATTTGGTCGGTGCCGAATTGGAGATGCTGAATTTCGACGAGAAAGAGAGCGTTATGGCGAAGATGCTTGCCGGGATAAAAGATCAGTATGATTATATATTAATAGACTGTTCTCCTTCTTTGGGATTGTTGACTGTCAATTCTTTAGCGGCGGCTAATTCCGTGATGATTCCGGTGCAATGTCAATATTTCGCGTTGGAAGGGTTGGGTAAATTGTTGAACACGATCAAGATTATCCAGAAACGTTTGAACACGGCTTTGGAAATCGAGGGATTCGTGCTGACCATGTATGACGGTCGCGTGCGTTTGTCCAATCAAGTGGTGGCAGAGGTAAGAAAGCATTTTGAAGATATGGTGTTCGAGACCTTGATTCAACAGAACGTGAAGCTTGCCGAGGCCCCGAGTTACGGGCAGCCTGTCATCCTGTACGATGCAGAATGTCGCGGGTCGGTAAATTACCTGAGTTTGGCAAACGAGTTACTGGAAAAGAATAAAAAAAACTAAGAGATTGATGATTTATGATTTGCGATTTATGATTGAAAATGCGAGATAATGAATGAATCTAAAATCATAAATCATAAATCTAAAATTATAAAGGTTATGGCGAAAAAGAGTGCATTAGGTAAGGGATTGGGTGCGTTGTTGCAGGATGCTGCCGAGGAGGCTAAACCGAGGGGCGGTTCTTCTGCTTTACAGGAAGAGTTGAGACTGAGTGATATCCGTCCGAACCCGAACCAGCCGAGAACTATTTTTGATGAAGAGGCTTTACAGGAGCTTGCCGCTTCTATAAAAGCTATCGGCATCGTGCAACCGATCACCGTGAGAGAGGTCGAGGAAGGGAAATATGAAATTGTTGCCGGAGAACGTCGTTTCCGGGCTTCCAAATTAGCGGGGTTGGAAACTATCCCCGCGTATATCCGGAAAGTGGAAGAGGAGTCGATGTTGGAATTGGCGTTGATAGAGAATATCCAACGCGAGGATTTGAATGCTATCGAGATAGCTATTTCATACCAGCGTTTGATTGACGAGTGCAATTTGACACAAGACGCCTTGAGCGAGCGCGTGGGTAAAAAGAGAACTACAATTTCCAATTACTTGCGTTTGTTGAGACTTCCTGCCCCGATACAGTTGGCTATTAAAGACCGGAAGATCAGCATGGGACATGCCCGTGCCATTATTAATATCGAGGACCCGGAAACGCAAAATATGATTTTCGAGCAAATCCTGAAATATGATTTTTCCGTCCGGAAGGTGGAAGAGATTGTTCGGGAACTGATGCAACCGGAGGAAGCGAAAGAGAAAAAGGTTGAACGGAAGCGTGAACCGATAGGCGACTATATGGCGTTGCAATCTCATTTGGCACGTTATTTTGACACGAAGGTGGATTTGAAACGTAACGAGAAAGGGCGGGGAAAAATAGTTATATCTTTTAAGTCCGACAGCGAACTGGAACGTATCGTGGAGTTACTGGATAAGATGGATAAGAAATAGAATTTGTAGTGAGAAGGATTTTAAAGAACATAGTTTTGATCATCCCGGTTTTGCTGATTGGTACGGGAATAAAAGCGTCGGAGTATTATCGCGTGGAGTTTCCTGCAACTTCGCGAGATACGATTGTTCAGACGGATTCTTTATCATTCGAGGGAACGGAGATTTTAAAATCCTCGTTGAAGGAAGATAAGAAGCCACATTCTCCCAAGAAGGCAACCATTATGGCAATGATACTCCCGGGTTCGGCTCAGGTGTATAACGGTCAGTGGTGGAAAGTGCCAATCTTGTACGGGGGTATTGGAGCTACTGTTTACGGTTTGTCGTGGAACATGAAGTATTTTAAAAAGTACCGGAATGCTTTCGTGGATTACACGGATTACTTGAATGCTCTGGAGAAAGATCCTGAAACACCCTATCCGGCGAACGCCAGTTGGGATAAATTAATGAGGCCCGGTAGCACGGCAGAGGCATTTAATTCCAGTCAGCGGAAGCGTTTGCAGGAACAGTTGAAAACGAAGAAAGATAATTATAAACGAAATCGGGATTTGCTATATATCGTTTCGGGAGGTATATATCTGATTCAGATTATTGATGCGACGGTATTCGCGCATTTCTATGATTTCGAGGTAAATGATGATATATCTTTTAATGTCCGACCTTCTACCGGATTCTCGCCTGTCAGCGGGGGTACCGTGGGATTAACACTAACATTTAATTTTTAAAGGAAAAAACATGCGTTGTTTATTTTTGTGGGTATGTGCTATTTTATGTTGTAACACGGTATTTGGTGAAAGTGATCGCGATTCATTGAAAGTGCGTCTTGAACCGCCGTCACGATTGAAATTATCGGCTCCTGTTTTACTCGTGGATTCTATCCCGGGAGCGTTTATCGAGCGATTGGATGATTTGTATGGTAAATGGTATGTGACACGGTTGGAGGAAGGTAATTACGTGGATTCCGTTTATCTTATGGGGTACGAGAGCGGTCCGGCTGTTCCCGATTCGGTTTACTTGAACCGGTTGGATGCTTTGAATTCCGCGATTAAGTTGTCATATAATGATATCGTGCGTAATTATATAGAACTTTATACCGTGAGGCGTAGGGCTCAAGTGGGTGCCATGTTAGGTTTGAGTTCTTATTATTTTCCTATTTTCGAGGAAGTTTTGGATCGGGAGGGGTTACCTCAAGAATTGAAATATTTGCCCGTGATAGAGAGTGCCTTGAACCCGAGGGCTTTTTCAAGGGCAGGGGCTTGCGGACTATGGCAATTCATGTACGGGACTGGAAAGATGTACAAGTTGGAAATCAATTCTTTTATTGACGAGCGTCGGGACCCGGTGAAGTCGACCGAGGCGGCTGTTTGTTTTTTGAAAGATTTGTACAAGATATACGAGGACTGGATTCTGGTAATTGCCGCTTACAATTGCGGACCGGGCAACGTGAATAAGGCTATCCGCCGTTCCGGTAGCAAGAAGAATTATTGGGATATTTATTTCCACTTGCCTAGGGAAACTCGCGGATACGTGCCGGCTTTTATAGCGGCGATGTACACGTTTAATTATCACAAGGAGCATAATATATTCCCTCTGGAGAACGAGTTGCCGACCATGTGTGACACGATAATGATTTCCGACGCCTTGCATTTTGAGCAAATGGCAAAGTTGATGGATGTTTCCGTGGAGCAGATTCGGGATTTGAATCCACAATACCGTTCGGATATTGTACCTGCCGGATTCGGGAAAAGTTATAGTTTGCGAATGCCTTATAATCACGTGGCGAATTTTATCGACAAACAGGATACGATTTTTGCTTATAACCGTAATTCTTATTTTAATGACAGTGACCGTACTGCCGACCCGAAGAGCCGTTTCAAGAAATACGCTCACGCTCATGCAGCCCCGAGTAATAAAGCCAAACTGATATACACTGTGAAGAGTGGGGATGTTATCGGGAAGATTGCCGAGAGATTCAACGTACGGTTGTCCGATTTGAAGTATTGGAACGGGATGACAAAAGACCGTATTAATATAGGACAGAAATTGACGGTTTACGTGCCTAAAGATAAAGTGGCACATTATCAGTCAAAGGTTAATACCCGGTACGCGGGGGTTGCCGCTAACTCGGAAGTGGAAACCCAATCGTTGGCTGAAGGAGAGTTCTTTTATTACACGATTCGACGGGGAGATAATTTGTGGAGTATAGCTAAAAAATACCCGGGTGTTTCCAACCGGGATATCATGAAATGGAACGGGCTTTCCGAGAAGATGGTGAAGAACCTGAAACCGGGACAAAAATTAAAGATAAAGATATAATCGGACGAAAGTCTATAAAGTTGTGCTTGATGACTCACATATAAAACGAATCTCCAAGGGCGATCGTGTGGCATTTGGAGAGCTTCACGAGGGATTATATCAGCGGATGTTTTATTACGTGTACAAGATGTTGCACGATAAAGAACAGTCCGAAGATATCATTCAGGAGGCTTTTGTTTTGTATTGGAGTAAGCGGAATAATTTTGATAATTTGTTAGCGGTAAAGACCTATTTATACACGGTTATCAAAAACAAAATATTGGCGTTTCTGCGTGATACAACCAATCGGAAACGTATTCTTGAAAGTATCGAATGGGAGGAGAGCGTTACCGGGGATTATGTTTTAATTACTGCCGAAATCTGTGGACAGGTGCAACAAGCCGTTCATGAACTTCCCGCTCAAACACGACGGGTTATCGAGTTAAGTATGCAGGATATGACTGTCGAAAAAATAGCCGAAGAGATGTGTGTTTCTCCTAACACGGTGAAGACTTTGAAAAAAGTTGGATACCAGACGTTGAGAGAGAGGTTGAAACATTTGAGGGCGTTGTTGCTTTTCTTGTCCGTGGGGTGATTTTGTAAAAAAAATAAAAAAATCACATTTCTATTCACCCGCTTTTCCGAGTTACGCAATTATAGGGTGTAGTTTACGGAAAAATGATATACTATGAGTGATATAGAAAAAGAAATAAGTATTGCGAATGTCGTGGTGAAGAAGCTGTTGGGAGGCGGGATGTTGGACGAGGAAGAGGGAAGGCGGTTGCGGGAGTGGTTGGAGGAATCCGAGGAACACGAGGAATTGTTCAGACAAGTGTCGGGCGGGAAGAAGAACGAGGAATTTCAGAATATCGTGCGTTTGTCCGACCGGAAAGAACAATGGCGGCGTTTGGAGCGGCTTACGAGGGAGAGAAAATCTATCGGGAGGAGGACTTGGTTGGCATATGCAGCGGGAATGGTCTTGTTACTGGGGCTTGGTTTGTGGTTCGGGTTGCAACGGGCGGGCAAGGACGAAACAGTTGTACGGATGGCGGTCATAGAGCCGGGAAAGACACAGGCATTGTTGATTCTGAACGATGGGCAGAAGATTGCCTTGCGAGATAGGGATACTTCGGTTGCCACATCTGGTACGAGTATTAATATCCGGACGGGACAAGTGGCGTACGAGATGAAGAAAGAGATGCAGGATACTGTCATGGAGTACAACACGATAGTGGTGCCTCGCGGAGGTATTTATTCGTTGGTGTTGAGTGACGGGACGGAAGTATTTTTGAACTCCGATTCGGAGTTACGTTATCCTGTGAAATTTACAGGGAAAAATCGGATGGTCGATTTGAAGGGAGAGGCTTTTTTTGAAGTGACTCCCGACTCGTTGCACCCGTTTGTCGTGCAGGCGGGAGAGATGCGGACCCGTGTTCTTGGGACTTCGTTTAATATCATGGCTTATACCGATGAGCCTACAATACAGACTACTTTGTTTACCGGGCGGGTTGAGGTGTCCGTGGAACAAACTTCATTGAAGGAAGTATTGGCACCGGGGATGCAAGCTAATTGGGAAGTGGGGGCTGATGATATTTCGGTGAAAAAGGTAAGCATGGATATACAATCGCTTTGGCGGGATGGCATTATCATGTTGGATGATGATGATTTGGAGAGTGTGATGCGTATGTTGGCACGTTGGTACAACGTGACTTACGAGTGGCGGGGCGACCGGAACGTGAAACATACCTTTACCGGGAAAATTAATCGTAACGAGGATTTGGGAAGCGTGTTAAGTACATTGACATTGTTGGGAGGTCCCCGTTTCGAGATTAAAGGAACGACAGTGTATATATACTAAAAAATAACCGGTGGCATGTGGAAGATGCCCCGGTCATTCAACCTCTTGGAAAACCAAGAAATTATTAATTTAATGTTTTACAAATCTATGCAAAAAAATCGTGAAATGAAACATCCGAAGATGTTTTCTGCTTCGTGTAGGCGATTATCTGTGATAGGAATCTGTCTTCTGGTCTGGATGATGCTTACCTCGCCCTTGGTATTCGGGCAGCAGAATGGTAAATTAATCTCGTTGAAATTGGACAAGGTAACTGTTCTTGATGCGATTAAAGAAATCAATCGTTTGAGTGGAAATTCGGTCAGTTACAAGCGGGAAGAACTTGAAAAGGAAGTTCGACAAGTATCCTTGGAGCTAAAGGACGTTCAGATTATTAAAGCCGTGGAAGCCGTGTTGCAAGGAACTCGTTTGGTTGCTATTGCACAAGGGGAAATAATTTTAATTGTTCCGCGGAAAGATAATACGAGTGCCAAAAAGTCTGTTCGTGTGAAAGGTTTTGTGTACGATACAAAAAAGCAGCCTTTGTCGGGCGTGACAGTGAAGTTGGTAGGAACTTCTGTGGGGACAGCAACGGATGTTAACGGCCGATTCTCGTTAGAATTACTAGTAACAAAAGGGCAACTGGAATTTTCTTTTGTAGGGTTTCAAAATCAAATTATAAGTTTTTCAGAAGAAACGGCAAAGGATACTTTGCGGGTGATCATGCGGGAGGATGTAAAAACTATTGAAGAGGTTGTGGTGACGGGATACGCAACGATTGATCGCAGTCGTTACGTGGGGGCAGTAACGCAATTGCGGGCGGAAGAAATACAGGTAGCCGGAGAGTCCACAATTGACCAGATGTTGCAAGGATGGGTGCCGGGAATGTCAGTTATTAACAAGACTGGTAAAGTGGGAGGAACCCCGAAAATTCGTATCCGGGGGACTTCGACTTTATTGGGTAATCAAGAACCGCTTTGGGTAGTGGATGGCGTGATACAAGCGAATCCTCTTCCGCTTCCCGATGATGCAAGCCCTCTTTCATCAGAAATGGAGAGTTTGCAAGAAACCGTGGGTAATGCAATATCTTGGTTGAACCCTCATGATATTGAAACAATTACCGTGTTGAAAGATGCCTCTGCTACGGCTATTTACGGTACCCAAGCTGCTAATGGGGTAATTGTGATTACGACTAAAAAAGCAAAAGGTGAAGGTTTTAGTATTTCTTACAATGGTAGTATCAGTGTTGGGCAGAAACCATCGTATCGTATGTACGATATGATGAATTCACAGGAATATATGCAATTTTCCCAGGAGCTGTGGGAAGACAGGGAAAGTTATAGATTGGATGTTTTGCCAATTGCTTATGCTGGTCTAATCCAAAAATTGCAAGGAAAAGAAATCTCTCGAGAACAATTTGAACAGGAATTTCGCAAGATGGAAAATATGAATACGGATTGGTTTGATATTTTGTTTAAAAACAATTTTAGTCATAATCATAACGTGAGTATTTCTAGTAACGGGAAAAAATTATCGAGTCGTTTTTCCATGGGGGTGAATCGTACTTTAGGAGAAGCGAAGGGAAATAATATGTCGGGTTTCACTGTAAGTTCTAATACCACTTTTAGACAGGAGGATCGATTTAGTCTAGATTTTCAATTGAATGGTGGTTATCGCACGACGGAAAATTTTGCTTTTGGGGTTAGTCCTTATGATTATGCGATGAATACGACACGTGCTATACCTGTACGAGATGAAAATGGTGGATTGTATTATCATGAAAAATCAGGAAGTACAAGTTGGTCTATACTTGATAAATACGCATACAACTACAATATCATCAATGAAATGGATAATACTGGGACTGAAACAGATGGGATTAATTTGCAGGCTGCGTTAAATATTCGATTGAATTTGTTGAAAGATTTAGAATGGCAAGTTGGAGGTTCTTACTCGTTGGCTTCTAATAAAGTAAAGTCATGGGCGACGGAATATTCTTATTATATTGCCAATATTCGCGGTTATGAGGTTGGAGAAGTATTGCCCAATTCAGTTGAGCAGCATGCCAGTATCTTGCCGTTTGGGGGATTGTTGCGACAAGAACATGGGCAAAATAATAATTATTCTTTTAGGACAAGTCTTGTGTATGATAAAGTATTCGGGGTACAACATAAATTAATAGCGAACATTGGGTTTGAGGTTAATTCAACAAATATGGAGGGAAGTGCGAATATGCGATATGGTTACCTCTATTACCGGGGAGAAAAGTTTGCGACGGTGCCCAAAAGTGTTACAGCTGTAGATGGGTTGAGAGAGAATACTAATGATTTGCACGAGAATATGCGTGCCGGAAGTACCGTGACAACAACAACGTCCAACACCTTAAGTGAATATCTTACACTAGTGTATAGTTACCAGCAACGTTACGTTTTGAATTTTAATGCGCGGCTGGATGCCTCTAATCGATTTGGGCAGGATGAGAATAAGAAATTTAATCCAAGTTGGTCATTAGGAATGAAGTGGCGTATTGGTAATGAACCTTTTATGGCATGGGCTTCCTCGTGGTATGATATGTTTGATGTTTCGTTTTCTTATGGTTGGAGAGGTAATGCAGTTCAAGCTGTATCTCCCTATATGATAGCCTCAGACGGAGGTTTGGATTCCTATTTTCAACAGTACACGTTAAAATTGAAATCTTTACCTTATCCTAACTTGGGTTGGGAGAAAACGGAAGACTGGAATTTGGGTATTGATTTTTCATTTTTTCAAGGACGTGTGAGTGCGGGATTAAGTTTTTATAATAAGATAAGTCGCGTTTTAGCTTCACGCAATGTGGTTATAGAGAATGGGGTGGAGAATGCTTATGTAGATGGCACGAAAATGAAAAACAAAGGATATGAATTATACGTGAGCGTGACACCGGTTAAGACAAAAGATTTTTCATGGTCACTTTCCTTCAACACTAGTAAAGTGAAAAATTCTATTAGAGAAAATGAACGAGTAAATACGCGACTTGATTATATTCAAGGTAATGCTATCGTGGAAAATGAAAAATATCAAACATTTTATGCTTACGCATTCGAAGGGTTAGATGCTGAAAATGGACGTCCCTTGTTTAAGTATATGGATGTAGAGGATACGGAAAATGATTTGGACTATCTAGTTAAAGTGGGATGCCGAGAGCCGGATATCACAGGTGGAATTAGTACTTCTTTGCGCTACAGGAAGTGGTGTTTGCGGGCTAATTTCGCTATGTCATTCGGGGCAAAAACTTTTCTTCCAACTTTTTTTGCCGCCTCCGGTGCTCCGGCTCCAGAGCGAAATGCTCCTCGTTATCTATTCAAGCGTTGGCGTAAACCGGGAGACGAAAATATCACCAATATCCCATCAATTCCAGCGGGAAACCCGAACTCGATGAGTACGACTTTACCCACGGGAGAAAAATTGAATCCATATGATATGTATAATCAATCGGATTTACGAGTGGCGAAAACAGACTTTATTCGGTGTCGAATGATTTCTCTACATTACTATCTTCCTTCTGGTTGGTTGAAGAAAATAGGCATTAGGCAATCTTCTTTTTCTTTAAGTCTTTCTAATCCATTTTTTATTGCTTTTGATGAGAAATGGGATGGACGAGATCCGGAAACGGCGAATTGGCCTGCCCGTCGGACGGCATCTTGTTCTTTGAGTTTTAGTTTTTAATAATACTTGTAATAACGAAATTATGAGAAATAAAATAATTATTTTATTATTAATTGTTGCATGGCTAGGGACTGGAGCTTGCAGTAATTTTCTGAAAGAAGAATCTCAAAGCGAGGTAATTCCGAAAACAACGGCAGACTTCTCGGAACTCTTGTTAGGTACGGGATATCCAGATGTGAATTCACCAAGTTTTTCTTTTACCTCGCTAATGGATGATGATTGTGCACTATTCCTAACATACGTGGGAAGAGAGAGTGACCAATATGCGGGTAGTAATTCGGCAATTTTAAACTTCCCGTATTATTCGTGGCAACCTTATGCTTCGGATTATGATGGCTATGGAAATGAAATAAATGTTTCTCCAAGTTCTACTACATACGGGGCATTTTATGCGAAAATATTAGGTTGTAATGCGGTTCTTGATTATATTGATGATGCTGTCGGTCCAGATAACGAAAAGGAGCGGGTAAAGGCGGAAGCTTTAGCTGTACGTTCATTGCTTTATTTTCAACTGGTGAATATTTACGGGGAACCGTACAATCATAACAAGGAAGCTTTAGGAGTCCCGGTTCGCCTGACCGCAGACTTGACAGAAGAGCATTTGAAACGGGAAACCGTAGCTTATATTTATGAAGAAGTTATAGCGAAAGGCTTAGAAGAGGCTGCTCGATTGATGGATCCCCTTCCGGTTATTCGTAAAAATTATCGCGTAAATCAACCAGCGATTCACATTCTTCTTTCGCGGGTGTATCTTTACATGGAACGTTACGAGGAATGTATTGCGGAAGTGGATAAAGCGATTGAACAAGGAGCTATTTTATTGGATATGGTAAATGCGCTGGATTATATTGCCAGTGGTAACCTGTATTATCCCATCACGTATGATAATCCAGAAGTAGAATGGCTTTTTGGTCCATCTGCCGTTTCCAGTGCTTACGCTTATCAGCCTGGTACAGCTCCCGAATTCAGGGAATTATGGGATGAAATAAATGACCAACGTTTCTTAGCTAATAATTTCAAATCCCAAAAGGATTATAATGATATACCTACTAATAATGTGTTAATGACTAAACCATACGGGGGAAATAATTTCGGACAATCAATCCGTTTTGCGGAAGCTGTTTTGAATAGGATGGAAGCATACGCTTTGCTGGGAGATAATGAATCTGCTTTGGCAGAATTAAACAATTTCAGAAAAAAGCGTATTATCGGATACACGGACGAGAATTATGGCGAGAAAGAGCTTCTTGAACAAATTCGATTGGAACGTAGAAAGGAACTTTGTTTTGAAGGACATCGTTGGTTTGATTTACGCCGTCAAGGAATGCCGGAAATTAAACATTCGTATAAATTTGAAAAAGGAGGTACTCTTTACAATTTCGTGTTGAAAGCAAAAGATCCTCTCTATACGATTCCTTTGCCTAATAGTTTACTTCTGCAAAATTCTGGGCTTTTGCAAAATTCATCAAGAGAAAATGGAGATAGACAAGGAAATACTATAATATAAAAAGTAAAAATCATGAAAAAAACTATATATTTTATTTTAGGATTGATTTCGATGAATATTTTTTCTTGTAATGAAGACAAGGAAGTAGGAATTCCTATTGAAATTATAGAGGATTACAAGTTACCGCAGGGTAATGCATCGGTAGAAGCCAATGCCCGTATTCAAGAGATATATGAGACATATGATTCATACGTGCTTTATAACTATACACAAAAAGATGCGTTATGGAAACAAGCAGCGGGAACGGGTGCTGTTCAAAAATATGTTATTAGCATGGGAGACGTACAATACGTTGACGCCATGTTGAATTATATTGACGCCATTTGGTTGCAATTTTTTCCTCCTGAATTTTTGAAGAAAGGAGGATTACCTTATCGCGTGTTTTTAGCAGATTCTATTTATTTGGATCGCTCCACCCCTCAGATGACACGTCTTATACTCTACAATTACATGTTAAATGGTAATTCTGTTGCGATATCAGGAATGAATGCGAATTTGACTACCATGAATGCCGAGACTAAAAGGGCGAGAAAACTGGAATTGATAACTGCCATGTGGGATTATTATATCGCAGAAGGTATATTGGATATCCCTGAAGAATTTTACGATGGAACAGATTATAATACAGCTCCAGAATTACCTTTAACAGAAAAGACTCTGGATACATATAGAAAAAGAGGTTTTCTCCCTAGTCGTTATTATGGGGATAATTATGCGGAAGAATGGTACGTGTATCCTTCTTCTTGGAAGTATGCAGTAACAAATGATCTAAAATCCTTTTTGTATCATTTATTCTCCCGGAGTGATGAACAAATGGAAATCTATTTAAATAACTCCGAGTATAAATTAATTCAGAACAAATGGAATGTGTTAATTAATTATTATAAGGAGAAATACAATATAGATATCCGAAAGATAGGTAATACAACTTACGAGTAATAGCGAAATGAAAGAAAAAATTATGTAATTAAAATATGGATGTAATGAAAAGAATTGTTTGTATTTCAATTGTGTATTTACTGGTAATCGCAACTGCGTTCGGGCAACAAAAAGATTCCCGTTTGGAAGTCGAACCGCAAAAACCGGTAGCAGGTTGTGTGATAAACTTGGCGTATAATCCTAAAGGTGGTCCCTTGGAAGGGAAGCATGATATCGTGGGAATCGTTTATACGTATGATTGTTACAAGTGGACAATTGGTGATGTTGTATTAAAACGAGAGGGAGATATTTGGAAAGGTACGTACACGCTTCCTGAAAATTGTGGTTTTGTAGCTTTCAAGTTTCAATCTACTTTAACGATAAAACCGGATACAACAGATAATAATGATGATCAAGGTTTTTTCTATTCTGTTCGGAAGCATGCGGGAAACTTCATGCCGGGTACGCATTTAGCTTGGGGAATAACCCGTATGCCGTCGCTTGGTTTTGGTATACCGAGTTATTTTAATGGAAGTTATAAGGAAATCTCGGATGAGGCAATTTATTTTAGGCTTCAGAAAGAAACTTCTAATTATGGGGCGTACGGGAAACATTATATAGGAGTACTTAGGGCGATTATGAAGCGAATTCAAGGTGAGCATTATCTTGATAATGTGAAACGTTTTATCGAGGCGGTACAAGGGCAGCCTCAAGTATCCGAAGATGAATATATTTTGATAAGTGATGTGTATCGGAAAGATTTGAAAGATAAAATAAAAGCGGATAGTATAGATCGTTTGATTTTAAATCGTTTCCCATTCGGTAAAACAGCTTGTCGTGTGCAAGGGCTAGCGATAAATTCTTTACAAGGGGAAGAACGTGCTAACGCCTTTGATAAATTTAGGAAAGATTTCCCAGTTACGGAATGGTATAAAAATCCTTACCCTCAAGGGTTTGTTTATCGTAACCTTTATTCGTGTATGGGTGCGGATTATTACAAAAATGGAGAGTACGAGAAATTAGCGGAAGTCTTGCCGGAAATGAATATGGTGATGCTTTGTAATTTGTTTCATAAAACGGCAGAGTATTCTATTCGGAAATTGCCTACACCTGCTAAAACTTACGTTGATATCACTAAAAAATTCATAGATCAAATGCTGCTCAAAGTAAATGATAATTCGTATTCATATATGCAGGATAATAAATATACTCCTATGCAAGCGGGAATTTTTGCTCGCTTAAATTTAAGATACAATATTGCCGTGTACGCCCAAATTGCAGGAAAAGCAGGGCGATATAAAGATGTTGTAAATGTAATGGAATTACTCGATGAAAAAGAAAGGTATCGTTCTTATCCTCATGGGAATGAGGCGTATATAGAAAGTCTTGAAAAATTGGGTCAAAAAAAGAGGGCAGCCTCGGCTATGATAGAATGTGCAAAAGCATCCAAGATGACACCACATATATACAAAAAACTAGAGGCTTATTATGGCAGTTTGAGAAAGAAGCCCGCAACTACTTTTGAAGAGTGGCTTACGTCATTAAAATCTGAAGAAGAAGTGGAAAAGATAAAGGAGAAACTTAGGGCAAAAATGGTGAATGAACCTTACGAACCTTTTGTTTTGGAATCTCATAATGGAGGTATTGTGAATTCTAAAGATTTCGGGAATGATATTGTAGTTATTGATTTTTGGGCATTATGGTGCGGACCTTGTATTGCAGCATTGGATGGAATGCAAATGGCTGTTAATCATTATAAGGAGGATAGTAATGTGAAATTTTATTTCATTATGACACAAGATTTACCCAAGAAAGATAAAATCAATGCTTTATGGAAGAGAAGTAATTTTGAAAATATGGAAGTTCTTTATGATGTTGATCAAACAGGCAAAAAGAATAGTAGAAATGCTGTATATAAATCAATGTTTGCAGGGACTTCGGGGATCCCTCAAAAAGCGATACTCAAGAATGGGCGAATTCGTTATCGTTCGGAAGGCTATGCTGGAAGTCCCAGCGCTTTGATGGATGAGATAATTTATGTGGTTGAGATGTTAAGGAATGAGAAATAATGAGATTGAAAAATACATTGAATCAATAGAATTATATCCAAGAAGGGAGGGGGAATGTTGGAAAACATTGGGAGAGATTGACGAAACGAAGGGATATGTGGTACTTATCTACAATGATGCGGGGCAACGTGCCGATGTGTACTTATCGTTTGGAGTCGGGAGTTACTGGTGATAAACGCAGGATGATTGTTGTCAATAACGAACGAATCGTGGAGATTATTCGGGGACAAGTAAATTAACTCGATGCGTGCTTTTCTATAAATCACCTCGATGTAGTTCGAGATAAAGCGGTACTACTTGTGGTGCCGCTTTTTTAATACAAATAGTAATCTGTTGGGAGGTTTATTTCTCGGGACATAATATTTAAATATTATGACAGAAAAACAAACTAACGTCGAGATAGAAAACAACCTCCCGGCAGATATTGCCGTCGTGGTAAGTGATCGTTATCGTAACGATCGATTTTTCGTGTGGTACAATGACGCGTACCGGATTGTCTTGTGTTCCAATATCGCTTGGTTGCAAGCGGATCGTGATTATTGTTACCTTCATTTCAAGAATGGTACTAAAATGCTCGTGGTTCACCCGTTGAAGGACGTGTTGGCGATGCTTCCCCCGGAAGATTTCGTTCGGGTTCACCGGAGTTACGCCGTTTGCCTTGACCTCGTGGATCGGTTGGTCGGGAACACGATCTATATCGGCAAACAGGATTTTCCCGTGAGTCCTGCCTACAGGGAGGATTTACACTCCCGTTTCCGCTTTTTAGGAAAGGTAAAAGGCTTGCACAAATCTAAACTCGTGAAAAATAATAAATAAACATGTATAACCCGTCCCGAGAGGCAACCTCCCGGGCAGGTTTAATATTATATATTGGTTGTTTTCACGTTTAATATTGACGAATTCATCTTTTTTCAATGGATTCTTTGGAATGCAATAGTCTGTTTCCGTGATTTGAATGCAATGTGGCTTGGCATCGATGCGCTTCGTGCTATTTTCACCGATGAAAAGAGAGAGAATAGCTAGCGAGGATAAGGGAGAAATTAATGAATCCATTTCCCGATATTGCGTTCTTCGGCGTTGAATTCCACGCCCACTTTTACGGTTTTTCGATTATCGGCGGAGTAGGGGATGAGGTATACCCGGTCGTCTGTGAGCGATGAGGCGGTTATCTCGATGCCGTCCAGTTCCCGTAAGTCGAAATCCGTCTGCTGTAGCATGCGTGCCAGAAATGTTGGCGTACCGGTGGCGAACCAGTAGTTCTGGAAGTCCATGAAGGCCATCACGCTCAATAGGCTGAACGGGTTGAAGACATCTGGCACGTTGCCACCGCTGAAATGATATCCATCGTAACGGCGTGCCAATTCCCCGACCATTTTGTTGCGGGTACCCCCGTGGTACTCCACCAGTCGGTCTATTTCCGGTGCGAAGTTCTCCTCTATCTCGGCAAGTGTCAACCCGCAGAGCGTGGCATAAGGTCGCGTGAGGCTGATATCTGCAAGTTGGTTGAGATTGCTGAATATCCCCATCTGCGTGAACTTCGTCACTCCCGTGATAAAGATAAAACGCAACCACGGGTCGGCAGTTTTCAATACCGAGTAAAAGGCATAAATTTAGAATTTTGTTGATGGGTTGATTTTTACAGAAACAGTGTTCCTTAGATTGTGTGTTAATTATTTTAGAGCTTTGATGTAGAGAAGAGGAAGAATATGGGAAGAGAAGAGGGAGAGAACGGGCTACAACACCAGTAATACTCCCGAATGACACCCGATTAACACCGGACACGTCCATTGCGGTAGAAGTTCTGGTGCAATCGAGTGGGGGACCGTAAGCACCATTTCTTCCTCTTTTTTTCTTTTGTTTTTCGTGAATGGTTGTTATCCTCGTTTTGAATATTTGAATTTGATTAAAATTTAGCTAAATAGTTGATGATTGGTTGTTTTTTTTTGTATACCTTTGTGCAAAATTTTAGGGGATACTACATTAAAAACACAATGAATATAGGTGTATGTGAAAAATCGAAAATGCTTGTAATTGCCGCTGGGGTGGTAATTTTACTGGCGATGACAGGTTGTGAGAAAAAGGAAGTTTATGATCCGGACGAGCCTGATTATGACAATGTATTTGATTTCTCTACGCGGGTATCTTACACGTTAAATGTGAAGTATGATGTCCCGGAGAATTATAACGTTTATTTTGAGGTTTACACGCGGGACCCGGAGCAGTTGGATGCTGACGGACAGGTGGTAAAGAGAGATATCGAACCTGTAGACGTTGGATTCACGGATGAAAATGGTAGATATAGTCATAAAATTGTGGTTCCTGCTACGGCAAAATACTTGTATATTTACAGTCCTTATGCGGGAGTTCCCCGTGTATTGGTTGCTGAGATTACGAATGGAGTGTTATCTGAAGCAAGGTATCCCGATGAAGTGTCTGGTGCTAGATCTTTAATTGCCCGTGCGGGAGATGAAGGTTATAAAGATGCGGTTTACAATAAGACCGGTGGGTTAGAACGTTTAGGGTATTGGAAAAATACGAAAGGGACGTACCTGTTGAATGGTGAAACCTATGAGCTTTACGGGCGTCCGGATTATTTGAATAGCGAAAAAGGTGTTACGATTTCAAGCGATATTTTGAAAGTGATTAATAGAGCCGTGCCTGAAGGTGGAGGTGTTAAGCCTGATTTAATCAAGAATGGGGACATTCATGTGACTGAAAAGGCGCATATAGATCTTTGTTTGGTGGATGAAAATACGTCTGCAAACAGTACTTTAGCTTATTATTGTTACGAGACGGCAAATCCTCCCAAGAAAGTTGTGGATATAAAGGATATTGTAATTGCATTTCCCAATTCAAAAGTTCTGAAAAATCATGATCATTATCCCAAAGGAAATAATGGAGCATTGGAAAGAGGTGAGGGAATTCGGTTGCATTATTGGAAAGACGGAAAAGATTTAGGAGATGAGTTCCCCGAGAATACTTCTATTGGTTGGGTTATATACAATAATGGCTACGAGTCAGGAATAAATGAAAAGGGGGGAATCAATGTGTCAAAAAAACATTTTTATTCCACAAAAGTACTAAATAGCGATAAGAAAGAGCATGTAGCCTTATTTAAAAGTGGTGATAATGTATTGTTTGGTTTTGAAGATTGGACGAATGATTACGATTATAATGATGTCGTATTTTACGTGAAATCGGATCCAATAGAGGCGATCACCCCGGATATTCCCGAGGTGAAGCCAGAAGAGCCGGATGATAATGACATTGCGGCTAGTGTGACCTATCGTGGAATATTATCTTTTGAGGATGTTTGGCCTTACCAAGGTGATTTTGACATGAATGATGTCGTGGTGAAATATGTTTCATCTGTGGGTTATAATCAAAAAAATGAAGTGGTTGAGACGAAAGATGTTTATACCATATTGTGGTCGGGTGCGGCTTATGATAATAGTTTTGCTTATCAATTGGATGTAAGGCGTAGTGAGGTTGAGGTGACTATTTTATCTTCTTTGGGTGGAAATGGAGGTGCTTATGTCGATCCCGAGTTGGATAAGGCTACGATTCGTTTGGCTAATAAGGTATCGGGATATGCAAATAATCTGGAGAAGGAAACATTTACTGTTGTGACCAAGTACATGGGGCGTAAAATATCTAAAGAAGATTTTATTTTGCCTCCTTATAATCCTTTTATCACAACGACTAGGGAAGATATAGAGGTGCACCTGACTAATATGCGTCCTACTGAAAAATTGAATACAGAAAATTTAGGATATGGGCATGACAGATCGGAACCGGATGCAAATCTTTATTATATTACTTACGATAAGAACGGGCAACAAATGCCGTTTGCTATAAATCTCGTTTTTGAAAATGATGAGGATATGGATTCTTTTGTGATTCCTGAAGAATCAGCCTTGATAAATATCAAGTATCCCGGTTTCTTGAATTGGGTAAAAACCAACGGTAAAGAAAATTCTGATTGGTATTTGAATCCGAAAGAATAAATGAAGTAATGAAAAGAGAGTGTGTCTGTGTGTGAAGTGACACACTCTCTTTTTATCTTACCTGCGTTGCAAGAGAACGATATTTTCCACGTGATGCGTGTGAGGAAACATATCAACAGCTTGCACTCCCATGACTTTGTAATCGCTATCCATGAGGTTCAAGTCACGGGCTTGCGTGGCGGAATTGCAACTCACGTACACGATGCGTTCCGGTGCGGCTTTTAGTATCGTGTCCACGACATCCTTGTGCATTCCGGCACGGGGAGGGTCAGTGATGATGACATCCGGGCGACCGTGACGGGCGATAAATTCTTCATTAAGCACGTCTTTCATGTCGCCGGCATAGAAGGATGTATTATCAATACCGTTGAGGGCTGAGTTTATTTTCGCATCCTCGATGGCTTCCGGCACGTATTCGATACCGATAACTTTTTGTGCATCGCGGGCAATAAAATTGGCGATGGTTCCCGTACCCGTGTACAAGTCGTAAACGATTTCCTTTCCGGTAAGTCCGGCAAGTTCTCTCGTTTTCGCGTATAGGTTATAGGCCTGTTCCGAGTTGGTTTGGTAGAAAGACTTAGGGCCTATCTTGAATTTCAAGTCTTCCATTTGTTCGAAGATATGATCTTGCCCGTGGAAACACACGACTTCCTGATCCGTGATCGTGTCATTCATCTTTTCGTTGATGACGTACATCAACGAGGTGATTTCCGGGAATTGTTCCACGAGAGCATGGAGCAGGGCTTCTCTTGTTTCCCGGTCTTCTCTGCCGAAAGTAACGATAACCATCACTTCTCCCGTGGAAGAGGTGCGGATAATCAATGTGCGCAGGAATCCCGCTTGTTCCCGGATGTCGTAGAAGTTCAGACCCCGTGCGAGGGTGTATTCCCGGATAAAGTTGCGGATAGCGTTTGAAGGTTCCGCTTGCAAGTAACATTTATTAATGTCTATGACTTTATCAAAGAGTCCCGGAACGTGGAAACCGACTGCCGGAGTACGGTTCAAGTCATTCCCCTCTGCTATTTCCTCACGGGTGAGAAAGCGTTTGTTGCAGAACGTGAATTCCAGTTTATTCCGGTAATAGGTTGTTTTGGGCGAACCGATGATTGGGGCGATGTCGCGTAATTCGACTTTACCGATTCTTTCCAAGTTGTCGATAACTTCCTGCTGTTTGAACTCGGTTTGCTGTTGGTATGGCAGGTTTTGCCATTTGCAACCGCCGCACACGCCGAAGTGGGCACAAAAGGGTTCTGTCCGGATATCGGAATATTTCCGGAAGTTGACGATAAAGCCTTCCATGAAACTTTTACGTTTCCGGGTGACTTGCACGTCCACGATATCGCCGGGAACGGTGTTCGGTACGAACAGTACTTTTTCATCCACGTAAGCTATGGATTTTCCTTCTGCTGCTATTTTTTTTATTTCAACGTTTTCTAGTAAGGGCTTTTTACCGCGAGACATAAATTGATTTTAGATTTATGATTTTAGATTTACGATTTGGTCAATTTCTTGATTTATGATTTTGGATTTATGATTCTTTTTTGAACGTGAATGTTTTTGTTTAATCATAAATCGTAATTCATAAATCTGAAATTGTTGCTAGTTTTTCTTTTAGGATTTTGACGCCTTCGGAGGCACCTTTCTCGATGAATTCGATTTTGCTGGTTCTGACGCTTTCGGGGACTTTCGGATCGATCAACAAGATACGGCATCCGGCGGGTGCGTAATGCAACAGGCTTGCCGCGGGGTACACGGCTAGGGAAGTCCCTATGATGACCAGAATGTCAGCTTGACGGACGAGGTCGATGGCAGGTTCTATGTTGGGAACTGCCTCCCCGAACCAAACAATGTGGGGACGGAGGATAGAACCGTCGTCGGCTTTCGTGCCGAATTTCAATTCCCAACCGTCAAGGTCATAAATCAGGTTGGGATTCCGGCTGCTTCTTACTTTCTTGAGTTCACCATGCAAGTGTAATACTTTGGTACTCCCGGCTCTTTCGTGCAAGTCGTCAATGTTTTGCGTTATGATTTGTACGTCATAGTCTTTTTCCAGATCGGCAAGCCCGTAATGTCCGTTATTCGGTTGCGCCTCGTAGAGTTGCTTCCGGCGTTCGTTATAGAAACGGTTTACTAATTCCGGATCACGTTCCCATGCTTCAGGGGTACATACATCCATAACATTGTATTCTTCCCATAACCCGTCACTGTCCCTAAAAGTACGGATTCCGCTTTCGGCACTCATGCCTGCCCCGGTTAAAATGACTAACTTCTTCATAATCAAATAGGATTTTATTTCTAAAATGCGTCAGCAAGTTAGCTAAAAAATCTTACCGATGAAAGATGTTCCGTTATGATATTTCAAAACTTTGCCCTATTTTTGCGGGATTGAAAATGGTTTTTGCATTATTATGAGTTATGGAATAGCGGATTTAAGTATTACCCCCATGCGAAGGGAACGGTCGGAGCGAAGCGAGATGGTTTCCCAGATGCTGTTCGGTGAGGTATACGAGGTGTTGGAAACAGACGAGAAGTGGCTCTACATCCGCTTGTTGCATGACAATTGTGAAGGTTGGGTGGAGAAAAAGGTATTCAGGGAAGTGGACGAGGCTTACGTGCAAAACTATAGGGCTTCCGACCAGCTGATTATGGGGGAGGTTTTCAATTTGGTCATGAAGAAAGGAGATTGGGAAAACCGTCTGATTGTAGCCGGAAGCGTACTTCCTTTTTACGATGCTTACACGAAAAGAATGTTTTTGGGGGATGAGGAGTATGTTGTGCTTGGGGGGCCGCGTGAAGTGGGCATCGAGAGTGTGCGAGATTTATTGATACAATATGCTTTGATGTATTTTAACGCGCCTTACCTTTGGGGGGGGCGGACTCCAAAGGGAATTGACTGTTCCGGTTTCGTGCAAATGGTGTATCGGCTTGCCGGAATCACTATTCCCCGGGAAGCGGAAAAACAGGTAAACGAGGGACAGACTTTATCTTTTCTGGAAGAAGCTCAACCCGGTGATCTGGCATTCTTCGGGGATACTTCCGGTTGTATTACACATGTCGGTATTCTATGGGAACAAGGAAGAATCATCCATGCTTCGGGACGGGTACGAATAGATAAAATTGATCACCATGGTATCTTTAACGAGGATATAAAAAGATACACGCATACGTTGAAAGTGGTAAAGGAAATGATATAAATGAGTTTATAAGGTTTATAAAGTTTATAAGGTTTATAAAGTGACGGGTGTCCTTCGGACAAGGTTTATCGGCAGCAAAGCAGCCGTGAACAAAGCGCCCGTGGGGTCCTAACTTTACAAACTTTATAAACCTTACAAACTTTATAAACTCTTTCTTAGTTCTCCAAGAAAAATTTCAAGTCATCGTCTGCCGTGGTTATACCGGCGATGCCGAATTTGTCGATCAGAACCTTTGCCACGTTCGGGGAAAGGAATCCCGGGAGAGTCGGTCCGAGGTGGATATTCTTCACGCCAAGATAAAGTAGCGCCAGAAGTACGATAACAGCTTTTTGCTCGTACCACGCGATGTTGTAAACGATAGGAAGCTGGTTAACGTCTTCCACGCCGAATATTTCTTTCAATTTGAGTGCGATAACGGCGAGCGAGTAACTGTCGTTACATTGTCCGGCGTCCAATACACGGGGTATCCCGTTGATATCTCCAAGGGGAAGTTTGTTATAACGGTACTTGGCACACCCGGCGGTAAGGATTACTGTATCTTTCGGGAGTTTTTGCGCGAACTCGGTATAGTATTCACGCCCCTTCATTCTACCGTCACATCCTGCCATAACAAAGAATTTGCGGATAGCACCTGATTTTACGGCTTCTACAACCTTGTCAGCTAAAGCGAATACTTGGTTGTGGGCGAATCCGCCAATGATGCTGCCATTTTCGATTTCTTCCGGTGGCGGGCATTTCTTCGCGTGCTCTATGATCTCGCTGAAATCCTTGGGTTGTCCCGGTTTTCTCTCGATGTGTTTGAAGCCGGGGAATCCGGCTGAGCCGGTCGTGTATACCCGATCCTTGTAGTTGGCATCCGGATGCGGGGGAACGATACAGTTCGTGGTGAAAAGCATCGGACCGTTGAAGTGTTGGAATTCATATACCTGACGCCACCACGAGTTACCATAGTTCCCGGCGAAATGTTTGTATTTCTTGAAAGCGGGATAATAGTGGGCGGGAAGCATCTCGCTGTGCGTGTACACGTCAACTCCTGTGCCTTCGGTTTGTTCCAGCAATTCGTATAAATCCCTCAAGTCATGTCCGCTAATCAATATGCCCGGGTTCTTTCTGACACCGATGTCCACTTTCGTGATTTCCGGGTTCCCGTACGTGTCCGTGTTTGCTTTGTCAAGTAATGCCATGGCGTCCACCCCGTTTTTACCGCATTCCAGAACCATCTGCACGAGTTGGTCTGCGGAGAGCGGAATGGTCGTGGCAACCAATCCCCGGTCTATAAATTCGTATATGCCGGGATTCTCGTGACCGAGATTGTGAGCGTGCTCCGTGTAAGCTGCCATGCCTTTCATGCCGTAGGTAAGCAATTCGCGTAAAGAACGGATGTCTTCGTTTTCAGTGGATAATACCCCGACGTTTCCGGCTTTTGCTTCCATTTCTTCCGGCGTGGAGGCTGTCCAGTGTGCACCTTCAAAAGTGATGTTTTCGATTTTTCCGCCTTTTGCGAGGAAGGTTTGTTTCAATTGCTCCCGCAATTCGAGTGCCGCTTTGATCTTGTCGATGAAACGTTGCTTGTCGAAATTGGCGTTCGTGATTGTCATGAAAAGACCATCGAGCATGAAACGGTCGGCAGTGTGGTCCACGGCGTTTAAAGCTCGTAATTGTACCCGGTAATGGGCGATTCCTTTCAGTACAAATAACAGTAAATCCTGTAAATTAGCCACGTCGGGAGTTTTTCCGCATACGCCGCGTACGGTGCATCCCGTACCTTTCGCGGTTTCTTGGCATTGATAACAAAACATTTTTTCCATAGTCTAGTGTGTTAAATGAATATTATTTTTCTCTTGTTTATCGCGAATGTAAGGGTGCGAGGAAACAATAATTGTAATATAAATTACAAACCGAGTTTAAATTTCAATAATTTGTACGGTGAATTCGTGTAAAGGTTAAAAAAGAGGACGGGTAAAAATGGAATGCTGGGGATAAAGTACTACATTCGCGAGAGTATCAAAAGTTTACAGGTATGGCATTAGTTCGTTTTTTTGATTGTCCGCTATGTGTCGGTATCCCGGAGAATGAACGGGAACGCTTTTTAGAGGGGTTTGATTACACGGTCAAAAATTACGGTCGGGACGAGGTCGTGTTCCGGCAGGGGGAAGCTTGCCGTTTTCTGTATATTCTGTTGGAAGGGGAAGTAAAGGCGGAGATGACCGACGATTCGGGAGCTATGTTGCGTATTGAAACGATACGGGCGCCGCGGGCTCTTGCTCCCGCGTTCCTTTTCGCCGGAGACAACCATTTCCCGGTGACGGCAACGGTGGCGGAAGCAACCGAGGTTTTTATCGCCACGAAAGAATCGGTATTCCGACAGTTGGCGCGTTACGAAGTCTTCATGCGGAACTTTCTTTCCGTCAACTCCAACCGGACAACATTCTTGACGGGACGATTGCAATTCCTTTCTTTCAAAACGATTCGGGGAAAATTAATCCATTACATACTGGAGCTGGCTTCTGCCGGGAACGAGAACGTCGTGTTGGATAAATCGCAACAAGAACTGGCAGAGTATTTCGGGGTTACCCGTCCCGCGTTGGCAAAGGTATTGTACGAGTTGGCGGACGAGGGATTAATTGTCGTGAATCGCCGGGAGATAGCCATTCTCGACCGACAAGCTTTGCGCCGGGCAATGATGTAATAATTTCAGCAGTTTAATAATAACATTTTTATTCTTTATTTCGTTAAAAAACGGTGTAGGCGGACAGTATGATTCATCTGTTTGCTGACGATTTGATTAACTGTAAATAAAGTAATATGAGCTTGAAAGAACAATACTGGAGATATTCCCTCGTGATCATTATTCTGTTGTTGGGGACGATTATATTTTTTGAGGCGTTACCGTTTATCAGCGGTATACTGGGAGCGATGACTATTTATATCTTGTTACGCGGTCAGATGTTATACCTAACACTAAAAAAACGTATGCGTCGGAGTTGGATGGCGGTGCTCTTGCTTATGGAAACCATTCTTTGCTTCCTCGTGCCATTGTCTCTGGTGGTTTGGGTATTCGTGAACAAGTTGCAGGCAATCAATCTTGATCCCCATAGCCTGATTGCGCCTGTCGAACACGTGGCGGATCTTATCGAACAACGTGTCGGGTATGACGTGATGAGTAAGGAAAACGTGGATTCTTTACTTTCGATGTTGCCCAAGATAGGGCAAATGTTAATGGGGAGTATCAGTAGTTTCGCCATTAACGTGGTTGTGCTTCTTTTCGTGCTTTATTTTATGCTGATCGGGGGAACCCGAATGGAAGAGTACGTGAGTGATATTCTGCCTTTTAATAAACGGAATAAACGGAATATTCTGCACGAGTTCAACATGATCGTGAAGTCCAATGCCATCGGTATCCCGTTGTTGGCATTGATACAAGGGATAGTTGCGATGATCGGGTATTTTATTTTCGGGGTGCCGAACCCTTTTCTTTGGGGATTCCTTTCTTGTTTTGCCACGATTATCCCGATCGTGGGGACGGCATTAATATGGATACCGCTGGCTCTGTTTCTCGGGTTGTCGGGACACTGGGGAGCCGCTATCGGTTTGACAATTTACGCGGTTGTCGTGATTGCCAACGTGGATAATCTCGTGCGTTTTATGCTGCAAAAGAAAATGGCGGACACGCATCCTTTGATCACGATCTTCGGTGTGATTATCGGGCTTTCGTTATTCGGTTTTATGGGTGTGATTTTCGGCCCCCTCTTGTTAGCTATTTTCGCTTTCTGCGTGAATATATTTAAAGAAGAGTATTTGGGTGGTGATTCACGTTATATTCATAAAATCAAGGAATAGAATTTGTTTTATTCAAATATTGTATTATCTTTGATACGATTTAGAGTTTTGAATCATTATTGTTTCAGTCCTTCTTTTTATTATTATAAAGTAGCGCTCACCTTTAATTGTCCTCTTTCTCTAATCCGTGGTTTTAGACCAAGTACAAATAAAAATCTGTACTTGATGAAGGTAATGTATTTTAATATATAAAATTCAAGAAATGAAAAGTGATAACGTGCGTCCCGAGAAATATCAATCTATGCAGTCAGTAGATAACGTACTTAAAGAGTACAAGAAAAAAGTCGGAGAGGTAGTTCACGTGACAATCAGTGCACGAACAACCTTTGAATTTCCTGCCGATATGCCTCAAGAAGAAAGAGATATTCGTATAGAGAATTATAAAAAAAGACATCCGTGAATATTATATTTCAGGAGGCATTACACTATCCTGAATTCGGTTTAAACCTTGGTTTAAATAAATGCTCAAAACTTCATGAAAACCGTTTAAAAGCAAAAAGCACTTACTTTTGTAAGTGCTTTAAAATGAGAGCGGAAAACGGGACTCAAACCCGCGACCCCCAGCTTGGAAGGCTAGTGCTCTATCGACTGAGCTATTTCCGCGAATGTGGGGAGAGCAGGATTCGAACCTACGAAGACGATGTCAGCTGAGTTACAGTCAGCCCCAGTTGGCCACTTTGGTATCTCCCCTTTGTTCAAAGAACATTTGTTTCGGCTGCAAATATACAGCTTTTTGGTTTTGACGCAATAGTTAGAGTTATTTTTTTTTTGTAGTTTTTAGCGATAAATCTTGGGGTTAGAATGAAAACTTTAGGCGGGCGAAACCGAACCACGCTCTCACGTCGATGGGGATGGTGTCGTCTACTGTGGTGAAATACTGTGAGATAATGGAGAAATCGAGGTTGTTCCACAGGGAATAATCCATGATAAATCCGGCAAAACAAGTTTCCAGTCCGGACATGTACATCCCCGACAGGGATAGTGACAATCGGTCGGTTGGGGGATAGAAGACCATCGCGACGGCGTTCCAATCGTTCATGGCGGTCATGATGTTTGCCGACGAGGGATTGAGTACGAATTTGAGGATATTCTTCAACGAGAAAATACTCTCTTTATTATTGTACATCACTTCTCCCTGTAACATGATTTTATTGGAAAACAGGTAATCGGCACCGAAGGAAGCCTCGATGATACCGCTCGATTTACCGAAGTTGTCCAGTGGTTGGCGATAAGCGAGTTCCCCGCGCAGGTTCACGCCCCTGATATCTCCGGTCATGGCCCCGCCGATGACAAAGTCGTCTTCCGATTGAATCCCTGCCATGACTTGGAAGTCGAAGTTTTTGATCGTACCGTGGTGTAAAAAGGCGGCGGTAACCTTTTTCGAGTTGTCGAGAGAAACAACGACTTCGCTGAAAGAAGTTTCGTCGTGATAATACGTTCCCCGGAACGCGTCGCAACCGGGACGCTCGATGTAGTCGAAGTCGAAGAACGAGTAACTGTTGAAGAGATCATTCGCGTTCCACACGAAAGTTTGTCCCCAGTTTACCCGTTGCCTGCCCAGTTTCAGGCACCATCTCCCTTTCTCAAAAGTGAAATAGAGGCGGTCGCAGGTCAGGTTCAACAGGGCATTCTTTTCGTCCATGATGTTCCACGATAAATCCATGTAGCCATTGTCCGTTTCCATTCTTTTGGCGTACCCGGGAATGTCGAGAAAGTCGCCGCTAAACAATCGGTTTCGTATTCCTGCGTCGATTCTCCAACATTCCCCGGGTTGCCAACCGAATGTCAGGCGGTTGTGCACGATGTTTTGCCAGTACCATGAATCGTCCAGATTCTCGGTGAACATGGAAAACATTTCGTTCACGTAGCCCGAGAATTCGGGTTTTTGAACCTCTTGCGAGAAGAGGTTCTTTGACAAAATGATAACACAAAAAAGAACAATATATTTTTTCATTTCACGATGTCGTTTATGATTTTACCGTCTTCAAGGGTAATGATTCGCCTTGCTTTTGCCATGATTCGAGGGTCATGCGTGGAGAACACGAACGTGATATTCTCCTTCTCGTTCAGCTTTTCCATCATGTCCAGAAGATTCTCCGCGGATTTACTATCCAAGTTTGCTGTCGGTTCGTCGGCGAGGATGAATTTGGGTTTTGATGCCAGCGCGCGGGCTACTGCCACGCGTTGCTGTTGTCCCCCGGAAAGCTTGGAGGGGCGGCTGTTGGCGCGATCTCCCAAACCGACGGATTCCAGCAATTCTTGGGCACGCTCGTCCCGTTCGCTTTTTTTGCGTCCTTGCAATTCCATGACGAACGCGACGTTTTCCTTGGCGCTCAACACGGGGATAAGATTGAAAGACTGGAATACAAACCCGATATTGTGTAAACGGAAATCGACCATTTCTTTGGGTTTCAATAGCGAGATATCCTGCCCGTCGATATATAAGTTGCCGGAGGTCGGCGTGTCCAGTCCCCCGATCAGGTTCAACAAGGTGGTCTTCCCGGAACCCGAAGGTCCCACGATGGCCGTGAATTCTCCCTCGGAGATACTGATATTGACATCATCGACAGCGTGTACTTCAGACATTTCGTCTTTGTAAGTCTTGTATAAGTTTTTAGTTTCTATAATTGGCATGACACATTAATTTTAGATTTTAAATTTTAGATTTTAGATTTCTCCCCACCTGCCAACGCTTCATTCTACATTCTTGATTTCTATTACCGTCTTTCAAGCTCTCTTTAACTCTTTGTAGCTTCCCATGAATTGATCTTCAGCGCTTTTCGGGCGGGGTAGATCGCTGACACGATGCCCGTGATAACCACGAGTATAACGATTTCCATGAAGGCTTTAGGGAATAAGAACGGGTAGACGACCGAACTGAACCCGAATCGTTCGTAATTCGCGTTGAGCATGAACCCGAGATCTATACCATGTTGCCCCGTGTACCCGATTACCCAGAGTGCCAGCAGGATACCGGCGGCACTCCCCACGACGGTGAGGCATAGTGTCTCGAACATCACCATTTTGAATATGTTTCGTTTGTTCATCCCGATGCAGGCGAGTACCCCCAGTTCTTTCGTCCGTTCCAGTACAGCCATGAGCATCGTGTTCACGATACCGAACGAGAGGGCTATCAGGAATATCGACAGAATGATCACGTTGATCAGGTCTGTCCACGCGTACATCAGCCCGAGGGCGGGTTGGAGTTTGTTCCATCCTTGCACGTCCATGTCCGGGAGCGCGGCAGTCACGGCTTCCGTGACCTTTTTCCCCTCGTCAACACTGGCGGCGAGTATCGCTACCTCGTGGGCGGCGTCTTCCGGCAGACCGGTGTAGGGGAGGATGTCGCTTTTCCTGACAAAGATCGTGGACTCGTCGAACATGCTGTTATTTGTTTTGAATATTCCGCCCACGCGGAACGCCATGCTTTGCATATCACCGTTCACGTCTTGAATGGAAAGTACTACTTTTGACCGCAAGCGCGCTTTCAGTTTCTTGGCTACCCGTTGGCTGATGACGACGGGTAATTTGCCGCTTTCCAGAAATGTCCCCAGCGAATCGGGGATATACTGGTGGAGCGTGGTGGTTGCTTTCTCTTCCGCCGGGTCGATAGCGTGCACGAAAGCCCCCACGGTATTCGAGGCGGAGGCAAGCACCCCGTACAGTTTCAAGCGGTACGTGACGCTTTCCAATCCCGTCACGGAATCTATTATCGGTTTCACCCTATCCCGCGTGAAGTACGAGTTGATGTCGTAATTGTAGCTAAATTCCGGCGTGTGTATCTGCGTGTGCGATAGTTGATTGCATATTTCTGTCTCGATTGTTGCCCGTCCCCAACCCGTGACGAATGCTATGGTGAAGGTTCCCGCGAACAACCCGATAGCTATTGCGCTAAGGATAAGTATACTGCGGAATTTATTGCGCCAGATGTTTTTCCATGACAGGCGCACGAGCATTAAAGTTATTTTCATGGGCGTATGGCTTTATTGACTTTTAAACGGAGTATTTTACTGATGGGGTAAATGCTTGTCAGGCACGTGATAAACAAGATCACTAAGGCTTGGTTCACGTAAATATACGTGCTTGTCGCCGTGGGTATCACGGGCTCCATGCCGTAACCGAGGGCGATTTCCGCCAGTTCTCCCGTGAGCTGTATCGGGTAATAGCTGAAATAATACGTGATAGGAATGCTCACCGCGATAGCCAGACACGCGCCCAGCAGCGTCATGAAAAACAATTCAAGGCATACCACGTTTGAGAGGATTTGCCGTTTCATTCCCAGTGCCACGACCACCCCGAACTCGTGCCGGCGTTCGTTCGTCATCATGATCACCGTCCCGAGGATGCCGAAACCCACGATCACGTACAGGATAAACATGATGATTTTCGAGAATACTTTGTTCGCTCTCGACTGTGTCAGCAGGCTTTCCATTGATTCCTGCCATCGCATCACGTCGTACGGTGCGCCTGCCACTCGCTCCTGCACGGCGGCAAAGGCTTTCTCTTGGTTCTCGTCCTCGTCAATGGATATGAGCATCCCGCTGTACCCGTCCGGCATATTGATGTACGCGTGGGCGGCGGGCAATGTCATGTAGAGGAATCCTTTGTCCATTTCCGGGATGATGATCGACACGATCCCGCGTACGGGGAACAACCCGATAGCGTTCGTCCCGTGGTATCCCTGTCCCATGAGGGCTACCGTGTCGCCGACTTCCACTTGCAGGTATTCGCTCAACCCCTTGCCGAGCAGTATCCCGTCATCGTCTTGCCGGAGGTATTTCCCTCGTGTCACTCGTTGTGACAACGACGATTTGAGTTCTTCTTGCGCGGGATCGATGCCCACGATACCGACGCCTTTCGTGGTTTTATCCGAGGAAATCATGGCGAACGTTTCCACCCGGGGCGATACGTTCGTGATGTGGGGGAGGGTGCGGAGTTGTTCGATCATGGCGGCATCCATGGTCATGTAATTGTCGATACTCTTCTCTTCCCAGTATCCCTGCCGGTGAATTTCGATGTGTCCGACTTGCGTGCGCAACAAGTTATCCATTAACTTGTTCCAGCTGCCATCGGACAAGGATATTGTCAAAATGCTGAATAACACGGCGGAAAACACGGATGCCACCGTGATTCCCGTTCTGCGGGAATTACGCCATATATTTCGCCAAGCGAGTTTTATCATGTTACCGGAGTTTTTTCATGTTTTGTTGGGAAAAGAAACTATCACTCATGGGCTTGTCGAACTCGTTCTTGTGTACGGTCAGAACGGTCTTCTGGTTCGGCTTGTCAGCCGGGATGACTTCCAGTCGGGTGGGAATTTTCCGTCCCTGTATTTCTTTGATGTCATGACCGTTGTACGTGTTGATCAGCACGCCGTCCTCGTCGTAAAATTCGGATTTGACCTCGATAAAGTCTTTCTTGGTAATCCACACCACGATTTTGCCCCACACCACGGCGGCGTCTTCCTTGGGAACCAGCGTCAGTTTGTAGCACTCGTGTCCTCTCACTTCTTCCGTTCCGTTCAGCTCGTGCGTGTAGTCTTCTATCTTGGACGAGTGTTTCGTCATATCGTCGTTCGTGAAATCGCTTCCCATCCACGATTGTCCCATAACGGACGAGGACATTTTTACCATCCGGTCGATGCTCGGCATCCAGTTCCACAAGTCTTTTTCTCTTTTCAAGAACGCTTGTCCTTTGTCCTTCGCTGGTGAGGTGATGAGGATGAGTGAATATTTCTCTCCTTTCGTCCAGTTTTTTATACCGACTTCCCTTGTCCACGTCGGGCGTACGATTGTCATGGTGACTTCCGAGTAAAGAGTTTCTCCTTGTTTGTTACTCGTCACTTTCTCCATGATTTCCTTCGCGGTGAGTTCTTGTGCGTGCAGGCTTCCGCCGAATAGCAACACGCAACAGGTAATGATTAATCTTCTAGTCATCTTGCTGTTATTAGTTTAGTTATATTTCGTCTTTCTCGTCTATAACGAACGAGGTCTTAAAATAGGGTACTTCATTTACATTAATTTTTAAAGTCTTATTTACGACAGGAAAAATTAGAAAACGGGTGACAAGATTTAATTGAAAATGGAAAATGGAAAAGACTATCTTCTCCGTCTCGTGGACCTCAACGCAATTTATGGCGCGTGTAGTATGACGCGGTAAGTGTTTGGAATAAAATGAGTCCCAGAATGACCAGTCCCAATCCCACGAGATAGGCCGTCGTGTAGTTCGAGGCTTTGGCGATATACCCGCCGAGGAATACACCCGCGCCTAAACCGATATCCCAGCACGTGAGGTAAGTCGAGTTCGCGGTGCCTCGCTGATTATGCCTCGCGAGGTTGATAAACATGGCTTGGAATGCCGGACAGACGAAACCGTACGACATTCCGATCAAGAATGCCGACAGGTAAAAGAAGTGTATCGTTTTAAGGAATATAAAGCACGAGAATCCCGTGATCATGAACAAGATGCCCAGCAGAATCGTTCGCGTCAAGTGTCCCCGGTTCATCTGGCCGGCGGACAGTAACCGGGAAGTGATAAGCCCGAATGCCATTAGCATAAAGAAAAACCCGGTACCCGATTTAATGTGTACCTCTTGTTCGCCGTAGATAGCGACGTAGGTAGACATGATGCCGTAGATGAAAGACAGGAGAGCGATGTTTATTCCCGCGGGAATGCCTTTCAGAAGGAAGAAACGGTCTAGCGAGATCGGTTCCCCCGCGGACGTGATTTTCTCCGGGGCCTTGATGAGGGAAACACAGATTAGCCCGAAAGTTCCGGTCAACAGGGAACACAGGAATATATAGTCGTAATTCCCGTAATTGTCATGCAGGAAAAGGGATAGGGTGGGACTCAGTGCCATCGCGATATTCGTGGACAGCCCGTAGTACCCGATCCCCACGTTACGCCGGGATGAAGGCATCACGTCGATCGCCATGGTCGAGTTCGACACCGTGACCATGCCGAACGAGAACCCGTGGACGGCACGCAATATAGCGAAAAGCAGGAGTGTCCCCGCGACGATGTACCCGGCGAAGAAGCCCACGAAGACGAAATAACAGGTGACGAGCAACGGTTTCCGAGAGAAGTAATCCACGAGGAAGCCGGAAAACGGACGAGTGAGTAGTGCTGTCAACGTGTAGGAAGCGAGAATCGTACCGATTAATGCGCTGTCTGCGTTAAATTTTTCTATCAAATAGAAAGGAAGTACAGGCAGTAGCAGGTAGAACGCGAAAAAAATCGAGAAATTCCCGAGGAACGCTAAAATGAAATTGGAAGTCCATAGCTTCTCCCGTGTTTGTGTCGTGTACATACTTGCTGTTTTATTTTGTCCTTGGGTCCTGTGGTGGGCGGAGGGCATTGTTCGGGGGACAAAGATAATGTATTTTGGCGAAAAAGAACTTTAATCTAGTGATGGAAGCAGGGGAATTAATTTTAGATTTAACAATTGTAGATTGCTTCCCACCTACCAACGCTTCTTTCATTTTTTATATCTTTTCCCCGTGTATCCCTAGGGATATTCTAAGGTATCTCTGGTTGTAATTTACTAATTATTTTATTGTTATTCTACTATTACTCTATTAAAATAGTATAATAATAAAATAATAATAGAATGACAATAGAATAACAAGGCATGTATCCACTGTGAATCAATAGGATATATATGGGGTAAACCTATTGTATGCGAACTTTTTTATAGTCGCCTTCGGCGAGTTACAGGTTGCATTTGCCTTCGGCAAGTTACAGGTTACTTTTCCTGCATTGGAGATAGTATTTCAGATCCTCCTCTGTTTATAGAGGAGGAGGAGGCGTAGCCGACGGAGGAGTTTATTAATTAAGTGATTGAGTGATTTTAGATTGAATGATTTCTCTCCACTTGCCAACGCTTCGTTAATCACTAAATCGACAATTATTGAATCACTAAATCCAAGAACTCCCTCCCGGCTTCGCCGTACTCCCTCTATAAACAGAGGGAGAGCTAAGTTACAGTCCCAAACGCCGGTAACACAACTTGTGACTCGCCGTAGGCGAATGTAACCTGCAACTTTTCAAGTCGCCGAAGGCGACTTGAAAATCTACTTTTTGTACCCGATAGGTTGGGTGTAGATCACGAAGTTGTTCTTGGGTAAACCGATCACTTTCGCTAGAGCCTCTCTGTTGACGGAACCGATTGTCACGGTTGCCATGTCCTTGGCGGCACAAACGAGGTACACGTTTTGAGCCATGTACCCGGCGTGGTGGTTGGAGTACAGTAGCTTTTGCTCCGGATCGGAGATACGTCCCTCTTTGTCGTGGTTGGCTACATAGATGAAACACACGGGAGCTACCGTCATGAAAGGTTGCGGGCCGCATTCTTTCCGGTAGTCGCCTTTCTTCACGAGTTTCAGTTCGTGTTTTTCGGCGTTGTAGCGGTAGATGCCGTCGGCTGTCGCCACGTAGAGTACCATTTCCTGCCAGTTCGTGGCGGTCGGAACGGTACGTTTGCCGATCTCCGGGCGGTTAAGGCCGTTCGCTGCCCACACGAGGTCGGAAAGGTCTTGCAGGGGTAGTTTTTTCGTGTCAAAATCACGGGATGTTTGCCGTTCGTTCAGGCATTCGGCGAGTGATTTTCCCTCGGTTTTCTGCGGTGCGGGTAACTTGATGTTTTGAGCATTCATGGTGCTTCCCATGAATGTAAGCACGAGCATTGTAATAATTGTTTTCATTAGTTTACTACGTTAGTTGGTGTACCGTTAAAGAAATTCAGGATGTTATCGACAGCTTCCTGCCCGGTGGCTATACGCGTGTCGATAGTGCCTGTTGCGTTGTGTGGGGCGAGGATCACGTTATCCAGTCCGTAGAGCATTTCCGTCACGTGTGGTTCGTCTTCGAAAACGTCGAGGGCTGCCCCGGCTATCGTTTTGTTTTGTAAGCAGGTTGCCAGTTCTTTTTCGTTAATGACGGCTCCGCGGGCGGTGTTCACGAGGATAGCGGTCGGCTTCATCAGTTCTATTTCCCGCTTGCCGATCATGTGGCGGGTTTCGTCCGTCAACGGGGTATGGATAGAAACGAAATCCGATCTTTTCAGCAGGGTGTCAAGATCGACTCTCTCGTATCCTTCTACCGTGCTCCGGCGGTTGTAATAAATCACGTTCATGTGGAACGCTTCTGCCAGTCGTGCCACGGTCTTGCCGATATTTCCCATGCCGATGATCCCGAGGGTGCGTCCTTCCAGCGTGAAGCCTAGGTTTTTCATCACGCCCCACATGCTCTCTTTCTCTACCCGTATGCGGCGGTCGCATTCCGTGATACGGCGGGCGGCGCTCAGCATGAGCCCCATTGCCATTTCCGCGGTCGGGAAACAAACGGCTTTCGGGGTATTGCATACCGCTATTCCTTTCGAGCGGGCAAATTTAATGTCGATGTTGTTGTAGCCCACGCCGAAATTACTGATCAGTTTCAGTTTTTTGCCCGCCTCGATAACGCTGTTGTCAATAGGGCGGGTGAATATCCCGAGAATGACATCGTGATCGGGTACCAGTTTGATTAATTCTTCGGTGGTGAAATACTCGCCGTCGGGCATAGTTACGGTATGCTCTTTTCCAAGTTTCGCGAATGACTCGCGGGGAATGTTGTAAGTAACAAGAACTTTCATATTTTTGATTTTAAATTTTAGATTTTAAATTGAAGGATTTATAATTTTAGATTTTAGATTAAACTCCTCCGTCCGCTTCGCGTCCAAGTGAGCCCGGAAGCCGGTCTCGAACCGGCTCACGCTCGGCAATCAGGAAGCAAGCTTCCCTATTGCCCTCGCTTACTCGCCGGTTTCCTCTATAAACAGAGGAGGAGCTGGAATATTCTTCGGGAATCTTTTCATTTTCAACTTTCAATTTTCCATTGTTCAAGCTCATCCTTGCGTCAGCAGGTGCGTCCAATCCGATGAATTGCGAAGCGAGGTATTTGTAGTACCCGGTGACGGCGACCATGCCGGCGTTGTCGAGCGAGAAGCCGAGGCGGGGGATAAATACGTCCCAGCCCGCGCGGGTTCCCTCGTCGTACACGGCTTTTTGCAACCCGGAGTTTGCCGACACACCGCCACCGATGGCGATTTGTTTTATTCCGGTTTGTTTGGCGGCCTTTTTAAGTTTGGCCATGAGTATATCGACGATCGTTTTCTGTAAAGAGGCACAAAGGTCGTTCAGGTTATGTTGGATGAAGTCCGGATCGTTTTTGAGTTCGTCTCGGATGAAGTACAGGAACGAGGTTTTCAACCCGCTGAAGCTGTAATCCAGTCCCGGGATATTGGGTTTGTTGAACGTGAAACGGTCTGGGTTCCCTTCTTTCGCCAGACGGTCGATCACGGGTCCCCCGGGATAGGACAATCCCATGACTTTGGCGCATTTGTCGTAGGCTTCGCCGGCGGCGTCGTCGATTGTTTGCCCGATGACTTCCATGTCCAGATAGTCGCGAACCACGATGATCTGGGAATTACCGCCCGACACGAGTAGCGTCAGGAACGGGAATTTCGGGTGGCGAGCTTCCACTCCCGGTTCTTTGATGAAATTGGCGAGGATGTGTGCCTGCAAGTGGTTGACCTCGATCATGGGAATTTGTTTCGCGATAGCGAATCCCTTGGCGAAGGAAGTTCCCACAAGGAGAGAGCCCAGCAGTCCCGGTCCGCGGGTGAAAGCGACGGCATTGATTTCGTCTGCATTGACGCCTGCGACTTTTAAGGCCTGCGCCACGACCGGGATAATATTTTGTTGATGCGCTCTCGATGCCAGTTCGGGAACGACTCCCCCGTAAGCCTCGTGTACTTTTTGACTGGCAATGACATTAGAGAGTACCACCCCGTCTTTTAGTATCGCGGCCGAGGTATCGTCGCAAGATGATTCAATTCCTAGAATAACAACGCCCATGGTATATTTTAGATTTAATGATTTTAGATTTTAGATTGTCAGCCGCACGGGCTTTGGGGTTTATAAAGTTTATAAGGTTTATAAAGTTCATAAAGTAAATGGACCCCTGCGGGGCACTTTGTCCACGGTAGCGTAAGCTACCGTTAAACACAGTCCGAAGGACTCCCGTAACTTTATAAACCTTATAAACTTTATGAACTTTATAAACTCTTTCCATTTTCAATTGAATTTATTCCTGCAATATTACTAAATTTGCAAGCAAACTAAATGGTGAAAGTATAAAAAAAATAATCTCCATATTGTCCCGGTGTGTAATGGTGCTTGTGCTTTTGGCATTTGCGGCCTATTTTGCCTTGATGACTCCGTACGTTCAGACGAAGTTGGTGGATTATTTTACCCGTATTTTGGAGGATCGGACGGGAACGACGATCACGATCGGGAGGGTGGAATTTCGCCCGATAGAATCATTGATACTGAGTGATGTGTTCGTGAAAGACTGCCGTCAGGATACGCTGATGTTTTGCGAGCGGCTCGTGATGCGGGTGGATTCGGTGAGTTTCGTGAAACGGAAATTCACGATCACGGAGGCGACTTTCGACAATGCCGTGTTTAACTTGTGGATCGAGCGTAGGAAAGACGGGGGGGAGAGCGTCACGAACGTTGAGGAGTTAATCAATTCCCTTTCCGCCTCGATGACGGACACGGTGCCCGCCTCTCCTTTGGGGTGGAAAGTGAACCTGACCCGAATATCGTTGTTCAACAGTCGTTTCCGGTATATAGAGAACGATTATGAACCCGTGGACTACGGGATTAACTGGACGGATGTCGATTGCCGGGATTTAAACGTGATGATTTCCGGAATCAGGTTCTCGAAGGAGGGACGTTACGAGGCCACGGTTACTGGGTTGAGTTTCAGGGAGAAATCCGGATTCGAGGTGATTAACATGGGGGGAAGGGTTGTCGCCACGAATAATAACCTGTTGGTCACGAATACCTTGATTCAGACCGAACGGAGTGAGGCTCATCTGGATACGTTGGAGTATAATTGGGTTCCGGATCAGGAGTACTGGCGTAATTTTACCACGAAGATGCAACAACGATACGTGTTCACCTCTTCAAGGGTACATTTCGATGATATAGCTTATTTTAACGGCAAGTTGCTGGGAATGAATAATGTGTTGTACGGGAGCGGCGTGGTTTTCAACACGATAAGTAATTTGCAGGGCGAGAATCTGGAAGTGTATCTGGGTGAGAAAAGTGTGTTCCACGGTTCATTTGTTTCCAAGGGGTTGCCCCGTTTTTTTGATACGGACTTCACTATCGAATTTACCGATACGCGGATTTCGCCGCCCGAACTGGAAGCTATTTATATGCCGTGGCTGGAAAGCCGTTACGTGAAGATACCGGAAATGCTGCACAAGTATGATTATTTCACTTTTGATGGTACTTTCAAGGGGAAGATCGAGGATTTTGTCGTGGATGCGAAAAGCGTTACCCCGGGAATGGAAGGTTCTCTCGTGTTCAACTATGTTTTGGATAGCGCGGGAGATTATCGTTACGGGGGACGGGCTAACCTGTTCCGGGTGAATTTCGGTTTTCTGACGGGGCAGTCTTTCTTGAAGAACGGTTCGCTGTTCGCGAACTTTAACGGGGTACTGGGTGACTCCACCTCTCGTTTCGGGATGTCGAGTGCGTTAGGATACCTCGACGTGTACGACGGTCGGCTACGGGGGGTACGCCTCTCGGTGGGGACGGAAAATGATCGCCTGTATTTGCTGTCGTCCGTGAAGAACGATAGTTTGCAAGCTGATTTCGAATTGAATTATGTCATGGGGGATTCTCTTCAAATCGCGGACGCGCGGGGGTACGTGAATGTCCGGCAATGGGATTCATGGGGACAGTCCGTTTGCGGGGAAAAGGAATCGTTTGAATTTGATTTCTCGGGGAACCTGAAAATGCAAGAGGACAACAATTGGTTCGAGGCAATCATACCCCGTTTGAAATACGAGAACACGAGGGGGGTGTTCACGACGGATTCGGTGAGATTGACGAATACCGTGCTGGGAGAATATAGTTACTCGAACCTGCAATCGGAAGTGGGGGATGTCACCATGGAGGGATTTTTCCATTCGCTGGAATTGTCGGATTTGTGGAATAGTTTTGTCATGACCTATTTGCCCGCTTACCGCTACGCGGTGGATAAACCATTGCCGGAAGGAACCAATCTGATTGCCGAAGTGCGGTTGAAGAATGTCAATCCTTTGCTGCGGGTCGCTTACCCGCGATTGAAACTTTCGAGCGGTGTCAATTTATCGTGTGAATACAATTATGCCGACCGGCGGACGAATCTGTTACTGGAAGCGGATACGATCTCTTTCGGGGATCTGAAGACGCGGGACGCGAGGGTGAAAGTAGCGGGCAACGGTACCAACTTGATCTGTACCTGTGTTGCCGACGAGTTGAAATACTTGAATTTCGGGAAACTGTATAACGTGCGCAACACGATGAACGTGTACACGAACAATGTCACGAACCGTCTGACGTGGAGTAACTGGGAGAAAGAGACGTATTGCGGCTCGCTGGTCGCCAATCTCCGGTTGTTGAATTACAGGGGCAGGCACATGACACAGGTGCTTATCCAGCCCAGCACGATCGTGATGGCGGATAGCGTGTGGCAGGTGGGACGTTCCATGATATTGAAAGAGGGAGATGATATTTTCGTGAATAATTTCAAGATCAGCCGGGGAGAGCAAAGTTTTTCCCTGCGGGGACGGGTGAGCGGGAACAAGCGGGATACCCTCTCCATGGCGTTCCATAATTTCAATTTGGCGGAGTTCAATAATATTCTTTTTGACAATAAAGTGAAGCTTTTCGGGTTGGTAAACGGGAAAGCCACGATACAGGATGCGTACAACGACCGTCTTATTTACGCGAATATGGAGATCGACCGCTGGGGGCTTAACCGGGATACTTTGGGGACGTTGAACCTGATGTCCCAGTGGGATGCGGCGAACAGTGCCTTGCAGGTCAGCGTGATCAACCAGATGAAGAACGATGAGGCGCCGTTCAGCGTGTTCGGTTATTATAAACCGTCCACGGACAGCCTGAACATGAATCTCGTGCTTTCGGGAATAGACGTGAATTACCTGACCCGTTATTTCCCGGATATGTTGAAAAGCGGGGAGGGTACATTGTCCGGCGAGTTGGAAATGAAAGGGACGAGCCGGACGGCGGCGATCAACGGTTTTCTGGCCATGGACTCGGTGGCTTTGACCTTGAGTATGCTGAACACGCCGTTTATGATTCATGACCGTATCCCAGTGAAGGATAATCGGATCGTGCTTGATGATTTCAAAATATACGATGCCAAGGGGCGGGCGTCCGTCTGTTCCGGGTTCTACGATTTGCAACAGAACAAGTATGATGTAAACTTGAAGTTTAATAATTTCCGCGTGTTGAACACGAAGCAATCCCAAGGCGAGACGTTTTACGGGCAGTTGTATATCACGGGACAAACCCGGATGAATAATCTGTCGGGTAATTCCGCACTGTCTGTCAATTTGAAGCCGGAACCCCATTCCGTGCTGTATATACCCTTGACTTCCGCCTTGACGGAGGAGGACGGCAGTATCCTGCGGTTTATAAATAACCGTCAACCCGGCGAACAGTCCGCGATGCTCGAGGAACGGTCTTCCCTGATATCCGATTTCGACTTGAACGCGAATATCGAGGTGAACGACAATCTGGAGGTGCAGATTATATTCGACCCCACGATCGGGGATATACTGAAAACCGTGGGAAGCGGTAATCTGCGCTTTACCTTGGGTAAGGACAACGAGTTGGATTTGTTCGGGGAGTACAAGATCGCGAAAGGAGATTATCTTTTCACGTTGAGTAACTTGATAAACAAGAAGTTCGTGTTGACTCCCGGCGGAAGTATCAAATGGAACGGTTCGCCTTACGACGCCACGATTGACGTGAACGCGATTTATAACCTGCGTACTTCTCTGAGTGATTTGTTGGCGGGGACGAACACGACAATGGACAAGAACACGAAAGTTCCCGTGGAATGCGTGTTGAAGCTGGGGGACAATCTGATGAACCCGAACGTGCAATTCGGGATTAATTTCCCCTCCCTCGACGTGCAGATGCGGAGTTTGATGCAGAGTCTTTTCTCCAGTCAGGACGAGGTAAACAAACAAATGTTCTCGCTTTTGTTGTTGAACAAGTTCTACACGCCCGATTATTTGGATAAGGATGCGGAGCAGGAGGAGCGCAACACGGGCTACCAGATGGGGGTAACGACGGCGAGCGAGTTGCTGTCGAATCAAGTGTCCCGTTGGTTGTCGCAGATCAGCAATAATTTGGATATCGGTTTCTCGTACCGCCCGGGTGACCAAGTGACGACGAACGAGTTCGAGTTGGCATTGTCTACCCAGATATGGAACAACCGCGTGACCATTTCCGCCAACGGCAACATGGTGGAAGGGTCGAAAACGAACTCGAATACCTCTATCACGGGTGACTTTGACGTGGACGTGAAGCTGAACCAGCAGGGAACGTTGAAGCTGAAGGCTTATTCCCACACGAACGAAAAGATCACGTATAACGCCACGGAGACCGTGCAGGGTGTCGGTGTTTCCTATCAGGAAGCCTTTGATACCTTCCGGGAACTCTTCCGCAAGTACACGGCTATTTTTAAACGGAAAAAGAAGTCTTCGCAATCATCTGATAATAAGCAGTAATTGTAATTTTCAACTTTCAATTTTCAATTTTCAATTGTTTGTCATTGTTTTTTTGGTTTTTTTTCGTGAAATTGGGCTCGTTACGTGAAAACGTCGAACCTAACTAAAATGATATTATGAAAAAAATGACCGAACAAGAGTACATGGATCGTGAGGCGAAATATGGCGCCCACAATTATCACCCGCTACCCGTGGTGTTGGAAAAAGGAGAAGGAATCTACGTGTGGGATGTCAACGGGAAACGTTATTTTGATTTCCTTTCGGCTTATTCTGCCGTGAACCAAGGACACAGCCACCCGAAGATCGTTGAGGCTATGACCGAGCAGGCGAAAACGCTGGCGCTGACTTCCCGTGCCTTTTACAACAACGTGTTGGGAGAGTGGGAAGAATACATCACCAAGTATTTCGGGTACGACAAGGTGCTGCCGATGAATAGCGGTGCAGAGGCGGACGAGACAGCTCTGAAACTTTGTCGTCGTTGGGGATATGACGTGAAAGGTATTCCTGCCGATCAGGCAAAGATTATCGTGTGCGAGAATAATTTCCACGGTCGTACGATTACTATCGTGACGCTTTCCAACGATCCCTCTTCGTATGCCGGATTCGGACCGTTTACACCCGGATTCGTGCGTATTCCTTACGATGACATTCCCGCGTTGGAAGAGGCTTTAAAAGACCCGAACGTGGCGGGATTCCTGTTGGAGCCTATTCAGGGAGAAGCCGGGGTTTACGTGCCGCACGAGGGCTATTTGAAGAAAGCTTATGATTTGTGTAAGGCACACAACGTGTTGTTTATGGCCGATGAGGTGCAGACCGGTATTGCCCGCACGGGTAAGATGCTGGCGTGCGATCACGAGGGGGTACGTCCCGACGTGTTGATCCTCGGTAAAGCTATTTCCGGCGGTTTGATGCCCGTTTCCTGCGTGTTGGCAGACGACGAGATCATGATGACGATCAAACCGGGAGAACACGGTTCCACTTATGGCGGTAATCCGATCGCTTGTCGGGTATCCATGGCTGCATTGCAAGTGATTAAAGACGAGAAACTTGCCGAGAATGCCGAGAGATTGGGTAAGATATTCCGTGAACGCGTGGGACAGATCAAATCGGATATGATCGGACTCGTGCGTGGTAAAGGTTTGTTGAACGCCGTCGTGGTTACCCCGAAAAACGGCAAGACCGCTTGGGATGTTTGTTTGAAACTCCGTGACAACGGCTTGTTGGCAAAACCGACACACGATCATATCATCCGTTTCGCCCCGCCTCTGGTTATCAACGAGGAACAGTTGCTGGAAGCAATCGGAGTTATCGAGAAGACGTTGAAGGAATTTGAGTAGTTCATAAAGTCCGTAAGGTCTATAAGGTCCGTAAGGTCAAATCATTGTTTTGTTGATATTCATTGACTTTACGGACTTTAGGAACCGAAGGTTCGACTTTATGGACTTTACAGACTGGAGGTGTGTCAAACACACCTCTATTTTTGTGTTTTATTTATCCATATTGTTGAAAAAATTAATTTTCAGTGTATATTTGTTAGATTAAAACATCCTTTTTATGTCAATTGATTTCGAGGCTTTATTAGAAGGTGTTAATAGAAAGGAAATGAGGGCGTGGGAAGAACTTTACGCGGCGTATTATGCCGTGCTTTGTTCGTATGTGAATGGAATCACACGAGATAGGGATCAGGCACAGGATATTGTGCAGGATGTTTTGGTCGCGGTGTGGAAGTCTTCCAGATGTTTTGCGGACATGAAGGAGTTGACGTCTTATCTTTATAAGGCGTGTTATAATAATGCTTTGATTCACAATCGGAATGTCCGTTTGCGCAAAGAAATCGAGCAGAAAATCGTGTTGGAAATTGAGGAGGAATTCTCTGATGAAATGTTCGCGGTAACCGTCCGGGATGAATTATTACGTCAATTATACTACTATATAAAGGAATTGCCGAAAGGTGCCCGTGAAATTATCGAATTGAGTGTACAGGGACTTTCCGGACCGGAAATTGCGAAAAAACTAGGCGTGACCATTCACACGGTTAAAACACAAAAAAACCGGAGTTTCAAGTATTTGCGAGAGAAGTTGAAGGACTCCGTTCTATTATTTTTAATTTAATTGAAAAAACTTTCCTTTTTTGTCATACTCTTGGTACTTTCATGTATTATACAATTAAACGATCGTTTTTTAATAGAAGCGATCTTCACAGTTAATAATAACATGTTAAAAAGTAAGCAATTGAAATCAAGTGACTTGCAAAAAAGGAAAAAATGAGTTTAGAGTAAAGTAGAAACCATTAAAAAACGATCCATTATTGATACTGTAAAATAATGCGTGAGATGTGGCTAAAGAGTTATATGACAGACTAAAATATAAAGAATGAAAATGGATTTGCATAGAGTGATCGAATTGTTCCGAAAATCTTTTACTTCATCCCTTACCGGAGAGGAAGGGGAGGAGTTGAAAGGGATTCTGGACGATGATTCTTTAAAAAAGGCCTATGAACAATTGTCGGATGAAACCTTTCTTGTTGAAAAGTTCCGAGAATTTGACGAGTACGAGTATAAACCGGCTTTTAATAAATTGAAAGGTTATCATCGGCAGCGTAGAAATCGTCGTTTGATCGCGTGGACTTCTTCCGTGGCAGCAGCGATTATTCTGGCTTTTGTGCTTGTATATAAAGGAGAACAAAATATCGAACCCGTGAAAGAACAGGTCGCAGCACAACATATTATTCCCCCGGGTAACAAGACTGCCATGTTGAAACTGGCAGACGGGAGAATGGTTCCTATCGGTAGCGAGAGTCTGGAGATCGAGGAAACAGGAGGAAGTGTCTTGAAATATGAAGAAGGTTATCTTTCATATTCTTCAGAGGTGGCTACGTCGGAAGAGTTATATAATGAGTTGGAGGTTCCGGTAGGAGGGGAATGTCACGTGTGTTTGGACGACGGGACAGAGATTTGGTTGAACGCAGATTCCAAATTGAAATATCCGGTTCGTTTTAACGGGGATACCCGCCACGTGGAACTTTACGGGGAGGCATACTTTGACGTGAAAAAAGATTCCCGTCCGTTCGTGGTTAAAACGGAAACGGGGGATATTACCGTTTTAGGAACTTCGTTTGGTATAAGAGCCTATAAAGGACAGGAGGGATACACGACTCTGGTATCCGGTAAAGTACGGTTTACATCGAGAAATAACGAAGATATGCTGTTGGCTCCCGGCGAACAGGCTGTTGTTCACATTTCCGGGGTGTTGGAAAAAAGAACGGTGGACGTGGAGGAATACGTGGGATGGAAAGACGGGTTGTTTGTCTTTAAGAATAGGACGTTAGGTGCTATCATGGATATTTTGGGACGTTGGTACGGGGTAGAAGCCGTTTTTCAGGATGATTCTCTAAGAGATTTGGAGTACACGGGTAGCTTGGAACGGTATGATAATATCAATACTTTTTTGCAGTTATTGGAGCGATTAAAAGATGTACATTATGATATAAAAGGGCATACAGTGATTTTGTTTAAATAAAAAAGGGAAACCGGGCAACAAATTTCTCAGGTTCGGTGTCCGGCTCCCGTGAATCTATATTTCTAATATAAATTGTACAATAGTATGAAAAAAAAGCGATTAATTAGGTTTTCCGACCTATTAAAAAGGTACAAGAAAAATTTAATGATTATGAAATGTTGTATCGTATTTGTTTTCTTGTTTAGTCTGAATCTGTCAGCACACGTCTATTCACAGCAAAGTCTGGTGACTTTGGATTTGGCGGGCGTGTCGGTTGAACAGTTTGTGGAGGCTGTCAAAAACCAGACAACAGTCCGTTTCATGTACAATTCCGCACTGGTACGGGAGGCTGGAACTGTTTCCGTGAAGGTGAAAGACATGGAGTTGGAACGTGTGTTGAAAATGGTGTTGGGAAAAGTGAATTTGGAGTACGAACTTTTTAATAATGTAGTTCTGATTCGTGCGAAAGGAGAGAAAACCGCAGCACAGGAAAAACGGTTGATAAGGGGTACCGTGAAGGATAACAAGGGGATACCGTTACCCGGTGTTACCGTGTTGGTGAAAGGAACGTTAACGGGAGTCGCCACGGATGTCAACGGGAAGTTTGAATTGAAATGTGATCCCGATTCGACTATCGTGCTGGTGTTTTCGTTCGTGGGAATGAAAAATAAAGAGATCACGGTAGGGCAACAGCAGCAAGAAGTGAACGTGGTCATGGAGGCTGAGGCGGAGAATCTGGATGAGGTGATCGTAACCGGGTACCAGAAGATTTCAAGAGAGAGAGCAACCGGATCATTCTCGGTCGTGACGACGAAAGATTATAAGGGTAAGATGGAAACGGATATCATGTCCCGAATCGAGGGATTGGTAACGGGTTTGGTAAATTATAACAAACAGGTGAGTATCCGGGGAGTATCTACCGTTTACGGGAACCGGAATCCGCTATATGTAGTAGATGGAGTTCCTTACGAGGGTAAGATCGAGGCAATTAACCCGGCGGACGTGGAGAATATCTCCGTGTTGAAGGATGCGACGGCAGCTTCTATTTACGGTGCACGTGCGGCTAACGGGGTGATCGTGATTACTACCCGGGGTGGGAGAAGCGGTAAGACTAGAATAACGTATGATGGTAGCGTGAAGTTCAAACCGCTTCCGGATTTGGATTACCTGAAATTGATGAATAGTTCGCAACTAGTGGATTTACAAGTGGAAGGGTTCGAGTATTATCATACTCCTTATGCTAACTTGAACAAGCGGAATGCTTTGAATGAGGTGACGGAATTGTTGTATATGGCGGAGCAGGGACAAATCGGAGAAACCGAGTTGCAGCAAAAATTAGATGTGTACCGGAATGCCAATAACAAGAATCAAGTTAAGGATCAATTTCTAAGAACGGCGATCACGCATCAGCACAATCTGTCGCTCACGGGAGGAACGGAGAAAAATAATTATTTGGTTTCGTTGAATTATTACGGCAATAATCCTTACGAGAAAAATCGTAGTGACGAGAGAATCGGTTTCACGTTGAAAGAAAACGTGAAGTTCTTCGATTGGTTATCGGCAGATTTTGGCGTGATCGGTAGTTTCACGAAGGATAGCGGAAAGAACGGTTTTGACAATATAAGTAGTTCTGGAACCCGGAGTAATACAGAGTTGTCCTTGTACACGGGAGGATCTTCCTATCAGATGTTGAGAAATGATGACGGAAGTCCCCGGGAATGGAGAAAAGGTAAATCGGATTACGAGTTGGAGCGTTTGGAGAGTCTTGGTTTGTTGAACGAGAGATATGTTCCGCTGGAAGAGTTGGAGCGTAAACATTACAAGGATAAATCGTCTTACTATCGTTTGCAGGCAGGGTTTAACGTGAAGATTATCGAAGGATTGACAGTGGATTTGAGGTATCAGACGGAGAACACACAGATCAAAAATAGACAGTTGTATGATAAAGATTCTTACTACGTGAGGAATATGGTGAACGATGCATCCACGGTAGACAAGCAAACCGGAGAAGTTACCATGAACATTCCTTCTGGTGGACAACTGTTACAAATGGAAGAAGATATTTACTCTTACACGATGAGAGGTCAAGTGAATTTTAACCGGGTGTTTAAGGAAATGCATGGTGTGGCAGCCTTGGCAGGTGCGGAACGTAGGTTGATACGAGATACAAAGACAAGTGTTTACAAGATGGGATATGACGATCACAGTCTTAGTTATAAACCGGTTAACCCTAATGAAATGAGTCCGATAAGCGGAACGGAGGCTCTTTCCGGTTCTTATAATTGGGTTGATTGGGATTGGAATTATTTCTCGCAGGACGAGGACCGTTACGTTTCTTTTTACGGTAATGCTTCTTACACGTATAATAATCGTTATTCTATTAACGGGAGTATTCGTGTGGATCAATCCAATTTATTTGGTACGGACCCGAAATACCAATATCGCCCGTTGTGGTCGGTGGGTGCCAGTTGGTTTATGGCGTCGGAGGAATTTATGAGTAATGTAAAATGGATCAATCGTTTGAATTTACGTTTAACTTACGGTATAAACGGTAATGTATCGAAAGAAACCGGACCTTATTTGACTGTGGAGGATTACGGTTATAACAATTGGACGGGGGATTTTAGTGCTAACATCACGAGTCCGCCTAACCCGGAATTGCGTTGGGAAAAGACGGCTGTCACAAATATCGGAGTGGATTTCACGATGTTTAATACCCGTTTGAACGGAACGATAGATTACTATATTCGCAAGAGTACGGATTTGTTAGGAAATCGAGATACGGACCCGACGTTAGGATGGAGTAGTTTGAAGGTGAATTACGGTAGTTTGAATAATAAGGGTATTGAAGTGGCATTGGGAAGTATTAATATTTCAAAACCCGATTTTGAGTGGCGGACTAATTTGAATTTCTCGTACAATAAAAATAAAATAACCAAGATGAAACATAGTGGTACTACTGTATTTTCTTACGTGCAAGGAGTAGTACACACGAAGGGACGACCGATGTACAGTTTGTTCAGTTACCAGTCCGCGGGACTTGACCCGGAAAACGGAGCTCCGTTAGTGTATGATAAGGATGGTAAGAAGGTCTCAAATGTTGGGTCGATCGAGGAATTGGAGTATTCGGGAACGACGCGTCCACCTTACACGGCTTCGTTGATTAATAGATTTAGATACAAAGGTTGGAGTTTGTCGTTTATGTTTATATATAATGGCGGACACGTGTTGAGAGATGAGATATCTCCTTACTTGACGGGTAGTGTAACAAGTAATATCTCTAAAAAAGCAATGAACCATTGGCGGAAACCGGGAGACGAGAATATCAAGGGTATTGCGCCTGCCATGAACAGGAGTGCTTCCTACACGATGAAGCAAGTATGGTATGCACTTGACACGCATGTTATCAAAGGAGATTATATCAAATTGCGTGATGTGACTTTGTCTTACGATTTACCGAGAGAGTGGATTCGGAAGTTTAGTCTGGAAAGTATGTCCGTGAATTGTCAGGTTAGTAATTTATGGCGCTGGGTGGCTAACAATAGCGACCTTGATCCGGAGGCATACACGACCACCGGTTATGGTTGGGGTGCCAGAACTTTGCCTGTCCCGACAACTTGTACGTTAGGTGTATCAGTAACTTTCTAAAGTATTAAGCATTATGAAAAACAAGATATATTTATTATTATTGTGTCTTACGGGATGTTTTATCTCGTGTGACAGTTTTTTGGATCTCCAACCGAAAGGAATTGTTATTCCGAAAAATTACGAGGATTACGAGAAATTGATCAATTATGCCCAATTGTTGAAGGCTTCCGACTCATACCCGAATTTTATGACAGACGACGTGTATTTGCCGGACGACGGGGATGTTAATTTCAATGATTTGGAAGTACCTGATCGGAATTTATACACGTTTCAAGCGGAGATATTCGGGGATGCGGAGAGAGATGGGTTGTGGGAATATTCGTATAATCGCATCTATTATTACAATACAATCATTGAGGATGTGATGAACGTGGAAGATGTCACGTTGGATAAAAAACGTTCCCTACGTGCAGAGGCTTTGTTGGGACGGGCATTTGAATATTTAACCTTGGTAAACGCGTACGCGAATCATTATAACAAGAATACAGCCGCTACTGATCCGGGAGTACCGTTGATGCTGGACAAGAATATTAATAAGTCCAATTTGGAGAGGGCAACCGTACAGCAAGTGTACGATCAGATATTGACAGACTTGGACACGGCAGCTCTTTATTTGCCGGATAAACAGAAGACAGCCTACCGGGCTTCCAAACCCGTGGGATTGGGTATGTTGGCGCGGATGTATTTATATATGGGAGATTATAACGAGGCGTTGAAATATGCCAAACAGTCTTTGGCAGAGAATAGTTCTTTACTCGATTTGAAGAATTATTCTGTGGTTGACCCGGAAAAAAGTATCGGTCGTATAGATGTTCCTTATGGTGCGGATAATCCGGAGAATATTTATATCCGTTTAGCCCCGTGGACATTTGGTTTTTCAGGTACGGCTTTCGGTTCCGACGAACTGGTGGCTTTGTACGATCACGATAATGATATGCGGTTTAAGCTTTTCTTCTCCAACTATGCTTGGGGGGTGAATTACGATAATTATTTGTGGTTACCGTATATTTACGCTAACATGGCGATGTCCGTGCCGGAAGTTATTTTGATCGCGGCGGAGTGCGAAGCCCGGGTGGGAAGTAAAGATCAGGCAATGCTTTATCTGGATCAATTGTTGGAGTACCGGATTGTCGGGTATCAGTCACAAAGTGCGGCAACGAATGAAGAGGCTTTGGATAAGGTGTTGACCGAGAGAAGAAAGGAAATGTGTATGTTGGGATGTACCCGGGTGATTGACTTGAAGCGATTGAATCGGGAGCCTCGTTACGCGAAGACGATAACGCACGTGGCAAACGGACAGACTTACACGTTGGAAGCGAATAGTCCGAGGTATATTTTCCCGATACCGCCCAAGGTGTTGAGTTTTAATCCGAACATGGAGCCTAACGAGAGATAGAATTTATGGGGGGAGGAGCTGGCGACACATCCCAAAGAGGGTGAGTAGTTCAGCTCTTCCTTTACCACGTATTAAAATTGAAACAGGATGAAAAGTATTGTATATTTATTTATCATGGTGGTTATTTGTTTTTCCTGCAAGGAAGAAAAGACTACCGTTCATTTGAAGGGACAATTGAAGGGAATGACACCTTCGGAAGTGATGCGTTATAACGGAACGGCATCCATGATTGGGGATAGTCGGGATATTATTTTGCACACGGATGAAAACGGGATGTTCGATACGGTGATCGAGTTGAAGAAACCGGAGTATTTCTCGATAAGCCGTAACACGCTTTACCTGACGCCCGGCGATGATATGGAAGTTTATATTACCGAAAGTAATAAAGAGGCTACGTTTAAGGGTGTGGGGGCAGAGGCGAACAATTACATGAAGAAGAGATTGTTCCCGAAAGGCGGTTCTTTTCTGGAAGGCGGTTCTAACGTGAGAACGGATTTTCCGACAACGAAACTTCTGGTGGATAGTCTTGCCGCTGTTCGGAAAACGGAGTTGGAGAACCTGAAGAACGTATCCCCGGATTTCAAGAGAATGGAGAATGCCCGGATTGTCGCGGACGTTGTGAATAGTTATATCAGTTACGCTTCTTACGGGAAAGAATACCGTCTGGATTGGCAAGCTTTCCAAAAAGCAACCCCGGAGGAACAAAAAGCGATACAGGAGCAGTTGGAGAAAATGCAGAACGCGCATTTCGCGACCATTACACCGGAATTGAACCGGATGTACAAGGATTTGACCGATACCCTATTATTGAATGTGGCCGTCGTGAGAGATGTACTTTCTTATGCTAACGGGGATAAATTCGGATGGTTCGAGGGTATCGTGTTGCCGGAGAGAACCGGAGAGCTTTACGAGGCTTATGAAAAAGTAGAGAGTTTGCGCTGGGAAGTGACGCCCGAAACCGTGGGACAAGCGAATGACTTTATCGCTCGCTCTAAGAATCGGGATATCGCCACGGAAGTAAAATATAAGGCTGGGCAGGCGGGAAAATTGGTAGAAGGACAGCCGGCCATTGATATTGTCATCGAGGATGTTGACGGCAACACGAAACAATTGAGTGATTTCCGGGGAAAAGCTATCTATCTCGATTTCTGGGCGACATGGTGCGGACCTTGCATACAGGAATCTCCCGCGTTCGAGGCTTTGAGTAAAAAGTACGAGGGGAAAGATATCGTGTTTATCCCGGTTTCCACGGATGCACGTCAATCCACGTGGTTGTCTTACTTGAAAAATCATCACAAGGATTTACCGCAGTATATATCACATGATCAAGCGTTGAAGGACGAGTGGTGTATCATGTATATACCTCGTTTTATATTGATTGACAAGGATTTTAAGATCGTGAATGCTTATGCTCCCCGTCCGTCGGAAGAGGGTATTACCGCTTTGCTGGATGCTGTTTTGAAATAATAAAAGCGTGTAAAATGAGAAAAGGGATTGTTGTATTGATATTATGTATTTTCTCTGTTTATGTTTTCGGGCAGAGAACGATAACCGGGAATACGGGAACTTTGGATATTAACAAGATATACTTGTGCGAGGTTGTGCATGAATACCGGGGTATACATCAAGTGATTGATTCTGCCGAGGTGAAGAACGGACAATTTACTTTTGTCGTGAAGGATGCCCGACCGGAGTTATATTTTATCGGGGATACCCCTTGGCATGGCGGTTATTTCTTCTTGGACGGGAACAAAATCAAATTGAAACCCGAGTCGATTTCGGAAGAACAGATCGATTGGTCTGTGGAAGGTTCTCCGTTAGACAAGAAATACCGGGAGTTTAAAAAACGTATGTATGCCGAAACTTTCGGGGCAATCAAAGATTCGTTGAACGCGCTCTTTTATAAAGCGAGGGAAGCAGGAAACCGGGAAGAAATGAAACGGATAAAAGAAGAATCGGAACCTTATTATGACGAGGGAAGCGAGAGAGAACGGGAATTGGTAAAAGAATACGTTCAGAAGAATATGGAGAACCCTTTCGGGATGTATCTTTATTATTATAACGTGTTTCAGCGTAAGGATTTCCCGACGTTAGAATCGATCGTATCGGAAAAAGCGTATATTGATAGTTTCGGGAAAGATGCGAAGAATACTTCTTATCTGCCCAAGATGGGACAGAAGTTGGACTTGTACGAAAATTGCGCCATTGGTCACGAGGCTCCCGAAATTGTAGGTCTGGATACTTTGGGCAATCCGGTGAAATTGAGTGATTTCCGGGGGAATTACGTGTTGGTTGATTTCTGGAATTCTTATTGCCATTGGTGTAGGGAAGAAACTCCGGCTTTACTGAAAGCCTTGAAACAGTTCAAGGGAAAGAATTTCAAGATATTAGGTGTTTCTTCCGACAGGTATAAGGATAAATGGATCGAGGCTATTCACGAGGATGGTAGTTATTGGGAACACTTGATGTTGGAAAAAGGAGATGATGTGATGGAGCGTTACTGCATCAAGGGTATCCCGCACATTATTCTGGTCAGCCCTGACGGAAAGATTCTGGCGAAAGAGTTGCGGGGGGAGGAGTTGGTACGGGTACCTGAGGAGCTGATGAGATTTTAATTTGAGATTTAAGAGTTGCCTGCGGCAAGTTGCAGGTTACAGGTTGCTTCTCTAGCGTTGAAGACTGTATTCCAGCTCCTCCTCTGTTTATAGAGGAGGTGGCACGGAGTGCCGGAGGAGTTTTTGAATATAGTGAAAAGAACTCCCTCCCCCCTTCGGGGTACTCCCTCTATAAACAGAGGGGGAGTTGGATTACAGCCTTTTCTTTAAAGGAACTTTTAGAAGAAGCTGAGTAACAGCATCACGTTCAATGCCGTGACGATTCCCCCGATGACGTACAGCAGCCATTTCGTGTAAGTGGAGTTTTTGTATTTTCCCATGACCTTGGAGGACGAGGTAAGGTGTACCTGCGTGAAGATCGTGATCGGGAGTTGTACGCTAAGAGCCATTTGCGAGTAAATCAGTCCTTGGAACGGGTTGGATATTAACATGATTAGTGCAAAGGCGAGAATAAGGGAAGACAGTACGCCGATTTTGGAGTGACTGTCTTTAATATCATAAGGCTCCTTGTATATGCCGGCGAAGATAGAGCCTGCCGCCATGCCGGAAGTGATGGTTGAGGAAATTCCGGCAAACAGAAGTGCCACGGCAAAGATTAGGGCGGCGTTATTACCCAACAGCGGCGTGAGTAATGAGTTGGCTTGCTCTAACTCCGTGACGGGAGTTCCGCTACGGAAAAACGTGGCGGCGGCAAGCAGTATCATGGCGCTGTTGATTGCCCAACCGATGACCATGGAGAGTATCGTGTCGGCATACTCGTAACGCAGTTGTTTCTTGATGATTTTATCGTCCTGTATGTTCCATTGTCGGCTCTGGATAATTTCCGAGTGCAGGAAGAGATTGTGAGGCATAACCACGGCACCGAGCACGCTCATGATCACGACCATGGAGCCTTCGGGGAAAGCGGGCGTTACCCACGCGGGAAGTGCCTCGTTCCAGTCAATGTCTACCAGTGAAAGTTCGTATATGAATGACAAGCCTATGATTGACACGAAAGCGATGATCCATTTCTCGATCACCCGGTAAGTATTCGTGAAAAGCATAATTACCACGAACACCAATACGAGTAAGGAGCCGGCACGTACGGGAATATCGAACAGCATTTGCAAGGCAATGGCACCGCCCAGAATCTCGGCGAGCGAGGTGGATATGGAGGCGAGCATGGCGGAATAGAGAATGCCTTTGGCATAGCGGGGCTTCAAGTGTTCGCTGGCGGCTTCCGAAAGGCACAATCCGGAGGCAATCCCGAGGTGCGCCACGTTGTGTTGCAGGACGATAAGCATGACTGTCGAGAGTGTAACCATCCACAATAAGGCATAACCGAATTCAGCTCCCGCGGCAAGATTGGACGCCCAGTTACCGGGATCGATAAATCCCACGGTGACGAGTAGCCCCGGTCCGATATACTTGAATATTTCCAGTCCCCCCAGTTTCGGGGTATGCTTTGCCGTGTTGAGTAATTCCTTGAAATGCTTTAACATGCCGATAGAGTTAAAAACTAAAAGCTAAAAACTAAAAGTTAAGAGCTGATAGTGTAAATTTATTTCTATTTTTGAAACTTCAAAAGTACGAATAACGATGAATAATTGTTCCGTGAACACGAACTTTTAGTTTTTAACTTTTAACTTTTAGCTTTTATGCTTGTACCGGTTCTTCTTGTAGTTGCTTCGCTCGCGGTGCTTTATTTCGGGGCGGACTTTTTGGTGAAAGGGAGTTCTTCGCTTGCCGTTCGTTTGGGAATTTCACCGCTGGTGGTGGGATTGACTGTCGTGGCGTTCGGGACGAGTGCTCCGGAATTACTCGTGAGCGTGCAGTCCGCGTTGGACGGGACGCCGGGGATTGCCGTGGGGAACGTCATGGGATCGAATATTTTCAATATATGCGTGATACTCGGTATTTCGGCGATGATTTATCCCTTGCGGGTAAATCCTCGGTTGATCCGGTTCGATATGCCGGTGATGTTATTGGCGACGGTTCTGTTCGTTGTCATTTTCCGTAACGGGGTATTTGCCCGATGGGCGGGAATATTGTTTTTTGCCGGGATTTGCGCGTATATGGTGTATTGTATTTACAAGGCGAAACGGGGTGAAGTGGCTGAAACCGATGAAGAGATTCGACCGACAAAGAGTTGGGTGTTGGATATCGTGTTTATGGTCGCGGGGTTGGGATTGCTTGTCTGGGGATCGGGATTACTCGTGGATAATGCCGTGGTTATCGCGAAAACCTTGGGTTGGAGTGAGGCGGTCATCGGGTTGACGATCGTGGCGGCAGGCACGAGTATGCCGGAGTTGGCAACTTCCGTGGTGGCAGCTGTCAAGGGGCGGACGGATATAGCTATCGGCAACGTGGTCGGTTCGAATATTTTCAATTTACTGGCGGTACTTGGATTGACTGCAACTATCGCTCCCGTGGAAACGAACCAGATCAATTGGCTGGACATGGGGGTTATGGTGGGTTCTTCCTTACTCCTTTTGCCTTTTATGCGCACGGGTTTCCGTATCGGACGGGGGGAGGGAATCGTGTTGTTTGCCATTTATGCGGCATATACGCTTTACTTGCTCGTGTAATCAGATACTATAACCGGGGTAATCATTTTTCACATCCTTTTCACTCTCCAGTCAAAGACCATTCATTTACGTTCGTGAACGTCTTTGAAACGTCTTTGTATCGAAGGTGAAACGTCTTTGTTCCCTTATTACTCCCTTATCTCAACGGGAGTTCTTCGGGTGTTTCCCGGCTATCAGGTATTGACTAACTCCTGACCAAGTCCTGACTAACTCCTGTGTATACAGGACTTGGTCAGGACTTAGTCAGGATCTGGTCTGGAGTTCCCACGGGGGAACCACGGGTACGTGTATCTTGAAGTGACGGTAAATAAATCCGGATATAGGACAAAAAAGGAAACTTTGTTTGGAGAGTATGAGTTATTTTTCTTAAATTTGGTTTCGAAATTTGAGCGTGTGTTTATGGCGGATATTTTATTGTTAACCGAGTGTTTGAAAGAGGGATCATGCAGAATGAGCAAAAAATATTATTAGAACATTTAGCCAAGGAAGATGACATGGCTTATACGATATTGTACGAGCAGTTTTATGTTCCGATGGTGCTTTTTGCCGGGAAGTATATTCGGGACGAGGAGGCGGCAAAGGATGTGGTTCAAGAGTTTTTTATTTCGATGCTGGGGCAGAAGAAGCGTTTCGAGAACATGATTGCGTTGAAAGTCTATCTTTATAATTCGGTGAAAAACAGGTGTTTCAATTATCTCCGGCACGAACGGGTGAGGGAGGAATACGAGGCGATGGTTATACGGGAATTTGACGATGTGGATCTTTTTTGGGACAGGGTGATGGAGGAAGACGTGTACGTGCGGGTAATGCACGTGGTAGAGGAGTTGCCGCAACAATACAGGAACGTGATGATGCTTTCACTGGAAGGGTACAAGATATCGGAAGTGGCGGAGCGGATGGGAATAGCGCTCGATACGGCGAAAGAGTACAAGAAGGAGGGGAAGAAACGGCTGGGAGCCCGTTTGCAGGCGTTGGGAATGGGTATGTTCGTGTATGTTTTTCTTTGATTTCTAATAAGTTTGTAAATTTCTTTTATTTTTTTTGATTTTCATCCCCCCGTTTTATTTCCTGAGGTGTTTCTTCTATAGAAACGTAATTATAGAAATATGAACAGGGCAGATGAAGTTTTTCGCGTGTCGGAGATGATTTCCCGGTGTATACTGGGGGAGTTGACCGATGCGGAGAAGTTATGGTTGGAAAAGTGGGTAGAGGTATCTCCGGAGAATAAGGAGTTGTTTGACAGGCTTGTCGGGGAGAAGATGCTCTCGGAGAAAGTGCGGGCCTACGGGCGGATTAACCGGAAAGAGCCTTTGGAAGAGTTGTTAAATCGGAAAAAACAGTTGGAGCGCTCCGTTCGACGGCGTCGGGTAACACGTGTTGTCGGTTATGCCGCCGCTATATTATTGCCGTTGGCAGTTGTTTTTTATTTCTACATCCGTCCGGGGCGAGGCGTACTGCCGGCAGAACCGCGGTTAGAGGCTCGGGTGGAACTTCCTGCGGGGGAGAGTAAGGCGATTCTTCAACTGGCTGACGGCAAGGTCGTGGAATTGACGCCGGAGTCCTCCCGGCATATTGCCCGGGGTGACAGGGTGACGATAAAGCAGGACTCCGGTATTATCAAGTATAAAGTGGATGGTAGCACGATGAGGCAGAAAGAACGGTTCAACACGATCACGGTTCCGAGAGGCGCCGAGTTCTCGTTGGAATTGAGTGACGGAACACGGGTGTGGTTGAATGCGGAGAGTCGTTTGCGCTTCCCGGAGGAGTTCGTCGGGAGGCACCGGAAAGTGTATCTTGAGGGGGAGGCTTACTTTGACGTGAGCTGCGATCCGGAGAAACGCTTCGAGGTACAAACGGAGAGTGCGGAAATACGGGTTTACGGTACTGAATTTAATATTCTGGCGTACAAGGACGAGCGGGAGATCACGACAACACTCGTGAAGGGATCCGTGGGGATAAAAGTGAAAGGGACGAAGGAACGGGTGCGCTTGGAACCCGGTGAACAGGCTTGTCTGGTCGGGAATAAAATAACAAAACGGGAAGTGGATACGGAAATCTACACGGCATGGATGAAGGGGCGGTTGGTGTTCAAGAGCGTGCGACTGGAGGATATGTTGCGCCGCTTGGCACGTTGGTATAACGTGGATGTCGTGTTCAGTGAAGAGTCGTTGAAGGATGTCACGTTCACGGGTGAGGTGAAGAAGTACGAGGATTTCACGGAGATTCTGGAGGTAATCGAATCTACCCGGACCGCTCACTTTCAAGTGAAGGACAGGATTGTAATTGTATTAAAATAAATAGAAAAGAAGCAAACTGCGCGGGCACGCGGTTTGCTTCAAGAGTAAGTTAATCAGCAATAATAACTTAAACGAAACAAAGGTATGAAAAAAAATGGAGAATATGACCCTCCTAAAAACGGGTCATTAAAAAAAATGTGCAGAATTATGAAAGTAACAATGCTACTCCTCTTGTTCACGGTGTACCAGTCTTTCGGATCGGTACACGCGCAACAGGTCAAGCTGGATATTAGCTTGGATAACGGGAGTTTCGCACAATTCATGGAGCAGGTGAAGCGCCAGTCGGATTTTACCTTTTTCTTTAACGATGGCATGATCATGGGGGTGAAGAATATTACCCTGCACGTGAAGCAGTCGGCTATTGAAACGGTGTTGGAGGCTTGCCTGAAGGGTACGGGGATTTCGTTCCGGATCAAGGACAACACGATTATCCTGTTTGGTGCGGACGAGAAGGTAAAGAAAGAGATCACGGTGAAAGGGAAGGTCGTGGACGAGGAAGGCGAGCCTTTGCCGGGAGCGACGGTAAAGGTGAAAGAGAACGGTACCGACGGGCAGGGTGTTGTGCGGGGAACGGTGACGGACGCGGACGGGAAGTTTACGGTGAAGGTAACCGATCCGAAAACCATGCTGGAATTTTCTTTCGTGGGTTACGTGACGCGGTTGATAGCGGCTTCCGACACGACGGCGTTGAAACGGGTGGTGTTGAAAGAGGAATTGAAGAGCATCGAGGAGGTGGTTGTGACGGGATACCAGAGAATCGACCGCAAGTTGTTCACGGGAGCGGCAGCCATCGTGAAGGCGGAAGATGTAATGGTGGAAGGATCGAATGATATCAGCCGTATGCTGCAAGGAAAAGCTGCCGGGGTGCAGATACAGAATGTTTCGGGTACTTTCGGGGCATCCCCGAAGTTGAGGGTACGCGGTGCTTCTTCTATCAACGGTAACCAGAAACCGTTGTGGGTGATAGACGGTCTGGTGCTGGAGGACGTGGTGGAGCTTTCTGCCGACGATTTATCCTCGGGCGACTCGGAGACCCTGATCAGTTCAGCCATAGCGGGTTTGAATGCCGACGATATCGAGAGTTTCCAGATATTGAAGGATGCTTCGGCGACAGCGTTGTACGGGGCGCGGGCGATGAACGGCGTGGTGGTGATCACGACGAAAAGAGGGAAGAAGGGAACGATGAAGGTGAATTATAGTGGGGAGTTCACGATACGGATGAAGCCGGATTACGAGCAATATAATTTGATGAACTCGCAGGAGCAGATGATGGTGTACAAGGAGATGGAGGAGAAAGGGTGGTTGAATTATGCGGACGTGTCCCGGAAGAAAAATGGCGGTGTTTACAAGAAGATGGCGGATATGATTTCCATGTACGATGAAACGAGCGGGAAGTTCGGCTTGAAGAATACACGACAAGCGAAGAACGCTTTCCTGCAAAAGTATGAAATGGCGAACACGGACTGGTTTGATGTTCTTTTCCGTAATTCTTTGCAACAGGTGCATTCCGTGAGTTTGTCTTCCGGTACGGATAAATCCCGTTTCTACGCTTCCATGAGTTATTTCAACGATGCCGGTTGGTCGGTAGCGGATAAGGTGGAACGGTACACGGCGAATATGAATGCTTCTTTTGATATAAAGAAATGGTTGACCGTGAATCTGTTGACGAATGGTTCACTGCGTATGCAGGATGCACCGGGTACGAACAGCCGTAGAACGAATGCCGTTAGCGGGGAGGTGGAACGTGATTTCGATATCAACCCTTTCAGTTACGCGTTGAACACGAGCCGGACATTGCGGGCTTATGACGATGACGGTAATTACGAGTATTACACGATGAATTATGCCCCGTTCAGTATTCTGCACGAGTTGGAAACGAACAAGTTGAAGATCGATATGTTGGATACGAAATTCCAGACGGAATTGGAATTCCGGCCGTTGAAAGGGTTGGACGTGAAAGTGCTGGGGGCTGTTCGTTACGTGAAGACGACACGGGAACACCGGGTGTATGATAATTCCAACGCGGCGGAGGCTTACCGGGCGGCAGGCGATGCCACGATTCGGGACGGGAACAAACTTTTGTACGAGGACCCGGATATGCCGGGATATCCTGCCAAGGTGGTGATGCCCAAGGGGGGACTTTATAACCGGAGTGAAAATTCGATGCTGAATTATTACCAACGGGTAATGGTGAATTATAACACTTCTTTTAATGAAGGAATACACACGTTGAACGTGATGGGAGGGGAGGAATTGCGTTACACGAACCGCACGAAATCCAGTAATCAGGGATTCGGTTACCAGTGGGATCGCGGGGGTGTACCTTTTCTTGACCCCGATTTGTTGAAGCAACAGATTGAAGCCGGAATGTCTTATTACGGTATGGAAGAGGAGTTCGATCGTTTCGTGGCGTTTTTTGCCACGGTGGGGTATAGTTACAACGGGACGTATGTTTTCAATGCCACGGGGCGTTATGACGGTTCCAACCGTTTGGGGAAATCGCTTTCCGCCCGTTGGTTGCCGACGTGGAATGTCAGCGGGGCATGGCATATATCGAACGAGGCGTTCATGGAACCGCTGGAGAAGATTTCCCGCCTGACTTTGCGTGCCACTTACGGGTTGACGGCAAGCATGGGACCGTCGAGCAATTCGCGGGTGGTGTTGTATAACGATGTAACAAAACGTCCGACGCAGCAGGAAAAAGAGAACAGTATTTATATCGGTGCCTTGGAAAACAAGGATCTGACATGGGAAAAGCAGTACGAGACGAACGTGGGGATGGATTTGGGCGTATTCGATAACCGGGTTAGCCTGAGTGCCGATTTCTACTGGAGAAAAGGATTCGATCTGATCGGTAAAGTACGGGTTTCCGGCATCGGCGGACAGCAGTCGAAGAGCGCAAACTACGCGGATATGAGGTCCCACGGGGTTGAATTTACATTGAACACGAAGAATGTGGTATATTCTTCTTTTAGTTGGACGACGAACTGGACTTTCTCTTATAACAAGAATAAGATCACGAATCTGGAGTCCCGTCCCCGCGTGATGGATCTGGTAAAGGCGGAGGGAGCTCCCCGGCAGGGATATCCGGTGAGGGCTATTTTCTCTGTTCCTTTCCTCGGGTTGACGAGTGAAGGTATTCCCACGGTGATGGATTCCGATGGTAATCCTTGTATTGGTGATATTGATTTTCAAGAAACAAATAAGTTGGACTTCTTGAAATATGAGGGACCGGTAGACCCGAAGATCACAGGTGGTTTTGAAAACACGTTCAAGTACGGGAATTTCTCTTTTGCCGTTTTCTTGAATTATCAGTTCGGGAACAAGGTGCGGTTACACGATTATTTCAAGAGCGAGTATAATGATTTGTCGGCTATGCCGAAAGATTTTCTCGACCGGTGGATGATTCCGGGTGACGAGAATATTACATCGGTACCCGCTATTCTTTCCGTTCGCCAGAATGAGCGGAAGAACAGTGAGTACAAGAAAGTTTATAATGCTTATAATTATTCCACGGAACGGATTGCCGACGGTTCTTTTATCCGGTTGAAGGATATCAGCCTGACGTATAAATTCGATGATAAATGGGTGAGAAATATCGGATTGAGTTCGATGTCGTTGAAGTGCATCATGTCCAACGTGGCGTTGTTGTACAGTGATAAGAAATTGCACGGGCAGGATCCGGAGTTCTTCCGTTCGGGCGGTGTGGCGCTGCCTGTCCCTCGGCAAGTGACGTTCTCTTTGAGAGTGGGATTTTGATGAAAAGATTGGTAAATCGTTAAAATAGATAAGATGAAAGCATATAAAATATTAACGGTCGGGATGTTAGCCTTGTCAGCAACGGCGTGTAACTCGTTTCTGGATGTGACCCCGGATAACCGTACTGAATTGGACAGTCCCGAGGCGATGAAGGAGTTGCTGGTGTCGGCGTACCCGAGGGCACATTATTATCACGTGTGCGAGGTGATGAGTGACAATGTCGCGGAGCGTCTCGTAACCGGAACGCATAGCCGTGCCACGTTGAATAGGCAGATGTACATGTGGGAGGAGGGGACGGAAACGGGAACGGATAATCCCGTTTACGTGTGGACAAATTATTACGAGTCTATAGCGGCTGCCAATATCGTGCTGGAAGCGCTGGAAAATGAAGAGGACACGAAGGAGTACGCTGCCATCAAGGGTGAAGCGTTGGTGTGCAGGGCATTCTGTCATTTTCTTCTGGTGAATCTTTTCGCGGAGCATTATGATTCGGATAAGGCGGGACGGATGTTGGGAATCCCGTATTGCGTGAAACCGGAAACGGAAGCAATCGTGCATTATAAACGGAATAGTTTGAAAGAGGTGTATGATCTGATCGAGGAGGATTTGCAAGCGGGGTTGCCTTTGTTGCAGGATCAATCGTACGAGGTGCCGAAGTATCATTTCACGAAGGCGGCGGCTCACGCTTTCGCGGCTCGTTTTTACCAGTATAAGGCGGAATGGGATAGTGTTATCGTGCATGCGACGGCTGCGTTGGGGAACAGTCCGAAAAGCAAGTTACGCGATTTGAGGAATCCCGCTCAAGCAAACGGGCGATGGGGGGACAAGGACGCGTATGCTTCGAAATACTTTAAAGTTGAACAACCGTCACCATTCCTGATGATATCTGCCAAAAGTTGGTGGGCGAGGGATGCACAATCTTTTAGCTTGCATTTCGGCATGAAAAAGGAAGAACATGGTTCTTTGTTCATGAACAAGAACGTGACGGGTAGTCCCGTGACCGGGACGTATGCCACGTTCTTTGTGATTTCTACCAATTCGTCCGGGAGCGCCCGTATGTATAAATACGATGAGTTGTATATTCGTGATGCGATAGGTGCCAGTTCAGGTAAGGGATATGTCGTTTCCTCTCTTTTGTCGGGCGAAGAGGCTCTGTTGAATCGTGCCGAGGCGTATATCATGAAGGGGCAGTTCGATTCGGCTTTGGAAGATATCAACCTGTATCTCGGCGAGCGGGTTCGGGTGAACAATGATGATGCGTACGCCGATTTCATGCGTTATCAGGTGGACTTGGCAAAGATTAAGGCTTTCTACGACGGTCAGGAAGCGTATCCCGATCTGCAGCCTTTTTATTCCGGTACGATATCCGAAGACCAGATGTCCATGTTGAAGTGCGTGGTCGATTGGAGAAGGAAAGAATTTATGCAGGAAGGTTTGCGCTGGTTCGATATCAAGCGTTTCCATTTGCCCGTGGTTCACACGTTCGAGGTTTCCGGCGAACCGGCAATCACGCTCACGGGAGATGATTTACGACGAGCCATACAGATTCCGTCCGAGGCGCAGGCTTTCGGGGTAGAGGCTAATCCCCGGTAGTGTATTAATTTAAAAACAGTAGATTATGAAAAAGTATATATTTAGCTTGTTGTTGTTCGTGTTACTGGCTTTCGCAACGGCGTGTTCCGATGATGATCTGGGACCCTCTATTTTTGATACTTCCGGTGATGAGTTGACAGAGTTGGACCTTTGGTTGCAGGAGAAATTTGTGGATCCTTATAACATAGAGGTGATTTACAAGTGGAAGGATGTCGAGACCAGTATGGGGTATAATCTTACTCCGCCCAAGGAGGAGAACGCGAAAGGATTGGCAAATGTGTTGCTGAATATCTGGTGTGAACCTTACATGGAGGTCGGCGGAGCAACCTTTTTCAAGAGCGTATCGCCGAAACAATTGTTGTTTATCGGTTCTTCGCGCTACACGAGTAGCGGAACGGTGACCAAGGGTACTGCCGAGGGAGGACGTAAAATCGTGATTTTTGAAGTAGACCAGTACGACCGGACGAACGCAACTCGTCTGAAACGGTACATGAAGACCGTACACCACGAGTTTGCCCATATTGCGGCACAGACAATCGAGTACCCGAAAGAGTTTGAAACGATCACGCCCAATTACGTGGAAGAGTGGGATAAAATTAAAGATCAGGATGCTTATGACCAAGGATTTCTTTCCGGTTACGCGATGAGTGAACCGGGAGAGGATTTCGCGGAGATTGTAGGGTTTATGCTTTCCAACAGTGCGGAGGATTGGGAGGCCATGTTGGATTTGCCTTCCTCGCAGGAGGCGAAGGATAAGTTGAAACAGAAGGTGGAAATGGTGGTCGTGTATTACCGGGATAACTGGAATGTTGATTTATACGCTTTACAGGCGAGATGCGAGCAGGCTTTGAATGACGTGGTGAATGGTGTAATTGTTAATCCTTGATGAGTATGAAAAAATTGATATATCTATGTATGATTGCCGGTATGTTGCTGGCGACAGCTTGTTCGGACGATGACGAGTACGTGTTTTCCGAGTTGCCGAGCGAGCGGATAGAGGCTTTTCGGACGGAATGTGAAATAGCCTTGAAGGGGGCTGCCGACGGGTGGAAGTTTGTTTATTATCCCCAGAAAGGGAGTTATGGCGGTTTTACTTTCCTGTTCCGGTTCAAGGAGAAAAACCGGGTGGAAATGACGAGTGATTTCGAGACGGAGGTGGGGGATTATTCTTACAATCTTAATCTCTCGGAGGGGCTGGTGTTGACATTCGACTCGTACAGTCCGATACACCGTCTGGCGAACCCGGGGTATGCGTCTCCCGTCCGGGACGGTAATAAAGGGTTCGGTCTGGAGGGAGATTTCGAGTTTATCGTGAAAGACGTGGGGGACGGTGTGATTGAATTGATCGGGAAAAAGACACGGGTGGAGTTGAACATGGAGAAAGCCACTGCCGCGGATTGGAGTACCGTGGAGAAGTTGGCGGAAATGGCCGGGTATTTCGTGTTGGGAAATGCCGGATTGGGTATGATGGTAAACGGTGAACTGGTTGTTGGCGGACACGTGGAACTGGATGATATATTCCATATTTGCACGATGGCTTACAAAGACGGGGAGGGGAATACCGTCACGGTGTCTGTCCCGTATATCATCACGGCGGAGGGATGCCGCTTCGATAATGACGTGGAAGTTGCCGGGGTGAAATTCAACGGGTTGGAAATTGATTTGAGCAATGGCGTTACCAATCGGGAGTTCGTGTCTAACGATGCCGACGGGGCGATTCGTTTCTTTATCATGGATCTTTCTCCTCTGAACTTGACTCCCGAACAGGTGCCGACATTTGTCCCTAACAAGTATATCGCTTCTGTCGATATGTTGAAGAATAATAACGAGTATATTATCACGGACATGAGCGATGGCTTGAAAGCGGAATGGGAGGCTTTGAAAGAAGAATATCCGAATTTCGTTAAATTTACGCTGGAGATGGATCGTAAATCCGGTTACGAGGGATCATTCCGAGTGACGGCTGTTAATAGTGCGGACGGAAAGGAGAAGAGCCATAATTACGATTTCGGTACATTTACTTTATTGAATAACGCGATAAACCAAGTGCGGTTCGATAACAGCAAGAAGAGTCATTCCACGTCTTCCGGTTTCACGGATAAAGATTTGTATGACAAGGATAAAAACGAGCACGTGGGAGTTATTTACGATGCATTTTTTAGTAGCAAAGGTTTCACGGTTATCCGGGATACGGAAGAGGTGTTCTGGATCAGAAGTATTGCAGACCTGAACAAGTGGATGAGATTGGAAGCCGATTAGTTTTTTTGTATATCTTACCGGGAATTAGGGTACGGAGGATTCCCGGTAGTTTTTTAAAGCTTGAATTATGAAATGGTTTAGAGAATATATATTTTTTTTATTTTTCCTGTTATGTAGCGGGTTGTGTATTGCCCAAGATAAAGAAAAGCAGCAGGACGGGTTGTCGGTTGACGGACCTTACGTGATGTATGATTCTACCGGGGGAGTACGTGTGGTGCGGGTAGACGAACGGGGAGTTTTGCGGGATACGGTGTACGCCGACCTGCCCGCGGGGTTTACCCTTGAAGTGGTGTCCGAGAAAGGCGGGCATCGTTTTCGGGTACCGCTTCATCCGATAGAACGCTCGGCATGGAAGACTGGACAGAAGGAGAAAACGTTGATTATTTCGGATCCTCACGGTGATCTCGAAAGTTTTATTTCCGTGTTACGTAACAATGGCGTGATCGGGAAAGATTATAATTGGAAATTCGGGAAAAATCAGGTTATCATCATTGGTGATGTATTTGACCGGGGAAAAGACGTATTGCCTATCTTCTGGCTGATCTATAAACTGGAACAGGAAGCACGTGAAGCCGGAGGGGTGATGACTTTCATGCTGGGGAATCACGAAGAAATGGTGTTGCGCAATAATCTGAAATATACCCGTGGTAAATATAAGAATCTGGCGGATTCTCTTGGCATGAAGTATGCTGATTTATGGCACGGGAATAGCGAGTTGGGGCGTTGGTTGCGTTCCCGCAACCTGATGCAGATCGTGGGCAATAATCTTTTCGTGCATGCCGGGTTAAGCAAGGAGTTTACCGGTATGGGGAATAGCGTGATGGAGGTAAACGAGGAGATGGGGCGTTCTGTTTTCTTGGACAAGGAGGAGCGGAAGGTTTTGTCCGCGCTATCCGATTCTATTTATTGTGACCGGGGGCCCTTCTGGTTCCGGGGCATGGTGAAAGACGACGAAAAATACCGCCCGTCTACGCCCGCCGATGTTGATCGGATTTTATCTCGATATGGTGTAGGGCGTGTATTCGTGGGACACACGATATTTGACGACGTGACTTCTTTCTTTGACGGGAAGGTCGTTGCCGTGAACGTGAATAACCGAAAGAACCGTGAAGCGGGTAAAGGAAGGGGGATTTTGATGCAAGGTGATAAGTTGTACGTGGTGTACGACAAAGGCAAACCTCGTGAATTTGAATAAAAATATTAAGGCTGCCCATGCACGGGCAGCCTTAATATTTTTATTGATACAAGAAACGTTTTATGCTTTTCTTGGGGGTTTTCTCGAACTCCTCGTTGTATATTTTCACGTTGGTGATTTGGCTGTATGCCGGGAGTGTTTCGTTTACTTGCTTTTTATTCTCTTCCATGATGGCGGCAATCATCTCGTCCGAATTTTTGTGATCGGCGTTGATTGCCTCGAAATCCGGGTAGATTAAGGCGGTCAGTTTTCCGTCTTTTTCCACGACGATGGATTCGCAGACGTAGGGCAGGTTGTTCAATTGGTCTTCGATCTCTTCCGGGTAGATATTCTGTCCGCTGGGACCTAGAATCATGTTCTTGGAACGTCCTTTGATGAAGAGGTTGCCTTCTTCGTCAATTAACCCGAGGTCACCCGTGCGTAACCATCCGTCGGGAGTGAATGCGGCGTGTGTTGCCGATTCGTTTTTGTAATACCCGAGCATCACGTTGTCCCCCTTGGCAAGAATCTCACCGACAATATGGGCGGGATCGGGAGAATCAATTTTCAATTCCATGCGGGGTACAGCCCGTCCGCAGGAGCCTTTTTTGAAGGTTTCCCATCCCGCGTAGGAGAGGATGGGGCCACATTCCGTCATCCCGTAACCCACGGTGTAGGGAAAATTGATGGAACGAAGGAATTCTTCCACTTCTTTGTTGAGTGCGGCACCCCCGATGATCAATTCCTTGAAGTTGCCCCCGAATGCATCGATCACCTTTTGACGGATGGAGTTTTTTACTTTCTTGTCAAGTAACGGCAGATTCAGCATAAGTTTGATCAGCGGCTTTTCCAAAGAAGGTAATACTTTCTTCCGGATGATTTTTTCTATAATCAGGGGAACTGAAATAATCAGGTTCGGGCGGATTGTCGAGAACGCATCCGCTATGATCTTGGGGGAAGGGGTACGTGTCAGGAAGAACACGTGTGCCCCGCTGGCAAACTCGTATATAAACTCGAAAGCTAGCCCGTACATGTGAGCCATGGGCAACATGGAGATCACTTGTTCGCCGGGCATTTTCCCGAATACGCCGAACGCGAACGCCAAGTTCGACCATAAACTGCGGTAGGGGAGCATAACTCCTTTCGAGAAACTGGTTGTTCCCGACGTGTAGTTGATGATCGCCAGTTCTTCCGGCTTGTCATACGTGTACGAAACGTCTTCCGGTCGGAACCGATCGGGATATTTCTTCCCGAACAGTTCGTTCAATCGTTCCCGCGCGTGCGTCAATGTATGGCTGCGTGATACGATTGTCGAATAATCCTCTATGGCAAGGATCCCTTCCAGCGCTTCCATGGACGCCTCGTTCAGACCTTCCCACACGACACTGCCCACGAAAAGCAAACGGGCTTCCGAGTGGTTGACGATGTTGTGGATATTATCCGGTTTAAATTCGTTAAGGATAGGAATGGCAACCGCCCCGTAAGTAAGCGTGGCGAGGAACGCGATTCCCCAGTTCGTGGAGTTTCTACCGCACAATGCGATTTTATCTCCTTTCTTGATGCCCGCGTGTTCGAACAAGATATGTAACTTCTCGATCTTACGGGCAACGTCTTTGTAGTTGCAATTTACTCCTTGGTAGTCCGTCAGTGCCGGACGTTCCCAGTTTTCCTTGATACTACTTTCAATATAATAGATAAAACTTTCTTCCATCTCTCAGGTAACTTTCAAACAAATAGCAAAGGTACGAATAAGTTTGTAAAGTCCATAAGGTTTGTAAAGTTTATAAGGTTCATAGACCCCTGCGGGACGCTTTGTCTACGGCAGCGTTTGCTACCGATAAACACTGTCCGAAGGACTCCCGTCACTTTATGAACCTTATAAACTTTATAAACCTTACAAACCTTATAGCCCCATCGCTTTTTTCTTGTCTTCAGGTATCGGGGTTAATTTGCCGCTGTAAGAGATGGATGCCCGGTTGTTGCTGGTCACGTTGACCGTGCATTTCCCGTTGCCGTATACCTCGATATAGAAATTGAAGACATCGTTATTATTGCGGACATTGAACTTGTACTCGATATAGTTCTTTTTCCGCTTGTTGATTACTTTGAACGACTCGTCTTTTATTTCGGCTTTCTCGAATTCCACGCCACCGCCTTCACCGTAAGGTACCGAATATGCCCGTCCGAAGAACGGCAGGCGTCCCGTGGCCACCGTGTCGAGCATGAATATTTGCCCTTGGTTGGTTGCCAGAGAAACATAGCCGTCACCACCGATACGTTTTTGCCCGTATTTGGAGTTGATGGTTATGCTACCGCTGCCACTAGGGTATGCCGCGTCTACTTCGATGTAGAACATCCGGCTTTTCATCAGTTTCTCGATCTTGTTCAACGCGGCCGTGTCCGCTTTTTGTTTTTTCTCTGCTACTGCGAAAAGGCAGGAGAATAAAAGTATTCCTATTGGAATGATTCTTTTCAATGTTTTCATGGTGTTACTTGTTTTGCCGAAGGCAAAGTTACATTCGCCTTCGGCGAGTTTCAGGTTTCATACGCCTTCGGCTAGTTGCATTTGCCTGTGGCAAGTTTATATTTACTTTTGCTAAGTTACGAAATATATTTGGTTTTTGCAAATGATGTTTTTGCCTTCGGCAAAGTTGCAGGTTACATTCGCCTTCGGCGAGTTACAGGTTGCAGGTTGAGTTCAACTTGCTGAAGGCAAATGTAACTTGCAACTCGCCGAAGGCGAATGAAACTTGTAACTATCAATAACGGTTTTGCCGTTATTGATATAAAAATCTCTTTATACTTCGTTTCGGGGTTTTCTCGAACTCTTCCTCGTGGATTTGTACGCGGGCAATCTGACTGTATGCAGGGAGTTGCTGGTTGATAGTCTTGCGTGTCTCGTTGATAATCTTGTTAAGGGCTTCTTTTGTGACTTTGTTCTGTTTCATCGCTTCCGCATCGGGATAGACGAGGGCGACGAGTTTGCCTTCCCGTTCAATGACGAGTGATTCCGCCACGTAGGGTTGTGCGTTCAAGATGTCTTCAATTTCTTCCGGGTAGATATTCTGCCCGCTGGGACCGAGGATAAGGCTTTTGCTACGTCCTTTGATATAGAGATAACCGTCCGCATCCAATACCCCCAGATCTCCGGTATGAAGCCAGCCGTCCGGGGCGAGTACGGCTTCTGTCGCTTCGGGATTGTTATAGTAACCGTCCATGACGTTTGCTCCTTTCGTGAATATCTCACCCACTTTATTAAAAGGATCATCAGAGTCAATTTTGATCTCCATCCGGTCGACGGCTTTGCCGCAAGAGGTGGGACGGAAGGTTTGCCAATGGTCGAAAGCAATTGCCGGACCACATTCCGTCATGCCGTATCCCACGGTGTAAGGGAATTTCACGGAATGGAGGAAGGCTTCCACTTCTTTATTCAATGCCGCACCGCCGACGGCGAGCAGTTTGAAACGTCCGCCGAAAGCGTCAAGTATCTGTTGTTTGATCTTGTGACGGATTTTACCGCCGATCACGGGTATTTTCAGCATCAATTTGATGTGGAAGCGTTCCAACTGGGGTAATACCCGACTCTTGATGATTTTCTCGATGATCAGCGGTACTGCCACGATGAGGTGCGGACGGATGTCGGCAAAGACTTCACCCAGAATCTTCGGGGAGGGCATTTTCTGTAAGAAATAGATATGTATGCCGCTGGCGAACGGGTAAATAAACTCGAAAGCAAGCCCGTACATGTGTGCCATGGTAAGGATGGACACGAGTTTCTCGCCGGGTGTGTATCCCATCTGGTCGAGGGCGTAGCGAAGATTCGACCACATACTGCGATAAGGTAGCATCACGCCTTTGGGGGAACTGGTTGTCCCCGAGGTATAGTTAATCATTGCCAGTTCCCCGGGACGTTCCACCCGGTAGTGTATGTCTTTTAATTGAAGACCTTCCGGGTGCTTTAACTTGAACAGTTCTTCCAAGATAAGAGCCGTTTCCCGCAAAGAGGCATTCTCCGAGGAGATAACGGAATAGTCCGCCATGGCGATTATTCCCGTGAGATTAGGCATTTGCTCGTGGTCGATGTTGTCCCACACGGATTTACCCACAAAGAGCAGGCGAGCCTCGGAGTGATTAATGATATGGTGTATGGTGTCCGGTCGGAATTCGTTCAATATGGGCACGGCTACGGCACCGTAAGTCAGCGTGGCAAGAAAGGTTATTCCCCAGTTTGAAGTATTGCGGCTGCACAAGGCGATTTTGTCACCCGGACGGATGCCGCTTCTTTCGAACAAGATATGCAATTTTTCGATCCAACGAGCCACGTCTTTATAGTTATGTTCCGCACCTTGATAATCCGTGAGAGAGGGGAGGTGCCAGTGTTCTTTTATGCTGTGTTCTATTAGTTTTAAGAAACTTTGTTCCATGACAAATCTAATTAATCGGTTAAGAATGTTATCCTTGGTTATACTGAAAATAGCACGGAAAAGTTCGAGGAGGTGATAAAGATTGCCTTCGGCAAGTTGCAGGTTACAGGTTGAATTTGCCTTCGGCAAGTTGCAAGTTGCTTTTCTAGCGTTAGGGACTGTATTTTCAATTGTTATTCGTATTTTTGGAACGTGTTCCATGGAAAATAAATCTTGGTAGAACGAAGAAGTTATGGTATTAAGACAGAAGAACGGTAAAGAAAAAGGAGAAGTGAAGATAGCCCCGCCTATGGTGCAGAGCGCAAGGGAGAGTGGGGAGATGTTGGGCGAGTTATTGGCGGAAGAAGAGGTTTGTGACCGGATATTCAGGAAAGAAATTGTAGAGGGGGCGAACGCGGGAGATTTGGAAATAAATCACTGTGTGTTTAACGGGGTGACGTTCAGTGGTTGCCAGTTCCGGGGGGCGCAGGTGAGTGACGTGCGTTTCGAGAATTGTGATTTGTCGAATGTCTCTTTTTTCGAGAGTTCCTTTTATCGGGTGGAATTTGTTGCTTGCAAATTATTGGGGACGAATTTTGGGGAGTGCAGTCTAAATCACGTGCTTTTGCATCATTGTAATGCCCGGTACGTGAATTTTTCCATGGGGAAGATGAAGCAGGTGTTATTCGCCCATAGTGATATGCAGAGCGGCAGTTTCGAGCGTTGTTCTTTTTCCCCGGCGAATTTTGACACGTGCAACTTGACCGAGGCGGAGTTTTCCCGTGCCACGTTGCGGGGGATGGATTTTCGTTCTTCACAGTTGGCGGGAATCCGATTGAACCCGGAGGATTTGCGGGGAGTCGTTGTTACTTCATTGCAGGCGTTGGATTTGTCCCGTTTGTTAGGGCTTGTCGTGAAGGACGAGTAGAATCAATAAATAACAAGGGGTGTTAAATGTGGCGCGAGGCTGAAACCTTCGGGCTTTCATCACGTAATTATTAGCGACCGTCGGAAAGAACGACGATTTATTTTTCGTTATAAAATAAACTAAACTAATTAAATTATGAAGACAGAAAATCCTATCACACCGGTTTTTGGGACGGATGAAGAGGCACGAGTAGCGCCTAAGTACGAGATGCCTGAGGGAATGATGCCGGGCGAAGTGGCTTATCAAATGGTTCATGACGAGGCCATGCTTGACGGGAATTCACGTTTGAATTTGGCGACATTTGTAACCACTTGGATGGATGATTACGCCCGTAGAGTGATGACCGAGAACATGGATAAAAACATGATCGATAAGACGGAATACCCGCAGACCGCTGAAATTGAGCGTCGTTGCGTGAATATCCTTGCAAAATTATGGAACTCCCCGGAGAAACCGTATTGCACGGGTACGAGTACCGTCGGTTCTTCCGAGGCTTGTATGTTGGGTGGAATCTCCGCGTTGAAACGTTGGCAAAAAAGACGTCGGGCAAAAGGGCTTCCCACCGATAAACCGAATTTCATTATTTCAACTTGTATGCAGGTGGTATGGGAGAAATTCGCTATCTACTGGGACGTGGAGATGCGTATGGTGCCCGTGACAATGGATAAGATCACGCTTGACCCGCAGGATGTGGTGAAGATGTGTGACGAGAACACGATCTGTGTCGTGCCTATTCAAGGTGTAACGATTACCGGTTTGAATGATAACGTGAAAGAGATCAACGATGCGTTGGATAAATTGAATGCCGAGAAGGGTTGGGAAATTTGTATCCACGTGGATGCTGCCACGGGAGGTTTCATTCACCCGTTCATCGATCCCGACACGTTGTGGGATTTCCGTCTGAAATGGGTACTTTCTATCAGTACTTCCGGTCACAAATTCGGTATGGTGTATCCCGGTGTGGGCTGGGTGGTATGGAAAGACAAACAATATTTGCCCGAGGAGATGAACTTTGCAGTGAATTATCTTGGTGCCAATATCCCGAGTATTTCTATCAACTTCTCTCGTCCGGGTAATCAAGTATTGGCTCAATACTATCAATTCCTGCGTTTGGGTAAGGAGGGATACAAGAAAGTTCAACAAAACTGTATCAACGTGTGCTTGTACTTGAAAAAACAATTGCAAGACATGGGTATATTCGAGTTCTTCAGTAACGATATGCCGAACCCGTTGTTTATCTGGAAGTTGAAAGAAGACAAGAATCGGAACTGGACATTGTATGATTTGTCTGATGCCCTGCACGTGGAAGGATGGCAAGTGCCTGCTTACACGATGCCGAAAGCGATGGAAGACGTGATTATCATGCGTGTTGTTGTTCGTCAAGGTACAGGTATTGACCTCGCCGATTTGTTGATGGAAGACATCAAACGTTGCGTGAAACAACTCGATACGTTGAAAGAACCGACTAACAGTGCTATCATGTGGAGCAAGAAAGAACCGCAGAAACCAAGAGTATTCAACCACTCTCGTTAATCGGGGCATTTCGATGATACTAAAAAAGGGGACTTGTTACAAGTCCCTTTTTTTAGTATGTAGTGTGTAATATAAAATAACACTGTTAATTTAAATAAATCAATAGTTGGATGCTTTTTTTTATATACTTTTGATAAACAGTTCATGTGAAGTTTTTTAATGCGTTTGTTATAATGGAAGATCATTATTCCGAAAAAGAGGGAAATGTGTTTTTATCACAAGTTTGCGATCAGATGATCGCTAATGATTTTATTTTTAGTGCCTTATCTGTAGGCAGTATTATTTTTAATCATGACGGTATCATCAGGCAGATGAACACCCGTGCTTTGGAGGATTTAAATTGGAAGAGGGAAGAGTTTATCGGTAAGAATCTTTTTGAAATACTGGGAGTGTTCTATGAGGTGCGGAATGTTTTGCCCGAGATAATTAATCAATTGAATCAAGGAACGAAGTTTATAGAACTTGTTCCTAATGCCTATATTCGTGTTTTAAACGGGTGTGATAAGTTCTATATAAATGGGCAATTTCTCGGGTTAAGGGAGAATGGATATTTGTCAAAGATTATTTTTCTTTTCCGGAATTACGAGCGTGAATTGACGCAAGAATACCTGTTGAATCTTGCTTTGGCGAAAACGAAGATATTTCCTTGGTTCTTCGATTTGGAACGGAATAAAATGAATATAGATCCCCGTTGGTTCGTGCACTTGGGGTATCCCGCGAGCGATTATCTATCCTCGGCGGAGTTTTCGGATATGGTGCATCCCGATGATCGGGAAACGTTGCTTGGAGCTTTAGCGGGGCAAGTAGCGGGTAGCTTGAACAAGAAGCCGTATACCTATCGATTGCATCGTGCGGATGGCACGTGGGAATGGTTCGAGGCACAGTCAGTTTACTTGGGAGAAGTGAACGGGATGCCTTACCGTATCGTGGGTGTGTGCCAAAGTATACACGATCACAAGATGATAGAGAATAACCTGATGGATGCGCGGGATAAGGCATTGGTGAGCGATAAGTTGAAGAGTGCTTTCCTCGCGAACATGAGTCACGAGATACGTACCCCGTTGAACGCTATCGTCGGTTTTTCCAATTTGTTGACCGATTCTGATGCAGAACTTGATGCGGAGGAGAAGAAGGAGTATGCCAAATTAATCAATACCAATAGCGAGCAGTTGTTATTGCTGATTTCGGATATTCTCGACCTGTCGAAGATCGAGGCGAATACGATGGAATTTCATTACTCGGAACAGTCATTGAATGATTTGTTCACGGATATATATCACGCACAAGTGTTGAATATGCCCCCGAACGTGGAGCTTAGGATGGATGTACCGGAGAATAGTTTCTATCTGAGAACCGACCCGATGAGATTGAAACAAGTGATAAACAATTTAATTAATAACGCGATCAAGTTTACTGTCGAAGGTTATATCAGTTTCGGTTATCGCGTGGCGAAAAACGGGAAAGAAGTTTGCCTGTACGTTCAAGACACGGGACCGGGAATTCCGGAAGAATCCCGTAATAAAATATTTGAACGTTTCTATAAAGCGGATTCGTTCAAAGGCGGAGTCGGACTGGGGTTATCTATCAGCCAAACGATCATGAGGTACTTTGGAGGCAATATCGAATTGAATTTCGAGCTGGGACAAGGAACTTGTTTTGTGGCACGGCACCCGTTGACGTGTTGCGCGTGATGTGTTTTGTCCGGTTTATTGATTCCCGTTTTTTCCTTGTCTTTTGTTCTGGAACTTGGTTGTCACGTAGGCAGTGAATATGGGGAAAAAGATCATTCCGGCGGCGGCGAGGACGACGGCGAGTACCTGTCCTAGTTTCGTGACGCCGAAGATGTTGGAACCCACCGTCGTTACGTTCATGAGTGCCCAATCGAACGCGTCCCAGTAGGTCTTCACGGGTGGATTGACGTCATGTTCCATGTAGTAGAAGATGATGCTGCAAAAGTATATTGTCGTGAATAAAATGGTCAGATAAGTGATAAGCAAATTCGTGATTTTGCTGCGGGTCATCCAACTGACGATAAGGGATACACCGTATATGCCCCGGGCAAGCGGGATAAGCCTCAAGGCGATCCATGCCGAGTGGGATATATGCGTCGATAAACCGTACACGATATTCAAATAAGGAATGGACACGAGCAAGAAAAGGAAATTATCCCGGAAGAAACGAGACGTCCAACCGTTCGTGTGCCACCTCACGAAGAAATCGGCGAGGAACAGGGAACATACCCACAGGTGGAATTTTAGTATGAATGTTTCACTTAGCGCGTTATTGCCTTTTAATAATTCAATAGATGCCACCACGATGATAGCCATACTACCTATTAAAACAAGAGCATTGAGGATTTTTTCCAGAACTTTACTTCTTTCCATGATAAATGAATTTATAAGTTTGCCCGCGGTAAATTATAAGTTGTTTTTCACTTGAACATTTAAACTTGCTGAAAGCAAATGCAACTTGTAACTTGCCGTAGGCAAATTCAACTTGAAACTTAGAAATTGCCGCGGGCAATTTCTATTTTATTTCCAAATAGTCACCGCCGAATACGTTGATATTCAACTTTTGTGCGATATATTTGATAGCGGCTTGTGCTTTCACGGAGTTACCGGCTTCATCCAATGGAGGAGCGAAAGCGGCGATGCCGAAGATGCCCGGAACGACTCCAAGGACTCCACCGCCGACACCCGATTTAGCGGGGACACCACTCGTGTACAGCCAATCGCCCGTGTGCTCGTAGAATCCGACGGTGGCGATTAGAGAGGTGATTTTCGGGGCTAAAGAGGCATCGAATACCTGTTGTTTTGTTACCGGATTCAGTCCCCCGTTAGCGATGGTACAAGCTGCGATAGACAATTGTTTTGCCGTTACTCCCATGGAACATTGACGGGTGTATAAGTCGAGAGCCATATTCGGCTCATCGTATATCCGGTTGAAATTCTTCAGCAACCATGCGATAGAACGGTTATTGAAATTGGTTTCCGATTCGGACTTGTATAGTTCGTCCAGTAGTTGCAAGTCACTACCGCTCAATTCTTTCATGTTATCCGTGATGGCTTTCCATTTGGCGTCGCTATTACCGATAGGTTTCACCATACTGTCGGCGGAGATAGCCCCGGCATTTACCAACGGGGTACTCGGGTGATCGTTTTCGAGTAATATGGCCATGATGGAATTGAAAGGTAATCCCGTGGCGTCAGCCCCGATCTGGTCGAGAACGGCTTGAGCCCCGTATTGACGTAGCACGAGTATTGCCGTGTAGACCTTGGACACGGATTCTATACCGAAAACGTAGTCCGTGTCGCCAACCGTGATTACTTCTCCCGAGGGAAGACAGACGGAAATACCGAATAGGTTGGAATCAATCTTGTCTAGGAAGGGTATGTAATTTGCGTTTTTTCCTCCCTTCAAATCTTTCACTTGCGCGTGTGCCTCTTGAACTAAGTTCTTGAGGTCATTCATTGTAATTGTCTTTTTCATACCTGTAATTTATTATAGTTTATAAGGTTTGTAAAGTGGTTGGTAAGATAGTATTCTATCTCTTCCTCTATAAACAGAGGAGGAGCTGGAATACTACTTTATGGACCTTATAGACTATTTTGTTGTGTTTGTTGTTTGAGTTGTGGTTCCGGTCGTGGTTTGAGTCGTGGTTGCGGCTTGTACCGGTTGTTCTTCCCAGTGGAAAGGAGCGATTTGAGCGTTCGGGTCTTTCCATGACGGTTTACGTAGACTGTAGATGATAAACGGGGTGGCTACTACCACGATACAACCGATGATCAATACGGAGAACCAAACCGTGTTACTACCCACGTTGATCTGGGAAGGCGGGATAAAGCTCAACACGAATGCCAGCAAAGCACCGCAGAAACCGAGTCCGCCGATGATCCAAATGCCTACGTTGCTCTTTCTACCGATAGCGAAGGGACGTTCGGCTTTCTTCATCTTGTAGCGAAGTACGATAGCCCCGGAGAACATCAACAGGTACATGATGAGGTACAATAGTACGGTCAACTGTGACAGAATTTGGTAGAACGATTGCACGGAAGGCATAACCACGAACAAGAGAGCCAGAATAGTAACGACAGCCCCTTGTATGAAAAGAATGTTCTTTTGTACGCCAATTTTATTGGTTCTTTGGAAGAACGGTGGCAGATACCCGGCTTTACCCACGGTGAAGATACCTTTGGACGGACCGGCAACCCATGTCAATACTCCTGCCAGCACACCGAACATCAAAGCGATGGCGATAACGGGAGAAGCCCAACTGATGTGCAGGTATTTCAGATAACCGTCAAACCCGACAAGCAAACTCTGCGTCAAATTGATGTCTTTTGCCGGAATGATCAAACCCAAGGCGAAAGTACCGAGCACGAAGATGATAACGGTGATACCCGCACCGATGAAGATGGCTTTCGGGTAATTCTTGGAGGCGGGTGCTTTCACGTCCATAACGTGGATACCCATCATCTCCATACCCGCGTAGAACAGGAAGATTCCCGATGCCAGTACGAGGTTGTCGAAATTGGTCAGGTCAGGGAAGAAACCTTGGCTCATGTCCATGTTGTTGTGTCCGCCTGTGGAGATGTAGATGATTCCGAAGATAATCAGTAACCCTGCCGGGATAATGGTTCCGACCATGGCACCGATTTTGGAAACTTTACCAACCCAGCCCAAACCTTTCAGGGAGATAAACGTGGCAATCCAGTAGATAGCCAATACGGTTATCAACGTGAAGAGCTTGTTTGAAGCAAGCAGAGCGTCCTCTGACGTGTCCAGACCGATGTAAGCGATAGACACGGCACCGAAAGTCAGCACGGTAGGATACCATATCGTACTCTCGATCCATTGTAGGAATATGGCGAGGAATCCTACTCTTTTCCCGTAAGCTTCTCCGACCCAACGGAAAACTCCACCCTCTTTTTGGGAGAACATGGCGGCAAGTTCTGCCGCTACCAGTGCTGTTGGAACTAAGAATACGATGGCCGCGAACAAGTAGTAGAACGCGGAACTCAATCCGTAGACGGCTTCTGCCGGAAGTCCACGGAGACTCACTACCGCCGCGACGTTCATGATCGCCAAGGTCATTACGCCGAGTTTCATCGCGGTACTTTTCGTGTTTGAATTTGTTGTCATCTTAAATTAATTTAGTTTAGAATGTTATATTTAATATGATGGTTAGTTCATTTTGCTCTCTTGCATGGGATAAATACGGGAGTAGGGAAATGAAGGTTGTTCTACTCACAATATTTAACTTTGAGTTTGCATACCGAGGGCGGCACTGTTTCTTCTGAAATAAGCGTACACGGCAAAGGCTCCACCCAGTATCATGCTTAGCAGGAACGGGAAGTAGGAGGCGTCCGTGGAGAAGAGGTCTTGCAGCCATTGGGTGATGAACGGATAGGTGATAATCGCGACGTAATTCATTGACATAACGAGTGCAAGGGCAAACGTCGCGTGTGATTCCACCGTGCTTGAGGAAGTTTTGTCGTATATGATCGGTTGCATGGCTCCGTAACCTAACCCGATGAGTATAATGCCTATCGTCAGTATAACGGGACCTGCTTTCAGTATGAATAAAATAAAACCGACGGCAATAGCGCAAAGGGCGATGAAGTTCGTGTATGTTTTCAAAACTGAAATAATGTTGTTGATAAAAAATCCCGGTATTGTCATGGCGAGGAAGAACACGGAAATAAGCGTACCGGCAATGTCCGGATCCTTGTAGTGTTTCATTGTTTCCATGTAAATGGAGAGATTGAACGGTACGGTTAAAACCAAAAAGGTGATGAAATAATAAAGAAGCATCAAAGAAACAGGCCAATTGTGTTTCGTGCTTGACGCGGATGGGGTAGTGGAAGCGGTCGTCGTTTGGGGGGCAACAGTCCGTGGTGTGGAGTCCAGTTTAAAGGCGAATAACAGAGAAATCCCCGACAGGCAATATACCAGAAAGGCGTAATGCCAGTTGATATCGGCAAGGACTCCGGCGAGGAATGTCGCCAACACGAGCGTTAAGTTCGTGATTGATGAGGCAATACCCAATTGCCGGGTACGATAGCGTTTGGAAAAGTTATCCGCGATAAGTCCCGTGGAAAAAGGAATGATCATTCCGGCGCCAATTCCTAACAACGCGCTGATAACAAGTAATAGCGCGAGAGAATTGCTGAAAGGGTACACGACACTACACCCGAAGAAGATAGCTAACCCGATAATGAGAATCCGTTTCTTGTTCACGTGTAGGGAAAGTCGTCCCGCCAGCAGGATAAAGGGTACAATAATAAACGAGGGAAGGGATTCCAGCATTTGTAATTCCAAATCGCTTGCTCCTTTGAAAATATGTTCGAGATCGCCCAAGATAGGGGATATGGCTAATCCCGGCAGGGAAGTAACCATGGAAATAGAATAAATGGCAAGAAGCGCAGTCAGCGTGATCGTACCATGACCTGTTTGTATCTTCATTTTGGTATCGTTTAGTTCTAGTCCCTATACGGGAGAGAGAAGGAAAAGATTATTAATTTTAGATTTTAAATATTAGATTTCTCCCCGCTTACCCCGTTTCTTTGGGCTAATCATAAATCGAGAAATCGTCAATTCTCGGGTTTGCGGCATCGAATGACGACCGCCTTTTCATTATTCAATGTCGTGGCTAGTAGGAAAATATCTCCACCTTCTTTCATCTTGCTTCGGGAACGGATTTCGTTTGCCGATATTTTGAAATTCCGGGTAGTGATGTTTGCTTTCGGGATTGTTTTGGCTATCTGTTTCAGCCATTTGCTGGAGAAGTCGAAGACCTCTTCCACTTGAAATATTCTACCGGGGAAATTACCGATTAACGTATCCCCGGTATATAAATGGCTGTGCCGATGTAATTTCTTTAGCCCGTAACGATTTGCCGGAATCTTGAACGCACCGCTTTTTAATATGGAACTATTGGGTTCATAAAGGTATTGCCCCACCGTATCCGTCATGTCTGGTTGCGCTTCTCTCTCGTCTTCCGGCGTGAAAGTGAATCTCTGCACGATTCGTGAAGCGGGAAAGTTGACGGCGTGTATCGTTAACGCGTGTTGCCCCGGCGTCGTGTCCAGTACAAACAAAAGCTCCTTGCACTCGTTTTTCACCGACAACACGTGTACCTCGGTCGTTTCCGGCAGGAGGCGCAGGACAGCCGTGATATCGGCCATGGGAGATATTTTCACGATCAAGCGGCTACCGCGGGAGAGTATGTTCTCTTTTATTTCCAGTACGTTAGGTTCGTAATCGGCAAGAGCAAAGATACGCTTGTTATCATGAGTCCGGCGGGAGGGGTCTATGTAATACGTGTCCGCCGCGAGAGTCCCCGCTACTTGTGTGCCATTCCCGTGTATTACTTCTATGTTATTCGCTCCCAGTATGCTGAAATTATAACGTGCAGCTTCACAATACGAGGGATTCTGTTCCACGTAGATTACTCTACCCGTCGAACGGGAAAAGAAATAAGAATCGACACCCATTCCCCCCGTGAGGTCACAGAGCGTGTTGCCCGATATCAAGCATGCCTTGTAGCCGGCAGTAAGTTCCGACGAGCATTGTTCCGTTGCTAATGCCGAGGGGTAAAATATACCGGGATGAGCGAACCACGAGGGGAGCTTGTCTTTGATTCTCGCGCGGGCATGGATTTGTTCGACAGCTATATCCACCCGGTTATCCGGGTAGTTCTTTCTTTGAAATTGCAATCGAGCGGGATCATCATCGAGATGTTCCCTGACGAAGTCAAGTATTTCGGAAGACAATAGCATCGTGTCGGACATTGTTTTTTACTCGTGCAAAAATAGGGAAATTAATCCGGTAAAAACAACGCTTGTTCATCAATTTCTTTGGATTCCACTGTCGGATTATAGGGTAAGCTGAACCAGAAACGTGATCCCTTGCCCACGGTTGATTCCACCCCGATTTCTCCGCCCAACTTCTCGATAATGCTTTTGCAGATAGGCAGCCCCAACCCCGTGCCTCGTATAAACGAGTTGAGTTTCACGAAACGTTCGAACACGTGCCCGATATTTTCTTCCGGGATGCCGATTCCCGTGTCCTGCACGTGGAATTCGATGCGTTCGCCCGTGACATGATATCCGAGGCGGATGCTTCCCTTTTCCGTGAATTTGAGTGCGTTATTGATAAAGTTGGATAAGATTTGAGCGATTCGGTTTCTGTCACTATAAATAAAACATCGGGGAATATGCTCCTCAAACGAGAGTGTCACGTCCTCTGTCGTTAATTTCATCGTGTGCAGGCAAATGACTTCCTTGCACAGGTTATTGACATCAAAAACGGCGAGAGAAATATCAAATGTCCCGGCTTCGATCTTCGAGAGATCCAATATATCGGAAATCAATTGCAGGAGCAGTTCGTTATTTTTCTGGATAACGGAAAGATATTGTTCCCGTTCTTCTATATTTTCCGTTTCCGCAACGAGAGCCGAGAACCCCACGATGGCATTCAACGGGGTACGTATTTCATGACTCATGTTAGCGAGAAACGCGGACTTCAATCGGTCGGATTCTTCCGCCCGTAACTTGGCTTTCAGAAGGTGCTGTTCCGTTTCTTTCGATTCGGTAATATCTATATTCAACCCGATCACTTCGATTATCTCGTTTTGCGGGTTGTATTCTTTGACTTTAAAGCGGACACGTAACCAGCGCCATTCTTGCCCGACCCGCACTCTCACCTCGTCCGCGAATTCCCGGCTTTTCCCTTCCAGTACTTGCTGGTGAAACCCTTGCAATTTTACGGTGTCCTCGGGGCATACGAATTCGTGGACATCCTCGATATCCTGAACATGACGGGGTTGTTGGTTGAGGTTGTAAAACCAAACATCCGACCCGAAGAATGTCTTTTGTAACGGGTTCCACCTGCATATACCCACTTTGGAAAATTCAGCGATATTGTTGAATAAGGTTTCAAATTCTTCGATCTTCCGGTAGTTCTCGAACGCTTCCGTGTTGTCAATCACGATAAGCAAGTAATTCTCGACGTTGTGGTTCGTGTCATAAAGGCAGGTACCTTTCACGCTCAAGTGCTTGCTTCCCGTGTATTTCGTGCTGTAATATACCTTGTCGATCTTCGAGAATTTGTATATAAGTGGAAACATGATCTCTTTCCCTTGTCGTAGTTCTTCCAGTTTATCTGCCGGAAGATTGGGGTTTTTGAACAAGTTCACCCCGAGTACGTCTTCTTTCCGGTTGAAACCGAACATCTCGGCCTCAATGTCGTTCAAGTCGAGCAGATCGCCGTTCTTGTCATATATTTCGATACCCACGGGGATGTTTTTATATATATTGCGCAGGGCTTCCTCGCTGTGCCGGAGTGCTTTGATCGCTTTTTGTTGCTCCGTGATATCCGTGAATAAGGCCACAACCTCGTTTTCTCCCGGCGAATAAAGAGTCAGGCGGTATTGTAAACCTGTTTTTTCCATGAATCGGGTGCTTTCCGTTGCTTGCTTTTGCAAAACGATATTATGCAGACGGAGCAAGCTCTCTGGATCTTCTATTCCGAAATCTTTGGCATTTTTACCGTCGAAATAATTCGGGGGTGTTCCCGATATTCTGTTGAAAGCGGGATTGGAGTCAAGGTATTTAAAATCGCACGGTTGTCCGTTCTCGTCATAAATCAGTTGCAAATGGAGATAACCGATAGGTATGTGATCGTACAGTTTTTGTAAATATTGTTGTTGTTCCCGTGCTTCTCTCTCCGAGGTACGTAATTCTATACAAATATTAATGATATTCGATATGGCGAAAAACCATTCTTTATCGATGTGAGTCCACAGGCGGGGACGATTGACGATGTCGATGCCCATGTATCCCCATATCCCGTCGCTGGAGGCGAGGGGAATGACCAACAGGGAGGCAATATTCTGACGTGCCAGTACTTGTCTGTCCGTTTCCGCCTCGGGGGGCAACTCGTCGAGATGATTGATGATAATCGGGATATTATTGAGTATCTGTTTACTCCACCACCCGATATGATTGGAATCCATGTCTTGCAATGTATCTATTTCCGGTTGAACGCCGGGTTTTGTCGCCTCGTATATACAACTTTGCGTGTCCTTTTTTTTATCGTACTTGAAAATATAGGTTCTATCCCCATCAAATTGTTTAAGAACCTCTTTCAACGTGTCGGTAATCACTTGGTCGGAATCCGGGTTTTTAAGAAATTTGGATAAGGATTGTGACAGGGAATACTGGCGTAACATCAGTTCTTTCAACTGGTTCTCCTCTCTTGCTTTTGATATGAGAATATTCTCTTCTTCCTCCAGAATCTTGGAATAACCGATAGTCGTGATCGTTCCGTCCTCTTCAATGACTCTATTCCCGATTTTGGAATGTATCCACATTTCCCCGAATCTTGTCATAATAGGGAATATTTCATCGTAGAAATTCTGGTTTCTCAAGTGCGGGAGGTTCGCGCTCACCCGTTGACGGTATTTCTCGTTAATCAAGTTCAGAACTTGATTTGTTGTTAGCGTATTCCCTTTAAGCCCTAGTATATCCACCACGTAATCCGAGCATTGGATTTCATGCGTTTCGAAATTCACTTTCCACCACCCGAGCTTGGCTGTTTTTTGCAGTTCTTGGAGTATAAGTTCCTTCTCTCGCAAACTCTCTAATTCACTATTCGAGATAGTGGTATTACCTGTTTTTGACATAATCACGTCTTTTGGAAATGGGATCTATTCTATTTTGCCAATCTATTTCCCGACAAAAGTAAATAATTAATCTCAAAATACCACTATTTAGTTGTGAAAAGGATTTTGTTAATCTTCTGCGTTTTGCCCTGTCCCGCGGACGAATCAAATATGATGATATTTACAGAGAAAACAAAAAAACTTTCGCCAGTCTGTGAAGGGAAAAGATTTTTCCCTACTTTTATCGCACTTTCTGCGTGTATAGCGTGGATGAGTGCGTGAAGTTGTTATTAATTATTTAATACCTTATAAGTCATGAAACAAACCTTGACATTTAATCTTTCCACAATAACATCAACGGAAAGTAAAATCAACGTCGATGCCTTCGACGAGAGCTTGGAAGCCTTCGAGAACGGGGATTACCTGAATGCTTTCCATACCTTGCTTGATTACGTGAACCCGGACTTGCGGGAGAAATACGGTAATTCGGCAGGAACAGAGTTTAACGTTCCGCACGGTTCGATCGTGGTATCGATAAAGATCGAGGACGGGCAAGTACACGTTACAGCGCCGTTCCTTGCATTGCCGGACAAAAGCAGGGTACCTCTATTGCGTCAGGTAGCAGGCTTGAATTTTAATGACATGGATCTGGCACAGATCGAGTTGCGGGATGAAAAACTGTTCTTCAAATACAGTTGCCCGCTCGCGTTGGCACAGCCTTACAAGATGTATTACGTGTTGGAAGAGATATGCCGCACGGGAGATAAATACGACGACGAGTTCGAAACGAAGTTCGGGGCAGTACGTATTTATGAACCTAAGGTAACGCCTTTCGACGCGGAAACGCTTGATAACGTGTACGAGGTCATTCAGTTGAGTTGTCGGGAATGTATGGACGCGGTGAAAGGCTTCGAGGCCGACCGTAAATACGGTTTCGCGTGGAACGTGCTCGACACTACCCTGTTGAAAATCCTTTACTACGCTCACCCGCAAGGACAGTTACTCAATGACTTGAATAAAGCGGTTAGGGAAATGGATCGGGAGGACATTCCGCTGCCGGAAGTGGTGAATTACGGTAAGTCCGTGGTTGCCCGTGTCCAAGCAATGACGAAAGAAGAATTGGCGGAAGACTTGTATTTCGTGGAAACTTTTATCTCCCCGAAACGTCGTTCCAATCTAAAGAATATACAGGAGAATTTCGAGGGAACGTACGACCGCGCCACCCAAGCGTTCGAGGCGAGGGATTACCAGACGTGTTGTTTGATGATCGTGTACAAGTTCTACGAGATGTATTTCTACAATGACGTGCAGGACGACGTGAATACTGTTGTAACGAGAGCGTTGACAAAGACTTCGGCCATGCCGTGGGATGAGGCGGCGCAGATTCTTCACGAGGCAATGGATAACATCATGGAAGGAGAACTCGACGCGGATGATGATGACGAGGACGTGGACTTCGGAACGATGATGAACAACGCTTTCGCTAACGTGGATATGAATCAGGTAGCCCAGAATATGCAACAGGCAATGCAACAAGCCATGCAGGGCGGTATGCAGGAATATCTCGCCAACGTGCAGACTTTGCAGATGCAGATGATGCAAGGGCAGATCAGCATGGAGGAATACACGCGTAGAGTACAGGAACTGGCTGCCGGGTTGGGAAACAATCAATAACAAGGATGAAATTTTGACATTATGGAACAGAATATATTTAAAGCCGTCTATAAAGTAAACCATGCCGGCGGATCAGGCAGTTGTTTCTACCTGAAAAACTATGATTTATTTGTAACAAATTATCATGTCGTGGAAGGGTTCCGTGAAGTGGCTCTGCAAGACAACGACAAAAACAGATTTTACGCCCGTGTGGTATTGGTCAATCCCGCGCGCGATATCGCTTTGCTGAAAGCGGACGGTGATTTCTCCGCGCTTCCCGAGATCGCGTTATCCGCCCTCGACGAAGTTTCTATCGGGCAGAGAATCAACGTGGCTGGATATCCTTTCGGTATGCCTTTCACGGTTACCGAGGGTACTGTATCTTCGCCCCGTCAATTGATGAATGACAGTTACTATATCCAGACCGACGCGGCAGTGAATCCCGGTAACAGCGGGGGACCGATGTTCAACGACAGCAACGAGCTGGTGGCTATCACGGTAAGTAAACTCAATAATGCCGATAACATGGGATTCGGTATTCCGGTTGCCTCTTTGCGCGAGTTGCTCGAGCAGATTGCCGACCTCGATACCTCGATATTTAACGTGCAGTGTAACAGTTGCGACGAGTTCATATCAGAGGAGGAAGAATATTGCCCCTCTTGCGGTGACAAATTGCCGGAAAACGTGTTCAAGGAAAGAACGTTGACCGACCTTGCCGTGTTCTGCGAGGAAGCCATCGAGGCGATGGGCATCAATCCCGTGCTTGCCCGCGTGGGATACGAGAGTTGGGTATTCCATAAAGGAAGTTCCGAGATCCGTATGTTTGTTTACAATCGCCAATACCTGTTCTGCACTTCACCGCTCAACGTGTTGCCGAAAAAGAATCTCGAACCCGTGCTTTCGTACTTGCTCAACGCGGACGTGCGTCCCTATCAATTCGGTTTGGACGGCAATCAGATTTACATTTCCTATCGGGTACATATCTCGGATGTGTTCTCCGAATACGGCGAGGAAGTTCAGAAGAACTTGACAAATATGGCCTTCAAAGCCGACGAATTGGATAATTACCTTGCCGATACCTTCGGTTGCGAATTTTCCGAATACGCGAAGAAGGACGCCATTTAGGGGGGCGCCTTCGGCAAGTTACAAGTTGCTTCTCTGGCGTTTAAGACTGTATTCCAGCTCCTCCTCTGTTTATAGAGGAGGTGGCTGCGAAGCAGACGGAGGAGTTTATTAATTTTAGATTTAGAGATTTTAGATTGAATGATTCCAGCCGCACAAGCAACGTTTTATTAAATCACCTAATCAAAGAACTTCCTCCCGGCTCGCCGTGTTATTTTGAAAAGAAATGAGGCGGTGGCACAGGTACCAATTTTGTGTTGGGATGAATATCAATTGGAGGGGTTGTGTGTGCCGCCCGCCTCTGGTGGTTGCAAACTTTATTGCCGTCTAAGTTTAATGATAAACACTATTCTCTTGTTTCTATTTTTAGTTGTGTAGTAAAAGTATAACTGAATACCCGATCTTCAAAATATAATCAACGAATAGGCTGATTTTATCGACGAATGGACGAATTTTGTCTTCGGCAAGTTATCGTTTTTTAGCGAGGCTGTAGTCCGACAGTTTTTCGCGTTCAGTGTTTTCCCAATTGCAGTTTCATCATAATATCGGTTTGTTCGTCGTTACCCAACTTGAAAATATGTTTGTCGAATGCGACAAAGCCGTTTTTCTTGTAAAAGTTTATGGCTCTCGAGTTCTCTTCCCAGACTCCCAGCCAGATATAATCGACGTTCATCTGCTTTGCCACTTGTATGGCTTTTTCGTAAAGTAGTTGCCCGACTTTTTTCCCGTGAAATTCTCGTAGCACGTAAATCCGTTCTATCTCCAGCGCCTTGCAGTCTTTCAGTTCCGTTTGGGACGCCCCGAAGTTCAGTTTCAAATAACCGATAATATGGGCGTCAACAGCCGCGAAGTAGAACTCCGAGTTCCGGTCATGAAGTTCTTCCGACAATTTTTCTGAAGAGAAGCTCTCTTGCAGGTATTTCTCCATGTCTTCGGCAGTATTTACCTCGGCAAATGTTTCGGAGAAAGTCTGCCTGCCGATTTCCTGTAACCGGCGGATATCACCGGAAGTCACTCTTTGAATACTTATATTTTCCATGTTTGCCTGACGTTGATTATTTATAAGTTTGAGGACAAAGGTAGGGAAATTACTCGCTATTCGGTAATTGTTTTTACTATCCGGTAAATATACGCTATATTTACCGGATAATTAAACTCGAAAACATGTAATATGATTATGCAAGATATAGTAAACGAACGCTGTGGTTGGTGCGGAACCGATGAGTTGTACGTGAAATACCATGACGAGGAATGGGGAAGGTTGGTAACCGATGACAAGAAGCTATTCGAGTTTCTTGTACTGGAGAGTGCCCAAGCCGGGTTGAGTTGGATAACCATTCTTCGGAAGCGGGAAGGATACCGTGAGGCTTTTTGTGATTTCGATGCCGGGCGGGTGGCACGAATGACTGATGAAGATGTCGAGCGGTTGATGCAGTTTGACGGCATCGTGAAAAACCGCCTGAAAATCAAATCGACAATCACCAACGCGAGATTGTTCCTCGCGTTGCAAAAGGAGTTCGGGAGTTTCTACGACTATACGCTCTCTTTCTTTCCCGACAGAAAACCGATTATCAACACCGTGCGGTCATTGAGTGATATCCCGGCATCTTCTCCCGTGTCCGACGCGATGAGCAAGGATATGAAAAAGCGCGGCTTCAAATTCTTCGGAACGACGATTTGTTACGCCCACTTGCAGGCTTCGGGGTTTATCAACGACCACCTGACGGATTGCATTTGCCGGAAAAGATGTATGAATTAGAAAGGGTTCGAATCCCTTTAGATGCAAAAAGAGAGTCAGTTCTCGTGTACTAACTCTCTTTCAGTGACTTGCTTTCGCGGAGAGAGAGGGGTTTGAACCTACAACTCTAACCGCTTATATTTCAGCTACTTCGCTTTCAAAATTTCAAATAGGTAACGAAACAGTAACGATTTTCAGATGTTGGGCTTGTCCAACTTTGACCGCTGTTTGTCTGCCTAACTTTCGGGTTCAAAGATACGGCTTTCTTTTGA
>NZ_JACOOH010000012.1:0-104852 GCF_014287455.1 Butyricimonas hominis
TAAAACGTTTTTCCCTTCCCTTCCAAATCTTTTTCAAAGTTTTTTCAAACTTTTTTCGCGGGGTGTCGTTACAACTAACTTTTACCCCCCTCGCTTCATCTCTACAACATCTAAAGAACTTCGCCAACCTCTCTCTTCACTCGCCCCCCCTTCCGGTTTAGCGGGTGCAAAGATAACAGCATAAAATCCCCTTTTCCAAATTTTTTACCCTCTTTTTTTAAACTTTTTTACAAGACACTAGAAAACAGAACCTTTCAGAAAACTACATGACACATGAGCTAAATAAAAAAACGAAGTAACACACGAGAGGGAGTATTTCGACACTCCCTCTCGTCCATAAAGTCTGAAAGTCCCTAAAGTCATAAAGTCAACGGACTTTATAAACTAATCAACTTCACGCTATCAACTTGCTATCCGACACTTCCTTTCCCCTCTTCAACATGGCAAAACAATACACTTTCACTTTCGTATTATCCCATTCTTCGGGAAGGGCATAACTTGTGCTACCGCTCTCGCCACGAGTTCTCAACTCCACCAATCTCGATCTGCCTCGCTCCGTTTCGTACAACACGGCATACACTTGGTCATCGACAAACGCGTAACCATCCTCTTCCGCTTGCTCCACTTGCGAGAACTGATATTTATTGTTTTCCTCGTCATACGTTACCGTCACCTTCGGCGGGTTCAATATTCCGGATGCTACCAACAACTGATCGAAATTAACGGTTGCCACGTTCTGTTCATTCACCTCTACCGCTTTCATATTCCGTGCCACGAAAGCATTCGAGGTTGAACCGTTACCAATTCCCACGAATCCTTTTCGGATAACAGGTAAAAGATTCCGAGACAACTGCACCAACGCTTTCATCCTTGCCCGTTGAGCTAACATCTCCGGTGTCGGATTATCTTTTCTTGAAAAAATTTTCGCTTTCGCAATATTCTTTCTTCTCGTGTAACACAATGTGATGTTACCCACTGATTTTTTCGCTTTACCTAACAAATAAGAATTAAATTCTGCCATAATAATACAATTGAAAATTAATAATTGAAAATTGAAAATGAACATTGCATCCCCGGTATGGATCCGAATACCTCGGATGCATTTTTTTAGTACAATGTAATTTCAGGTAGCGCCGGTCCCGGATCTATCTTACGGGGAGTAATATCCGAATGACGCAGAATATGCCTAATAGGGTATTCCGACACCAACACCCGACACACATCACGCAACACTCGTATTTGCCTATCCGTGTACTTGTGCCAATAAGAGATATTCCCACCCGAATCGTCCGCGTAAACATCTGATGCCGCTACCTCCGCGCCACACTCTGCCACAAACCGTTTCCCGTCCCAACGCAACTTCCCGAGATTATCAAGCTCGATTCCAATCGAGAAATGATTGAACTCCGCACGTCCCCTGTAAAAACTCCTACCGGCATGCCACGCCTCGACATTAAACGACACCAGTTGAAACACCTTCCCGTCCCGCCCAATCACGACATGAGCGGATGCACCCACGTCCGGGCGAGTAAGGTAGAACGATGACGATTCGGCACTCCTACCAGCCGTGTAATGTAACACGATAGTATCCGGATTTTTTAGCGGTCTGGTATTCTTCGAACAAACCAAATGCACCACCTCACCATCCACCAAACGATGGTTCACAATTGAAAATTGAGAATTAAAAATTGAAAATGAACTCATAACTCATAAATCTAAAATTAAAAACGTCGTTTCCGCGCGAAGACTTGTAAGATTTTCTCCCCACTTCTCCCCATCACGTACCCGCCTATCCCCACCTCCAGCAAATCCCAGAACCGGGAGGTATCGGCAAGAATCGGCAAACTCGTGAATGTCCCCACGAGCACAATCAAGGCGAAAGTCAACATCACCAACGGTCGCCACGAACGTTGCAGCCAATTACCCCGGACCTCTTCCGCCAGCACCTCCGAACGGGCTTCCATCACCCGTTGCTCCCACTCGACAAAAACTTTCAATAAATCCGTCTCCAGTTGTTTCTTCTCCCTCGCCGGAAGCGTCAGCCGGTCAACCAATTCGCTGACCGCACCGACAATACCTTTCACCGGACTCATACCTTCAAGTGTTGCGAATCCGAAACATACTCATCCCCGGGGGACACGAAAAAGCAATACAAATGAACCTCCACGTCTTTGATTCGCGGTAACCGGAAGGTTACCGTTCCATCACGCCTCACGGCTTTCAAATCATCCACCACCTCCGGCGAGAACAACCGATCCCCGTAAAGCAAGGCCACCATCAAGCGATCATTCTCCCCTAGATAAAGGTCCTCGTCATCATCTCCCCACCGTAGCGTCACTTGCCCGGAATCATCAAGAGAGACCTCAATATCGCGAGCGTCACAACGATTTCCCACTGCCAAACGTAACCCGTCAAAATCAACTATCCTGCCCTCGTGGTCGAACATATTCAAATTCTCCCTCATGAACAAAGTATAGCCCGTGAGTTTTGCCCTCTTCCCCGACAATCTCCAAATCTCCCCCAGCGGGGTATCCTTCAATCGCTGGTAAAAACGAAGTGCCACCCGAAACCTGGCACGCACCATTTGTTGCTTCGGCGTATTCGGGTTTGTCACCTTTGTCGCCACTGCCCGAGCGTAACATTTCCCGTTACGCCCGACAAAAATCGTGTTACCGATTCGTCCCCTGATCTTAAAAATACTGCTTACTTCTGCCATCACCCCACGTTTTTAAATGAACAATCCACATTTCTCGTCCTATTTCCCCCGCGTACAAGAGGAAATGGAGATATAATAAAGATTCGCCAAGGACACTCAATCACGACAAGAATCGTATCACGATAGTCATGTCCGGTGTTAGTCAAATGGTTCTCGGGAGTATCTCTGGAGTTGTAGCCCGTTCTCTTCCTCTTCCCTCCCCGTTTTCTTCCCCTTCTCAACGGGAAACACGCCTGCTCCCCGGGGATGTCTGTCAATAATCTCATAACTTTGTTTTTTTTAATTACATCCCAAAAGTAACACGCTGTATAGCCGAACGCAAGTTTATTATTCGAGCTCGGGAGAACAAGACGCCCACCGGAAGTATTCTTCGTCTGAGAATACACAAGAATTTAAACTTCTAATTAATAAGATTTAATTTCACGCAATCTATCGAAGAAATTACATACACTTACAAAACTTATACACTATATTTGTACTGTATAACAATACTATTATGCATATAAATAGAAATATAAACATACAAGACGAAAAACTATCTAATGGTTTACAAGAAGTTTTAGTAATAATGGATCAAATCCAGAATAGTACAGACACCAAACATATTATAGATTTTAGCCACACTACATTTGTATCACCGACATTTGTACTTCCTTTAATGCTTTTTGTCAAAAGTTCTGACAAAGAAATCCACTTCATGAATATCACACCTTATATGAATCTTCTACATTTTGGCGATGGATTTTCCCCTGATCAAATAAGAAAAACCGAATTTACCGCACGAATGGAAGAGTACACAAGAAAAACATATATCCCTATCATCAATTTTCCCGCAACAGATAGTCACGAAGATGATAAAAACAATATTCTTTCAACAATAGAATTTATTATAACGAAACAACTCAATTTAACACCCAATATTATTACCGGATTAAAATATATGATTGGAGAAATTGTTGACAATATCACAGAACATTCTCATTCTGAACGCGGATATATATTTGCACAAGCGTACCCGACCAAAAAATATTTAGATATTTGTATCGCAGATAGTGGTATCACTTTATTAGGTAGCTATCAAAAAAATAATGAAGAAGAAATCGCTTCCGACCTCGAAGCGATTCAAGCTGCCAACAGGGGAATCTCCACGAAAAACCTTCCTAATGCAGAGAATAGAGGGTATGGTATCATAACCTCTCGCAGAATGCTAACGGATGGATTAAACGGACAATACATCATGATCTCTGGTAGTGCCATGTATGCACGTGACAGAAATTTAGATCAGTTTATTGTACTACCCGATAAAATTTATTGGAAGGGTACTATTATTGCTTTACGAATCCCATATATAAATCGTAAATTTCAATACATTAACTATATTGAATAAATAAATTTTGTAACTTTGCAATATGGATAAGATAACAATAGATATTTCAGCGATAATTAGCCAAGACCTTAAATCTAGAGTTGTGGTTCGAGATTTTGAATTATATATTAAAAATCTCCACGTTCCCGTAGTTATTGTTGATTTTCGTAATGTAAAATTTGCAACACGTAGTTTCATCGATGAATTTTACAATACATTTTTAAAATCAGAAAACGCTGAAACAAAAGTAGAACTCGAAAATATTCCCTCTGATTTACAAGCAATTTTCGAGGCTGTCAAGCTAACACAAAATCGTCCGAAAAGTAAAGACAACACAGGTGCTGTTGTTTACTTGGACAATATATCAGATATTAAAAAATTTTTTAGCACGTTAGCTTTATAAGATTTCACGAACCTGCCCGGGAGGTTGCCTCTCGGGACGGGTTATACATGTTTATTTATTATTTTTCACGAGTTTAGATTTGTGCAAGCCTTTTACCTTTCCTAAAAAGCGGAAACGGGAGTGTAAATCCTCCCTGTAGGCAGGACTCACGGGAAAATCCTGTTTGCCGATATAGATCGTGTTCCCGACCAACCGATCCACGAGGTCAAGGCAAACGGCGTAACTCCGGTGAACCCGAACGAAATCTTCCGGGGGAAGCATCGCCAACACGTCCTTCAACGGGTGAACCACGAGCATTTTAGTACCATTCTTGAAATGAAGGTAACAATAATCACGATCCGCTTGCAACCAAGCGATATTGGAGCACAAGACAATCCGGTACGCATCATTGTACCACACGAAAAATCGATCGTTTCTATAACGATCACTTACCACGACGGCAGTACCTGCCGGGAGGCTATTTTCCATCTCCAAATTATTTTGTTTCTGTTCCATAATTTTCCAGTATTATGTCCCGAGAAACAATCCTCCCGACAGGTTACCATTTTCATTAAAAAGACGGCACTACAAGTAGCACCGCCCTATCTCAAACTATATCGAGATAATTTATAGAAAAGCACGCACCAAATCAATCCACTTGCCCCCGAATAATCTCAACAATTCGTTCGTTATTGATGATAATCATACCGTGTTTATCCCCGGTAATTCCCGATTCCAAACGATAAGTGTACGTTGGCACGTTCCCCCGCATCACGGTAGGCAGGTAGGCAAACGTCACGTTGTCACACCTTTTTTCCAGTTCTTCTCCAACTTCTATAATATGCGTCGACACCAGAAAAGAGCAAAGGCGACGCTTCGCCAAAGCGGCAGTGACTGCCAACGTGGCGTCATAAGCATCCTTCACGTTCGTTCCCTTGAACAATTCATCAAAAATCACCACTAACCTTTTGGACTTGCTTACCTCTTCGGCCACCTTCTTCACCCGGAGCACTTCCGCGTAAAAATGACTGTATCCCAAGTTTATGTTATCTGGAACATTGATCGATGTATAGATGCCGTCCTGCACGGAGAATTCCATGCTTCTGGCCGCCACGGGGAACCCCATGTGAGCCAAATAGACCGCAATACCGAAAGATTTCATCAACGTCGATTTACCCGCCATGTTAGCCCCCGTGAGAAAAAAGATGTTACGTGTCCTCGTGATTTCCATGTCGTTGGAAATGGCTCCCGGAAGAGCCGGGTGATGTAAACCTTTAACGCTTATCGAGAGCGCATCACCTTCACGAGCCACGGGAAAGCAAAATTCACGTTCCCGCGCTATCCGTCCCACCACGATGCAAACATCCAACTCGTGGAGCAGGAGCAACAATTCCCGGAAGGCTAACAGACGGGTGTGACAGAAGTAACGATCCCGCAACAATATTTCACCTATCCCTACCTCTCCCGTCGGGCACGAGAGCACTCGAACCGCCCCAGGAGACTCCAGCAATTCCAATCCCTGCTTCACCCGCCCCTCGAGAGGGTGCCCCGCCATACCTGCCGCCACTTCCCCAAGAAAGACACGGGTGGCGGCAAAAAAGGCAACAGTCACCGTCACCTGCTCACGCCAAGCCTCGTAACGTCGGTCATGGGCAATGATCTCTGCACCCTTTAATCGCAACAAGCGGAAATAATTCACCGTCCAATATTTACCGCTAGCACTCCCGAGATACTGCTCCACCAAGTCACAAGCTTTCGCCTCACCGGGAAACACGAAGGCATGTTCTTTAAAATACCGGAAAGTCGCCACCCGCCGGTTGATCTCCCCCGTGTCCGTTAACGGATGAAGAAACATCTCTTCCAGCAAGCGCTCGCCCCCTCGGGTGGCTATCCCCCCGAACAAGCTATAAATCGAATTGTTCTTGTACTTCCCGAGAATATTCAAGTCGTCAAGTGTTTGCTTGTCTGTTTCAAAACTCATGAATTACCTCCTTTCCCTTCTATGATTTCTATGATTCTCTCGTTATTAATGATGATCATCCCGTGGCGATCGTTCGTGATTCCTGATGCCAGGCGATAGGTGTAAACCGGTTTATTGCCTTCCATGATGGTCGGCAGGTAAATAAACTTGATGTTCGAGCAACGTTCTTTCAAGACCTCGCCCACTTCGATAATATGCGTCGAGATCATGAACGCACAATTCCTGATTTCCGAGAAGGCTTCCGACACCGCCAGCGTAGCGTCGTAAGCGTCTTTCACGTTTGTCCCGCGGAACAACTCGTCGAATATAATCACCAGGTTCGGGGTTTGCCGCACCTCTTGTGCTACCCGTTTCAAGCGCAACACCTCGGCATAGAAATGGCTGTATCCCATGTTCAGGTTATCCGGCAGATTTATGGTCGTGAACATTCCCCCGCGAACGGAAAACTCCATCTCTCTAGCCGGCACGGGAAATCCCACGTGAGCCAAGAATAGAGAGATCGCGAATGACTTCATGAAAGTCGATTTGCCCGCCATGTTCGCTCCCGTCAGGAAGAGTAGGTTACTATCCTTGTCCACCTCGATGTCATTACCCACGGGGTGCTCCAAAAAGGGATGGAAGAGTCCCTTCAATTTCAACACGTTTTTTCCCGGAGAAAGTGCTTTCGCCCGCACAAAACCCCGCTCCCGCGAAATCGCCGCTACCGTCATGTACACGTCAAGCTGGTAGATATGGTAAAGTAATTTACGCAATTTATCCCGCTCCTCGAACCGGAAAACACGGTCGTACTCGACCGCCCGCTCCCGGGACACTTTTTTCTTGCCTTTTTCCTGCCGGAACCACTGCCAACGGTCATTTCTCAGCAAGACACACAATTCCTTAGCGAAACCTGCCATGTTTTTATTCTCGCTGGCTGGAGAAGTTTCGAGGAATCCCTCTAGTGTGTTTAACATTTCCAAGCACCCCACGATCCCGTTATGAATCCACATATATTCCGTGTCCGTTCCCATCATGTCCTTCACCCTGCGCCCCAGCGTGTTGTCCTCCCGTTTCAACTGGCTACGAGAGTCCGTGTTGTCGAGGTAAAACTCGATCGCATCGAAAATGGATCCCGGGAAGGGAAATTCATCCCCGTTCTTCATGTAGTGACCGATAATCTCTCCTCGGGAATTTATTTCTTCGAGGGTTGAAAGGGGATACTGGAACATCTCTTCCAACAAGCGTCCCCCGCCACGAGTGCGTGTTCGATTAAATATCTCGTAAATGGATTGACTTCTTCCCGTACCGAAAATTGCCAGGTCATTTAAAGTCTGTTTATCTATTTTAAAACTCATCTCGCTAATTTTAAATGTTTTGTTCTTGGCAATTCCTAGTTTAGGAATCGCCAAGAACAAAACATAAATTAATTATCTTCCCCGGCGACGAATCCAAAGGAGAAGAGACATCACAACTAACAACCCGGGCAATACCCATACCAGAATGATTTTCCACACGGACAGGCTTTCTTTACCCAAATTTATGAAATCATCCGTCAAGGCAGGACGACGTACATCTATCGGTACCTCTTTATCCGATAACCAGTAGAAACCACCCATGATAATCGAGAAATTCCGGTTACTGACATTCACCCGGTTCGTACTCAACTCTACATTACTAATACAATCGGCATCCCCGAATATCATGATTTTCTGTTCCTTATCTCCAACCTCACGAGTCAAGGCCAAAGCAGTCACGTAACATTTCTGCACTTCACCTATTTCGCTATTCACACGAACGGTATCATCCACAAAATCTGTTGTTTCCAACTCGTTCCACGTCAAGGAATCCGTCATGAATAACGGGATTACCTTGTATCCTTTATCCTCTTGATATTCCAAACCCGCCACTCCGGGAGTCGTGATTATCATTCTCCCTCTTTGAGGCTTGAAATGATATATCATTTCTTGGGCATCTTTTGTCGCGTAAGACAATACCAGATTAGGCAAATAGTTTTCGGCAACTTGCACCAATTCCCCGGGAACCATTTGAACTCCGAATTTTGCCAAGAGCGGCCCCATGTATTCCTCCCGTTTCGGTTCGCTCAAGATGAATAAATTCCCGCCGCGGGCAATATATTTTTCCAAATTTTCCTTTTGCGTGTCATCCATTTCATGCCTTACCTCCGCAACAACCAAAATATCGATGTCCGCCGAAATCTCTCTGTCCAAGTTCACTTCCGCAATGTCAAACCCTTGGTTTATCAAAGCATAACGAGCTGATTTAAACCATGCAAAATTATATCCCCGATCGCCGACTTGATTAATATCCCGTTCCCCGTGTCCCGTCAAGAAACCGACCTTAGGCAATTTCATGACAAGACGTTTCAATGCTGCCGTGATTTCTGTCTCACCGGGCTCGCGATACATATCATTGAATACCCGCAAGAATGTTTTTTCTCCGTTTTCCCGTTCCAACAAGCGAACAAATTTATTCCCTTCCGGCCTCAAATCAATTTGTGCCCGAATCTTTTCCGGGGTAATATACAAGTTTGAATCCAAGTCAAGCATCTCAGAAATTTTTATCAAACGTTCTCTCGTGTTCAAACTGGGGTACATTTGATCTAACCTCGGGCTATAAACCGTGTCATAATAATAAATATATTTCATCTTGATTTCCGGCTTGAAACGCAGGTACTGGCGAAACACCTGTTCATTGTACTTCACGCTTTCAGGTCTTCCCAGCCATGAATTTTCCATATCGAGCGCATTCGCATAAGTCGTAATAGTTAAACCTCCTTCCAGTTTCGAGATGATTTCCTGACTATTCGGAGTCAACGTGTTCATTTTCGTGGCAGTAGCATCATAGTACCTCATCAAAATCGGACGAGAGGACAAGAAACCCAAGAATGAGACCAAAAATAAAACTCCCACGTACTTACTCCATGTCGTCATCCACGAGCTTTTTTGCCGGTTCGCTTGTAAGCGAATTACCGTCCAACTCAAAAACAACGCCGACACGATAATGAAATAAAGAACATCCTCGCTACAAATCAACCCACCGATAAAGGTATCCGCCCTGCCGGAGATAGACAACCAATACGTGATGTCTCGAACAAACTCGATACCCTGCCACCAGTTTCTCACGTAATTCAACACCCCCAACATTAATAATGTCAGCACAGCAACTACTACTTGATAAGAGGTTAAACTCGACATGAAAAGCCCGACCGCCGTGTAAGCACAAAGTAAAAGATAGAGTCCCAATATTCCCGTCAACACAGCGGGGAAGTCAAAATCCTTTATAGTGCAAGCCCCGAACACAGCAATCACCAGCAAAACAGACATTAACGCCAAACCGTATATCATCATCGACAGGTATTTACCTAGGATAATCTGCCAATTGCTCACGGGTGAGGAATACAATAACTTGATAGAACCACTCCCGATTTCCCGGCTCAACAATCCCATGGTCAACAAGGGAATATAAAAATATAAATACCCCTGCATGGTTGACAAAACTCCGTAATTACCAGCTAAAAGCGTGTAGGTTAATCCTGATTCCCTTAATCCGAATTGCTGGTTTATAACATAATTCATGGCAGGTCCCATAAAGGCCATCGCAGCTTGAAAAGCAAAAACCACGAGAATCAACCATGCCACCGGCGAATAGAACAACATTTGCAATTCCGCCTGCGCTATTTTATATATCTTTTTCATCTGTATTTCTATTTTCTAAATTACACTACTTCTTTGACAATTCCGCAAAAATGGCATCCAACGAACTTTTCTCTAAAGAGAGACCGTTCAACCGCCAGCCACGAGCGGCACTTATTTCCGCCACCTTTTCCAAGGCATCCTGCGCATCCGGGAAATGAAGACGGTAATTCGTTCCACCTAACTCTTCCACCTTGAGCACATCCGGAACGGTTTGCAATTCCTCCACGGTCGGGTGGGCAATTAATGATACCACTACCGTACTCGGAACTATATAATTATCGAATTCACTTACCGTACCGGCAAATACCAATTTTCCTTGTTCTATCATACGGATATAATCACAAGTCGCCTGCACTTCCGACAAGATGTGGGTGGACAAAACCACCGTACGTTCTTGCGCAATTTCCTTTATCAAATGGCGAACTTCAATAATCTGGTTGGGGTCCAATCCGTTAGTCGGTTCGTCCAATACCACAAACGCCGGCTCATGAATAATCGCTTGGGCGATACCCACCCGTTGCTGGTATCCCCCAGATAAATTCCGTATCAGCCGTTTCCGGAAATGAGTAATCCCGCAACGCTCCATCGCCTTGCCCACGGCTTCTTTAACCTTGTTATCCGGAATGTCACGCAATGAACTGCAAAACTTTAGATACTCCTCCACGGTCAGATCCCCGTGCAAAGGCGGGTGCTGGGGTAAGAACCCGATATGGCGCTTCGCCTCAATCGGGTGTTCCCGCATATTGATTCCCTTGATATAAATACTTCCCTCTGTTTGTTTAAGCACGCCACACATGATATTCATCGTCGTGGATTTACCCGCACCATTAGAGCCTAACAACCCGTATATCCCATTTTTCGTGATCTCGAAATTGATATCCCGGATCGCCCACTGAACACTATAACGGTGGGACAGATGTTCGACTTTTACAATTGCCTCTTCCATAAAATTCTTTTTTATTTTTAAACATACAATATTCACCCCGGGCAAAAAATGACCTATACATATTGTATAGAACACGCACGAAATCACTTGTTTGCCAAGAAATTATTTTAATTTAATTCACACGATTTTCCCCACAATCCGAAGAGTGTGTGTCCGGGGGTACTCACCCGGACACCCGTGGTTAAGACACACTACTTATATTACAATCCGTTTTTCATTCGTAAACCGCATCGCCTACTTTCTTTAGATCGATGTCATAATTTTTCAGATAATAATCACGCAATATATCATATTTCTTTTTCACAAGCGGCCATTTAAATTCTTCCGCCCATCTCTCCGATGTCCACGTGACCATACCCTTTATGAACGCTTCAATATCTTCATTTTTAAACGTCAGCCCGTCGATATAACTGATAAAACCTTCTGCCTTGTAATAATTTTCCGCCGATTCGTCCCTGTTGGTTGTTTTGATGTCGTAATTGCTCACCTCATAAAACGCTTCCGGAACCTCGATCACTTTACCGTAAATCCATCTCCTCCACCAAAGGGTGGACTGTAACTCGTTTTTTAAGGCCAATTTCTCCCCCGGTGTCATATTTCGGATTTCATCAGAACAACGCCCAAACGCCATCGAAAAGTTCCCAAAAACCACAAACACGCTTTGATCATCATAATTCATTAACTCTTTTGCCAGGAATATCTGATAAGGCAAGGTCTTCTGATGAAGTTTTTCAGAATAAAATCCGAACCAAATATCCTCCAACAAATCCATCATGTCCTGCACGTATAGGGGATCCGGCAATTCATAAGTATAACTTTCTAACGGGTTATCATAAATAAAATCCCTATTTTTATAGTCGTACACGATAAACATCCCGTACTGATTGTACAATTCCACGATACGATCATCTGCCGTGGATTTTCCCTGGGGTAACTCATAAGCCATGGTCAAAGGGGCGACTTTCCCGATCTCTTTGTCCTCGGAACACGCCATGCAGCATAACAAGCAAAGCGCAGTTAAATATATCGTTATCTTTTTCATTATCGTCAATTAATTACAGGTTTCACTTGATTATTCCCACCCGTCGCAGCTCATTGGCAGAAGCATTCTGTTCCAACTGTATGTTATTCGTAAACATCGATGTCGGAATTGGCAAGGTATAAAGCGGATCCTTTTCCCGCAGGGTGTAAGTTTCCCATGGTGCGTTCTTTCTTATTTTATAATCATGGGTAATGGAAGGCATTCCGTAACGGCGCAAGTCAAACCAACGGTGTCCTTCGAAACACAACTCCGCATAACGTTCCTCTCGAATCGCATTCAACAAATCCTCCTCATCGACAATCGACACATCAGTATACCCTATGATGCGGTGGTGACGCAAACGATTCAAGTCATCCAACGCAAGAGTGTTCTTATTTGCCTGTTCCGACAATACGTATGCTTCCGCACGATTCAAATAAGCCTCGGAAATACGTATCGTGTTATACAATTCAGTCAAGTCATAACGATCAATCTTCGTGATTTGTATTTGGTTTAATATTTCATCTTTTTTAATCCAAAATGTTTTCCGGCAATCCTTCTTCCCCTCTAAAACCTCCATAAGTTTCTCTGACGGAACAAACAAAATCGGTCTCATTTTGGCCTTCCCGTACACCCATTCCACCTCGGAATGAGTGTATGATGCCATCACAAATTCGTCTCCGGCATTCATTTTCGTGTAATCGGTTAATCCTTCAGATGTTTCGATTGCCCTGTTTGCCGCAGCTATTGCCTCATCCCATCTTTCCATATAAAGATACACCCGGGACAATAAAATATCCACCACCGTACCGTTTATCCGGTAATCACCCCTTTGCTTCGGGTATTGACGAAACAACTCGGATGATTGTTCCAAATCTTTCACAATCTGATCATATACCTTTTCTACTGTATTACGGGCAATTCCGTTTTCCAACAATGCGGCTGTCAATTTCAAGGGAACTCCAAGAGCCTGTCTGTTACAATTATACGGTTCCCCGAAAACATTCACCAGAAAATGATAATAAAAACCCCGCAATCCAAGCGCTTCTGCCTTTACCCGATCTTTCGTCGCTTGATCTCCTTCCGCGTCATCAATCCCGTCCAACACGGCATTGACACCCATGATCAGTTCATACATTTCCTTGTAACAATTGGTCTCGCTCGAACTAGTCCCTTCCCACATATCCGGTTGCCAAGTGTAATAATCCCTATAACTTATTCCCGTGGCATCATCCGTATTTCCGTCACCCCAATATTGATTATCATCCAAACGGGTTTCATCACTCAAAAGATAGAGTAGTCCCCAACAATCAGAATACCCCATATATCCCAATAGCAATTCACTATAATCCGAAGCAGTTTTCACCAAAACCTCGTCCTGCGACTTTTCCTCCAAGAAATCCGAACACGCTCCTATCAAACATACACAAAGCCATCCTAATATCATATTTCTAAAGTACTTCATATCTCATCATTTATTCGTTAATCATTAAAACCTAACCTGCAATGACAAAGAGGTAACACGCCGTGCAGGCCAATTCCCCGTTTCTGGATCCAGACCATCCCATTTTTTATCCGACACCCACATGAACGGATTCGTCATACTCGCTTTCATCGACAAGTAGCTCAACCCCATTTTATTCAACCATTCCCCCGTGAAATCATAAGACAAGGAAAGAGAACGACAACGGATAAAATCCGTGTTAGCCACCCGAATATCAGAATTGTTATACATCACGTAACAATTCTGCAGGCTACTCGTGGAGGTCTGTGTAACGGGTAATCTTACGTATTCTGTACCTTCCCCCCCCGGAAGTGCCGGAATTTGCGTATCATCACCCGGATTTCTCCAACGGTTCATCAATTTTCTTGACACATTTTTCTCCGGTCCCGGAAGTCCCGAACCCGTGGATAATGATGAGGCATAAAAATCCGGCAACCTGTCATGCCCGCCAAATTGAACGGCAAACAAGGCATACAAAGAAAATTGTTTGTATTTGAGCATCGTATTCAAACCACCGGAGAAATCCGGGGTAAATTTTCCACTCTCCACGAGGAAATCTTTCGGACTTCCACCATTTTCCAAATCCGTGTTTTCAAAAGTCGGTGTACCGTATTCTTTATCCAATCCGGCAAATTTGTAAGAATAAAATGTTGAGAATGGACGCCCGTTTACCACGGCGGAACCATTCAAATAATCATCTAACGTGTTGACTCTCTCGTTATCCTTCACGCCATTCTTGGTCACGGAAGTATTCAGCGAAAGTTGCCATGTAAACTTTTCAGTACGAACAGGAACCACGTTAATCACGAAATCATAACCGTAATTCTTCATCGTCGAACCGAAAACAATCCCGTTCGCCATCCCATTCTCGTAAGCGATTTCTCGGGAAGCAAGGACATCACTAATCTTTTTGAAATAATTGAACGTGAAATTCACCCGTCCTTCAAGCAAGGAAGCGTCCACTCCCACATTCCACGTTTTCGTCTTTTCCCAGCCCAATGAAGGATAAGGCAATGATTTCACCTTTAACCCAAAAGCCTGATACTGGTTGTAATATTGATCTGTAGCTATCAGCTCGGGACAAACCGATGTCACCGCATTTCCTTGATAACCGTAAGAACCATAAATATCCAAATTATTCAACCACCACGAATTTCTCAAGAACGCCTCACGAGTCACACGCCATTTCACGCCGGCAGACCACGTCGGTTGAAAACGCTTATTTTTATCTTGCCCAAAACGGTTGGAAGCATCTGCTCGTACGCTAAAATTCGCCACGTAACGATCGTCATAGGTATACACCCCCGTGGCAAACTCGCTCAATTCATTCTCGATCCGATTAACAATAGTATGTGTGCCATTGACGATATCCGTGTTATCATATTCTGTAAATATAACCTTATAGGAAATCGGAGGCGTTGCAAAAGTTTCACCCCGTTCCGGCAAATACCCGTAACGCAAGTTTGTTTCTCCTTTCGTTTTCACGGAATTTGTTTCGATTCCCACTTGCAAAGTCACCCGATGTTTTTCCCGAAACAAACGGTCATACACCAAACTATTCCGCACGGTAACGGTTCTTGTGTTTGTCATATCGGTTGATAACACCCCTCCTACAGGTAGAGGCGTGGAGCGATACCCACTGTCGGTAGTTTTCACTGTTCCATACTCGTATCCCCGGATACTGGTGATATAGAAAGAACGTTCGCCCGCATACTGTTCTGAGTTTGCTGATGAAGAAGCGTAAGAAAACAATCCCTGATACTCCAAACCGGGTAAGATTTCCCATTTCAAATCAAAAATCGTTCCCCACGTCCGGGTCGTGTTCTCACTCCCCGTGTTTGCCAACTCATTCAATATATTATAATTATACGTGGTCTTCCCTGATATTACATTACTCAATTGACCTTGTTTATCATGATAATACAAAGAGCCGTCTTCATGATAAGCAGGAATTGCACGAGAAGTATTATAAGCATAAGTAAAAGGATCTACCCCGTAAGCAAAACCATCCACCTCCCGGATACTCCCGTTCAACAACATATTCACCGTCACCCGCTCCCAAAGTTGCACTGTCGTGTTTGAAGACACTGTAAAATTCGTTACATCATTCCCTTTTGCCTCTCCTTTTTGCTGTGTGAATCCGAAAGATGTCCGATTTTGTACTTTCTCCGAACCGCCACTGATTCCCAATGAATGAGTATGGCTGAATGAATTACGAAACAAAATATCAAACCAATTCGTGTTTGTCCGTGCTAATTTCCGGTATTCCAGATCCATTTCCTCCAATGTGATTTCCCGTTGTAATAATTTTTGCTGCAACCCGTAATAGCCTATGGGTAACATGAATGAGGCTGAAGGATATTTACGACGTTCCTCGTATATTTCTTTTTGAAGCCGCATATGTTCTTCCGAGTTCATCAAATCATACAACCCGTAACGGGGACGTTGACCGATGGTGAAATCTCCTGAATAATTCACCGCCACTTTCCCGGCAGTAGCTTTCTTCGTGGTTACCACGATTACCCCATTCGCCGCCTTAGAACCGTAAATGGCTGTTGCTGAAGCATCCTTCAATACAGTAATTGTTTCAATATCATAAGGATTCAACCATGAAATAGCATTTCCCGCCAATTCCTTAATATCATCGGCATCCGTAGAGAATTTCAAATTTTCATCAGAATTAAAAGGTTGTGGATCCCGCTGCACGACACCATCTACCACCCAAACCGGCTCTTGGCTTCCTAATAAAGTCGAAGTCCCCCGAACTCGAATCTTGGGTGTTGCCCCCACCTGTCCTGTCGTGTTCCATACTAACATACCGGGAACGACACCTTGTAACATCTGATCGATAGAGGAGACTCCCGGCATTAAAATATCCGCCGCCCGTACCGTTGTCGCTGCCCCGGTATAGTTTTTCCGGCTCACGTCACCGTAACCCGTCACCACCACTTCATCAATCGCTTGCACGTCCTCATGCATCGTTATCCTTAAAGTGTCGACTTCCGTCTTTTCTGAAAAATGCACAATTTGGCTACGGAAACCGACAAAAGAGAATTCCAACTGTCCCTTTTCTACTGGTAATACCACGGAAAACCGCCCATTAGCATCGGTTGCCGTACCCACGGAAGTCCCTATCAATCTGACTGTCACACCCGGCATCGGTTGCTTCTTCGTGTCATACACGAATCCCTTAAGCCGGATTGATTTTTTCTCCGGTTCATCCATTTTTGACACAAGTCGCCGCAAAACCACCAATTTCTCATTGACCTCAAAACTTAAACATGTCCCCTGCAAGCATTGTTTCAATACATTGAATAAATCTTCGTTTTCCACTTTAATGGAAAGATTTGTCACATTTTTCACATCCTCACTGGAAAACAAAAAGGTATATCCCGATTGTTCCTGCAACAAATCCAGAACGTGCAGAAGAGTTCCATTCTTCACATCCAAACTCACTTTCTGTTGAGAAAATGTAGTCGCATACACTGATGTCAAACTTAACACCAAGAGGAAAAATCCTATTTTCATCACTCGTAACATTTTTTTTAGCCATTGCCTTCGGCAATAGCACGCATTCAACTTTTTTTTCATACATTTGTAATGACGTTAATAATATGGACTGTTTCCAGCAGTCCGTTTTGATTAAACCCGAGGGATGTTTCCAGCATCCCTTATTTTTTTACCACAACCTTATTCCCTTTATATTCAAAACGCACTTTACCTGTTTTTTCAAATTGTTCCAACAAACTCTCCACTCGCTCAAAGCGACTGATTACACCATAGAAACACAGTGATTCCAATTCCGAATCGGTAAATTCATACTCCATCTCGTACCAACGTGCCAACGTTCGCATGATATCCCGCAAAGGAGCATCCCGAAAGACGAATTGTCCCTTTATCCATCGGGTATAAAGGTCTGTGCTCACTTGCTCCACATCCAATTGCCCACTTGCCCGGTCAAGTATAGCCTGTTCCCCGGGAATCAATATTCGCTGCAAATCATCCTTCACTGTTAATACCTCCACCTTTCCGTGAACCAAAGTAGTTCGTGTGGTAGCCTCATCACCGTAGGCGTTCACGTTAAAAGCCGTTCCAAGCACCCGTACGTTCATGTCACCCGTTTCCACCACGAAACGTCCTTTCCCGGGTTCCACCTCAAAATAGGCTTCTCCCTCTAAACGCACCCGACGTTCAGACGCCCCGAACACCATGGGATAGGTCAAACGACTCTCGGCATTCAACCAGACCCGTGAACCATCGCTCAACGTGAGGTGGTATTCTCCGCCCCGGGGAACTTCCACCGTGTGATAAAGCGTATCTTCCACGACGGGGTTATTCTCGTAAGAAAGCGACTCTTTTTTCAGATGCACGTTCACACCTTTGTCTATAATAGTCTGCCCCGGCTCTTGGGTAGTTAAATCAATTCGCGTTCCGTCCGAAATAACCAATCGGACACTGTTATTCCCGAAAGCAATTGCCGAAATAGGTTTTCTGCTCGAAATTTCACGGGTATTCGATGCCCAGAACCAAGTCCCGGCAACCAAAAGAATCACGGCCGCCGCACTCCACGTGCACAACGAGAGTATCCGCTTTCTCCGTTTCTCCTTGCGTCCATGCGAGAAACGTTGCCACGCTCTTGACACCCGAGCTTCATCGACCACGGGCAACTCCCGTTCATAATATCGACAAGCGTGTTCCACGAAATGCCGCCGTTGCTCGTCCCCCGCTATCCAACGCTCCAAGCGCTCCCGCTCCTCATCGGTCAGGCAACCGTCCACTCGCTTCCGGATTAAAGTCCAATCTATCTGTTCCTGATTCATATCCTTTTCTTCAAATTTCCCCTAAAAGACATGAACTTCAATTTTGGGTGACACGAAAATGATTTTTTTTCGTTTTTTTTATCCTAGCAAACGGGATTTGATGCATTCTTCTATTTCTTACAGAAACAGTGGCGCCTCGTGAAAGGCGCCACTGCATTTTTCAGTTCTCCAACTGACAATTCCTTATTTGAGATTTTCACGGAAAAACTGTTCGATTTTATCGTAGGGTATCACTCCTGCACGATTGTCGTAAAGATCCACGTGAGAAGCCCCGGGGATAATCATCAGTTCCTTGTTGTCACCCTTCAGTTTCTTGAATGCATCCTCGCTGAAATAACGGGAGTGTGCTTTCTCCCCGTGGATTACCAGAACAGCACTACGGATTTCATCGCTATATGCAAGTAGAGGCATATTGATAAACGAAAGAGCCGATGTCTTGTTCCAACCGCCGTTTGAATTAAGGGAACGCTTGTGATAGCCGCGTTCCGTCTTGTAGTAATTGTGGTAATCTTTCACGAACCAAGGGGCATCGTCAGGCAGCGGATCCACCACGCCACCGCCGAGAGCGTATGAACCGTTCTTCGCGTCAATTGTACGCTGGGCGTTGAGCTGTTTGCGGAGTTCGTAACGTTGCTCGGCATCCATCGAGTCAAAATAACCATTGGCATTCACCCGGCTCATATCGTACATTGTAGAAGTAACGGTCGCTTTGATCCGGGTGTCGATGGCAGCCGCGTTAATTGCCATTCCGCCCCATCCGCAGATACCGATAATTCCGATACGTTCGGGATCCACGTCATCACGCGTAGAGAGAAAATCTACCGCCGCACAGAAATCCTCCGTGTTGATATCGGGAGAGGCAACATAACGAGGTTCCCCACCGCTCTCGCCCGTGTACGAGGGGTCAAAGGCAATAGTCAGAAAACCGCGCTCTGCCATAGTCTGGGCATAAAGTCCTGACGACTGTTCCTTCACGGCACCGAAGGGACCGCTTACTGCAATAGCGGGTAATTTCCCAACGGCATTTTTGGGTATATACATATCGGCGGCAAGCGTGATGCCGTAACGATTGCGGAAAGTCACTTTACTGTGATTCACCTTGTCACTTTTAGGAAACACTTTGTCCCACTCTTGAGTTAAATTCAAGTTTTCGTTCTCCATGGTATTAGTATTTAAATTATTGTTTGTTGCAAATAAGCTTCCCACGGTGCAAAAGCACACGATTAAAGCCGCAGATAGTTGTCTAATTGATTTTTTCATATCATTTATGGTTTTAATTGTTTTATCTTATAACGCAAAGGTAAAGCAAAAGCCCCACGGCATAATTGCTGTGAGGCTCAAAGATTATTTCTCAAAAGCTCAATTTATCTTCCCGTGAAATCAAGCGAAAACGGCAGTCGGCGGTACCCCGTACTGCTTCTTGAACGCCGTAGAAAAATGCGACGGGTTCTTGAACCCGACCTCAGCGTAAACATCCGCAACCTTTCTCCCACCCTCTTTCATCTTGGCGTAAGCTATCTCAAGACGTTTGCGAATCAACCATTTTTCCGGTGTGAGGTCGCTTATCTTCTTGAAATCACGCTTGAACGTGGCAAGGCTTCTTCCCGTGTAGTGCGCCAATTCGTCCAACGTGAACTCGTACATATAATTCTTGCTCATGAAGTCCAGAATATCAATCTTCCACGGCTCGTTGAAATCGAAAAGCATCGGTGCGAACCGTTCGTCAATATGTAATAGAGCGAGCAACCCTTCCTGCAACTTCAGATTCATAAAATCATCTTTCGGCTTTACCTCCGGGTCGAAATAGGGCGTCATCGAGGCGAAAAGACTCGCAATTTCCGCGGTTTTAGGCAGCTTGATTACGCCGGCATCCAACTTGGACGTAGAGGCAGGAAGTTTGTAATGGTCTAACTTACCGTACATCTCCCGCAGGAAATTCCTTTTAAAATTCAAAAAGATACCGCAATAACGTTCGCCGTCACACGTCTTTTTATACATTGTAATATGGTGGTCACGGGGAATGAACACGCATTCGCCTTTTCCGACACGAATCTGTTCTTTACCATTATCAAGAATCATCTCGCCCGAATAGACATAATTCATCGCGTACTCGTGCGAACGATGGATACAACCGCTCTCGTCATCATAAAAGAAACTGAAAAACACGTCGTTATAAGCGAATATAACCTTCATTGGTCCTACTTGGTTAGCATTTTCTTGTTCCATAGTTCTTAAATAAAAATATCCAGAAAAAGACAGGAAAGATTTTCCCTCAGAATTTTATACGCCCGTTTCAAATGAGTGCGCACGGTGTTCTCGGACAACGCTAATTGCTCAGCGATTTCCAAGTATTTTTTACCTTCCATCACGTGCAACTCCACAATCTTACGCTGTTGCTCGGAAAGTTTTGACAAAGCCTGTTGTACCAGAGCAACTAATTCTTTGTCATCTTCCACATCATCATCAGCGAAAGAAAGTACCAAAGCCTCCGCTTGTCGCTTTTTGTACTCGTCCAAAAGGCGGAGCCGTCTGAAATAACGTAAACAGGCATGTTTCACGGAAGAATAAAGATAGGCTTTCAAATTCAAGTTCTCCGGCAATCGCTTCCGGTTCTCCCACATCCCGGCAAAGACGGATTGAACAATATTCTCCGCCTCTTCTTCACTCATCACGTAACCGTACGCGAATAAAAACAAAGGACGGTAATAATAACGGAAAGCCTCTTCGAATTCTTTTTCCGATGACATCCGATTATTTACCCCTTCACTATTTTTATTCAATCTATCCATATTCATAACACACGTAATCCAATATTGTACAAATGTAGTAAAAAAAGGAAATAATGCAACCATAGTTACAGCAACAGCGGTTGCGATAGATTCCGCTTTATCTGTTCCAGACCGGGACGGGAGAGCGGGGAATCTTTGAAACGGCTTTTGAAAGTTTCCTCGTCCAATTCAAGCCAATCTTCACGGCTCATGTGCATCAGCCACTCGTCAGGCAAAAATTCTTTCACGCGGTGCATCACCGCCTTCCCGTTCCACGGGCATACTTCCTGACAAGCATCACACCCGAAAAAGCGCTGTCCCATCTTTTCTTTGATTTCCAGCGGAATTTCATCTTTACGCTCGATCGTGTTATAAGAAATACAAAGGTTGGCATTCACTTCGCGTGAAGACAAAGCTCCCGTGGGACAAGCCTCCACGCAACGGTTGCACGTCCCGCAAAAATCCCGCTCTTCCGGAAGAGAATAGCCGGAAGGTTCGAAATCGGATATAATCACCCCTATAAAGCAATACGATCCCAACCGGGGATTCACTAGCAAGGTATTGCGTCCTATCCAACCTAACCCCGCCCGCCGTGCCCACTCGTGCTCGAACACCGGGGCGGAATCGACAAACACCCTCCCCCGAATATCACGTCCGGTCTTCTCCTTTAAAACAGAAAGCAACCGGAACAACCGTTCTTTCAGCACGATATGATAATCTTTCCCGTAAGCGTAACGGGCGATGACAGGTACATCCTTCTCCTGACGACGGGAGGTATAATAATTAGTCAATGTTACAATCACGGAACGGGCTCCTTCAACAAGTAAAGCGGGATTCTCCCGCTTCTCTATATTCTTCGCCATGTATCCCATTCCCGCGTGAAACCCTTTCTCTATCCAACGAAGCAAAACCTCTTTCTCCCGAGTCAGCGTATCGACCGGAGCCACCCCGCAGGCATCAAATCCCAAGAGCCGGGCTTCCTCTAAACAGTTTATAAGGTTCATAAGGTTTATAAAGTTATAAGGTTCAAAAGGTCCTATAAGGTCTACTAACTTTATGAACTTTATAAACCTTACAAACCTTATGAACTCAAATCCCGAATCCCAATTCCAACTTCGCCACCTCGCTCATCCGATCGGGAGTCCAAGCCGGTTCAAAAGTCAGATTAACGGTTACCTCATCAATCCCGTCAAGCGTCAATACCACGTCGTGTACTTCCTGCACGATCTGATCGGCAATGGGACATCCCGGAGCTGTAAGCGTCATTGTGACAATTACTTCGTTCTGCTTCGGGAACTCGATACCGTAGACAAGCCCCAACTCCCATATATTCACCGGCACCTCCGGATCGTACACCGTCGACAACTTCTCTATCACCAAATCTTCCATTAAACTTTTTCCCATATCACATCATTTTGCCTCGTAAGCCAAGGCGTAATACTTGATTTGCTTTATCATAGACAACAACCCGTTCGACCGCGTGGGCGACAAATGCTGAGTTAATCCAATCTTGTCAATAAAATCCAGATTAGCGTTCACGATATCGTGAGGCGTCTGCCCGGAAAACACCCGAATCAACAACCCGGCAATCCCTTTCGTGATAATCGCATCACTGTCAGCCTCAAAGTATAATTTACCGTCTTTCAGTCCGGCATGGAACCACACCCGCGACTGACACCCTTTTATCAAGTTGTCGTCCGTCTTATGCGCCTCGTCCATTGTCTCCAAACCATTCCCGATCTCGATCAGGTAAGCGTATTTATCCATCCAATCGTCATACATGGAAAACTCTTCCACGATTTGATTCTGAATCTCTTCTATCGTCATTGTCTTTACATTTTGAAAATCTGTTCTATTTTCTTCAACCCGGCACAGAACACATCTATTTCCTCCCGGGTATTGTACATGGCTATCGACGCGCGAGCCATCGCGGTTACCCCGTAATGTTGCATCACCGGCTCGGCACAAAGCTGTCCCGTCCGCACGGCAATACCCATTTTATCCAACAGCGTCCCGAGGTCAAACGGGTGAATCCCCTCTATCCCGAAAGAAATCACGGAAGACTTTTCCGCCGCTTCCCCGTAAAGGATGATACCGGGAATCCGGCGAATCTGCTCCATCGCGTACCCCAACAACTCGTGCTCGTAACGGGCTATCCCGTCCAAGCCAATCCGGTTCACGTATTCCAACGCCTCGCCCAAGCCAATCACCCCGATAAAATCGGGTGTCCCCGCCTCGAACTTGAAGGGCAACTCGTTGTAAGTCGTTTTCTCGAAACGCACTTCCTTGATCATCTCGCCCCCCCCCTGCCACGGCGGCATCTGTTCCAACAGGCTTTTCTTCCCGTACAACACGCCAATCCCCGTGGGACCGTAAATCTTATGACCGGAGAACGCGAAGAAATCACAATCCAATCCCTGCACGTCCACCGGAATATGTTGAATAGCCTGCGCCCCGTCCACCAGAACGTATGCCCTGCGGGCGTGGGCGGCATCTATAATTTGCTTCACGGGATTCACCGTTCCCAGTACATTCGACACGTAAGCCACGCCAACCAGTTTCACCCGCTCGTTCAACAACTTCCCGAACACCTCCATGTCCAACTCACCCTTGTCATTGAAAGGCACCACCTTCAACACCGCTTTCTTGCGGTCGCACAACATCTGCCACGGAACGATATTCGCGTGATGCTCCATCTCCGTCACGATAATCTCGTCCCCCTCGTTGATAAATGCCTCACCGAAAGAGTGCGCCACGAGATTGATACTCTCCGTGGTTCCCCGGGTAAAGATAATCTCCTCGGTGAACGCGGCGTTGATAAACTTCCGCACGATTTCCCGTGCCTCCTCGTTCGCATCCGTACATTTATTACTCAGGTAATGTACCCCGCGATGCACGTTAGAGTTATAACGCAGGTAATATTCCGTCATCTTATCGATCACGGTCAGCGGACGTTGCGTGGTTGCCCCGTTATCCAGATACACCAGCGGTTTATCATAGATTTTTTCCTCCAGTATCGGAAAATCCTTCCTGACTTGACTTACATCGAACATAATTTATTGCTTACAGTGCATCACACAATTGTGGCACTTCGTTAATTCTCCTCTTAAACGTTTATCCACCAGATTGTCAATCTCCTCCCGCAGAGGTTCCAGTTTCACCCGCCCGACAATCTCGTGCGCGAAGCCGAACATCATCATCAAGCGGGCTTCCGCCTCACCGATACCCCGGCTACGCAAGTAAAACATAGCCTCTTCGTCGATCTGTCCCACGGTAGCCCCGTGACTGCATTTCACGTCATCGGCATCAATCACCAGTTGCGGCTTCGTGTTCACCTGTGCCGTGTCAGTCAGCAACAAGTTATTATTCGCCTGAAAAGCCTCTGTCTTCTGGGCATCCGGTCGCACGGTAATCCGTCCGGCAAAATTCGCCAGAGCCGCGTCGTCCAACACGCCCTTGAAATGCTGGTTACTCGTGCAACGCAGGGCGATGTGGTCGATAAAGGTGAAATTATCCACCTGTTGTTTCTTGTCAGACAAGTACATCCCGTACAGGTTACACTCGCACCCCTCCTCGCTCAAGGCGGCGTACAAATTGTTACGAATGAACCCGCCGTAAAGCGAGATCACGTTGGCATCATAACGCGAGTTCCGCTTTTGGCAAACAAACACGCTGTTAATCTGCGACGCCTCTATATGTTGATTCTGCACGTGATAGTATTCAAACGCGGCATTCTCCCCGACGACCACCTCCGTGGTATTATTCGACAGGAAAACATCATCCGACAAGGTATGGTCACATACCAGAATCGTCGCTTTCGCGTTACGTCCCAGCACCACCATATTTCTCTGGAAAGACATCAAATCCGCATTCGCCCGCATCAGATTCACCACTTGCAACGGACGCTCCATCACCACGTTATCGGGCACGTACACGAACACGCCGTCCTGCGCGAAAGCCGTGTTCAGCGCCACCAACCCGTCCGAGTCAGCCGGACGCGTGTATTGGTCATAGTGTTGCTCGAAAATCTCCTTGTACTTCACGCTCGCCTCGGCAAGACTGCAAATGATTACCCCTTCCGGAATCCCGGGAACACGGTTTTCCTGCACGAACCACCCGTTGATGGTCAGCATCAGATTGGTTTCCAGATTCGGCACATGGCACTTGAACAACTCGTTCAAGTCAACACCCTGCTTGATATGTTTCAATACCACCTTGTAATCCCGGTCGAAAACAGGCAACGTATCCGCGTACAGGTAATCTTCCGTCTTGTACGGGACACCGCCCAGCGCCACGAAACGCCCGAACGCTTCCTCCCGGTGACGGTTCATCACCTCGCCGCATCCCTCCCGGAGTAACTGTTGTCCCTCCCGGAAAAGGGTAGCAAAATCATTATTTATTTTCTCTAATCTCTCCATTGTCTATTACTTACCGGAATGTACTTCCTCTTTTATCCAATCATAACCGTGTTTCTCCAACTCCGCTACCAACTCCTTGCCGGCGGTTTTCACGATTCGACCGTCATACAACACGTGCACCACGTCGGGCACGATATAATCCAACAACCTCTGGTAGTGCGTGATCACGATCGTGGAATTGTCCGGACGCCGCAACTTGTTCACCCCGTTTGCCACGATGCGCAAGGCGTCGATATCCAAACCGGAATCCGTCTCGTCAAGAATAGACAATTTCGGCTCCAGCACCGCCATCTGGAAAATCTCGTTCTTCTTCTTCTCCCCGCCGGAAAAGCCCTCGTTCAACGAGCGGTTCAACAAACGGCTGTCGATGCTCACGAGTTCCATCTTCTCCCGGATCATCTTCAGAAACTCACCGGCAGGATAAGGCGGCAGCCCCTTGTATTTACGCTGTTCATTCACGGCAGTCTTCAAGAAATTGACCGTGCTTACACCGGGAATCTCCACCGGATACTGGAAACTCAGGAATATCCCTTCCCGCGCCCTGTCTTCCGCCGGCAACTCCAACAAGTTCTTACCGTTAAACCAAACCTCCCCTTCCGTCACCTCGAAACACTCCCGTCCCGTCAACACGGCGGAAAGTGTACTTTTCCCTGCCCCGTTCGGTCCCATAATCGCGTGTATCTCGCCCGCGTTCACCTCCAAGTCAATCCCCTTCAAAATCTCCTTCCCGTCTATCGAGGCGTGCAAATTCTTTATCTTTAGTAAACCCTTCATATTCATTTTAGATTTTAGATTTTAGATTTCAGATTCCAACCGCACCAACCGCCCTCGTCCAAAACCATAAATCATAATTTGTCATTCATAAATCGTAAATCTCAAATCATAAATCGCTTCCATATCATCCCACGCTTCCTTCCAAGCTAATCTGCAATAATTTCTGCGCTTCAACGGCAAACTCCATCGGCATTTTGTTGATAACATCTCCGGCGTACCCCTTGATGATCAAACCGACAGCGTCCTCCGTGGATATTCCCCGCTGGTTGCAGTAAAATATCTGGTCTTCACCAATCTTGGAAGTCGTCGCCTCGTGTTCCACCTGTGCCGTAGGATTAGCCACCTCAAGATAAGGGAACGTGTGCGCACCGCATTTATCTCCCAGTAATAACGAATCACACTGCGAGAAATTGCGTGCCCCGTGACAACTTTTCACCACTTTCACCTTTCCCCGGTAGGAGTTGGAACTATACCCCGCCGAAATACCTTTCGACACGATACGGCTACGGGTATTATTCCCGATATGTATCATCTTGGTTCCCGTGTCCGCTTGCTGGTAATTATTCGTCACCGCCACGGAATAGAACTCGCTCACGGAACCGTCGCCCTTCAATATCGTGCTCGGGTACTTCCACGTGATAGCCGATCCGGTTTCCACTTGCGCCCAGATTAACTTGGCGTTCTCTCCCTTGCAAATTCCCCGCTTCGTCACGAAATTATAGATACCGCCCTTCCCGTTCTTGTCACCCGGGTACCAGTTCTGCACGGTACTGTATTTCACCTCGGCATTCTTCTCGATCACGATCTCCACGATAGCGGCGTGCAGTTGATTCTCGTCCCGCTGCGGGGCGGTACACCCTTCAAGGTAACTCACGTAACTCTCCTCCTCCGCCACGATCAGCGTACGCTCGAACTGTCCCGTCTTCGCCGCGTTGATACGAAAATAAGTCGACAACTCCATCGGGCATCGCACCCCTTTCGGGATATACACGAACGACCCGTCACTGAATACCGCCGAATTTAACGCCGCGAAATAATTATCGGAATAAGGCACCACGGAGCCCAAGTAACGTTTTATCAAGTCCGGGTGATTCTTCACCGCCTCAGAGAAAGAACAGAAAATAACTCCCCGTTCAGCCAACGCCTCCTTGAACGTCGTTTTCACTGACACGCTATCCATGACCGCGTCAACGGCTACCCCGGAAAGCGTCTTCTGCTCGTCCAAGGGAATCCCCAATTTATCGAAAGTAGCTTTCAACTCGGGATCAACCTCATCCCAAGACTTTTTCACTTCCTGCTTCGGGGCAGCGTAATACACTATATCCTGATAATCAATCGGCGGTATCTCCAATTGCGCCCACGCGGGCATCTTCATGGTCAACCAATGCCGATACGCTTTCAACCGAAATTCCAGCAACCACTCGGGTTCCTCTTTCTTTTGTGAAATCAACCGGACAACAGCCTCGTTCAATCCCTTGCCGATCATCTCGGTTTCCACGTCAGAAACAAAGCCGTATTTATACTCACCCTCGGTTACTTCATTCAATATATCGTCTTGTTCTTTAGCCATAACTCATTAATTGAAAATTGAAAATTGAAAATTGAAAATGACAAGGATATACCCCCTGACAAAACCTAATTATTCAATTTGTGCAAAAGTACAAAAAAATATCACCTACCCAATTATCTATGGGGTAGATAATATCTATTACGTGATAAACCAATATTATGATTCAACCGCCGAGGCATAAACCCGCGAACAAGAAAAACTTGCAACCTGCCAACCCGTAACCTGCAACGTGGCAAAGCCACAGGAAAAATGCGCCAAAACGCTTTTCATCCGGTCCATAAAGTCGAGCCTTCGGCTCTTAAAATTCATAAAGTCTATAAAGTCACGGGCGCCCTTCGGACTGTGTTCATCGGCAGCAAAGCTGCCGTAGGTTAAGCACCCGCAAGATCTACGGATTTTACGAACCTTATGGACTTTATGAACCTTTGACTTGAGCGAAGCGACTTCCCATTTGCGTCATTCGGCAATTTAGTGTATTTTTGTACACGAAACAAGAAAGACACGAAGTATGAGTGAAAACAAACCATTGACAAAACTATCCACGTTAGGGGAATTCGGGTTAATCCGTCACTTGACACAAGATATAAAATTAAAAAATTCTTCTTCCATGAAAGGAGTCGGCGACGATGCCGCGGTACTGGACTACAAGGATAAAAAAGTGCTCGTCAGCACGGACATGTTGATAGAAGGCGTACATTTCGACCTCGCGTATGCCCCATTGAAACATCTGGGATACAAGGCCGTGGCGACCAACGTCAGCGACATTTGCGCCATGAACGGCACGGCGAAACAGATTACCGTTTCGTTAGCCATATCCAACCGCTTTTCGCTGGAAGCCGTGGAAGAATTATACGAGGGGATTTACCTCGCCTGCGACCAATACGGGGTAGACCTCGTGGGCGGCGACACGACATCTTCCAAAACCGGCATGTGTATCAGCATCACCGTGCTCGGGGAAGCTGACGACGAAGAGATCACGTACCGCAACACGGCAAAAGAAAACAACTTAATCTGCGTAAGCGGGGATTTAGGAGCCGCCTACATGGGTTTGCAATTACTGGAGCGGGAAAAAGTGGTATTTCAAGAAAACCAGAGTTCCCAACCGGACTTCTCCGGCTACGAGTACATACTGGAACGCCAGCTAAAACCGGAAGCCCGGCAGGATATCGTCCGCCTGTTGAAAGAAAAAGGTATCAAGCCCACGGCCATGATGGACGTTTCCGACGGCCTCTCTTCCGAGGTTTTACACATCTGCCATGATTCCGGTCTGGGTTGCAAAATATACGAGGATAAACTCCCGATTGATTACCAGACTTACAAAATGGCGGAAGAACTGAACATGAATGCCACCGTGTGTGCCCTCTCCGGCGGTGAGGACTACGAATTGCTGTTTACCGCCCCGCTGGAAGATTTCGAGAAATTATCCGCCATGGAAGGAATCAGCATCATCGGGCATACCTGCGCCAAAAGCGAAGGATATAACTTGATCACGAAAGACGGCAATTCTTTCGAACTGAAAGCACAAGGCTGGGTAAATTTTAACCCCGACAACCAACAATAAACGACCGACCATGAGCAAACTGGACAATATATTGGACGAATCTTTACTGCACAGTGCCAGCGGCGACCGAAAAGCCCTCCGCCTGTTGTTGAGAAAAGTCATCCCCGACAGATTCCGCTATTATCACGAGAGCCGGACAATAACCCGCCAAGAGGAATTTTCCGATATGCTATACAAAATCCTCTTGCTCGAACTGGACGAGGAAGAAGAAGAAAGCATCGAACTGGCTGAACTAGCATACTTGGGCATCAGCGAAAGAATCACGTGTTCCCCGGAAAACATCTACGATTGCGTGAAGAAACGAATCATATTGATGCATTATTTCGCGGACTATTTCACGGATAGCATGATTGAGGTATTTCTGAAAAAATACAGGGCGGACAATCTATTGGAAGCCCGGAAACTCGCGTTGGAATCCCTCGAACGGATGCAGTTATTCGATATTTTCTTCATGGAACAAAACTTCGGCAACCGCATCGACCGGGACGAGCAACTCTCCGACGTCAGCAATGACATTGAACTCGCTCCCAACCTCTCGGACGAGGAACTGGAAGAAGCCGGACTGATGCACCGGGTGCTGTACGCCTATTTGAAAATGAAGTACAGGGAATAAATACCTACAAAAAAATCGAGAGTCTATTAACTCTCGATTTTTTTCTTTAGCGATTGGGATTAGAATCTTCTTTCTCTCGGTGCTCTATAACCTCTATTATCGCCTCCTTCTTCTCTCGGTCTTGCTTTTTTCACAACAATTTTCCGTCCTTGAAAATCTGACTCGTTTAAAGCATTGATCGCGTTGAAACCTTCCGTCTCGTCTTCCATTTCAACAAAACCAAAACATTTAGAATTACCAGTTTCTTTGTCCATAATTACTTTGGCTGAAGAAACAGAACCGTGCTCCGCGAAAAGAGCTTGCAAGTCTTCACTCGTGGTGGCAGAACTTAGCTTTGCAACAAAAATATTCACAATAAAAATAATTAAAATTAATAATACATGTAGAAGGGTACGTAGATAGATATCTTTGGTTTCAACGATAAACAACTATTTAACTTCTACCGCAGCAAATATAACTAATTTATTAATAATCAAAAATTAATATCACTTTTTTTCGCTAATTCCTTAAAATTTATCTCACCCCCGAAAAACACTCGCCGGAAGCCACCTATTCTCCATCTCCCCTATTTTTTTTCATCCCGATTCTATTTTTTCTTTATAATCGCTTGCAATTTCAAAAAATTCCCCTACTTTTGCACCCGTTAAAACATAACGATGGTGCCATAGCTCAGTTGGTAGAGCAAAGGACTGAAAATCCTTGTGTCCCCGGTTCGATTCCTGGTGGCACCACTGAATCAGAGAGAGTTACAAAAGTAACTCTCTTTTTCTTTGCCCAAAAATCTTGATATTTTAAGCCCAAAGTTAAACCAAGAGTTAAACCGGGATTAGCATGAGCACAGGTATTAACATCTTGTGTTGCAAATCTAAAACACCCTACGCGAGAATCGGAAATTCTTTATAGAACCGAAGCAGGGATATGGTTTCTGTCCGTAGTTTTGTACGAACGAATTTCTTCATATCCTCATCCATTAACTCACCTAAACCGTTCAGAATACCTCGGTCACTCACACTTTCGAGATGGTCGATACATTTTTGCATGTAATCAGCTAGTGACATTTCCATGCGTTTTTCAACAATCTCTTTGTTTATCGGCGTTTGTTTCTGCATGAAGAACCAACTATCAAAGATATCACGATTCGTTAATTCTCCACGGTCAAGTAAAGCACAGAGTTTATGAGCGAACATATCCGGAGCGACCATAACCTGCATGTTGATACCCAGCAAGTTTTTTCTTTCGTAATGGTTATTCCACTGCCGATTGGATATTTCTATTTTCAATTTCCGTTCACCGACACCATAATCCAGTACGATAATTGGACCATAGAACTTTATTGCTTCATCGAATATCTTACCATATTTCAACAAGATTTTTCGCACCTTTTCATACACCGTTTTTTCTTTTGCCAAATCGAGTAGATTGAAGTCCAAATCGACCGAAAAACGGGGCAAATCATAAAAAAACATCAACGCTGTTCCACCTTTGAAACCGAGGCTATTTGCCAACTCGATATCGGAATAGATGTCTTTGAGTATCTGCGTCAAAAAAAATTTATGTTTGTTGATGTTAATCATTCGCAAGCAGTTTTTTGACTCTTGCCGTAAGCGTTTTGGAATTATATATCGGCAAAAGTTTAGTTATTAAATTCTTATCAATGGAATTTAGGTTGTCAAAATAGTATGTTGCATTTAAATACAAGATGTCCAAAAAGGCACGTTCGGGCGTGGCGATATTTACATTACCGATTTGACTGATACCTTGCGTGACGATAAGGATTTCACCCTTAATTTTTCGATAGGCACAAGTACGACCTTCTATATCGATACTACGACTCAAATAACTGACAGCAGTTATCCGTTCATCATACTGGAAAACAACACCGGCTTTTTGCAACACGTATTCCAATGAAATATAAGACGGAGTATAAAGCAAACAGACCAGTTCTTCGGGGTTGTAGTTGGGTTTAACATACACACCTTTTCGTGGACGAAGCAACTTTCCCTTGCGGACATAGTAATTCAACCGTTCGTTCAACTTCTTAAAGTCACTCTCTCCGATAAGCATAGCAATATCGTTCAGAGAGAACACAGTCCGAGCGTCGCTAAAAATCGACAAAATCAAATCGCTATTTCGAGAACTATTCATTGGATTATTTTCAATGTTTAGTTCACAAAACTAAGAAATAATTCCGATTCGACCAAATATCCTGCATTGTTTCTGCTATGCGCTAGGTTACCCGATTTTGACCGAAATAATCTTACCCGTTGATTTTTTTGCCGCACCCACCTCAACAACAAGACTTTATTAAAAAAGGACAATCGAAAAATCCATGAATGAAGTTTGTTTCAATTACTGATTTTCCGATTGCCCCTTGTTTAAACCATGTTTAAACCGGAAACTAACCTGAGAAATCCCAAGAAGTAATCTCTCTCACTAAAAGAGGGTGATCCGACGAATTTTTCACGTTCACGATAATTTTCATCTGCTCGAAAAAACGCCTTATCTTCTCGTCAATTCCGGAAACATAAATCATCTTTATCCCGCATTCCGCGAGCCATTGGACGAAATAATTCACGTTCCAGTTTTTCACCTCTCTGTTTTTTATAGAAACAACCTTATCATCCTCTGTCGTAATCGTTGACACCTTTATCGCTTTTCCTTCTATATTTCCACTAAGGTGGCAAAGTTGGTTATCTTCTAAAAACAATGCTGCTTTCATTCTTTCCTTTTAATAAATTGTATATGTTATGTTATAAAAATTACACCACTCTATACGGATAAAGGAGCAAAAAGGTTTAGTCGTTACACGTTAATCTCATTTGGCATTTGCCGTAAAAAACATACAATTACAAGCGGAAATTATAGTTATTAATAATCCCGACACGAGTACGAACCAAGCAAACGGATTGTCAACTATAAAAATAACAGACACGATTCCATTGATAAGCACAAAAATACTTATCAATAAAATCGGGTAAGCAAGAAACGCATGCGTTACATTCTTGGGGAGTAATAGCAACAATAACCACCCACTCAAAACAAGGGAAGCCCCACACATCAAACTCATGTATATCACGCTATTAAAATCACTTCTCGACAAGCACTCCAATCCGTCTTGTACAAGTGGCGTGAATGTCGCGATCTCGTGTATAACTCCCAAACAGACTATCATGATGGATAAAATCCTACTCGCGGGTACCAATTCTATTTTCATATTTCAAGTTTTAAAAATGATAGAACAAATGTATATCGTATATCACTTGCATTATTGACAATAATGCAATAATTTTGTCCAAAAGCGACAAAGTATGTATATATCGGCAGGTTTATTGAATATACTCATCAAGCAATTTCAAACGCCCCCAGCGGAACTTTCCAAGTTATTCACACAAAGAAAGTTTAACCAAGATACATTGCTAAACCCGACAACAAAAATTGACGCGAACATACTGGGATTATACTTGGAACACGTGGTAAAACAAAGCGGCAATAACAGAATAGGCTTAGAAACAGGATTTTTATTACCCTTTGTCTTAATCGGCAGTATGTACAATATTTATAACCGCAGTAAAAATGTCCGGGAGATTTTCGAGAATCCCGCACCTCTCGACCTCACGGCTAATGATATTCTAACCTACACGAACAGGGAGGACAACGATTATTTCTTTTTTGAAATATCAATGAATCGTGAATTCGCTCAACTATACCCGATAGCTTCCAGGCAATGGATGGAAATGCAATACGGCATTTCGCTTCAATACGCGTATAGTTTCACGGGAAGATATTTATATCCCTCGCGGGCTCACTCGATATACCCCAAGGAAGGCACGATTGACAAACTCGAAGAGTTTCTATATTGCCCGATAGAGTTTAATCAAGACAAGCTATCTCTCGCTTTCAAGCGTTCGGTACTGGATTTACCCATCATTACAGGAAACAAATCATTATATCCCGTCTTCGAGGACTACATGCACGAGATAAAACAAATGGATACGGAGCAAAGCAATAGTTTGGCAAGAACAGTTCGCCGCTATCTCATGCATAACCTTTCAAATACCGATTTATCTTTCAAACGCGTGGCAGAAAAATTCAACATGAGTGAAAGAAACATGCAACGCAAATTAAAATCGGAAGGCACATCATACCAACAGATATTAAATAACCTACGAATGGATTTAGCCCAAGAATATATCAGGGAAAAAGTACCTTTCACAGAGATTGCTTTTTTGCTAGGATTCGAGAGTCAAAGTGCATTCAACAAATTCTTTCATAAACAATTTCATACCACCCCCGGTCTTTACTCCGCCTCTTCCGTGTCCAGACAGAACGGATGACCTTCGCCTTCGGGGTCAAACATCGTTCTGGAAGTTCAGAAAAACAGAGAGGGGAACGCACACGTTCCCCTCTCCCGAGCATAATAATCACCACGTCACCTATCGACGCTCACGATACACGACATCTTTTATTCGCGCGAAACCGTCATATTCCACCCGTTTCGTCACGGTATTATTCACCCCGTCAACCGGATAGAATCCTAACTTGCCTCCGTTATTATCCGGGGCATCCGTGTTATAGGAAGCAACCATCAGTTCATATTGCCGAGCCATAAACTCTTCGGACTGATTGTTCAACTGACCTAAAGAACATTGGCGATACAGGTTGAATTTCAACATCGTCACCACTTCACGCTCCCCCAAAGCAATCGTACTCATCGGGTAAGTCGTGTTTGTTCCCAAGTTATGCAAATACACCTTATTCCCCACGGCATAAAACATATACGGGAATTGGGAATGAAAAGCGAAAGCCGTTGCCTTATCAAAATCGGGAGCATCCATATTCTCGTACTTGACTTCCTGCACGAAACCGTTACCGGACATATTAATCCCGTAAACGCGACGCCGTCCCCCGCCATCTTGCAAGACCGCGTACACCAACCCGTTAGAATAACGGGTACTCTCCATATGCACCAACTCCATGCCCGTCTTGAAACTGAACAAGCCGTTTTCCGGATCAGGCAACGGGGTTAAAGTCTGCATCGCGTCATCATCACTGTAATTGTACTTCCACCCCACGAACCTCCGGTTATCCGTATCATACAACAAAGCTGTCGACGCGTTCCCCGGACGAGCCATACTCACGCCGACATACGGGGCAACCTTGTATTCCGGTGCTTTTCCCCGTTCAGAAGTATTCACGGGATACTCGAAAGCAGCCCCGGCAGAACCCAGCACTTGCGCGTAAGCATTCCCCGCATCCGTCACGCAAAAGCAAGCCAAGGCTCCCGCCGTACTGCTGTTATTCACCGACGTGTAGCACACGACACGCTCATCCGCGGGAGGAATGATAAAATCAATATTATTGATATCCCACGAAACATCCGTCTTGAAGGTTTCCCGATCCAACTTATACGTGCCCTCACCCGTCATCACGTATATCACGTCATTAGGACTCGCGAAAAGATTCGGGTAAAAACCGATACCTTTGGCATACTTCAAATCCGGCAATCCCAACGGCGCCAACAAGTCATAAGCCGGGATAATCCGCTCCGCGGAAATAACCGAAATCATATCCATCCGCACACGTTCTTCTTCCCCCTCGTCACAAAGCACCATCCACCCCTCGTAGGTCGGGGACGACACCTTTATGTCGAAAGTAGCGGAAGCCTGTATTCCCGAACGCTTGTCCGTCACGGTAAACCACCCGATATACGTGTCCGCCACGAAAGCCGCCAACGTATCCAATTCCAGTGTTTTCGAGGGATTCAAATCCACCCATCTCTGCCCGGACACCATGACGCCCCCGGACTTTTTCTCGATCCTGTAACCGAATTCGAAATTAGTGTTATCCGCCCCGATCTCCCCTTCCAGCGAAGAAACGATCTTCGGTTTCACGACAATATGATCGGAATTTCCCAACACCTCAACCACCTCCGGGATATTCTCGATAGTTATTTCCGCCACCTCGTGGTACTCGTAATTTCCCTTATCATCAAAACAAGCACAAAGGGAAAAAGCAAACAAAAACAATATAATACGATTCATTTTCATAACATCATTTTTAAATATTATTCATACCGGGAATAATCCACCGCGTAGGAAGGAGCAAGCTGCATATACTTCCCGTCCGAATCCGATACCGGAGTTCCGGCATCCGCTTGTTCCTGCAAATACTTCTGCACGGTCATGGCAAAAAAACTAAAACGACCGTACGACACCTTAGCCCCGGCATACCCCGCGTTACTCCAATCTGCGGGAGTCAAACCGCAAGCCGCGTTAACAACCAGATACTTCTTGGGAGTCCAGTCCCCGAAAAAGCTCCCCCCGAACATCGACCAATAACTCGGCTCCGTGTACATCTCGCTCAACGAGAAAGCGAACACATCCCCGTGAATCATCTCACCCGTCGCCGTATAAGCACTCGTGTTCTTGTACTCCGGGAAATAACACTTGAAATACTCGTTATCCTCCAAGCGAAGAGCCAAACGCACCGTTCTCTCCATCAAATCATCCGTGCGGTAAAAACGCACCCGCACGGATGCCGTACTGGCTCCTGCCGGAACCACCACCGTATCCAGATCCAACTCGTAATGCTTCCCCTCCACGGCTGTCGTTCCCGCCTCGTCTACCACCACTTTGAAAGGACGGTCATAATCCGCCACCTTTCCCATCGTCCGCACGGTAGCCGCAAGCATCACGCTCTTTGCCGAGGCTTGCGCCGACACGAACGAATAAGAAAGCGAATCCGCGTAAAACTCCGTGGTACTGCCGTAAATATAACTCGTCACCCGTTGGAAATAAATTCCGGCATCATCCGTGGTAAAAAACGGGATATCCTGCTTCTCGCAAGCGCTCAAAATAAAACACAATCCCGCACCCCATAATATATTTTTCCATTTCATAATCTTATCCTTTTAACGATTAGCAATTTCACCGGAAGGCATTGGCAGCACGTAACGTTCCTCCCTTGCCCCGTAAGTACTGGTATCATACCCGTTCTCGTCACTGTTTATATTAATATACAAACGCTTGTACATGAAAAAGATTTGTCCTTCCCCGATAAACTCCCGCAAATACTCTCCCCGCAACCGTTTCATGAAATCATCTTCCGAAACCGCCGTCAAATTCGGCAATCCCCTCCGCGCACGGGCTTGATTCAGCCACTCGTACCGATCCGCCAACACGGGCTCACATTCCGCCGCGATATAATACACCTCACTCAAGCGAATCAATGACATGAAAACAGCATAGAAATACTCCGTTTCCGTCGTCCCGCTAGGCTGGTCGATTCCCTTGTACTTGATAAGCACGTGTCCGCTCTCTCCCACCCCGGAAGCAATCTGCCACCACGTCTGGAAACGGTAATCCTGTGTTTCTCCCGCGAAAAGACTCGTGTTCACGAAATCTTTCCGGGGATGCAGGTAATTATTCCCTGCTTGTTCCGCGCTGAAATAACCGGTATAAATATCCTTCCTGTCTTTCTTGTAAATACCCGCCAGCACCTCCGTCGAGAACACCCGGTCGGGATTCGTCTGGTTTGCCAAAAGCTTGTTCGGGTCTACCGCGGGAAAATGTTCATCCACCCTCTTGTCCGTCAGTAACTTTCGGGCAACAGCCAAAGCATTCGCCTGTTCTCCCGCGTACAAGTACACCCTTGCCTTCAACGCCTGAACGGCATAATAATTCATCCGCAACTGGCGATAACGCGAATACACGTCTTGATCTTCCTCGAGGGAAGCCATAGGCCCCTCCGCGATAACCGGATCACTATCCGCCAACAAACCCTCCGCCTCGTCCAAATCCCGCAAAATCTTCTCGTGAATTACCGAATCGGCAGGCAACAACGGCAAGGCTAGCACTTTCGACGACTCGTTATAAGGGATTGATTCCGCTTGCGGTTGGAGCTTATAGACCGGACCGAACAAACGCAACATATCAAAATGCAAAAAGGCTCGCACGGCAAGCATCTCCCCTTTCAGCACCCGCGATTCCACCGTCGACAACACCCCCTCGCTCTTGTCGATATTCTCCAGTACCACGTTACAATTCAATATCGTGTTATAAGCCGCCGTCCACGTGTTCGACAACTCCGTTTCCACCGAATTATCCGTGTAAGCAAACGTGCTCAACGCCGTCAGATACGTGTTCACCGACAGCGGCTGATAACGTTTCGATATCACATCCACCAACTCGTAAGAAAGATTCTTCCCGTAAAGAGCCGCGGACGCCATCTTATTGTAAATCCCGTTCACCGCTGTATAATACCCGCCTCTCGTGGCGAACAACTGTTTCTCCGATTGCTTGTCCTTGGGTTGCACGTCCAGAAAATCGGCACACCCGACACTGCACGCCAACATCAACCCGCTCCAAATTATATTTCGTAATCTCATACTCATCTGTTATTAAAAATTAAACGAAAGTCCTGCCTCCATACTTCTCGCGAAGGGATACGCTATACCCCTCTCCGACCGAATCGTCGATGCCCGGAACACGTCACGCGCGGATGCCTGTATCTTCAAGCTACTCAACCCGAGCTTCTTGATCCACCCGTCATAGAACTCGTATCCCACGTAAACCGACTCCAGAGTCAACACGTTCTCCTTCTGCACGAAACGGGAAGACATCGGGGTACTCTCCGCGCTGGCGATATCCTTGAAACGCACCATATCCCCCACTTCCTGCCAACGCTCGTACAGCGCACGCTTGTCTTGATTCCGGTTCAAGGCACTCCTCGAGATATTCTCCACCTTGCTGTACAACGCCTCGTTGAACACGTCCGCCCCCATCTGGTAACGGAAATTCAGACTCACCGACAAACCTTTCCAGTTCAACGAGGTACCAAGCACCCCCTCCACGTCGGGACGGGTATTCCCGCAAATCACCTCGTCATCATAGGAAAAATCATAAGTATAACTGCCATCCTTGGCATAAAACAACTCTTTCCCGTTCGAGGGATCAATCCCCGCGGACTTCACCGCCCAAATATCATCCGGGTCTGCCCCGTCATAATACCTCACCGTGTTCGCCCCCTTTCCACTGGCGTTCAACGTGGAAAGCTTATTCCCGATCTTGTCAATCTTGCTCTTCTGCGTCCTCACGTTAGCCCGAATCATCCACGAGAAGCGCTCCGCGAAATTCTGGAAAATATAGTACGACACCGAAGCCGTCAAACCTTGCGACACCTGCTCCCCGGCATTCGTCATGTACGTCGGCGTACCGGAAGAAAGCGGGGTACTCACCTTAATCAATAGCGGGTCTGTCACCTTGTAATAATAATCCGCCGTCAGGGAAAATCGCTTGTTGAACAACGTCACGTCCAACCCGATATTCTTGTCCACGGTAATCTGCCACTCCAAATCCGGGTTCCCGACCTGCGACAACACGGCTCCCAGCCCGAAATAGTTCATCGCCCCGTATTGAAACGAGTACGTCAGCAACGACTGTGCCGAATCAAAACTCTGGTTCCCCGGGTTTCCGATCGACGCCCTCAACTTCAACAAGTCTATCCATCCCACGTGATTCATGATAAACTTCTCCTTGTGCAAATTCCATCCCAGTCCCACCGACCACGTCGTGTTATACTTCCGGGAGGTACCGAAAACCGACGACCCGCTCGCGCGCAAACTGAAATCCATCAAATAGCGGTCGTCAAAAGAATACCCCGTGTTGAAATACCCGTTCACCGAGCGGGACACTGACTCGTAATAAGTGGGCGTTCCGTTTTCGGGGTAACCGTTCGAGAACGAGGGATAAGAAAAATCACCCTCTGGGAACCCTTGCGCCGAATACCCTTGCGTGAGCGACTTATTGCTAAAAACATTTCCACCCGCCACCAGATTCACCCGGTGTTTTCCCAACAACTTCGCGTAAGTAACACTCAATTCCCCCTCCACCTGATTCGTCCGGGTATTTGCCGAGCGGTATTCCCCCTTCTTGATGGCCTCCACGTCCTCGTACCGGGTATCATTTCGGGAATAAAACTTCTCCGTGTCGTCATTCCCGTAAGTAATCCCCAACCGGGCACGCACCCGCCACTCCGCCGTGGGAAAATACTCCGCCATGAAATAATTACTCAACGAGAGGTTCTTCCCCTCGTCCCGGCTATTCTGACTGGCGTTCCACAACGGGTTTGATGCCTTAAAGAAATCATTTTTCTCCAACCATTTATCCACCGTCCCTGAATCATTATACTTCTTGTAATAAGGATTCGCCGCCGCGTATTCACTGAATGCCACGATTGGGTTCTTATAGTCGGTCGATGTCAACGAGAATTTATTCGAGAACTGGAATTTCGACACCCGGTAAATCAAATCGATATTACCGCTGATCACACTCCGGTCGGACTTTTCCATCACACCGGAAATCCCGTTATATCCCGCTCCCAGCCCGAACAGGAAATTTCCTTCACCCCCTTGCACATAAAGGGAATGTTTTTGGTTTACCCCCACCCGCAAAGGCTCAGCCAACCAATAGGTATCCACGCCACTCTCGATAGCCCTCAATTTCTCGTTATACAACTCGTTCATCTCCACCTCGCTTACCGCCGACCAAGATGCGGGTTCATACCTTCCCGCCAATCGTTCGAACTCCAACTTCTCCCTAGCGTTCATCAAATTATAACTCGACAAATCCGGCATCGACAGATTCATGTTCCCGTTATAACTTACCTGCAATTTCCCCGCTTCCGGCTTCACGGTTTCCACCACGATCACCCCGTTTGCCGCCTTCGACCCGTAAATGGCTGTCGAAGCCGCATCTTTCAGAATCGTGATCGACGCCACCCGGTTAATATCCAAGTCATTAATTGCCGCCAACGTCGACTCGAAACCGTCCAGTATAAAAAGCGGCTGATTCGGGTCGGCATCCAATTCATCCCTCAACCCCAACATACTCGACTTCCCCCGAATCTCCATGTTCGGCAACCTGTTCGGGTCTGAGCCGAACTGGTTATCCTCGATAATCGCGAAAGCCGGGTCTAACGTCTTCAGGCTTTGCAGCACATTCTGCGTTCCCATCGTCTTCAATTCTGCTGCCGAGTACGTGGACGCCGATCCCGTGAAACTCTCCTTCTTGCGGGTAAAGATTCCCGTCACCACCACGTCCGCCAGTTCCACCTCGTCCGCCTGCATCACGATCGAAAGTTCCTTCCTCACCTCCCCACTCTTTAACCGTGGCAACTTCACGCTCACCGTCTTCATCCCGATAAAAGAAACCACCAGAGTAGCCGTGTCCGCGGGCAGTAACAACTTGAACTTTCCATCCACATCCGTGGCAGTCCCCACCAGCGTCCCCGCCAAACGTACCGTGACTCCCGGCAAAGGCACACCTTTATCATCCGTCACCTTCCCCTTCACCTCCTTACTCTCCACGCCGGTTGAATCCCTCCCCCCGGCATTAGCCAACAGCGGGAATCCCAACAGCAAAACCATAAATAACCGGATAATCACGATTACCGCCATCTTCCGAGGTAGTAACTTTCGCTTAAAAACTTTCCTGTCATAAGTTTTTTTCATAACTTTGATTGTTAATTAATTAATAAAATTGATTTACACAAGGGGGGTGATATTCAACGTTTCTCAGGCATAGAATACACCCTCTATTTTATTTTTCCGTTTCTTCTTTCAATATATCCATCTTTTGTTCTCTTGGAATATCTTTCATTCTATTCTGTAAATATCCTGGATAATAGAGTTCCATCGTATGCTCCAAACTCCTCAAATGCTGTAAACTATAAGCATAATAATGAGCGATTACACTTTTCATCCTTACCAAATGATACATAAATTGACCGTAATCCTCCAGACGTTCACTCATCTTACGCTTTTTTCTCTTTTCCCCGTCTTTTTCTGTAAAATAAAACCCGAATACATGGTATATTTCCACGTAATGCATTTCCAAATTACAATGATTCAATACACCCAACAACTTCACGATCTTTTGCAACGTGTTGTACAAGATTTGTAATTTCTCTCTTTCCAAAACATCCCCCAAAGCAGAAGGACAAAGTAACATTGCTTCATTTAAAAAAAATCTTTTTAGTTCTTCATCATTGATAATTTCACTTTCTTTTTTCATTTCAATTGTTATTAGTTAAATTATTATCCCATACTCTATGTTCTATTACTCTCGTTTCTGAATAAGATAAATTCCATTCTTTTTGTTTTATACAATCTCATTTGTAAGCCTATTAGCTTCCATGCGTTCCGTACAAAAGTTCTTACTTTACAAACCTAAGTAAATGAAAAATGAAAACGAAAGTACAACTTTATACGTCGGAAAAAGCAAAACAGTATAGACTTGACGCCGATATGAGTTTAAGATATCTTGGAGATTGTTTAAACGTTTCTCACACGTTTATTCATGATGTTGAAGATCCTGAAAAAGATCAAGCTTACAACCTTAATCATATAAATGAACTCGCCAAGATATTTAAATGTACCCTGTGGGATTTTATCCCAGAAAAACCACTTTAAACAGATGAATAAAATCGAAATAACTGTGTTTCTCGCATCGTTTTAATTTTGAAGTTAGTAATTAATATTCTTGTGAATGTAACTTTATTTACTCATTTTAAAACCACTGCTGTTTTAACTAACTTTTAAGTTACACCTTCTTTCTTCGTAATCCTATTTTATACCTATCTGTATAATAGTGATTTTGTAATTATTCTCCAGTACGCTTATTACTACAAATATTCACTATCCTCAAATGCAAATATAATACAGGGTAATAACCCCTGCAAATTTTTAAAAGAAAATCTTTTCTTTATCATTAATTTTTTTTCAAAATGGAAGCAACAAAGACACAAATTGAAACAACAAAAACTGAAATAGAACTATACGTAATCAATAAAGTCAAAGAATTAAGAAAGGCTGCTAAATTGAGTCAAGAAAAACTCTCATTAGAATTAAAACTTGATAGCTCTTTTGTCGGACACGCAGAAAGATTATCTAGAGAAGAAAAATATAATTTGAATCATATTAACGAAATTGCAAAATACTTTGATGTTCCAATCGCAAGTTTCTTTCCCCCTAAATATTTAGAAACTGATTGCATTGAAGATTATTGGATAAAACATCCCGTACAAAGACAAAAATATGACAGATTACATAAACAACAAAAAGGATAATATACTTACATAGTAGAATATATATAATCTCTCCCCAAGAACATTCTCTAATAAAATTCATTCATTGACCAAAAAATAAGAATTTCCAAGTCTATGATACAGGATAACTTCATTGCCGCATTCGAAATGGATAACTCCTACATTACAAAATTTAAATTAAGCAATACCAATCTAACCTACCCTTACCTAATTCCTTTTACACGAAGGCCCACTGTAATCCTACCTAGCCTCCGTTCTTGCTCCGTTTCTCCTGTAAAGATTCTATAATCTTTCATATAGCAACATCAGAGCGAAACTATTCATACAACGCCCACATAGTATATCTTTCCTTGTACTTCCTCGGCTCTTCTTTGGGATTTCAGTAGTAAAAGGTCATGCTCTTTAAGGTGTCTTATTCTAAAAAATGCACTTGTTACAATAGATAACAACAATATTACATTTCTCTATTTAATGAATATCAAATCAAGTATATCAATTTTAGGGTAATACAAATTGAGGTGTTGCAGAATTAGGTTCCACTATAGGTTTATTTACTTTAAGAACGACAGGCATCGGGAAATCAACCCCCATTAAAATAGCTTCTCCTGCACCTAAAACTGGTAAAAATGACAATGAGTTCTTGTTAGCCGAAGAACATGCATTTTCAACGGCATCTTTATCAAATGGATTGATTAAGCGATGAACAATAAAAGTTCCCATCTGACTTAATGTACCTTGTGGAATATCTCTCGGCATTTGAGTAGCCAAACATAAAAACAAACCATGTTTTCTACATTCTTTAGCAATTTGATCAAAAGAATCAAGACGTGTCATTTCAAAATATTCATCTTTTACACTTCGGTTGAGATATTGATGAGCTTCATCTATGAAAAGAACAACAGGCTTACTCTTAAAATCTCCTTGTCGAGATTTTTCTAATAAATTTTTCCCAATAGCATTGGCTAAGATCTCTCTTGCTTGAAAATCATACCCTACTTGCTCAAATCCTATTCGCAAAAGATTTTTATCCCCATTTAGAAATTCTTGCATTTCTGTTATTAATTCACCTTCATCTGTTTTATCCTTTTGGAATCCAAAAATAACATCAAACAATGGGTTATTAATCAGACTTTTCGTCCTCAAAATTAAGCTTATGCAATTATTGAGATGGGTATCATTACGTCCTCCCCATTTCATATGATCATTCTTGTCTATATCCCAGATGCACTCTTTGATTATTTGACTAGCCAATAGTCTTATATCAAAATCAGAATTAAAACTCTCTATATCTACCATATTTTGCTCATAAATGCGATTGAACGGGCGCATCAACTGATTTTCTTTTGTAACCGTCCCGCCATCAACTTTAATAAGCTCTTCAATTCCATCCCTAATTTTGACTTTAAAACCATCATCAACTTTTGTTATATTAGTACTCGTTAAATAAGTATTTTCTAATACTCTCAATACTTTAAGAGATTTTATAGCCTCAGCCAACTTAGGTGCTTGAACTTGTCCAGATGGACGAAGCAAGACAAAAAGGTCTCCTATTGTGAGATTAGTATAATGAAAAAAAGCACTATTTGCTAAAATAGCAGGAGTTGCTGAATAAGATTGCTTGTCATGAGTAGCATATTCACCAGTTGCATCAATCAGAATAGCTTTTCCCTTATTTACAATTATCCCTTCAATCAATTTACTAACAGTATAGCTTTTACCTCCACCTGTTGTACCAACAACAGCACAATGTCTTCCGAATATAGCTTGCTGGGATATCTCTACCTCGGTTGACTTATCATATGTAAGACATCCTAAACTAAATACAGGTGGATTTGTGTTTTCTTTTTTCACCCCGAAACCTTTGAAATACCCTTTAATAAAGTTGGAAGAACAAACGAACACCTTCGCCCCAACCGATGGTAATGAATTCAAGCCTTTTTCTACTTCTGTAGGATTAAATAAATCGAATGAAAGTAATATTTCGATTTTGCCTGTTGGATGAAATTCTTTATTCTGAAAAGACTTTTCGCTAAGTTCTAAGCGCTCATTTTCAGGCAGTGATATCTCAAGCATCTTCCCTAAGAATCCATGTTGTTCACCTTCTATGACTACATAATTTCCAACTAATCCTCCATTATATTGCTCACCTCTGAATACAAATGATTTTAATAATACGGAAGATGGAAAATGTACTTTTACATATTGGGGGGTTACTTGATTGATGTAACCAATAAAATAATTGTGCTCAAAAGGATTTCTATTCATGGCTTTCAGACAAGTTAATTTTAATAGCACGATATTCATCTTGATTATATGTTTGTAAATCAGGATAATTTTCTGCAAATTCTTTAAATTCTTCGCTTACAAGGCAGATATTGGAATGCTTAAAAGATAAATCATAGAGCCATTTTAAAGAACCCTTTGCTTTGATACTTCTATTTACTACCATTATCTGAAAACTGGGATTCTGCTCCAATGCTTCTTGAATAACAGTTACAATATGCTTGTCATTAAAACTGAATCCTATACAAACCAACATCACGTTTTCTTTACGGAGACTTTGTTGAAAGCGAGCCATCATTTCGAAAAAAGGCTGTTCGTAAGAACTTTCATATTTACTATCTTTAGGATAAATCATCAAAGCCTTATTCACTTTCTCTGACTGCTTAATTCCTCTATCCGTTTTTTCCCAATCAACAGACCCATGTGGTTTATACAAATGAAGGACCCTTGTAACAAAATTATCTTCTTCCTTTACTCTACTACTATTGCGTAATACAATATCATAATCGAAATTTCTTCCACTAAAATAGCGCGGGAATGAAAAGGAGAACCCATCTATGAGTGTAAAATTTTTCTTTAATGCAGCTTGTTCAAATAACGTGTCATAATTTAAAGTAAATATTTTTACACGAGGCAAGGTTACTTTTCTTTTTGTTATTTTTTCAAGAAATGGTAAATGAGGTGCATCATCAGGCAGAACCAATTCACAACTCTCTTTTATGAGTTGCTGTATTTCATCTATCATTGTTTTAATGTCAATATCCTTATCAGTAACATATTCTTTTGCAGCATTAGCCATTGACAATAGACTTTCTAAGTTTTTTACATACTCACCTTTTGAATCTTTTGCAGTATAATGGACTAATGCACAAAATTTCTTAAGTTTCTCTTTGGTATATTTCATTTCTACATCATCCCATAAATGACTAAGAAGCCGTCCTTCTTTCTTTTTTCCATTCTCATCATTGACTCCTATGCCTACAGAAGAGCCCGCCCCTGTAAGAATTATTAAATTTTCGAATTGTTTATTCAAAAACTTCTGATACTTATTTCTTTGAGCCTGTTTTGCAAATGCTTCTTTATCTGTTAAAGCATCTTTAAATCGGTCTTCATCAACGATCTTTCCATCAATATAGACGTTGTTAATCTTATCATCTTTATCTTTTTGCACCTGCACGCTCTCTGAGCCATTTATAAATAAATATTTTTCCATATTTGAAAGAAATTAAATCATTTATTATTTTCAAATAATACGACTGATTAATTTTCTAAAGAGTATCCACAATTTCATGTTACTAGAGTCTCATTATAATTATCCCCCACCTATGAATTTTTTTTTCAAGATGAGTTCCGGAAGTATGATTTTTACTTCCTTATTCCCATCACATTTCCAATACACAATAAAGTTAACCTTAATCGTTTTAAGCATATATCCTTTTTGTTGCAACACTTCTAACTTCTCTCCAAAATTCGTTGAAAATTTCAATACGGGTTCCTTTTGAACTGTAAAACAAGTATCACCCTCAAATACCAATTCATCGCCACTCGTCAAACCATCAATATATCGTTGTCTATTACGAAAAAAATTCAACCAAACATCTTTATGCCCCAAATGCAAGCATAATTCATCGGGCACACCATAATCATTACAATTCTCCATTTTCTGCACAGTTTTCATATCTACATGCTTCCAATATGGCTTGTTCGCATGAATGTAAAGATTCTGTTTTGCCCTAGTCATAGCCACGTAAAGCAATCTTTTCTCTTCATCAGAGGCAAGAGTGAAATCTTCCAAATGCAAGAAAATATTGTCAAACTCCCTTCCTTTCGCTTTATGCATGGTCGACACAAAAATAGTCTCTCCATCTTGCTCCAAAAAGTCTTCAAACTTGGACTCTCTTATAAACAAATCTAAATCTGATTTATATCTGCCGGATTTATTCGTTTCCTCAAAATCTTTGATAAGTCTATTAACAATCTCAATTTTGGTACTCTTCCCATACTTCTTTTGCAATTCCTGTTTGGCATACTTCCATCTATCATCACTTATTTTAGGAGTATAAAATTCCGTATGAAGTAGCCCAACAAAATACCTTATCTCTTGTAAATCATACAAATTAAATTGATCATTGGACTGTATAAGCTTAGCACGTAAACCTTTTCTCAACAACAACCCCGCAATTTGCGCCGCATCCTCATTCTTTTTCGTGAGCACGCAAGTTGTACCCGCAAGCCCAGTGCCATATACCTCTTCAACCAAGGGAATAATAAGGTTGTCGGTATTATTATAGTAGGTGATTCGTATTTCCCCGTTATCCCGTTGAACTGCAACAATGGATTCCTTTTTCAATCTATTCCGAATACGCCCCACAAATTCATTTGAAAACAATACCAAATTGTTTTTACTCCGGTAATTTTCTATCAATTCATATTTAACAGCATCTTTCCCTGTAATCAATTCTTTCAGATATTTTGAATCTGCATCCCGGAATCCATAAATATTCTGATCATCATCGCCCACGGCTATAACACGCATCTCTTCGTTAAAGTCCATTAAGGCTTCTACCAAAGAATATTCATCACTGTTCATATCTTGAGCCTCGTCAATCACCAAAACCGTCTTGGTGATTTTACACAACTCGATATCCCTGCTTCTTATTTTCTCAGTTGCAACACGAACTATATTTTTTGACTTTTCCAAATCACCAACAAATCCCAATAGGTCGAAGCAAAAAGAATGGAATGTTTTTATCTCAACGAAACTTGCTGCATTCCCAATTAATTTGATTAATCGTTTCTTGAACTCGGTTGCGGCAGCCCGAGAGAATGTAAGCATTAACAATTGCTCGTGTTTTACATCCTCCATAAGTAGCAATGAAGCTAATTTATGTACCAACACTCTCGTTTTCCCACTACCCGGTCCTGCTGCCACAACAATATATTTAGACTTATTGTCCTTGATAATTTTCAATTGTTCCGTGGATAATTCTCCAAAAAGCTGTTGAAATTTAGCCGGAGTGATATTCCTTGTCAATTCTTTTTGCCTGCTGTTACTAAAATACTTGTTCAAAAAAGAAACATGATTTAAACGGAAATAATCATCCACGAACTGCAAAGCTTCCTTGTAACCGCTAATCATCTTTTTCGCATACTCCCCGACTATATGGATTTGTTCTGTCTTATTTTTATAGAATTGATCGAGTTTCCCGTAATCACTCGTCGTGTACTGTTTAGAATTATTTCCCTCTAATCTCTCAATAGTCAGCTTGTTATAAACAACCAAGAATCCTCCTTCAATTTTAATAGCCTCAACACGAGAAAGATAAAATAACGCATTCTCCACGTCAGCAAGTCCCGCATTCACTTTAAAAAGAGATTGCTGTTTCTCGTACGCCTCTTTCAGTTCAAGAACAGAAAACTCTATTAAAACCTCATCATTAGAAGACTCTAATATGATTTTTTTATTCTTCTCGTAAATATACTCCAAAATGAATTTTGCTAATTGTTGCCTCTTCTCCAACCATTCCTCTATTCTCTTCTTAGGTTGTTTTAAAGCCAGAACAATATGATTTTTAGAATAACCACTATTATCATATCGTTTTCGGTTTAACCACTTCTGTATATCCCAGAAATTAATAATCGTTTTTATCTTATCGAGAGTAACATTCTTATCCTGTCCCGCAGCTATTCCTTCATTAAGTTCTTTCAAATTGTACGTGTTTCCCTCTTCATCCAGAACCGATAACAAGTAATTTTCTATTTTACAATACGTTTCAAGTATGGAAAGCGAACGATTATATTTTTCACCCTTTTTAATAAAAGCGGTAAGATCCTTAGCATCTGCCAGTATTCGTTCTTCACGCATCAAGTTTATAATGTGAATCACGTCTTCTCGCACAATGCCTAAATGATCGGAAATATAATCAACCCGGGATTCCGCGATTTCATCGTTAACATGCCTGCGACTTCTCGTCGAAAACAATTTCTTTATGATCCGTGTCGCATGTTCTTTTTGTTTATCATCAAAACGAGAGGAATTTCTAATTTTAGTGATAGCCTCTTCAGCATTTCTTGTTAAAATACTATTCGCAAAAACCCTAGGCATATTCTGCCCTCGTTTCAAGTAACCCGCTTCCTCGAGTGCCGCAATCGCAGACTTCACTCGTGTTTCTATTTCATTCAAATTATCATCCCAACCCGCTTTTCGGGCAATTTCCAGTGCCGAATTAGATATCTTTGATCTGAATCTGGTAAGACTTTTAATAGCTTTCCATATTTGTTGAATCTCTTTCTGGTTCAATCGTGTTTGGTTAAGCAAAGTAAAATGCTTGTCTAAATCTTGTTCGTTAAACAAGACATAACAATCAGCTGTTATATTTTCATCCCGTCCCGCTCTTCCCGCTTCCTGCACGTAATTCTCAAGAGAATCGGAAATCTCATAATGAATAACCATCCCCACGTCCTTTTTATCAACCCCCATACCAAAAGCTGACGTAGCAACGATGATTCTAACTTCCCCCGCCATAAAAGCATCTTGATTCTCTTTTTTCTGCTTCACGTCCATTTTCCCGTGGTACGCTCTCGCATCAAACCCATCCTCACGAAGTTGTTGCGCAAGCATGGTTGCCCTATGAGTTCGTGATGTGTACACGATAACCGGACAATCCTTAGATTCTAGCAAATTACGCAACATATTGTACTTTTCTTCATCATTCCCATTATTATAGACTTCATAATGAAGGTTAGTCCTTGAAGTATTGGCAGCAAAAAGTTCAAGTTCTACCGAAAGCCTATCCTTGAAATATGCCTTTATATCTCCTATTACTTTTTGTTTTGCCGTGGCTGTAAAACACGAGATCGGTATGGATTCATCGAGTTGTTTTTCCCATTGTATCAACTTTATAAAGTCCGCAATATACATATAATCCGGTCGAAAATCCTGTCCCCACACTGAAAAACGATGTGCCTCGTCAATCACAAAACGTGCGATTTTCCGTCCAAGTAATAAACGCTCTATTGTTTTAGAGCGTAGTGACTCCGGGGAGATATACAATATGCAAGCCGAACCGTTTTCTATCCTTTCAATAGATTTAGCCCTTTCTATCGGATCCAATAAACCATTAATTGTCACGGCATCCGTGATACCACTTTTTTCAAGATTATCCACCTGATCTTTCATCAACGATTGTAAAGGAGAGATCACGATCGTAAGTGCTTTCGTATTCTCTCCTGCCATAAGTGCAGGCACTTGGAACGTCAGTGACTTACCGCCACCTGTTGGGAATATCGCCAATATTGATTTATTAGCAACAGCCGCTTTTACAGCATTTTCTTGCAAAGCCTCTTCTGCATATTTCCTGTAAGAGTCAAAGTTGAAATAACGCTTTAATGCCCCGTGAATATCTAATGAACGCCTACAATAAGGACATCCCGATAAACATGGATTGCCCCGCAACAGGTGCATGATATTCTCCACCACAGGATAATTCTTAAGTACCCAACGCGGTGTTATTGAATAACGACTTCGAGCGTGAATCAAAGCAAGACAGTATGCAAGTTCAACCGGATGATGGTGTACAAAATATTCGAAATCAGCCTCATCACAAACTTCACCATGGAATTTCCGCCGAATTAAAGTTACCACATTCAAGAAACTTACAGAATAATCCATGTACCGAAAGAAAGCGGCAAATTCTTCTATATTATTTAAAAGCAGATAATAAATTTGCTTCAATTCTTCGTCCAATTGCTTAAATGCATTTTCTTCGTCGTAAAACAAATTCTTTGCTTTTATGGAATCATTAAGAGGATTATTATAATTTTCCGGATCTAGTTTATCATCTTTTACAAGATTGTGGTATGGTTGAGCGGGAAATAACAAAGGCGAAAAATAAAGTGTATCTATTTTATCAAGCTTGCCTACATCCGGTATTTCTTTTTCTATATATTTCAAATCATGTTTGAATATATTATGCCCACATATATACCCCGTTCCATCTAAAAAATTGACAAAATTACCAATGAAAGTAGAGTGAAATGTCTCTCCATTACTTTTTACACTCCCGATGTCAACTATTTTATGACCATTAGGATCTACCTCAAGATCAAAAAAGGTTATGGATTTCATTAGCTATATTTACTTACATTTTCTATTCAAAAAATCTCTTTACCAATCCACAATGATAATTCACAAATATATTAATCTATTACATCATTTCCAACAAAATAAAGCATTAACATAACACTTTTTCTTTATCCAATAAATTTTGATGATAACGTATTTTTTCGGAAGGATACTCATAACCATAATTAATTAGAACAAATTTCTTCTGATTGCAATACTTACACTCTTTGTCATACGCCCAATATATCATACAATATATAAAATCGTCATTCTTATTTATTTTATGATAGGTTGACCAATATATTATTTCAAGATTATTGGCATAAAACGAGTATTCACATATTTTCCCATTATCCTCAGCATCCATTTTATCTTTGTGTAAACAGGAAAAACAGACAATCGTACAGTTGTTTTCCGCTACATTTCATTTCTATAATGCACTATATTTGCAGCATAATAGAAACAAAATAAAGACATAACCTTCCTAAGATTTAATATACCACAAGATTTTTTGAATGAAGTTTTCTCCTTATCGTAAATTTATCGTATTTTTGAATAACAAATTCATCCTTGAATGAGAAATCTTATGCACTCAATTGGCATCACTAAAGAAAAAATACAGGCAAGGCAATACCTAGCGGTAGACGATATTAATAATTTATTAAAATTAGAATATGCTCACCAAACAAGAAATACTTCAACTCCTAAACGACACAGAATGTCATAGAGTAGAGCGAACAATATCCAAGAACGATATGGATAAGTTCTGTCAGGCGATATGTGCTTTTTCCAATGACCTTTCAGGTGACGGAAAGAATGGTTATTTGATGATTGGTGCATACGACAATTCAATTTTATGAATATGACGATCGTATTGAAATACAAAATCCGGGAGGACTATATGGTAAAGTTAGCCCAATAAACTTTCCCAATGTAAGTGATTATAGAAACCCGTTCATTGCAGAAGCGATGAAGGTATTGGGGTACGTCAATCGCTTTAGTAGAGGAGTCTATAGGGTTCAAAAAGAATTACAGGAAAATGGTAATGGAGAAGCAATGTTTGATTTCTCTCTCCATACTGCTTTTAGGGTAGTTGAAAATGTATCGAAAAAATACTTTGAGGAAGGCTTTGGAACAGACACTCAAAAAACATCCAGAAAACATCCAGAAAAATAAAACAACCCAACAACAAATAATTGATGCAATCAAAGCAAATCCAACTATTACAAGAAAGGAATTGATTTACCTGTTAAACAGTACCGAGGGAAGTATAAAACACCACTTATCACAACTAACCCAAAAGGGCATAATTAAAAGAGAAGGCTCCGACCGAACGGGTAGATGGGTCGTGACTGAATATCAGCAATAATAGCTATTAACTCAAAAACTAACACCTTTTTCTTCTAATTCAGTACTCTAAAATCTCTCCTTCGAGATTAAAAACCTATATTTGAAACCCGATAAGAAAAATGCTTCTTATCAGTTTTAATATCAAAGTATATATTACGATTAAATGTTAGCATACACATACATAAGCAAAGGGAACTTCAGACTCCAAGAGAAGCCGATACCTCAAATAAAAGATTCACGAGATGCTATCGTGCGTGTCACGCTTGGAAGTATTTGCACGAGTGATTTACACATCAAACACGGTAGTGTACCTCGTGCAGTACCGGGCATTACCGTTGGGCATGAAATGGTGGGTATTGTAGAACAAACGGGAGCCGACGTTACTACCGTGAAACCCGGGGACAGAGTGGTCGTGAACGTGGAAACCTTCTGTGGAGAGTGTTTTTTCTGCAAAAAGGGATTCGTGAACAACTGTACCGACCCCAACGGCGGTTGGGCTTTGGGCTGTCGCATTGACGGCGGACAGGCTGAATACGTCCGTGTTCCCTATGCTGACAGCGGACTCAACCGTATTCCCGATGCGGTAAGCGATGAACAGGCTCTTTTCGTGGGCGACGTGCTTGCCACCGGATTTTGGGCTGCACGCATTTCGGAAATCACGGAAGACGATACCGTACTTGTCATTGGAGCCGGACCCACCGGAATATGTACCCTGCTTTGCGTGATGCTGAAGAAGCCAAAAAGAATTATTGTTTGCGAAAAGTCCCCGGAAAAGATTCAGTTTATCCGGGAACACTATCCCGATGTACTGGTGACCGAACCGGAAAGATGCAAAGAATTCGTGCTTCAGCACAGTGACCACGGGATTCCAACTCTGTATCCAATTCATGAAGCATAACATTGCTCAGCAAGGGGCTCAATGGGCCCCTTGGACAGTTCCCCGTACACAGCTTTTGTTGTGCCCCCTACCATTACCCCACCACGGAGGTATTTAAAGTTCAGACCTTCCCCGAGTATCGATTTTTTCGAGTACTATGTCCTCTGCTGACTTCTCACAGCGAGTTTTCACTCCGTGCTTCCGAAAAAAAACATCCGCACGTCTGTGAAACCTCCCCAGTTAAGAATACTTATAGGATTTATCCTGCATAAATTCCACTTACTTTGTCAATCAGAATACTAATTTTTCAAATTTGTGAGAAAGCTTCTCACAAATTACAATTCATATTTCATCCGTTTCTAGCTGGCGACTAATGATTTTTCTTAATTCCTCTTTATCTGGAAGATATAATTGATACTTGGAAACAAACAATTGACTACTCATTCCATAAGTAGCATATTCAACCAAAAGTTCATCTTTATCTTTTGATAAAATAATTCCAACAGGAGGATTGTCCCCTTCGTAATTCTCTTCTTTAGCAAAATATCCCATATACATATTCATTTGTCCAATATCATCGTGCTTTACCTCGTTAATTTTCAAGTCAATCAAAACAAATCGGCGAAGAATACGGTGATAAAACACCAAATCGACACGATATGGAATATTGTTTATAGTTACTCGATACTGTCGTCCTACGAAAGTAAACCCCTTACCAAGTTCCAATAGAAATTTCTGCAAATTGTCCATCAAACGTGTTTCCAGTTCTGTTTCAGAATAATTATACGGTTCAGGAATTTTTAGAAATTCCAATACATAAAAATCTTTCACTATATCTTCTGGACATTCCACAATCTGTCCTTGTTGAGAAAGTTTTAGTATCTCTTTACGGTCTTTTGATAAAGCAAGCCGCATAAATAGTCCGGAATCTTTTTGCCGTTTCAATTCTGGCACACTCCAATTTTCCAATATATTTTGCTGGTAATAAAATGAACGTTCCATCTCATTATCAAGCTTTACCAATTCACAATAATGAGACCATGACAATTTGTGAGAAAGCTTCTCACAAATTGGAAAGCGAAGATAGAATAACCTCATATAATTAAGGTTAGAACGACTAAAACCACGGCCATGCCGTAAAGTCAAATCCCGTGAAAGATTTTCTAACAATTTCGAGCCGTATTTAGCCCTTGTACTTCCTTCCTGCTCATACTCAACAATATATTTACCAATATTCCAATTCGTATCAACTAAAAATTCATTGACAGAACGAATAGCCTGTGCTTGCCCCTCTACATATCTATGAGAAATACGGTCGAGTAAATCTTTATATTCCGGATTTAAATTTTCTGTTTTCGCTATATCCATAAGTAATTATCAATAATTTCTTTATTTTCGATACTGTAAATTTAGCACATATTTGAAAATCAGAAAAATATATCAATGCATTATTTTGATTATTTACTCACAAAATTCTCCATTCTCAGAATAGCATCAATGTTTTCCTTCTTCTTTTGCCACTCCTAAATCAACCTCTACAATGCACCTAATATTATTTGGATCGTTTTGTGCTTCAAGTTTTTCTTCGTTAATATAAAAGTCTCCAAAAATTGCATCACAAGAACAACAACCGTGGGATAAATAGTTATATTAAACAGTCTTACTATACCTCCTTTTTAATTCTCCAACTCTTAAATGTTTACCATTTTCCGTCTGCAAGAAATATTCTAGTGATTCCGGTTTCCAATCACAAGTATTATCAGATTTCGAGTGAACAAAATACTTAAGTCCCTTACTACTTTTTCGTAGACTCCCCACTTGATTGCAACATGGCAAAGTCAAAAGTAATTCTTGTTTCTTAACTTTCACGTTAAATTCTTCCCATTGTTCATCTGTTAAACCAATAGAAATAATTTCTTCATTATCTATGTAAGCTCGTAAAGGCATATTCATTCAATTTAGAGTTCAACTCCTTAATGATAATTTACAAATATATTAATCTATTGTATCATTTCCAATAAACAATGCATTAATAAAAGTGTAAATAAAGAAACAGTTCAATAGTACACTTTTCATCTCTATATTTTATTTCCAAAATGCACTATATTTGCTGCATAATAGAAACAAAATAAAAAAAATAGCCATCTCAAAATTTAAAAATCAACTACTCGATTTAGCAAATAGCTCTAGACCACAAGAACAGATTCCCCTTCATCCAAGCAAGCCATTTGCAAATTAAAACACCACTTATCTCAACTAACCAAAAAGGGCATAATTAAAAGAGAAGGCTCCGACCGAACGGGTAGATGGGTCGTGACTGAATATCAGCAATAAAAGCTATTAACTCAAAAACTAACACCTTTTCCTTCTAATTCAGTACTCCAAAATCTCTCCTTCGAGATTAAAAACCTATATTTGAAACCCGATAAGAAAAATGCTTCTTATCAGTTTTAATATCAAAGTATATATTACGATTAAATGTTAGCATACACATACATAAGCAAAGGGAACTTCAGACTCCAAGAGAAGCCGATACCTCAAATAAAAGATTCACGAGATGCTATCGTACGTGTCACGCTTGGAAGTATTTGCACGAGTGATTTACACATCAAACACGGTAGTGTACCTCGTGCCGTACCGGGCATTACCGTTGGGCATGAAATGGTGGGTGTTGTAGAACAAACGGGAGCCGACGTTACTACCGTGAAACCCGGGGACAGAGTGGTCGTGAACGTGGAAACCTTCTGTGGAGAGTGTTTTTTCTGCAAAAAGGGATTCGTGAACAACTGTACCGACCCCAATGGCGGCTGGGCTTTGGGATGCCGCATTGACGGCGAACAGGCTGAATACGTCCGTGTTCCCTATGCCGACAGCGGACTCAACCGTATTCCCGATGCGGTAAGCGATGAACAGGCTCTTTTCGTGGGCGACGTGCTTGCCACAGGATTTTGGGCAGCACGCATTTCGGAAATCACGGAAGACGATACCGTACTTGTCATTGGAGCCGGACCCACCGGAATATGTACCCTGCTTTGCGTGATGCTGAAGAAGCCAAAAAGAATTATTGTTTGCGAAAAGTCCCCGGAAAGGATTCAATTTATCCGGGAACACTATCCCGATGTACTGGCGACCGAACCGGAAAGATGCAAAGAATTCGTGCTTCAGCACAGTGACCACGGAGGGGCTGATGTCGTGTTGGAAGTAGCCGGAAGCGATGACACCTTCCGTATGGCATGGGAATGCGCCCGCCCCAACGCCATCGTAACCGTGGTTACTCTTTACGACAAACCGCAACTTCTACCTTTACCCGACATGTACGGTAAAAACCTTACTTTCAAGACCGGGGGCGTGGATGGTTGCGATTGCGCCGAGATTCTTCACTTGATAGAAGAAGGCAAGATTGATACCACCCTACTCGTCACACATCGGTTCCCCTTAAACAAAATAGAAGAAGCATATCGTGTTTTCGAGAATAAACTGGATGGTGTGATAAAAGTAGCGATAACAGGGAAAGAAAGTTGAAATTAAAAAGAGGATAAATTTTCACCTATCCTCATAACCATTCACAAGCAGTTTTCGAATGCCTGACGCACCTACCAACAACTCTGGTTTTCACAAAGAAGTCCCACAAAAGTAGAACTTCAAATACGCCTATACAGTAGAATCTCATCCCAAAGATGCAATTAACAAGTCACGTACCACCCCATCGTATTGGGGTTCATAGGATACGCGAATAGGCGCAAGACCAGTTAACGTTTTAAAACCGACATACTGAACAACTGGTCATTTTCCGCTTCGGGTATTTTCAGTTGTCGGCAAAATCTTTTAATTCTACATTTATCAGCATCAGTATGATAGCTAAATTTCCATTTCAAATCTTCCGGAGCAACCACATGGTCAAGAATAGCCCTAAAATAAGGTAAATCCACGTCGCCCAGAGAATGTCCAAGTACCGTTATCTCCTGCAATTCCCGCAATGACTTGAAAAATTCCAGATTCCGGTCTATAATCTCTCCGCATCGTTTCACGTTTTCTTTATAATAATCCTCCAAACGCTCTTCAATCAAATCCGCGGCATAATACCTGACAGGCAACCGCCATCTGCCTTTTGCTTCATCTTCCGCAAAGAATACCAAATACACCAACTTATCATTGGCGAAATACCTCCCGTTTTTCCCTTTCAAATTAGGACGGTACCTTCTTTTGTTTCTATTTTTATGAATCCACTCGTCAAAAGCCGCCTCAGCATTCTCCGCACGATGTCCTAGTACCAACTTACCAAACTTTTGTCTTCGCTCTCCATGTATATACACAATTTGCTCCCGAGGAATACCATATTCAGTTTCAAGAAAAAGTGTATAATTGAAGTTCAAAAAAGCCGCATTTCCATCAAGTAGTAGCATTTTCTTCCTAAACCCTTTCTCGTAATGCACGGTATTAATCCAGCGATGGAAATGATACTGCATCTCGACAGAACACTCCTTTACAATATCGCTTACCCGCCCTATTAGTGCATCGAAATTCGCGTAAAAGCCACCTTCTTCCTCGTCCAACTCAGATAAATCCTCATCCACGAAGTCAAATACCCGTTCTCGATTCAACTCGCCGAGGTATCTCTCGAAATCATTCCACAAACATTTACAAGCCCACGTATTCCTCGGCGCGGGCAAAGCACGCCCGTATTGCAGGCAAAGCAAGTAGTCTTTTATCGACTTAAAATTATTCATCATCGACCTTGGTCCGAAAAAGAGTTCAAACATCTTTAGCGCAAAGTCATCATGCCTGATTAAATACCCCCTGAAATCCCAATAAGTGGATTTCGCCCCGTGGTATCGATCAAATCCATTTCCTATCACGTAAAGATGTCTGACAGGTTCTCCGTTAATCAAGTTCTCAAGCATAAAGACAAATATAAACGATAAGGTAAAATTACACAAAGTGACTGATAAGACAAACACCATAAATGTTCATGTATCAAAAGATTTTTGCACAAGGTTTCCTCGTTGTCACAAATTTATAGTATTTTTGATAGCATGAAACCAACCAACATCACCCGGGAAGAAATGTGGGCAAGGCAATGTCTTGCGGCAGAAGATATTGATTATGCCGTGTGGGAGCGGGACAAGGCGATGTTACACCAAATGGAGAGAATCAGCCGGAGTTGTTCGTTCGTGGTGGATGTCTATAAAGGCAAATACGTATACGCTTCCTCGAATTTCACGGATTTATTAGGGTATGATAGTCGTAAAATCTGTACACTGGAAAGGCAGGGAGATTACTTGGAATCCCGGTTCCACCCGGATGATTTCCCTCAATTGGAAAAATTACAAATAAAATTAAGCCAATTTATTTATAGCTTACCTCCCGAACAGCGGAATGACTATTGCAATATTTACAGTTTCCGGGTACGCAATGCCAAAGGACAATATACACGGGTAATCAGCAGACAACAGGTACTGGAACGTGAACGCACGGGAAAAGCGTGGTTGATCGTGGGGAATATGGATATCGCCCCCAACCAGAAAGAGCATGAACAAGTGGACTGCACGGTGCTCAATCTTAAAAACGGGGAGATATTTTCTCCGACTCTATTATCCCTGCCGCGAATTGACTTGACCGAGCGGGAAATAGAAATATTACACTTGATACAGAGAGGATTTCTGAGCAAGGAGATCGCTTACCAACTCGGCATCAGCATCCACACGGTGAATATTCACCGCCAGAATCTGCTTCGCAAACTAGGCGTGCAAAATTCTATCGAGGCTATCAATAAAGGATTGGATTTAGGGCTTTTAAAATAATTGCTATAAAAGATAGCTATAAATAACTATTTACCGCCTCATCCTGTTGAATTAACTTTGTATCTCTTTTCGTGCATTTTTATTTAACTAAGGAGAGGTATATGGTTTTCAACAAAACAGAAGAACAGGAAAAAGAGTATTTACGCCAGCTCATCGGTATCATCAACGATACGATAAACAACACGGACAAGTCGGTAAAGGAACACGTGGACACGTTGCAGGAGTACAAGGATTACATCTGGTCGAATAAAGACATCGATCCTCACGAGATACGTTCCATGCGGGAGAGTATTCTGCGGCATTTCGCGTCGGGTGAAAGCGTGATTGACAAGCGTCGGCGGCTAGGGAAAATTCTGGAAATCCCCTATTTCGGGCGGATAGATTTCAAGGAGAAAAAAGAGGGAAGCGAAACCATGCCCCTCTACATCGGGATACACACGTTCTATGATCCCAATCAAAAGATAAACTTGATCTATGACTGGCGGGCGCCTGTTTCGAGTATGTTTTACGATCACGAATTGGGAGAAGCGGCTTATTCTTCCCCGACGGGAGAGGTTAACGGGGAGATTTCGCTCAAACGACAATACCGCATCCGGAACGGGAAGATGGAGTACATGCTCGAAAGTTCCCTGACCGTCCATGATGATATACTGCAAAAGGAGTTGAGCGCCAATGCCGACGACAAAATGAAAAACATCGTTACCACGATTCAGCGGGAACAGAACCGGATTATCCGGAACGAGGAAGCCCCGGTACTTATCATACAGGGAGTTGCGGGGTCAGGAAAAACGTCTATCGCACTACATCGCATCGCCTACCTGCTCTACGCCCAGAAAGGGGATATCTCTTCCAAGGACATATTAATCGTTTCGCCCAACAAGGTCTTTGCCGACTACATCTCCAACGTGCTTCCGGAACTCGGCGAAGAAACCGTACCCGAAACCAGCATGGAGCAAATTCTATCGGGGATTCTCGACAATAAATATAAATACCGGAATTTCTTTGAGCAGGTGACGGAATTGCTCGACAAACCCGCTCCGGACTTTATCGAGCGGATACGATACAAGGCTTCTTTCGAATTTATCTCGCGACTGGACAAGTTCATCCTGCACGTGGAGAATACCTATTTCAAAGCGACAGACGTGCAACTCACCCGACTCGTCACGATTCCGGCTGAATTTATAGAGGAGCAGTTCCGCCGCTTCAACCGGTACCCCATGCGCCAACGGTTCGAAACGATGACGGATTATATTCTGGACATGATGAAAGTCAAATACGGTTTCACGGTAACCACCGCAGAAAAGAACCTGCTGAAGAAGGAAATACAAAAGATGTTCACCGGGAATAACGACCTTCAAGTGTACAAGGATTTCTTCAAGTGGAGCGGGCAACCCAATATGTTCAAGACACGGAAAAATCACACGCTGGAATACGCCGATTTGGCACCCTTGGCATACCTGCACATGGCACTGGACGGGAATACCGCCCGACTCCGGGTGAAGCATCTCCTGATCGACGAGATGCAGGATTATTCACCCGTGCAGTACAAGGTACTCCAAAAACTATATCCCTGCCGGAAAACCGTTCTCGGCGACGCCTGCCAATCGGTAAACCCTTACGGTTCGTCCACAGCCGACATCATCCGGAAAGCGTTCGTCACGGGAGAAGTAATGAAATTATGCAAAAGTTACCGTTCGACTTTCGAGATTACCGATTTCGCTCAAAAGATTCTGACAAACGAGGAACTGGAACCCGTGATACGACATGGCGAACACCCCGCAATCCTCCGTTTCAAGAACATGGAAGAGGAAATATCCGGAATCGCAAACATCCTGTCAACCTTCAAGACATCAAACCACAAATCACTGGGAATCATCTGCAAGACCGAGGCACAAGCCATGGAAATGACGGAAAAACTTAAAGCGTACACCTCCAATATCTATTTCCTCTCCAACCGGAGTTCCGCTTTCGCGAAAGGCATCATCGTCACGTCAGCCCACATGGCAAAGGGGCTGGAATTTGACGAAGTCATCGTTCCGCGGGTAGACGATAAAAACTACTCCACCCCCATCGACAAGAGCATGCTTTACGTCGCTGTGACACGGGCGATGCACAAATTGACTCTCACGTATCACGGGAAGCCGAGCGGGTTTATTCCTCCCTCCACCCCTTGCACACGTCAATCCAAGCCGTGTAGTTAGAGCAATCTTCCAACTCCTTGATTGACAATTCGACGGCACTGTTACTTGTTCCCGCCGCAGGATAGACTATGTCAAAGCGCTTGAGGGATACATCCAGATAAACTTTCGTTCCCGGGGGAATGGCAAACGGGCATACTCCACCGGGGGCGTGCCCGATATACTGTTCCACGGACTCTCCCGGTATCATCTTTGCCTTGTGATGAAAATTCTCCTTGTATTTTTTATTATCCACCTTGGCGTCCCCGGCGGTGACGATTAAAATGGCTTCCTCCCCTGCCAGAAAAGACATGGTTTTAGCTATCCGTTCCGGCTCACACCCCACGGCAACAGCCGCTTCCTCGACGGTGGCACTCGATTGAGCCAATACCATTACCCGTTGTCCCAAACCGAGGGTATCGAAATATTGTTTTACTTTTTCTAGTGACATAAGCGAACCTCTTTATTTTGCACGACAAAGATAAAAAAGCCATTGCATTATAGTATCTTTGCCGATAACAAAATCACGAAATACAAACTTATGGAACCACGATTCATCACCCTAACCCAAGAGAACATTACCCAAGAACACATCTGTTGCGCCTTTTCCGACAAGAAATGCAAGGACAGCTACGAGCTGAAAAAAGAATGGCTGAAGAGAGAATTTGACAACGGGTACGTGTTCCGCCGACTCGATGAACGGGCGAAGGTTTTTATAGAATACTGCCCCGCGGAGAAAGCATGGCTCCCGGTAGATGCTCCCGGTTACCTGATGATCAACTGCCTTTGGGTTGCCGGACAATACAAGGGCAAAGGATATGCCAAAGCGTTGCTGCAATCCGCCATTGACGACGCCACGGCACAAGGTAAAACGGGATTGGTGACCGTGGTCGGGACAAAGAAATTTCATTTCATGAGTGACGCGAAGTGGTTTTTACTACAAGGGTTCGAAACGGTCGAGAAAACCCCTTCGGGCTTCAGCCTTCTGGTGAAAAGATTGAAACCGGATGCGGCATTACCTAAATTCCACGCGAACGCAATCAGTGGCGAATGTCCGGATAAAGAGGGACTGGTAGCCTATTACTCGAACCGTTGCCCGTTCACGGAATACCATATCCGAGAGTCTTTAACAGCAACAGCCCAAAGTAGAAACATTCCGTTGAAAATAATCAAACTGGAAACCATGGAGCAAGCCCAAGCCGCCCCGACTCCTGCCACGATTTTCAGTTTATTCTACAACGGCAAATTCGTCACGACGGATATCAGTGCCTGTATAGATAGCAGGTTTGATAAATTATCACTACATTTGTAACGTGTAACATTGACAAAAGAATATTCATCCATTTATGAAACTCTGCATATAGCTACGCCCCGGGAATAGCACTTACCTAAAAAAAGCTATTCAGCATAAACGAACCATACCGGTTCGGTAGAGAGTTTTATTTTCAATTATTTACGAATTTCGAAATAAGATTTCGAGTTTACAAAACACCCGCAAGGTTCATTACTTTATGAACTTTACGAACCTTATAAACTTTTGACTCTACATATTTCGAACCATCGAATGAAGAGATGAATTATACTTATAAACAAATCTGGCTCATCAACTACCCGGTGATGATGAGCATATTAATGGAGCAATTAATTAATATCACCGACGCCCTTTTCCTCGGGCACGTGGGAGAAGTTGAATTAGGGGCGTCCGCCTTGGCGTGTGTTTATTACATGGCAATCTATATTCTGGGTTTCGGGTTCAGCCTCGGGTTGCAAGTCATGATCGCACGCAAGAACGGGGAACGCCAATATGAAAAGACAGGCAGGACATTCTTTCAAGGACTGTTTTTCCTCTGTGGATTGGCGGTGGCGTTAATCCTCGTTTCGTATTGGATAACCCCGCCCGTCATGCAATATTTTATCAGTTCACACCAAATCTATCAAGCGGTCATAGATTACTTGAACTGGCGGTGCTTTGGGTTGCTTTTCTCCTTCCCGTTTTTGGCATTCCGTTCTTTTTATGTCGGGATTACCAAAACCAAGGTATTGACACTGGTAGCGCTCACGGCTGTCATTATCAACATTCCATGCAATTACCTGTTTATCTTCGGGCTTGATTTAGGCATATCGGGAGCGGCAATGGCATCCTCGTTCGCGGAAGCGGGCTCATTGCTTATCATTCTTATCTACACGCTACGCGTGACGGATAAAGTGAAATACGGATTACAAATGGTGTATGACGGCAAGCTATTAAAAGCGGTACTGCGATTGTCCGGATGGAGCATGATGCACTCGTTCGTCAGCACAGCCCCGTGGTTCCTGTTTTTTATCGCCATCGAGAGATTGGGTGAAGTGCAACTGGCGGTATCCAATATCACCAGAAGCGTTTCGACACTCTTTTTCGTGATTGTCAACTCGTTCGGCGCCACGACGGCTTCGCTCGTGAGTAACTTGCTCGGCGAAGGGAAAGGGAATCAACTTTTTCCGCTCTGCCGCAAGATACTGAAACTGGGGTACGCCATTGGGTTGCCCTTGATTGTACTTGCCCTGCTTTTCAGCGGGCAAATCATGGGATGCTACACCGACAACACGCGCTTGATTGAAATCGCGTCCACCCCGTTTATCGTCATGTTACTGAATTACCTGTTTGCCGTACCCGGGTTCGTCTACATCAGTGCCTTGACCGGCACGGGAGATACCCGGACTGCGTTCATCTTTCAAGTGACGACGATAATCGTTTACCTGATATACCTGTACGTGTTGAGCTATTGCTTCACGACACCGCTGGCGGTATACTTGACGGCTGAATACCTGTTTGTTGCCATGTTGGGAATACAATCCTACATCTACTTGAAAAGGAAACAAATATATTAGTCCATAAGGTTCATAAAGTCCGTAAGGTCTATAAAGTCCATTAAACTCTGCTCCAAGAACTCCCGTGACCTTATGGACTTTACTGACCTTATGGACCTTATAGACCTTACGGACTTTTAACTATTTCTCCTTGTACACCCCGAAGCGATTCCCCTCGCTATCCATGCACACGGCGAAATATCCCCCGCATTCCGCCTCGATTCTGGTCTTCGGGATGACGACATCGCCGCCTTTTTTCCGAACCCTCCGGATGGCTTCCTCTATATTGTTGCAACGGAAGTGTACAAGCACTCCTCCCGCCGACGGTTTAAATTCGGGAGCCCAAGCGACGGCGCCGACAGTTTGTCCGTCCTCGATAAAACACGCCATTTTCTCGTGCTCGCATTCAAAAACGGCGAGTTGCAGGTCAAGTACGGTTTCATAGAAATCAACAGCCCGTTTGAAGTCGATAGCCGGAATCTCGAAAAATGCAATTAAGTTTTTCATCTTGTTCTTTTTTATTGGTTACTACTATGCCTCTATAAAGACAAGGCAAAAATAAGAACACCGCCTCTCCCCGGATAGAAAAAAACGGACATCCTTATATATGGGAAAAATAATCGGAATAAGGTGCGCAAATAGTCAAATATTCCGCCGGGGTGTACCCGGAAAAGAGTTTAAACTCTTTGATCATGTGGGACTGATCCGAAAAACCGCAAGCGTACGCGACTTGAGCGAAGGGGGTAGCCCCGTCCTGTTGCAACATAAACAAAGCCCGCTGCATCCGCACGATACGTATAAACTCCTTGGGTGTCGTACCCATGTAATCCATAAACACCCGACGGAATTGTTTATCTCCCAGACAAGCGACATCCGCCAAGCGAGGGATATCGACACTCGGGCAAACATTTATCTCGTGCAAGGCGGCAACAACACGTTTCAAGTTATATTCCGGGAACGTATACAGGCGGCGAATCAAAAACCGCTCGATCAACCGGATACACTCGTCCTGATCGGTCGTGTCCGTTACTCGCGTTGTCAATAACTTGAAATCCTTATCCTCCACGTCCTCCATAGCCACGCTCTGCCCGTGAAACAAGCGTACCGGGATATGAAGAAAGACTTTGGCGGCATAAGGCTGGAATACAACCGTGAGCATCTCTATCCGCCCCGTCGAGAGGACATCCGAGAAGCCGAACGTGTGACCGCAAATCATCGCGCGAGGTTGTAATTTTCCTTCTTTCAATAAAAACAGGGATTCTCCTTTATGAAACACCAATTGCACGCAACCGACAGGCAACACCCGTTCGGAAACAGGCAGTACCGCGTCCTCTTCCAAAATCCAATAATGCCTCACGTATCGAGCCAACCCCGGGGCGGGCTTTATCATTCTGAATGACTGCATACTACCGGTATATTCTTTTAAACAACATAACAAAGATAATGTTTTACGCGTTTGCTATATTGTAAAAAAGGGACATTTTCAGTCCCTTGATGTAATTTCTGCCAATAAAAGCGTTCGATCCGATTTCTCCTTCACGTTCACGATAATCTTGACTTGTTCAAAAAAACGCATAATCTTCTCGTCAATACCGGAAACGTAAATCATTTTAATTCCGCGGTCAACTAACCAAGAAACAAAATTATTAAAGTTACGGATCTTCACCTCGCTGTTTTTGATAGAAACAACTTTATCTTCCTCCGTGGTAATAGTTGAAACTCTGATTTCCTTCCTGCGGGTATTCTCGTCAAGATGGCAAAGTTGATCGTTTTCAAAAAACAAAGCTGTCTTCATAACTTTATTTTTAAGGGGTTATACATAGGTTACTGACAAAAACCGCACCACGAAACCCGTGTTATGAAAACATTAAGAATTTATTGTAAACTTTTAAAGATACATGACAAGTCACGGGTATCCTTCGGATGTCGTTTATCGGCAGCCCAAGCTGCCGTGAGCAAAGCGTCCCCGCAGGGGGCCATTGACCTTATAAACTTTATAGACCTTACAGACTTGACAGACTTAATTATTTTTCGCATATTTGTAAACACCAACACGATTAAAGTACAAAACACTATGAGATTAGCCATGATTATTATTACCACTACCATCGTATGCCATTCATGTAAAGACAAGACACCTGGCAAAACGCTCGCGAACGGGTATGCCACGCCTGATATGGCAGAGATTACTGTCAACAAAAACACGAAAGAAACGACAATCACCTTACAAGTCGATGGAGATTGGGCACTATTCGAGGCTTCTTCCATCGATGCGCTCGACACGCTACAAACCCCGATTGGCAATGGTAATTCCAGTAGTACAACAACCAACAGCATAACCATCCCCTCCCCGGAGAAAAAATATTACCGGCTCGTCACCCCGCGAGAAACGTTCACCTTCTCCGAGAGGCAACTCCCTATGGCGGGCGGGTATAACTTTCGTGACTTGGGCGGATTCCCGACTCAAGACGGGCGGCACGTCAAATGGGGTAAACTGTTCCGTTCCGACGATTTGCACAAACTGACGGAAGCCGATTTACATTACCTGTCAAGCATTCCCGTCACCTCCGTCGTGGACTTCAGGGGACCGAAGGAAATCGCCAATGCCCCGGACAAATTACCCGGCTCAACCCGCCATGCCTACAAGCTATCCATTGAACCCGGCAACGTGCTCACCCTCGTGAATTTCTCCGATCTCGGTCCCGAACAACTCGACAGCCTCATGACTCAAATATACGTGCATCTGGTCACCGAGGAACCATTTATTGAACGGTACAGAACATTCTTCCAATTATTGCAAGACAGCACGCAAGTCCCCCTGCTCTTCCATTGTTCCGCCGGGAAAGACCGCACGGGTACGGCTGCCGCGCTCATCCTGTACGCCTTGGGGGTGGACGAGGCGATCATCATGGAAGATTATCTCGCCTCCAACCATTACCTCGGCGACAAATACGCCAAGGAACTGGAACAGAACCCCGGTCTTAAACCCGTGCTCACGGTGAAACGGGAATTCCTGCAAGCCGCGATCGACCGGATAAAACAAGATCACGGCAGCGTGGAGAACTTCCTCGTGAAGGTATTACATGTAGACATCCCCAAATTCAAAGCACGCTACCTGTATTAATATACGCTGATTTTGACTATATTTGCCGCCCGATAAAAAGATACGATGAAACACGAGTGGGCAAACAAATGGGTGAACTTCTATTCCGGTATTCGCTACCGGTACATACTCTTGTACATCCTTTTGCTGCTTGTCGGTTGCCGGACAAAAACGGCGGAAAAGGAAATCGTCATCATCTCCACCAACGACATTCACGGGTATATCGACCAATTCCCCAAGTTGGCGACATTCGTGGAACGCGTGAAAGCCGAACACCCGAACGTGATTCTCGTTGACGCGGGCGACCGTTTCACGGGCAATCCTTACGTGGACTACGCCGAGGAACGGGGCAAACCCATTATCACGCTCATGAACGCGTTGGGGTATGCGGTCGCCACACTGGGAAATCACGAGTGCGACTACGGGCAGGAAACTCTACGCCGAAGAATAAATGACGCCTCCTTCCCCATCATTTGCGCTAACATCAACTCCTCCCGTGCCGCATTGGACACGATAGCACCCTACCATTCCATGACGGTCAACGGGCTTGAACTATGCTTCATCGGGCTGACGCAAACCACGAACGGGCTTCCCGACGCCAATCCCGATCATTTCACCGGAATCACTTTCGACGACTACCGACAGACTGCTGCCCGGTACAAATACTTGAAACAAAACGGCGATGCCCTCATCGCCATCACCCACTTGGGGGTAGACGCCGATTCCGTGCTCGCGATGTCCATGCCCGAACTGGATGTCATCATCGGCGGTCACACGCACACCTTGCTGGACACAGCCAAGTTCATAAACGACGTCATGATAGGACAGTCTGGAATCGCGCTGAAATATGCCGGAGTCACGATACTGAAATTCTCCGGCAAGAAGCTAATTCACCGTTCATTCCGCTCCGTCAACATCGACACGATTACCCGTCCCGAGCCCCGAATCCTCGATCTGGTAAACCAATTTTACGACAGACCGGAATTTAAAAAGATAGTGGGGCATACATCCCGCCCGTTGTCCCAAGAGATGACAGGACACATCGTGACAACCGCCACGCGGGAAGCCACTCGCGGCGACTTCGCTTTCTACAATCTCGGGGGCATCCGCAAAACCCTTATCCCGCCGGGCGACATCACGCTGGAAACCTTACTCGAGATAGAACCTTTCGGCAACCATATCGTCATTCAGGAGATGACCGCCGAAGATATAAAACTCCTCCTGCTGAACCGCTTCAACGAACTTCGAAAATACCCGTTCACGGACTTGCTCATGGCGGGAGGCACCTTTTCCATCACCCGCGACAGCACGGGCAAAGGCATCGACGTCCTCTTGAAAGACCATTCCGGCACCCCGCTCGCGAACGGAAAGCGTTACCGTGTCGCCTTGAACAATTACATCAACGCCGAGTACACCTTCCCGGGCAAAGGCAAGGGGATACACTCGGGCATTTCCGTCATGGAAGCCCTGCTTGCCTACCTCAAGAAACACCCTTCTCTATAAACACCTCCCCGTTTCCCGGTGCAATACAACACTTATCCCCGCATCGAGCTACCCGCAAGCCTCCCGCTACCCCCTGTACAAGGCAGGAATTACCCGAAATAGCCAAGATATCACGTGTGTTAAATTTACTTATTTACCACTAAAACGTGGGTGATGAGTGGGCGAACATCAGGCGAACATCGGGCGAAGCCTTTAGACAACCACCCAAAAGCTGCCCACCCCCCACCCATCGAGCCAGCTTATCCCTTGTCCCGGGGTTATAAATGTATAGCTATAACTTTTTTTTACCCCATCCCGCGCAAGTTTTTCCAACCGAGGTTGTCCAAACCCGTGACGAACAAGAGAAAAACTAACAGCATAAACCATGAAAAGAACCCATATTATTATTTTAGGGATTATATCCATCCTCCTTATTCCCTTTATATCCGGCGCACAGGATCAGTTCACCGACTTTCTGAGAACAGAACTCCGCGCCCAAATGGACGAACTGAAGAAACAAGAGTTCCCCCCGTATTACATGAACTACCGGGTAGTGGACGAGCAATTTGCCCGCGTGATTACCTCCTTCGGGGTATTGACCGCGAAAGAGAGCAACCGGGAGCGTACGTTGGTGCCGCAAATCCGAATCGGGAATCCCGAATTTGATAATTTCAAGATCAAACAAATGGGTTCCCCCATCTCCCGTTTTCACGGACCGTCATACGCCGTACTCCCTATCGACGACACGAACGGGGACAACGCCATGCGGCAAGCCATCTGGAACGAGGTGAACAACCGTTACAAGTTTGCCATCGACGCCTACCAGACCGCGAGAGCCGAAACCACGATCAACGTGGCGGAAGAAGACAAGGCACCCTGTTTCTCGCAAGCACCCGCGGAAAAATACTACGAGGCACCGCTCCCCGCCAACCGGACAGCGGTAGACCTTGACGCGTGGGAAAAACGACTGAAGGAAATCTCTGCCGTGTTCAAGAAACATCCCAAAATACTACGGGGAGATGCCTCTTTCCGCTACACGGTGAAACGTATCTACGTGCTAGACTCGGAAGGAACGGAAGTCGTGCAGAACCTCACTTACGCCCGCATCATGGTACAAGGTGCCGCGAAAGCGGACGACGGCATGGAATTACCGCTCGTGCTTTCCTATTTTGCCCATTCGCCGGAATCTCTTCCCTCGAACGAACAAATCATGAAAGACGCCAACCTCATGGCGGACAAGCTGATCGCCTTACGGGACGCACCGATTGTCGACCCGTACACGGGTCCCGCCATCCTGTCGGGGAGTGCCAGCGGGGTATTCTTCCACGAGATATTCGGTCACCGCATCGAGGGACAACGCATGAAAAGCGATAAAGACGCCCAGACATTCAAGAAAATGATCGGGGAATACGTGTTGCCCCCTCACCTCCAAGTGTTTTCCGACCCGACACTCAAGAACTACGCCGACCAAGACATGAACGGCTACTACAAATATGACGACCAAGGCGTGAAAGCCGAGAGAGTGGATGTCGTGATCGACGGGAAACTAAACGATTTTCTGATGACAAGAACACCGCTCGACGCGCATCCCCGCAGCAACGGTCACGCCCGTGCCGACATCGGTTACGACCCCGTGTCCCGCCAGTCCAATCTCGTGGTGGAAAGTTCCGACCCGAAAACAGAAGAGGAATTGCGCCAACTATTAATCGCCGAGATCAAAAAACAAGGGAAAGACCGGGGATACTTCTTCAAAAGCGTGACGGGCGGCTTCACCATGACCAACCGTCGGGGAGCGAATGCCTTCAACGTGACGCCCCTCGAAGTGTACGAGGTGTATGCCGACGGTCGCCCCGACAAACTGGTGCGGGGAGTAGACCTCATCGGGACACCCCTCTCCATGTTCTCGAACATCATATACGCCGGTAAAGCACCCGAAATATTTACCGGGACGTGTGGCGCAGAATCGGGCGGCATACCGGTAACCGCCACCTCCCCGACCATTCTCGTACAGAAAGTAGAAATGCAGCGCAAAGCGAAAGCCTCCGACCTGCCCCCTATTCTGGAAAAACCATGAAAGTCCATAAGGTCTATAAGGTCCGTAAAGTCCGTAAAGTCCATAACACTGGAGTCCTTCGGACTATATTTATCAGCAGCAACGCTGCCGTAGGAGAAGCACCCCGCAAGGGTCAATGACCTTATGAACCTTACAGACCTTATAGACTTTATGAACTTTATAAACCTTATAAACTTTATGAACTTTAACCCTTGATGTCATGAAAAGATTTATCCTCTACATATTATTTCTCTTCCTCATCGGAAGCCTGTCACCCGTTTCCGCCCAGACGGCCAAAGACGACGTTATCATCCAAGCTATGCAGGACGAATTGCAGCGCAACATGGAGCAATTGAGCCTGCCCAAGGTGCAGAAGCCGTTCTTTATCTCGTACGCCACGGGAGTATCCCGCAACTTCGAGATCTCGGCTACCTTGGGTGCGGTTACACACTCGACGGAAAAACCGGAACACATGGTCGGCTCGGTCAAACTACTATTGGGCGATTACAGGGAAAACAGTGACAGCCGCTACCTCGGCAGGCACACGAGGGTAATCCTGTCCATGGAACCGGATTACGACCTGCTTCGCCAAGATTACTGGCTCGCGACGGATAACGCCTACAAGAACGCCTCCCGCGAGTGGATCACGAAACGAAGTATGCAGAAAAGAAACGTCCAGTCCGGAGAAGAAACACAACTCCCCGATTTACAACAAATACAACCGCAAGAAAAAATCATCACCCCCCAAATCCCGTTTGTATTCAACCGGGAGCAATGGGAAGAAAACCTTCGGGAATTATCGGCAATCTTTGCCGACTACCCCGAATTGTACAATTCTTCCGTTCAACTGTCGGGCATGGACATGGAAGTCTACCTGACTACCTCCGAGGGAACGGTGGTAAAACAACCCGTGCGGGTGGTTACCCTTCGGGCTGAAGCCACAACCCGCACGGACGACGGGATGCAAATCAAGGATGCTTTCGGGATAACGGCACGCGTACCGAACGAATTGCCCGCGTTGGCGGAATTAAAAACCCGAATCGGGAATTTCGCCGAACAACTCGCGGCACTGAAAAAGGCGGAAACTATCGACCCGTATTACTGCGGTCCCGTGTTATTCGAGGGAAGTGCCGCCGCATCCATTTTGAGAGAGAATCTATTGAGTCAGGAAGGACTGTTCGCCTACCGGATGCCCCAAGATCCCAGAACAGCGTCCCAGAACAAGGTCAATTCCATAGCCCCCCGCATGGGACTAAAAATCATAGACAACCGCCTGACCGTTAAAAATTACAGCACATTGAGCAAATACAACAACACCCCGTTACACGGAGCCTACGAGATAGATGCCGAAGGCGTGATACCCCCTCAGGAAGTCACACTGGTTGAAAACGGGATACTGAAAAACCTGTTGAACGGCAGAGTTCCCACGCTCAACTGCGAGAACACTACCGGAAATTCGCGTTACATCGCTTCCGACCGGGAAATCGCGTACAAAACGGCACCGGGAACCATACACGTGTCGGCAAAAAACGCCGTGAAACCGGAAACACTGAAAAAGAACCTGTTGAAAATAGCCAAATCGGAAGGTCTGTCCCACGCTTACATCGTGCGGAAAATAGCCGGAAACGCCACCCGTATCTACCGGGTGAATGTAAAAGACGGCAGCGAAACACTGGTACGCACGGGAGAAATCATGCCCATCACCTTGTCCCATTTAAGAAGATTAAACGCTATTTCCAACAAAGAAAATGTCAGCAACTATCTCTTGGACGGAGAAGTCATATCATCAATGATCTACCCGTCGGCACTGTTGCTGGAAGACATCGAGATCAAAAAAGCGGAAGTGAAGAAAGAAAGCGAGCCGGCACTCCGGTTCCCGTTGATATCGGGCGAAAGCGTAAAAACGCTTTGCCCTTGGAGGCAAAAGTCCATAAAGTCCGTAAGGTCCATAAAGTCCATAAGGTCACAGGCGTCCTTCGGACAAGGTTTACCGGCAGCTACGCTGCCGTAGAAAAAGCGCCCCGCAGGGGTCCATGGACCTTATAGACTTTACGGACTTTATGGACCTTCGACTAAAAAGATTATCCACTTCAAATAATTCAATTATATTTGTACCATATGCATACACCAATACCCTAATACACAAAACAATACGACAGACAGCTAAAAAGCCGCAAAGACAAAAAATATCGCATCCGGCGATATACCCAATTGACAGTTTTTGACCCAAAAGTTGTACATGTGTGAAAAATTGAGAATAAAAGCAATCCTTGAAGGAGATCAACGAGCCTTCAAGGATCTGGTTGACGATTATAAAGTGATAATCGTCAACACCTGCTACGCTTTCGTTCACGACAAAGACGATGCCGAGGATCTGGCGCAGGAAGTATTTATCCAAGCCTACGAATCCCTCGACAAATTCCGGGGAGAATGTAAACTCTCCACGTGGCTGTACCGCATTGCCGTGAATAAAGCGATCAATTACAAAAAATCCGTCCGGTACAGGATGAAAAGAATACGTCTTGAAGGGGACAACCCGATGTCCATTCCCTCGAAAGACGAATTGGCACAGGAAAAAATAGAAAAAGAAGAAATCATATCACATCTCCACCAAGCGATCAACAACCTGCCCGAAAGGCAACGCACCGCTCTGGTTTTAAATAAATATGAAGAACGCCCGTACAAAGAGGTTGCCGAAATCATGGGTATTTCCCTCGCTTCCGTCGAATCCCTCCTGTTCAGGGCAAAAAGCTATTTGGAAAAATATTTCAGTAATTATAAAAACGATTTGACATGACAACGGGTAACAAGAACAAGCTATTTTACTGGTTCAACATCATCTTCCTCATGATAAACACCTCCCTTGTGGTCTTCTTGTGGTCGAACACGAGCCAAGAGCAACCGACCGAGAACACGAGCCAAGAACTGAACATGGAGTTTTTAAGAGAGGAACTCGAACTGACCGACGAGCAATACAAGCAACTCATGGGAATGGATCGCCAAGTGCTCAAAAGACACGAAACCGTTCTGAAACTACTATGCCAGAACCGCTACCGTCTTCTGCACGAACTCGCGAAACCCGAGCCCTCCATGGAAGAACTGAACAACACGGCGAGGTCTGTCGGTTTCCTGCACCGGGCATTGAAGAAGCAAACCATCTATCATTTGCTGAACGTGAAGAAGATATGCACCCCGGAGCAATCCAAGAAACTGAACAAAATCTTTATCGACATTTTAGAGATCGACAAACACTGCCCGGAGTGTAAAACCAAATGCAGCAAAAGCGAGAAAAAAGAAAAATGCCGTCGTTGCACGAAAACTTATCCCTATGACAATCAAGCCGAAGACCGACTCCGACAGCAAGAAAAAGATTCTTTACTATAAAAAAACGGGCATCTAACGCAAGTTATCCCGTACCCCGTTGTCAAATACACAAATACCTAATCTGAAGCGTCATGAAGTGGGAAAATATAATTCAAGAAGATAGAATCAAATCCGTGTCACCCGATTTCACGGAACAAGTGATGAGCCGCCTTGCCGGGTTACGCAAGTACGAGTTCCGATTCAGAAAACGTTACCTCGGGATGAGCATAGCGGCAGGCATCATTATGGGGATGATCATGCTCGGGCTGCAACACCACTTGGGGGAATCACGAGATCGTGACACGATGCTCAAAGAATGGATCGGTCAATACCATCTCGACGACATGAACCTTGAAAAAATGGACATCAATCTGTTTTAACGGAAACCTAATACCAACTTAACCTACAAATACAATTAACTATGAGTCTTTATCGTTTCATTTTTCTATGCTTGTGTATCTTCTTCACAAGCCAACTTCCTGTAACAGCGCAGGAAGCGGAAAAAAAGGTAATATTCGAGGGAACTATCCTCGATTCTAAAACCGGAGAAACCCTTCCGGTCGTGGTTATCCATATCAAAGAACTGAACATGTGGACGACTTCAAACCTCGAAGGCGCCTTCAGTTTCAAGAATATCAAACCGGGAACCTACACGGTTACCGCCTCGTGCCTCGGGTACAAGGATTACGAGATGAAAATGGTGCTCACGAAAGACGTGACCAATTACAAGCTCCGGCTGGAAGAAGTATCCCTCGCCATCTCGGAAGTGACGGTAACCGCCAAATCCGGCGGTAAACTGAACAGTTCCTACTCGATCAACAAAACGGCAATCGAGCACTTGCAAGCCACCAGTTTGACGGACATCATGCAATTGCTGCCGGGAGTATTGACCTTCAATCCCTCGCTGACAAAGATCAACCAGATCACCATCCGCGACTTGCCCCCTATCACCAACGGAACGGCTGTCCCGAACACGACCAACGCGCTGGGTACTGCCATTATCATCGACGGGGCGCAACTGACCAACGACGTAAATATGCAAACCCGATCGTCGGACAACAACGCGTTCTCCACGAGCAGCGAAGGGGGTATCGATACCCGCCAGATCCCGATCAACAATGTCGAATCGATAGAAGTCATCAGCGGTGTAGCCTCCGCCGAATACGGCGATTTGACTTCCGGAGCCGTTATCGTGAGGACGAAAGCGGGACGGGCACCCCTTGAAGTCGGTTTCAAAACCGACCCGAACATCAAGCAGGTGAGCGCCACGAAAGGATTCGCCCTCGGCGGCAACAAAGGATTTTTCAACGCTAACATGGACTATTCCTACTCCAACAAAGACAACCGCTCCCCCGCCACCACGTTCAACCGGATCACGCTGGGGTTAGGCTATTCCAACACGTTCAACAAAGAACGGACACCCCTCAGCTTCAACGCCAAATTCAACGGTCACATGACTCTCGACAAGCAAAAAGAAGATCCCGACATGAAACAGGAAAGACTGTACAAGGCGGAAGACAAACAAGCGAGCCTCAACCTGTACGGGAACTGGATGTTGAACAAATCATGGATCACGAACTTGAAATACACGGTAGCCGGATCATACGGGAAACAATACAACTACGAGAAAAAATGGAATTCAGGAAGCATGCAACCCACGACATCCGCCACCGAATCGGGACCCAACGTGGGGACATTCCTGCCTGCACAATACTTCAGCACCTTCTGGGTGGAAGGAAAACCCTACACGGCACAGGCGAAATTGGTTGCCAACCTGTCCGGTAAATACGGTGCCGTCTACAACAGTGCCCTCGTCGGAGCCGAATGGAGAGTAAAGGGAAACAACGGTGACGGCAAACAATACGGGCAATATCAACCCGCGTCCGGACTGCGCCCCCGTTCATTTAAAGACATTCCCGCCATCCACGAGTATTCGTTCTTTGCGGAGAACAAGCTGACCATTCCCTTGAGCAAACAACAATCTTTCGAACTCTCCACCGGGGTCCGCCTGTCGAACATCAGCACGGACGCCGCGGATTACGACGTGATGGTCGATCCCCGTTTCAACGGACGACTGGTACTCTACGACCAGAAATGGAAAAAGAGCGGTTTGCAGCACCTCAGCATCCGAGGCGGCTGGGGTATCCAACACAAGATGCCGACCATGTACTACCTCTACCCCGACCCGAGATACACCGACAGAATCGCGTTCCAATACATAAACGGCGATACGACACTGGCAGTGTATCACACGCAGGTCACCCCGACCGATAACCCCGATCTGAAAACCCCGATCAGCCGGAACACGGAATTTGGCGTGGATGTCAACCTTTTCGGCATCAGGGCAAGCATGGTATACTACCGCGAGAACTTGAAAGACGCTTTCAGCACCAGCAAACAAGTGATCCCGTTCCACTGGACACGCTTCAAGAATCTCGACATCGTAACCAAACCGGAATACATCAACGGTGAAATCGTCTATGACGGCGGAAAAACCGTCGAGTCCTATCAAGACTCTATATTCATTTCCTACGACAGTCCCAGCAACGGGAACCGCATCAAGAAATGGGGACTCGAGTACACGCTCGACTTCGGTATGATTCCCGCCATCCGTACCTCGCTGATTGCCAACGGAGCCTACCGCTACGAAAAAAGAACAGACCAGAGTCCGCTAATGCGCGATAAATCCACCACCTACTACGACTACGCCGGAATCTACGCGGGCACGGACAACGGGGTGGATAACGGAAGGATAGCACAACGCTTCAATACCAATTTACAGATTATCACGCACATACCCAAGTTACGTTTCATCGTGAGCCTCACCATGCAATGCGTGTGGGTAGACAACAGTAAACGTACCTTCAGTTACAACGGGAAAAACATGATTTACATGAAAGACGAAGCCGGCAACATCGTCCCCGGTAACCCGAACAAGGATTCGCAACATTACAAGTACATCAACCCGACCCATTACATGGATTTGGCGGGTAATATCCGCGAGTTCACGGACGAACACGCCAAGATGCCCGAATTTCAGAACCTAATCCTCAGCTCCAAGCCGAAATACTTGTTGCAGGATAACTTAGACCCCTATTTCATGATGAATTTGCACTTGACGAAAGAAATCGGGAAACACACCACGTTCTCGTTCTACGTGAACAACTTGACGAACTCATCCCCGAAACGTTATTACCGTTCCACGGGACAATACCAGAGAATGAACTCCGACATCAGCTTCGGCGCAGAACTCAAGTTAAAATTCTAAACTCCGAATACCATGAAAAAATACATATACTCCCTTCTGGCACTGTTCTTCATGACAGGCTGCCTTAAAGACGAAAAGATACACACGAGTCTACAACTTAGTCTGGACTTCCCGGAAGAATTTGCCGACATGGACAGGACTCCTATCGTGGTGACTTTACGAAACACGTCGAACGGCGTGCAATACAAGAGCAATTGCGACGCGAACGGTATCGCCTCGTTTAGCGCGGAATACGGTTTCTACGAAGCGAGTTTCCAACACAAACACATTGATAATGAAAGTGGAGTCATCCACATTTTCAACGGGCGTTTCGAGAATATCGTTCTTTCACAAGAAATGGAATCCAAAAACGCCACTCCTTACCCGATGGAGATCATCGCGGCAACTTCTGCCCAATTGATTATCAAAGAATTTTATCACTACGGATGCATCGGCAACGACGGGAAGAATTACACGTATGACACGTACCTGTGCATCTACAACAATTCGAACCAAGTGGCTTACCTCGACAGCATCTGTATCGGAATGGTTACCCCGATGGTAAGCAACTCCCCGAGCAGATTCATGGTAAACGGCAGCCTGCCCGATTTCTTACCCTTAGACCAAATGGCTTGGCAATTCCCCGGAACCGGCAAGGATTATCCCCTGCAACCCGGCGAAGAATGTGTCGTCGCTTACTCGGCAATCAATCATAAAGCCCTTCATCCCAATTCCATCGACCTGTCGAAAGCAGACTACGCCTTCTGGACAGAAGAATTTGACATGAGTTCCAGCCAAGTACAAAAACCCGCCATCGGGGTAAAACACATGGAGTGCATTTGGAGAACAAAGAATACGACTAAAGCATTCCCAATCGCCAATACCGCCAAAGCCATGATATTGTTCCGCATAGAAGGACAAAGTGCCGCGGCATACGTGGCAAATCCTGATAATATCACGAAAGCCCCGGATCAACCGACCGGATTGGACTATCTGAAAGTGCCGCAAGAATGGGTACTTGACGGCATCGAATGCGTTACCAGCGCGGAAAGAAACAACAAACGCATACCGACCAGCGTGGACGCCGGCTTCTTCTTTATCGACGGCGGGGCTGCCGGATGCGGATTGGCTGCCATCCGGAAAGTGGAAGAAATCGCGGACGGAAGAATAGTCTATCAAGACACCAATAATTCTTCCTTGGATTTGGAATCCGGAACACCGACATGGAAAAACAGATAAGGTCATAACCCTAAAACGCAAGCATTATGAAATTCAATAAAATATATACCTTAGGTTTAAGCCTTCTCTTAGGCAGCACACTATCGCTCTCTGCCCAGAAAGAGGATAAAAACATCTACAACATGGAGCGTTTGAAAGCTGACAATCCATGGATTAGCTCGTACAATGCCGCCGGATTGACATTCAACCGATTCTCAGACTTCTCGTTAGCCGAAATCGGTTTCCAATACGACAAAGGGGATTTCAGAAACGTGATAGACCCGACGTCAGCCTTCGGCACGAAAATATTGGCAGAATCTTACCGGAAAATCGACAAAGTCTACTTTTACGGGAAATTCGCTTTCGATTATATTCATCGGCAAAACAAATCGTGGTCGAGCGTACTCGATCCCTACGCGACCCCGTTCTTTCTTGCCGACTCCGTACCGGGACGCCAGACTCTCGAATCTTATATTCTGGACGCGGGAGTGGGAACCACGTTTGGCGAACATTGGGCTGTAGGCGGATACGTTCATTATCAAGTAGCTTCCAACTCCAAGAAAAAAGACGTGCGCAACACCAACACGTACATGGAATTTGAAATCTATCCCGGTGTCATGTATAAATCGAAATATTTCAACTTGGGAGCCAACTTCCTCTACCAACGCTCGACAGAGAAAGTGACTAACAAACTTTTCGGGGAAGGAATCAATCACGAAGTATTCTACTTCGAAGGCATGTGGTTCTACACCTCTGTCACCACGACAAACAACTACTCGGAAGACCGTAACTACACGACCAACATTTACGGGGGCGCAGCCCAAGTCGAACTGGCAACCGGGAAAGTGAGATTCTTGAACCAGTTCACGGGGAAGAAAGCCGACCAAACCATCTGGATCAATCATGTACAGGGACAAAGAGGCGGACAAATGGAAAGAACCACTTACTCGTACAACGGACACCTCGATATTGACGGGGATAAATTCCACCACGTGATCAAAGGAGAAGCCCATTTCAACGAAACGCAAGGCTTTGAAAATATGCAGAAATCCGAAATCGTGGACGGGTACACCACTTGGACTCAATACGGGAAGAAAAACAAAAACACGCAAGACGCCACCACTTACGACGTGAGCTACACGCTCTACCGGGATCGGGCGATGCTCGATAACTCGTGGAATGCCAGCGCGGGAGTAAAAGGTTTCAACGTGAAAAACACATACCGCCTCTACCCCGTGGAATATTCCCAGAAATGGGAAAACACGGAAGTGTACGCCGCCTTCAACAAGAACTTCCAATTCAAGAAAGGGATGTTCGACTGCGGTATCGGACTTGCCTACACGGCGGGCGACGGCACGATGCTGAAAGTAAAGAGCGTGTCGGACGAAATCACGGGAGAAGACCTTTACAAACAGCGCACCGACCTGCTGCAACGTGAATTTGATTACATCACGGCAGACAAATTCACGGGACAACTGAAAGCCCGCTATACCTACTTCCTGAACAAAGAAAAAGGCATGAACCTCTACGCGGACGCCCATGCCACGTGGAAGAGGGCATTAAGCGGCAGTTTCAAGGACGACGACCGGACAGCGGTCAAAATAATGTTGGGATTTTCATTCTAATAATATAAAACTAAAGAAAAGTCATGAGCAAAATTAAAAAGAATTTATGGAGGCATGTATTACAAATAGGTGTGATTGCCCTCATTGTCGGATTTATCGTGAAAGTATTTTTCGGGGGGAAGCCGGCGGATGTTGAAGCTTACTGCCCGCTAGGCGGACTGGAATCTCTCGCCACCTTCCTGAATTCAAGCACTCTCGCCTGTAGTATGTCTATCGTGCAAATCATGATAGGTATCGTATTGGCTGTCGGAGTCATTCTATTCAGCAAACTGTTTTGCGGGTACGTGTGTCCCCTCGGCACCATCACGGAATGGCTGGGCGTACTGCGCAAGAAAATGAAGATTAAATACGAGATACCCATGGGTTCGGTAGCGGACAAAGTACTGCGGGTATTCAAGTATATCATCCTCTTCTGGATATTCTACATGACTATCACCACAAGCGAACTCTTCTGCAAGAACTTCGACCCCTACTATGCCATGGCAACCGGATTCAGGGGAGAAATCACGGCTTGGATGACCGTTATCTCCATGCTCCTGCTCTTCCTCGGCAGCTTGTTTATCAATATGTTCTGGTGTAAATACATTTGCCCGCTGGGAGCATTGAGCAATATTTTCAAATTTACCCTCACCTTCGCCGTGTTGGTCGTACTTTCCCTTATCGTCGGGGCTATCGGGTTATCCATGCCGTGGGTATGGTTGCTGGGAGTTGCCTGCGTGATATGCTACATCTACGAGATCGTGTACTACGAGAGCAAGGTATTCCCCTTGTTGCGCATCACGAAAGACGAAACGACGTGTACCAATTGCGGCGCTTGCAGCCGGAAATGCCCGCAACAAATTGACGTGAAGAACATGAAAGTGGTCAAACACGTGGATTGCACCCTGTGCGGGGAATGTATCGCTTCCTGCCCGGAGAAATCACTGAATATCAATCGCCGTTCCGGCTTACGCTGGGTTCCGGCAATTCTGGTTGTCGTCTTGTTCTTCCTCGCCTTGTGGATGTCCCAACATTGGGAATTACCGACCATCGACGAGCGTTGGGGAGATGAAGCAAAAATCGAACGCCTCGAATCCTTCGAACGGGACGGAATGCGCACGGTGAAATGTTTCGGAAGTTCGAAAGCATTCGCGAACAAGATGCGCACCGTGCCGGGAGTTTACGGGGTAACCACATACGTGAACCGCTTCGCCGTCGTGATTCATTACGACCCGACCGAAACCACGAAAGAGAAAGTCGAGGAAAGCATGTTCACCCCGACAAAACGCAAACTGAACACGCCCCCGGCAAACGTGCAGCAATTGAAAGTTGTCACCATGGAAGTGGATAAACTTTTCGACCGGATGGATATAACTTTCTTAGGCAACATCATCAAAGAAAAAGAAGGATTCTACGGTATCGTATCCGAATACGGCTGTCCGGTGAAAGTGATATTGTACATGGACGTGAACAAACCCGTTGATAAAAAAGAACTGCAAGGAATCGTGGAAACCCGCAAATTCGAAATGCCGGTTCACGGGGGCGGGGTCAAAGAAATCACTTGTAACTACGAGTTGACTAGCGTATCCGAGCAAGTAGACACGATAGGACGCCAAGAATTTTTGGATTACATGTTCCCAAAAACATCTTCCGCGTTCAAAGGCAACAAGGATAAATATGACGCGAACGTCGCCACCGCCGTTTACGAAATGGACTACCCCGGCATCGACAAACCGTTGATTCAACGGCAACTTCCTTACTTGGGCAGCTTCCTTTCCAACAACCCCGGTATCCTTGCTTACGAAACAGCACTCCGCAGCGATATGTCCGTCATCCGGATTACCTACGTGAAAGATGTCCTTGACGACGAAAAGATATGGGAATATCTCCAATCTCCCCAATGGACAATTCACTTTAAAGACGGCACCGTGAAAGATATGGATCCTACCCTCAGTTTCAAACAACAGGGAAAGACCGTAGAATGATTCTGTGATTGTCGATTAAATAGAGGTGTGTCAAAACACACCTCCTATTACATTTTTCTCAAACCATTAAAATTATCACCATGTCACCAATACGTCAGATTAAAAGTCTGTTACTCGTCTTATGCCTTGCCTTCCCCACTCTTTCGTTCGCGGACGAGGGGATGTGGCTCGTGCAACTCATGGCACAGACCAACTACAAGGCAATGAAATCCCACGGGCTGAAACTGAAAGCCTCGCAGATATACAACGAGGAACAACCCTCGATAAAAGACGCCATCGTCGCCATCGACTACGGCACCTGCACGGGAAGCATGATCTCCCGACAGGGACTGATGATTACCAACCATCATTGCGCCTACAACGATATTCAAAAACTAAGTTCCCTCGAACACGATTACCTGCGGAACGGTTTTTGGGCAAAGAGCCAATCGGAAGAAATCCCCCTGCCCGGCAAAGTGGTTTTATTCCTCGACCGGGTGATTGACGTCACTGACGAGTACCGGGAAGAACTGAAAAAACACGCGCCGGAAAGAGAATACCCCATCTATTCCATGCGAAAAGTAAACTTCATGCTCGAAAAACGCTATGCCAAAGAAGGCTACGAGGTATCCTGCAACGCGATCATGAAAGGCGATAAATATTACCTCTACTTCTACCGCATATTCAAAGATGTACGTCTGGTATTCGCTCCCCCCACGTGCTTCGGGGCTTTCGGGAAAGACACGGACAACTGGACATGGCCCCAGCACAAGGGTGATTTCACCATGTACCGCGTGTACGGGGACAAAGACGGCAACCCGGCAGAGTACTCCCCGGCAAACACCCCCATCACCCCCCGTTATGTACTGCCCGTATCCATGAAAGGAGTGAAAGAAGGGGATTACGCCATGATCATGGGATACCCGTACACCACCTCCCGCTACACGCCCTCGTGGGGAGTTAGCGAAAAAATCGGACGTTCCAATCCCGCCATGATTAAGGTAAGAACCAAAAAACTCGACATCCTTAACGAGGCGATGAACGCCGATCCGGAAGTCAATATCAAGTACGCCTACAAAGCATTCTCCATCAGCAACCCGTGGAAATTCACCATCGGGGAAAGCGAATACGTGAAACGCTACCAAGTGGCAGCCTTGAAAGCGGAAGAGGAACAACGCCTTGACCGCTGGATAAAAGCCGATCCCGACCGTCTGGCACGCTACGGCAACCTGCTGGAAGAACTGAAAAACACGTACGACATCACCGCCCCCTACATCTCGTCGGACGTCTACTACAAGGAAGCCATTGTCAACGGTGCCGACATCATGCGTCTTGCTATGCGGGTACGGGGGTTGGAGTCTTCCATGCTCCGGGAGAAGGTCACCACACTCGACCCGAAAAGCACACAATGCGACGGTTTCCGGGATTACTGCGAGAAATACTTCAAAGACTACGACGAGGCGACGGACAAAAAAGTATTTGCCGCCCTCTTCCCGCTCTACGTGAAGAACGTGAACCCGGAACATTTACCCGCGGAAGTCACGAACCTCGTGCGGGAATACAACGGCGACTACACCCGGCTGACGGATTCACTTTACGCCCGCTCTTTCTTGGCAAACCAAGAGCGCCTGTACACGGCATTGGAGAACTTCAATCTCGAACTGCTGGCAAACGATCCGGTGTACTCGCTCTCCCGAATCACGCGGGAAACGAATCAAAATCTACGGGACGGCATCCGGGACAACGAGAAAAAAAATGCTTACTTACGCACACTCTACACGAGAGCCCTGCTCGAAATGAACCGGGATAAAACTCTTCCCCCGGATGCCAACTCGACCATGCGCATCACGTACGGCAACATCGGCGGCTATTCGCCCAAAGACGGAGTCACCTATTCTTACCGTGCCTCTATCGACGGCTACAATGAAAAATACGTGAAAGACGATCCGGAATTTGACCTGACACCCGAAGCCTTGGCAGCCATCCGCACGGGGAATTGGGGACGTTACGCCGATAAAGACGGCAAACTATACACGAGTTTCGCCTGCAACTTGGACATCACGGGAGGCAACTCCGGCAGCCCCGTCCTGAACGCGAAAGGCGAAATCATCGGTCTTGCCTACGACGGCAATTGGGAATCCATGGCAGGCGACCTGTATTTTCATCCCGACTACAATAAAAGTATCTGCGTGGATATCCGCTTCGTTCTCTGGATTTTAGACAATTATGCCGGGGCAACAAATATACTGAAAGAAATTTCCATTGTTGAATAATAAAAAATTACTATATTTGTATTTGTCAAGGAGTGAGTAATCTTGATACGAAAAGCACACTACGATTATTTAATGTTTTTAATCAATCGGTCACTGAAGCACGCACCAAAAAAAGTGATCTTAGTTTGATTCCTTGACATAGCGACCTCGCAACGAGGTCGCTTTCTTTTTACTAACAAAACAATATCAATCATCAAAAAAGGAGGGTGTGTAAAAAACACACCCTCTCGTCCATAATGTCGTAAGGTCAAATGCACAGGCGATTAGATGTTATCATACTTAATATCAAAACATTATCTAATCAATGACTTTATAGACTTTAGGAGCAGAAGGCTCGACTTTATGGACTTTATAGACTAGAGGTGTGTTTTGACACACCTCCCTCATCTTATAAAATAAACGAGAAATTATCAATTACTTTTTCTTCATTTCTTCCAACACGAATATCAAACCTTCGTAATGCACTCTATCATCACGGTTCGCTGATGCTAACTTACCCTTCAACAAAGTAACAACCCGTTTCAACATGGCCTGATTATACCCGAAGCTATTGTTAATAGCATCGATTTTCACCTCATCTTGGAAAGGCGAAGCACTTTGTCCGAACTCCACGGACAACCCTTCACGTGCCAAAACGTTCATTCCGAGTTCTTCCTCAATATTTTGGACATGACTATGTAGCACCTCCATCAATCCTTTAGGACACAACTCGTAAGCCTCAATTTCTGCCAAAGAAGGATTCAAACTTTGAATTGCGTCCCCCTTCATATGCTTACTAGAAACGGAAATCATATTATTGAAAATATTTTCCTGCATGATTCTATCTGCCGCGGTTAATTTTCTTCCCTGAATCGTGGGAGCAAATACACCGGCATACAAATCATCGTAGAATTCACCAATTGTATAAGGATTTTTCTCTTTTGAAACATGAGAAGACAAAATTACATGTCCTCCTTTAGCAACGATAGCCTTACTGATTCCGGCAACAATCTTTGCAGACGGATATACAGCCAATCCCGTTTGATTGATCAATTCGGGAAGATTAATCCAGTCGCTATTTCTCAATTCCTTAATCACCCATGCCAACGCTTCCTTTTGTTTTGCACGCGGCACAGATACTACAGCCTCACCAGCCGTACCATCTTTCACTTGAGTCAAATGCACACCACCAACCTGATACAACACATTCAACAAATAACGCATATACTGCGACTGAATAGCACTGTAAAGTTGCATTCTATGAGTGTAATCCACATCATCTTCAATCCACTCGTTCAAATGGCTCAAGATATATTTCAAATTCTTGATCCCGTAGGTACTTGCTTTCAACGGATCATCACCCAAATCTTCTTCCAATGCACTCGGGTCGATACGAAGCATTAATTGCTGACGACCGTAACGATAAAGAGGATCTCCTGCCTTCTCGTCAATCCATTTTTGTGCAATCTCGGCTTCCTCCCACATATCCTTAGCTTCCGGAATAGGAGAATACAACCACTTAATCACGTAATAATCATACACACCAAGTTCGGGAGGAGTCAATTTCACCCCTTTATCTCCCGGTTGCGCTACATAATTGAAACGAGCGTAATCCATGATAGAAGGAGTTGTCCCGTATTTTTGAGTGAAAGAAGCGGAACGCAACGAATCCACCGGAATAGAAGCTGAAGCAGACATATTGTGCAGCAAACCCAAGGTATGTCCGATCTCGTGAGAAATGACATAAACGATAGACTCATCAAGAACATCTTTCGGCATCTTAGATGCACGAACACGAGGATCAAGTTGTGCGGTTTGAACAAAACGCCAATTATTAATCAACTCTACAATATTGTTATATACAATCACAGAAGCATTGATAATCTCTCCGGTTGTCGGGTCTACCCACGACGGTCCCATGGCATTTGCCTCTGCATTCGGGCTGTAACGGACACATGTGTATTTCAAGTTATCCGGATCGAAATTAGGATCATCTTTCGGGAAATCTTTTGCAACCATCACGTTTTTGAAACCAATCTTCTCGAAAGCCTTATTCCAAATCAAAATTCCCTCTTTGATAGGACCTCTCCACTCGTCAGGGAAAGCATCATCCACGTACCACACGATCGGCTTCACGGGTTCAACAAGTTCTCCGCGCTTCCAAGCCTCCATATCTTTGGGTTCCAAACGCCAACGGTTCGACAAAATATAAGAATCAAATCCGTCTTTCTCTTGAGATATTTTCCGAATAGGCAACTGCATCCTATCGCTTGCCGAATTCACCGTGAAAAAAATTCCGACACGGGAATCCTGTACGCGAGGACGCATTTTAGCTTCCGGCAACAAAAGAAAAGTTATCACGGAACGCGTTGCCACTTGTCCCAAATTTATTTTGGAGAACAACATCGAGACACTAGCCTCCACAGGTTGAGAAACTTCCACCGATGCATTATCTTCAAACGCTTTTACCCCTTCAAAAGAAAATTTACCTGAAACCGGAGAAGAAGAAATACTACCGGCACTAATTTTCGGGGCCAAGCTCTTATTATCCTTTATAAAGGAAGTCACGTCAATTACCACGGCAGAACTATCCGCGTTATACGAATGAATCGAGAACGAGTTTGCCTGCATATCCATGTAATTCTTTTCCATGGCTCTCTTCACCCAAGGTTTATCTTCTCCCGCGGTAGCCGCCAGATTGGGTTTATTGAAAACAATAGCAGAATCTTTCTTAACCACGCGATAAAGAATAGGATCATTGTATTTATACCCCACCCTAAGCAGCATAGGCTCCGAAGTGGCGGACACAGTTCCTCCCACCAATATTTCACGATCCATGTATTTCAAAGGATACTCCAGATAAATCTTCTGTCCCACTTTGTGAATCGTCAAAAAATCACCTTTTGCAGTAACGATTCCCGGGCTTTTCATCAAAGTTTCGTATTTATTTTTCTTCTTGACAACAGGTCGTTTCACCTCCTCAATTGTTTCTTTTTTCTTCTTTTTTTTGAACAACTCCCCTGCATAACTCTCTCCCGCGGAAGGAATAAGCAAGGATAGTAACATTACTAATACAAAACAATTTTTCATTTTTTAGAATTTAAAATTAAACATTGTGATAACATAAAAAACAAACATTTATCATTAAAATAACATCCTATATTCCAACTCGTTTGTAGAACCATACATTTTTCGTGAACATTTGTTTGAACAACGACTGATTAGCAGGAGAAATAAACCACCCGGAGCGCAATACACCATCTATTTCCACGAAAATATAACGCGGAAGAGCCTCTATCAGGTAATCTTTCACGAAAGCACTTTTCGTCTTGTCGCAAAACAAGTTTATCATCCATTCCGTTTGCTTTTTCTCCGTCAATATTTTTCTCCATTTGTCCATATCTTCACTTGCACCCACGGCAATATTCACGAACTCGATACCGCCCTCTCCCCATTTTTCATTCACTTTTTTTGCTTCAGCAAAGGTATCCAACTCATCAGCACCATTCACGCTATCCAACGCCCACACGCAAATAAACACACATTTTTCCTGAAAATCGGTCAATCGAAACGTATTTCCCTTATCATCCGGCAACACGATTTCGGGCGCAATCGCATTTTCCCGAACAGGAGTGTACATCTTCTCCAATTCATTCACCCGCTCCACAATTTCCCGATTTTTCATACAACACCTGAAAACTTCAAATACAGGCTCCAGATCTTTGCTCATCCCATTCACTTGCAACTCCCGCTCCAACAATCCGAACGCGTAAGCCTGACGCACTTTTTCACTCTTGATACCATACAAACACTCCTTCATACGCGCATAACTTGTAGCACTCTTATTCACCCGGAAATACCAATCCAGCACGTTTTTCAAATCCTCCGGCGACAACAACTCCAATTCGGGAACATCCGGATCCGTACTCAATTGACAAGGACGCAATTTTTGCAAATCTGCAGGTCGCCCACCTATCGCCTTCCAATATCGAAAAATATTTTCCCGCTGATACGTATGCCACAACAACGTGGCTCGCCCTCTCTCTTGGGTATCATCAATCCCACGCACAAGTTCGTTAGCCCGGGCATCCATCCCTTTCAACGCCTGCATATAACTGTCTATTGAAAGCGTCCCGTCCACATTCTCGTAAATCTTCTTTATTTCCGGGTAAGACGTTTGGGCATGCAACTCCCCTTGTAGTAGCACAAACCACGCTACTATACAACATACAACACTTCTCATACTCATTATTTTAACATCTCCAACAATTTATTCCGCAAAACTTCCTGCCGTAAAGATTTCCCCGCGACAGTTCCATCTTTATCCAATACCACGATAAAAGGAATACTTCTAATATCCAAAGCTTTGCATATTCCTTGTTCCAAATCAAACCCGTACCGGTTACGAACACTTAACCACTCCAACTTCTCTTCCGCATTGGCACGAGCCCAAGCCTTCGGCGAATTATCCAACGACACACTCACGAACTTCACGCCTTTCCCCTCCAATTCTTTATACAATTTCTTCAAATATTGAAGCTCCGCCCGACAAGGACCGCACCAAGATGCCCAAAAATCAATCACATACACGCTTCCGCTCCAATCCTTCAATGTCAACGAATCTCCCGCTATCGAACACACTTCTATTTCGGGAAATTTCTTCCCGTTAGCCACACTTTCCACTTGCTCCAATTTCCGTTTCAACGCCTTGCCTATCTCCAACCGCTTCACCCTCTCCGACAACAATTCATACATTTTTATACCCTTATCGTAATCGTTCTTCATCTCCGTTAGGGCAATATGGGCAGAAGCTATATTATCCGGATTCTTCTCTATAAAAATACAAGTTTCCTTAAACCTCAACTGTTGAAGTTCATCTTCAGCTGCAAACGAAAATATATTTTCCACATCAACATTCTTTCCCGACATCTCGCTTACTTTTTTTCCCATCTCCATTTCATATTTCTTGAAACAGTCTTGGGCGGGCGAACCCTTCAAATTCTTCAAATGAGCTCCTTCAAGAAATTCTGCAACCAACTCTTGTCCGTCCAATAGAACCGTCATTTTCTTATCATTCACCTGCAAAACATAACATCCCGGCTCCTCCAACTCCCCCTTCAAAATGAACTCATAATTATCCAAATCCGCGGAAGCCAAAACACGCGATTCGGAATCATTCGTGCGAATAAACACCGTCCCATACTTCATGCCCGGTACACGCCCTTTCATGGTAAAACAATATCCCCCGGCTTCAGAGCATCCCCACGCGCAACACAACAATATAGCTATTATCACCAATCTCATAACCAAACAATTTCTATTTTACTTCAACATATCGAACAGATTCATAGGAACTTTATCTCCAAATTGATAAGAAAACTCAGGCATCCCCGGAGCTATATACCAAGCATCTCTCAAAGAACCATCCTTATTGACAAATATGTAACGAGGCAACCGGGATATACAATAATCCCGCACGAAAGAGCACTTTTCCACATCACAGAAAAGGAAGTCTACTTTACCCGCCTTATCACCCACCTGTTTTCTCCACACCTCCCGTACATCCGCTTTCCCCAAACAAACACAGAGATACACGAACCGATCGGTATTATTATATTCATCGGGTAAATCCACGAACCGACTTATTGCCTCGTTCTCATCCATTTCTGCCGAAAAGACTCCCATAAATACATGTTTACCCTTGAAATCAGAGAGTTTCACGCTCTCCCCCTTTCGGTTTTCCAACACGAATTCTGGAGCTACAGCCCCCGCCTGAAGCGGACGGTATTGCTCCACCAATGCTTCCACCTCTTTCACGGTTTCCGGAGTCTTGGAACACCAGCGCACATTCTCGCAAACCTCAGCCAATTCCTTCCCGTATCCCCTTTGCTCGAATGCACTCCTCACGTAAGGTAACACGTAAGCATTACGCACGTTCTCGCTTTTCACGTTAAACAACACGTACGAATACTTGCTCACGTTCATTCGCACCACATCATACACCTTGAAATAATCCTCAATCAACTCCACCATCATCTCTTGCGGCAACAACTCCATATCCGGGCAATCCAAATCAAATCCCGGGTACAAACGCTCCAACACCCCCTGCAAACTATCCCGTTTCGCGTTTCTCTCTTTTTCCATTAAATGACCGACATTCGCGAAAACCTCCTTTATCTCTCTAATCCGCACGCTCCGGGCAGAATCTTTGGGAAAAGCATCCAGTGACCGCCCCTCTTCTTGAGCGAAAAGGGCGAGTGGCATCAACCAACAAGAAACCAATAATATACAACCAATAAAATATACTCTCATCTCGTACTATTCTTGTAACAACTCCATGATTTTCTTTTTCAAATGCCCCCTTCTCAAATTACGGGCAACAATACGACCGTCTTTTACCAAAACAATGTAAGGTATACTATTAAATTTTAACTGCCCACAAATACCCGCATCACTCTTAAAGCCGTATTTATTCCGCACGCTTTTCCAAGGAATCTGTTCCTCCGCGTTTCCTTTCTTCCAAGCCGCCACCTTATCATCCATGGAAATACTAATCATATTCACACCGAATTTATGCACCTCCGGGTACATCTCTTTCAAGTAAACCATTTCCTGACGACAAGGTCCGCACCAAGATGCCCAAAAATCGAGCACCCATATCCCCGGGAAATGCTCTATCACCTCTGCCTTTCCCTCTTCCGTTTCCACCTCAATCGGGGGAACTTCACGTCCCAAGGCTGAAGCTACAAACACTTGAGTTTCTGCATACAATCGTTTCCCCAAGGCAGACTGCTGCATTTTCGGCGAAAGCAACGCGTACATTTCCATTCCTCGCTCGTAATCCCTATCCAGTATTTCCAATGCCTGATACACCGAGAATACACCATCGGGATACGCCTGTATAAAATCACGAACAACACCGTATTTCAATTTTTTCAAACCAAAATACTCGAATGTCTTTTTATCCAAATCAGCTTTATCTTCCGGCTGTTGCTGCGCCTTCCAATACTCCCGTCCGATTCGTTCCTGTAACGGTTTATACTTCTCCTCCATCCATTTCTCGAACAACTGTTCCATCTCCATCACCTTCCCCTCGGTCAACTTCACCCTATCACTCGTGATGTCAAGAGCGACCTTCGTCCTCCCCTCTTCCAAGAGTAAAGGATATTCCAAGTGATTTATTTTCAATATATACTCTCCCGGTTCCGGCAAATCTCCTTTCAACGAGATTATTCCGCCATCTATCTCGGAAGAAAAAAGAATATTCCGGGCGGAATCGGCACTCACAAGAAGTGCCGTTCCGTATTTACAACCTTCAATCTCACCTGTTAATTCCACCCGACAAGTATCCGGTGCAGTACATCCCGCCCAAAATATAATCCAAAAGATTATTCCCAATCTCATCATTGATTCTACCGTTTTCCAAGTGTTTCCTGCAATTCCGCTACAATCGATTTCATCACTTTGTATTTCTCCATACACCGTTTAAATTCCCCATTCTCCTCTTCAAAAGCCTTATCACCCAACAACACAGCTTTCACGTAATCGGTAATATCCTGAATTTGTGTAGGACAATAATATCTATAATCCTTTGTATATGTTCTGTCAATGTTATACGACAAAAAACCGAATGTCCGCCAATCCGGGTCCCACTCCGATTTACTATCCAATCTACTCAGCTGCTGATTATACAACGGCATATCCATTTTATTATTTACTTTTCCCACGGAAAAAGAATAAAAAACAGCTAGTTTATCGGGAGTCGTCCTAAATATATAAGCCGCATACTCCCCCGCCAATACAGCCACGCTCAAACTCTTTTCATCTATTGTCTCCTCCTCCTCGTACAAAGCGACACAAGTTGTTCTTCTCGCTTTAAATACATCCCTCAAACGAGTGTTCTTGGGAACTTGAGAATTTGTATTTATCAACGAATCAACCAACAAGAAACTGCAAGGAGAAACTCCATTCAGCAACCCCGGTATCACTTCATCACGTAAAAATTCCATTCCTTTCTTTATTCTATCCCGATCTGTTAGTAACGGGTACAAGTATTCATAGTGAGTGGTCACATCATAATTAACCCCCAAAACCTCGTAGCGATACATCGGTTCCCCCGCTGGATTCACCCCACGCTGAACTTTGGCTATTGTATCGTTATAAAAAATAGTAACACCTGTTTCCTTATAAATTTCATAAGCCAAATGCCCCAATTCGTCATCCGAATCTTCCAAGGCAAACCAATTCGTTTCTCCCGTGGGAGATAAATTCTTATCATCATCACCATTGCATGCCACAAAACACAACGCAACACCTAATAATAAATAATGTAATATCTTCATAACTTAATATTAATTCAATTTTACCGCTTTTCTTTCTTCACGTTCTTCATTAAGTTCCAGTCGACTATTCAAACGATGCTCTTCAGCCGGAATAGGAAACACCCAAGCCGGATCTTCTCCATAGGGAGCTAAAACATAAGTTTCCTCTCCCGCAGGAGTTCCTAAGTCCGCATTTCCTCCCCAAAGCCAAATATGAGTTATTTCCTTCTTTTGCGGATACTTGCTATTCACGGCATATCGACGTAAATCCAACCACCGGAATCCTTCAAAATTAAATTCCAACCTACGCTCCGCACGAATAGCCGTCATCAGACTTTCCCCATACAGCGCAACAGCTTCCGGTTCCGCTATTCTATACCGACGTAATTCCTGCCACAATTGGTTCGCCTCATCCTCGCGTCCCACGGCTGCCAACGCCTCCGCTTTATTCAGATAAGCTTCTGCCAAACGTAATGTAAAAACATCGGATACCCCACCATCATTCCATGTTTTTAGCTTGGCAGGTAACAAATGTGGTACTTCTACAGGAAACCAGCCACCACCAGCCGCATAATCGTATAGAATCACCGCAGCTATCCCCACGTTATAACGAGAATCATTTTCCTGTGACTGATCCGGTACTAAACTATTGTCATTAAAAGCATCCATCAAATCATCGGAAACACCATAAAATGGAACCATTAAATTATTATTATCATCATCACTCCAGTTGATTTCTCCTCCTCTAAACATACCACCGGAACCAAAAAAATACCGTAACCGATAACCTCCTTGGGAAAATATTACTTCCGGCGAATGACTCGTTATCAGACTTTGTGAAGTATTCTCGATTAAAGTATAATCATCCAACCGATAAATATTATTTTGCAATAACGTATCACACTCATTAATCACACCCTCGTAATTCTCCATGTGCAAATAAACTCGGCTTAAAAACAAGCGGGCTGCCTCCATTGACGCACGATAAACAGACTTTCTCCCGTATCCGGAAAGCAATTGAACAGCATTTTCCAAATCGGCAACAATCTGCCCATACACCTTTGCCACGCTAGCTCTGGAAAATCCGCCCTCCTCCTCGTAATCCTCCACATAGGGAGTCAACTTTAAAGGCACTCCCGGGTCTTTATCTGCTGTTTTCACGTCATAAGCCTTCGAATAGATATTGAGCAACCACCAGTAATACGTGGCACGCAAAAACATTGCCTCTCCTTTAATTCGATTATAATCAGGCTCATTCTTGAACTCTTCCGCCTCATACAGTATAATATTCAACGCGTTGATATACCGATACAATTCACTCCATGCATCATTCGCCGTGGAACTAGGACTATCATCTGTCAAACCACCTTTCCAAGGGTCCCTTTGCCAACCGTAAATTGCAGAACATGAGCGACAATCACCTTCTCCTACCGCTCCCGCTCCACGATATTGCAGATCATCATCCAAAAGATGCATCCAAGCAGGTACCGAACCATTCCAATTGCTGCACTCATCAAAAGATGCTATCACATACCCTTCTCCAATCAATAACTGATCCAAATCATTGATCGAATTCACATAAGTCAAATTTTGTGCATCCTCCTCCAGAAAGTCACTACAAGACCATCCGAATGTCAGAAATACAATTAAATATAAAATCTTCTTCATAATCATCAACTAAAATGAAACATTCAAATTAAACGAGAACGTCGGACGCAATGATATATTCAACTCAGGAGCATTTCCCGACTGAGTGGCAGGATCCTGTCCTTTCAGCTTCTTATCACAAATCATAAACAGATTCGTACAAGCAAAACCGATATAAGCCGATTTCATAAAGAATTTCCGACAAAAATCATCCGTAAACTGGTAACGTAAAGAAAGCGATTGCATCTTCAAGAAATTTCCACTTGCAACCCGAATATTCGAATTGTCATACATTTCCCAGATATTATTGGCAAACTTGTAATCATTATTGTTACACCAAGGCTCTAACAACGATTTAGTAAACTGAGTCCCAGATAATACCCCGGGAATATTCGTGTATCTCTCGTCACCGGGCTGCCGCCAACGATTCGCGAATTCTTTGCGTACATTCTCGGTTGGAAGCGGGGCTATCGACCCATTGATACCGTTCACATTAGGATACATTTGCAACAAGCGAACCTTCGAGCCCAAGCTATACGCCAAGTTAAATGATAACGTGACCCCTTTATAAGAAAAAGTATTACTGATTCCACCTTGAATTGTCGGTACGCGAGTTCCTGAATGTTCCATCACTTCCATAAACACTTCTTCCCGATCCATATCACGATACTTTTCCCTTAAATCCACCGCGTTCTTTTTCGTTTCATCGTTAATATCAAACAAGGGCAGACCATTAGCATCTACATAAAAACCTTCTGCCGAATCCACCATCGAACCGGTATTATAGAACATCGGTCGACCATCCCGTTCACTCAAACCGGCAAAACGATAAGAATAAAACGTATTCACCGGACGCCCCACGATAAGCACACTTCCTTTCAAATATTTATCGTAAGTCGGCGTATCCTGCAAGGGATTATCTTTCACTTTCCTTTTGTTAAGCAATTGATTCAACACCGAACCGAGTTGAGGATCAATCGACCAGTGAAATCCCCGAACGTTTCCGGCAGAACGGAAATCAAGCGGCACAATTTTCAAGGAAATTTCCGTCCCCTTGTTCTCCACGGTTCCTTTGTTCATCGTGTATGACGACCGCCCGTTCACAGTTGAAATAGTCTTCGATAGGAAAGCATCTCTGGTCTTTTTATAGAAATAAGACACCGTACCGTTCAATTTCTTTTTAAAGAACGAAAATGTCAATGACACGTTGGTAGAAGAAGTTTTTTCCCATTTCAAATCGGGATTCGGATAAGTCACAATTTTGGCATAAAGTTCCCCCCCGGCATTAACCGAGCCCTCTTTCGAAACAACTAGCCTTGAACTCTCCGAATCCAACATATTCCCTTGATAACCATAAGAAGCCAAGAGAGAAAGTTCATTGATCCAATCCGCTCCTTCCAAAATATTTTCCTTAACATTCCACCGACCGGAGAACGACCAGATCGGGGCAAGTTTTTCGTTAGCCCTACTACCGAATTGATTGGATTGATCAAAACGAATATTGGCATTCAACACATACCACATTTTATACGCGTAAGACACGCTCCCGTATCCGGACAATAAATTCGATTTCGACAACTTGCGAGTGGAAGGATTACTATTCATCCATCTTACAAAGGCGGAATATTTTGTTATATCATCAAGTTTGGCAACAACCCCTCCCCGATCACGCATATACCCTCGCTGGATATGCTTGAATTGGTCCGATTCCGACGAAGAAACTTCAAACCCCGCCATAGCACTTAAATTGTGGTTCTCTTGAAAAGTTTGAGCATAACTCAACTGCAAACGCAACATATAGTTGTGTTTCTGATCGCTCTGCTTCTCAATTTCACCACCCATTGGGCAAAGACTATTCATGCTAACATCCCCTGTAGCCCCCTCTGTTTCTTGACGCAAATTCCCTATATAAAAAGATTTTTCACCATACCACGTTTCTTGATTGGAATTCGAAAAACCATAAGCCAGCGTTGCGCTCAACTTCAAAGGATCAATAATCTGGTAACCCACTGTCGTGTTAAAATTAAACGAATACTGATCAATATCGTACGAGCTATTCTCCACCTCGTTCAAGATATTAAAATAAGAACCGGCATAGTCACCTCTTTTATAAAACCAATAAGAACCATCCGGGTTCGTGGCAGGTACTGCACGGCTAGTATGATAAGCATAATTCATCACGTTCACATTTTGAGGCGTGTATTCCCTTTCCAGCGCGCTAGCGTCCATGCCTGCCTGAACCGAGAATCGATTAAAATGAGCCGACAAATTCATATTAGCCGTATAGCTTTTATTCGCCTCCCGCTTCGTGGTCCCTCTGGAATCATTGTAACCGATAGAAGCATAATAGGTTACGTTTTCACCACCACCGGATATGCCGATCGTGTGCTTGTGAGAGAAAGAATTCTGTCCCAATAAACCGAACCAATCCGTGTTCAATTGTTCCAAATAACCAATCTGTCGGTTCATTTCATTGAAATCGATACGATTCTGGTAATAATCCCGCATAACACCTTCATAACCTACCCAACTCTTGAAAGAAGGGAACTCCAACAAAGCCGCATCCATCTCCCGGCTATAAGCAATTCGCTCCTTGGAATTCATCATATACACGTTTCGGTCGCCATAGTGCGGACGTCTTGTAAAAGTTCCCGACAAAGCATAAGATACCGACGGGGGACCTTGCCGACCTTTTTTCGTCGTGATCACAATAACTCCATTCGCGGCACGAGCCCCGTAAATAGCAGTAGCCGAAGCATCCTTCAACACGTCAATCTGTTCGATACTCTCCGGGTCCAACCCTGAAATCGCGTTACCTAACAAGTTCACGAAGTCCAAATCGTTCAACTTTGCCGGATCCACGTTCACCGGATCGGTACGGACTATTCCGTCAACCACCCACAACGGTTCCTGATTTCCCAACAGCGTGGAAGTTCCCCGGATTCTCAACCGCGGCGCAGCTCCCAACTGTCCGGAATTCTGCATAAACATCATACCCGGCACGTGTCCTTCCAACATCATATCAATCGTGTTCAACCCGGGAACCCGAATATCATCTGCTTTAATAGAGGTAATAGCACTCGTCAATTTACGCTTGTCCACCTGCTCGTACCCCGTGTTCACCACGACAACTTCATCCAATTGATTCAACGACTCTTTCATTACCACATTGATCGTATCCTTCCCGGTGTACGCCACAGTCTGCGTTTCCATTCCTAAAAAAGAAAACATCAATTCGACAACATCCGCTTTCGGCACGGGTAGAGTATATCTTCCCTCCATGTCCGTTGCCGTTCCCCGGCTTGTTCCCTTCAACACGACCGTCACCCCGGGAAGCGGAGCTTTTTTCTCGTCCGTGACCTTTCCCCTGATGATGAGCATCTTCTTCTCGTCCTTGGGCTCCTCTTTAACCTTAATAACAACAATATTGTTGTCATAAGAATACATCAGACCGTAACGAGGTAACAGATCATTCAGAAAAACCAAAAACTCCTTGTCCTTCACGTCCAAATTCTTCACAACCTTCCCTTCCATTAAATTCAAGTCATAAAGAAAATCGCAAGCAACTTGTTTACTCACTTCTTGTAACACATCGTTCAAAGAGGCTTCTTCCACATGTAAAGAGATCTTTGCCTCCTGTGACAAGGTTGTTGCATGAACCGTCATACAAAAACCTAACATCAATACACTCAATAATTTCATGTTAATTAACATCTTACGATACAAAATCAATCGCCTAAGATTGACACACATTCGTTTTTTCTCCATATTTTTGCTTGTTAGTAAATAAAAATATACTTTTTAACCGTTTCAAAATCAAAAAAGTATATGGTTATCAGGTTGGGACCCTTATTTCCAACCTGTTTTTCTTTTTACCGTGATTACTTTATCCTTTATTATAAATTCAACATTTCCAGTTTCTTCAAACTTATCCAATAAATAAAGAAAATCATCATACCGCTTCAATCGTCCCGAAAACTTATTGTTCTTCAGTGCTTCATCCATATAAAACACCTCCAAACCATACCACTTCGCCAACACTTCCATGATATTTTCCAAAACCTCCCCGTTAAAGCAATAGAATCCATCTTTCCACGAGGTGTAATACATCGTCGTCACACTCTTTTTCTCCGCATTCCCAGTCACCTTGCTAAACACTACCTGATGCCCCGCCTGCAACTCAAAACGTTGATCATGGTCACAATCCACTTGCAAACGCCCTTCCTCCAACGTAGCGATAATCTCATCCTGCTCCGGGTAAGCCTTAATATTAAAAGAAGTCCCCAACACCGTCGCATCCATGTTCAACGCGTGCACGATAAACCGCTTTGCCGAATCTTTAGCTACCTCGAAATAACCTTCCCCCTTCAAATACACTTCCCGATTTTTCCCTGAAAACGCCTCCGGGAAGCGAAACTCCGAATCCGCATTCAAATGAACCGTTGTCCCATCCGCCAAAAGCACCCGGTACTCCGCTCCCGCGGGAACCGTGATCGTGTGGTACGCCACCTCCTCATTCTCCTCCTTGCCACCATCATTCGTGCATATCAACGTGCTATTATCATTCTCTATACGCGAGAAACTATCCTTCACGATCACCTCATTTATTTGCCCCGCACGCAACGGAAGGACCTTCCCGTTATCCAGTTTCAACGTCACCAAAGTACAATCATCGGCAAAGATATTGACCTTCTTCTCCTTCACGGGACTTTTAAACAAGAACGTCAAACCGATCAGGAGCAACGCCACGGCAGCCACAGCCCCGCCATACCACAAATTACGCCGCCGATTCCTCCTTCTCCACCTACGTCGGATAACCTCCATTCCCGCCTCGGCATCCCGCTCCAACTCTTCCTGCAACGTTTTTCCTACACGCATTCCGTCCAATACTTGAACAATCCTCGCATCATCCCCTTCCTGAAGCCACTTCTCAAGCTTCACCGAATCACTCGCGGACAATTCCTCATCCCCGAAATAATCAACCAATATATCTTCAATTTCTCTCATTCACGTTCGCTTTTTATATATAATCTACAAAAAAAGACAAAAGGGTGACAGCAGAACAAATATTTTTTCAAAAAAAACAGGAATCAAGTTATATCATCGAAAAAATGTATCTTTGATGGAGGAATAACACAATTACGAACACGAGGGAATAGAAATAGAACGAAAAATCATAGCCAAACTCAAAGCATGAAACTCAATCTAAAATCGTAAATCATAAATCTAAAATCTATCAAGAATCACTTGGCAAAGAATTATAAACCGCCAATCCTTTTACCGTTAACAGATATCTTTGCCTTGGATGTTTAGGATTGTTAGGGTAGAGCATCACAACAAAACCCTCTTTCATGGCAGGATTCAGATAATTTGCTATAAAGTTCTCCCGGTCTTTCAAATTCATGGCCGCAAGCATTTCTTTAATTGATAGTTGCCGCTCAGCCAATACATGAATCAGGGTTTGTATTGTAGCAGAACTTGTCGGGTGCTTGTCGGGTACTTGTCGGGTGTTGTTGCTCAATCCAGCTTGATGGAGGCTCCACAACCATATACAGCTTGAAGCCCAATAAAGGTCTTCTAGCTGATATTCAACAAAGAAGTTTTATTATTTTGTATATAGACAAGAAAGAAAAAACGAGATCCATTTTATTGAATCTCGTTTTTGTATTCAGAATTATTCCATGAAAAAATTATTCCCCAGCCATACGTTCGGCAATCTTCACTGCCTGCAAAGCATTCAAAACACCTCCCGTAACACACAATTCTTCAAAATCTACCACCTTTGCCTCTTCCTTCTTTACCCCAAAAGCACGAGGCGACTCAACACGACGCCCTTTCCACGACTCCACACCCTCCAAAATCGCCTGTTTAACTTGGTCAGCCGTCAATTCCGGAAAATAATTCCATATCAAAGCCGCCACCCCGGTAACCACGGGAGCCGCCATACTGGTTCCGGACATTTTTTTATACCGATCATTCAATACCGTAGAATATATATGTTCACCGGGTGCGAAAAGATCGACACTGATTTTCCCGTAATTACTGAAACGGGAAGCCTCCCCGTATGGTCCTATCGAACCGACACAAATAAAATTCCGTAACGTTTTCTTCCGGCTTAAAAATTTATTCGGGTACCCAGGGTATTTATCTAGTAAAAAACCATCATTCCCGGCAGCTTTCACGATCAACACCCCTTTACTCTCGGCATAACGCATAGCCTTATACACCAACTTCTTATTCGGGGAAAAGAATTTATTAATACTCATATTAATCACCCGAGCTCCATTATCCACGGCATAATAAATAGCCGATGCCACATCCTTGTCCTGCTCATCACCATTCCCGAGCATTCGCACGAACATCAGTTCTACATCCGCAATCCCGTTCGCACCTGACTCACCGGTCGGTTTCGCTCCCACGATTCCACCTACATGCGTTCCATGTACCGCGTTTGCCCCAAGCAAATTATTATTCCCGTAGCAACGTATCTTCAAACTATTCAAATCATCACCCACGGATTCGCGCATTTTCTGCCTCTCGTGCATAACCTCAACCTTCTTTCGATAAATTTTCAACGAATCCGGCAACGAACGCAAAGTAGAAAAATGCCGAACCACATCGACAAAATAACGATACTCCGCCTTTTCCTTCCTCGAAAGCTTCATTGTATCAACATTCGTAAACTTATCGCGTAAACGCAAAAATTCCCAATCCGCCGCCACGGTTCCGGGTATATCTCTTCCATCGGGTAAACCCAAAAAATTCCAACCATGAACGTCATCCGCGAACCCGTTATTATCATCATCAATACCGTTCCCGGGTATTTCTTTCCGATTCACCCAAAGCCGATCTTTCAAATCCCGATGCGTCACATCTCCCCCGGCATCGATAATGGCCACAACAGTTTTCGCCTTGGGTTCCCGTCCTTTCAGGTAATCGTAAGCCCTATATATATCCGCCCCGGAAACCGTATCGACCTCCATACATCCCCAATGCCAATCACGGGGCAACTCTTGAGGTCTTAATATCGCGACTTCGCTAGATTGCCCTTTCTTCATCTCCTCTTGGGCTATAAGCCCTAAAGGCAATAAAAATATCAATAACTCCAAAAAAACTATTGCTTTCATTTCTCTCATTTTACTATTATACACTTACATACGTGGAAATGCCATCACGCATTCCCTATCCATATTAAAATCTATAAAAAGTACCTAAAGGGTGACAAGCAACAAATTATTTTTTTACCAGAAAAATAAAAAGGAAAGGTATATCATTATCTTTCATCTCCTTACGAAGGAATTTCAATGCCCTTGACAACTGGGTTTTCACGGTATTCTTAGAGATTTCCAACCGCTCCGCCACTTCTTGGTAAGACATACCATCAACAAAAACCATCATAAACACTTGACGCCGCTCCGCGGGTAACAAATCAATCATTTGATAAACGACCTTGATAATATCTACCTGCTCCTCCAGTTGTATCGTGTCTTCTTCAGACATCACTTCCCGAGAAAAAGATTGGTAAGAATCCTCTTTTCGCCGTGCTTCTTTCAAATAAGTTATAGCTGAAAATTTAACCGCTTGAAAAATATACTTATCCAAACCGGATTTCAATGTCTTGTAAGGCTTCGTGACCCAGAATTTAGCCAAATAATCCTGCACGATATCTTTCGCCACCTCCTTATCATTCACCACTTGATTCGCGAAAAGCACCAACGTTTTATAATACGTATCGTATAGCAACCGAAAAGCTTTCTCTTCTGTTTCACCAAACATACGAAGTATTTTCTCTGCTATCATCATTTTCGCATAACGTTTAAATACGCCAAAAAAGTTGCACAAACCAGCAACATTGACGGCTTCAAAAATATAAAAAATATACAAAACACCAAAATCAACGAATCATTCTAAAATAAAACCTCTCCCCACGCCCCTTGTACTCCCCTTACCCTACCCCTTCGCAACCTCATGAACGTATCATGAACGTACCATGAACGTATCATAGACGTAAATCTGCGTTCATGATAGGTTTATGCCTCGAAAGAGCAACACTTGTAAGGTTGGGGAAGGGGATGTCAAAGAGGGGGATGACCCGGAACAATATTCCTCGAGAACGCGTTACTACCCCCGCCGTCCCTTCGTTCGAATCCCTCGAAAAAAAAAGAGAGTCAGACACTTGTTCCAACTCTCATTCATCTCAATTTCAGCGGAAAGAGGGGGTTTTGAACCTATGACTCTAACCGCTTATATTTCAGCTACTTTGCTTTCAAAATTTCAAATAGGTAACGAAACAGTAACGATTTTCAACCGTTAAGCCTGTCCAACTTTGACCGCTGTTTGTCTGCCTAACTTTCGGGTTCAAAGATACGGCATTCTTTTGAAACTCGCAAATATCTGATAATAAATATTTTTGGGTTAGTGCAAGGTGCAAGCTATATATATAAATATATACTTGCACCTTGCACTAAAAAAAAGCACTGGGGTACAAATGGTTAAAACAAAATCCGTATCTTCGTAACCGATTAAAAACAAACGTGTATGATAATAACTAACCGTGAAGAAGTAATAGATAAAGCGTTCGGAGTATTTGTCAGGATGAACTACGAGAAAGCAAGCATCATCACGCTTGCCAAAGCCTGCGGAGTGACAAAAACGGGCATCGTTTATTATTTTCCGCACAAGCTGGATTTATTCATGGCTGTGGCAGACAAATACGTGCTAAAAATGCACGAACCGGGAAACAAGTTTGCCGCTCCTGCCGATACGTTGGAGAAGTTCATCGGGCAATACGTGGCGGGGGTAGCCGCTTCCATGAAAAGGATTGTTGAACTGATTGACGATAATAGCAGCCCGCATGATTGTAGCCCTAACTTCTACTACTTTCATTTCCTGTCACAAGTGCGTATGTACTATCCGGGCATCAGGCAGAAAATTGAGAAAATCTACCGACAAGACTATGACCTATGGGAGAAAGTCATACAAAAAGCAAAAAACAGCGGGGAAATCAGAAACGACACGGACGTGAAGAAAACGGCTACCATGTTCCGGCAAATGTTTTTAGGACTGTCATACGAACAAGCATTTCTGAACGGTCTAAACGTGGACGAACTGGCAGAAAACTTTCGCTATATCTATTCGCTGCTTAAAGCCTGATACAGTTTTGTTTTTTTAACTTCTATTATTTTTGAACGTATGTTCAAAATGTGGCGTTTTTGTTTTATCTTTGGAGCATGAAGCAAAATTCAGCGACATGGATAAGGTTCAGAAACAAAGAGGAAGCATCGTGCTACACAAAGAAACAAGGGACGGTGCAGACTACATACGGATAGAATATGCGAACAGTCAGGCTGTAACCCAACTGCTCGCCCAAGACACGGGTATGGAAATGGCTGGCAACGGCTCTGCATACATGGCATCAGCCGCTTTCAGCCTGCCGGATTTCTACGACCGCTATTCGCCCCACGCCTATATTGATTACAGCCGGGTTTACGTGCGGCATCCCAAACCTAAAAGGGAATACACACTGCCGAAAGGCTACCTCGAACTGCTGGAACAGAAGCGTTACAGCCCCTCGACCGTCAAAACATACCGTGCCTATTTCAGCGACTTCATGGAATATCACAAGGGACGGAACATCGACCGCCTGAAAGTGCCGGACATCAACAAGTACATACTCTATCTTGTGAACGAGAAGAAAATCTCGGTGTCGCAACAGAATATGCGCATCAATGCTATCAAGTTCTATTACGAACAGGTGAAAGGCGGCAAACGGCAATACTACGGCGGTATCACCCGTGCCAAAGAGTACAAGAGCCTGCCCGAAGTGTTGAGCAAGAATGAAATTAAGCGCATCCTTGCACAAATTTCCAACATCAAGCATCACTGCATGATTTCGTTGGT
>NZ_JACOOH010000013.1:0-30665 GCF_014287455.1 Butyricimonas hominis
TTATTAAACGGTGTCTATAGCGACGGTGATCCACCTCTTCCCATCCCGAACAGAGAAGTTAAGCCCGTTAGCGCCGATGGTACTGCCGAGAGGTGGGAGAGTAGGTCGATGCCAGATTTAGAGAAGAGCGATTCTGAAAAGAGTCGCTCTTTTTTTATGATGTAAATGGTATTCTAGCTCATCCTCTGTTTTAGTCGCCTCCGGCGAGTTGCAAGTTGCAGGTTACATTTGCCTTCGGCAAGTTGCAGGTTGCTTTTCTTGCGTTGTAGACTGTATTTAATTTATTTGCTTTTAGATAATGAAAAAAAGAGTAGGAATACCTACTCTTTTCTGCTGTGTGAAATGATATATGCTTACTTGAGAAACTCTTTTATTTTTTCTTCCAATGCTTTGCCTCGTAGTTTGATGGATAAGACTTTTCCTGTTGAATCTACAAGGAAGATCGCGGGGATAAGTTTTACTTCGTATGCATCGGCGATATTTGATTTATCCAAGAAATTAGGCCAAGGAAATTGTTCTTCTTGAAGTGCTTTTTGCCATGCAGCATTGTCTTTGTCTATGGATATGCTGATTATTTCAAGACCTTTGGTTGCAAATTCTTTATACAAGGCTTTCAGGTTGGGAATTTCCCGACGGCATGGTCCACACCAAGATGCCCAAAAGTCGATGAGTGTGTATTTTTTGCCTTTTATTAGTTCTTGTAAAGTGAGTGTTTTACCTTGAGAGTCAGTTACGGTAAAGTCAGGGGCTTGTTTGCCTTCGAGGGTTTCCGGATATAGTTCTTCATAAACAATTTGACCGTAATAACTTTTCTGCGCTTCCGGTGAGAAGTTCGCGAACCATTCTTTTTGCTCTTCCTCGAACCAACTCATGGATTGCAACATAAGGAAAGGTCCCCACCAAGAATTCTTGTTATCCATGACGGCTTGTTTTGTCTTTTCCCCCGCAGCTTTGAAAAAAAGATTTTCGTCTGCAGCCATTTCCTGATATTCTTTTGTTTTGGCAAGAGAGTCCATGAGAATTTTGTTTTTATTCATTCTGGCTTCACCTATTTGGGCGCTGATTACCTTGTGTTTTTCATTTTTGCTCATAAACATCTGTTCTAATTCTTCTTTAAATGCCATTTTTTTGAGAAATTCCTCGTGGATGGGGGAGCCGGATACTTTTGTATCACTAAAAGAGGTCCATTCTTGACCATTGTTATCCCGGGTTTCTACCTTGCTTGTAACAGTGGCATTTACCCCGTTCTCTACCATTACTTGTATTACGCCCGAATTTTCTTTCAATTGTATGTAGAACATCCGGGGTGATTCAACTTGACCGGAAAAGGTAAATTTGCCGTTAGAAAGAGTTGTCGTTGCAATGGTTTTTTCTTGTTTGTGAGTAGAACCCGGCACGAGGCAAATTTCTGTTCCGTCGGTTAAGCCGGTGATTGTTCCATTGATTGTAAATGAATCTTTTGAAGCACAAGCAGTGGTGGCTAGCGTGATGATGGCTAGTATCATGATTATTATTGTTTTCATTATCGTGTCGTTTTAAAGCTTATCGTTCTACATTTTGTTTTATGGTTCCGTTCCCCGGATTGCTTGTAGCTCCCAACGGGAAGGGCATTATCCACAGGTGCGAAGTCGGGGATAGGGTGAGTGTACTTTCATTAAACTCTTTCGTGAGTGTCCGGGCGTACAGGGCATCTTGATTTAAGCGACGCATATCCCAAAAAGGGATGGCGGTTTGCACGTATTCGTTCGCTTTTTCCGAAATGATGTATTTCACGGCTTGCTCTGTCGTGGCGGCAGAGAGTGGAGCGTATTTATCCGTGAAGATACGGGTTACACGTACGGCGTTCAGAACATTCATGGCTTCGTCGATGTTCTCCTGTCCTCCTTTGCGTGCAAGACATTCGGCTTTTATGTAATACATTTCGGGCGTGGAGATTCCACCACCGTTAAATTTATCATTACGGATACCATAGAATATATCATCGGGTGCTTCGTATTTCGCTTTCCATTTAGAGGCAAAACGGGCATCGCCTTCTTCAAAAAGGGCGGCACGCGTGATGGTTAAAGCTCCGTTGACTCCGCTTTGTCCGAAGTTCTTTTGTGTGTTGGTCCCGTAGCGGAAAATATAGTTTTCCGGGTTATTCAAGCCGATAGCGGGATAACTGGTTGACCAATCGTCCGGTTTTTCTATTTGTTCTTTGTTTTGCTCGTAATAGGTACGCCAGTCATATAGTTCATCGTTTTGTTTCAAGGCTTCTTCCGCGTATGTTAAGGCATTCGTGTAATCGCCCATGGTGAGATATACCCGTGCCAACATGGCGTATGCGGTTCCTAGAGTCGGGTGCAGGACGGTAGTACCTTCTTCGGGGAGAGCCGGAAGAGCCTCGGTAAGGTCTTGTAAAATGAATCCATACATTTTTTCGATCGTGATCTGGGTAGAGGGAGCCCCCATATCCATACTGAGAATCTGGGGAACGGATAGCTTCGTGGCGGCAGTTGTGCTGTTGTAGGCTTCCGCGTAATAGTTTGTCAGATAGAAATAATTCATTGCCCGGAGTACTTTTGCTTGAGCGATCAATTCATCCCGTTCTGCTTGGGTACATTCCGTGGCATCGGGTACGCTGCTGATAATAAGATTCCAATTCGCGATGGCGGAATAGGAATAGTAATAGAGGGCTTCATCGGAATTGTTTTGTTCGATGCGATCTTCGCTCTCCTGCCAGTTGTAGTTGATAGAATTTAGTGTCACAGAAGTGAGGGAACTCGGTTTCATGTACACGTCGTTCAATAGATTTATGGCTTGTGTGGCATCGTTAAGATGATTTGATTCATTCCGGATAAAAGCATCGAAATCGGCGAGGGTTGTCGGGATTTTTTCTCCTTTGGGTAGAATGTCTAAGAAGTCGTTGCAGGAGGAAAAAAGAGCTCCTGTTATCAGAAGACTGATACTTACGAGTATATATTGTATTTTCTTTTTCATGGTCTTTCGATTTTAGAATTAAAAGTTCAGGTAGAGTCCACAAACGTAATTCGGTTTGTTCTTACTTCCCAGAAGAACTCCGGCTTTGCTGTTAAATGCAAGGGTGGCTAAATTCTCGATATTGAATTGTACACGGGCTGCACCAAGACCGATTTTCTTCACCCATTCAACCGGAACTCTGTACGAGAGCGAGAGATTGTTGATTTTAATATAGGATGCATCCAACACGTGAATGTCTGCTTTCCCGTATATGCTTTCCCGCGCGTAATTAAATTCCGGGGATGTGCTGAACAAGAGGCGGGGAACATTGGTTTTTTCCTCGTCACCTGCTTCTTGCCAGCGTTTACGGATGTCTTTGTTCGTCATACTGACCGTCCTGCCCATGCTGATCGTGGGAATATTGGTGTTGCGTATTTTATGACCGCCCGCGTAAAGCAGCATGAATGAAAATTCAAAGTTTTTGTAGTTCAATGTGTTCGTGAAGGAACCGCTGTAAACGGGAACACTTGTTCCGGCATAATGGATCGCTTCGAGATCCGTGTATTTCGTTGTCGTGATTTCTCCGTTCAAATCGTACATTTGAGGTTCTCCTTTTTCACTCAATCCTGCCCATTTGTAAGCGTAAATAGCGTTATAAGGTTTTCCTTCTCTGGGGTATGCCATAGGATAATCCATTTGGAGATAATACACGGGTGCAGTTACATTAATCTTGGTTACTTTGTTTTTGTTGTACCCGAAAAGGAATCCTGCGTTCCATTTGACTTCGGTTTCGCGGAGGATGTCACCTTGGAGAGTCAATTCAAATCCCCGGTTACGCATAGCCCCGTTGTTGAAGGAGAGGGTTCTGTACCCGAAACCTTCCGTGGGTACGCCCATTTGGTTGGCAAGCAGGTCTACACTTTTTTTGTTGTACACTTCAAACGTTCCGGACAAGCGTCCCGTGAGCACTGAAAAGTCTATACCGACGTTTATGGTCGTTGTTTTTTCCCAACGCAGGTTTGGATTAGGAGGTGAAGAGATATTTCCGTATAAGCCTCCGACTAAGGTGCTTGCGTAGTAATTGGCCGTGAGATAGGGTGCGGCGTCTTTCGCGATATTACCGCCAATACCGTATGATGCCCGAAGTTTTAGTAAATCTATCCAGTTTACGTTAAAGAAGCTTTCCCGGTTGATATTCCAGTTTGCCCCGACAGACCATAACGGTTTGTTCTGGTATTTGGAGTTTGTACCCCATAGGTTGGAACGATCCCAACGGATACTGCCGGAGAGGGTGTAACGGTTGTCGAATGAATAGGCTATGTTGGAATAGAATGACACGAAACGGTTTACCAATTCCGATTGTGACCGGGGAGAGGTGAGCGATGCCCACGAGTTCATCAGACCGGAGAAACCTGCCGTCAGTTTGGTTTCATCGATATATTGTGATGACAATAATCCGCTGTCGTAGCCGTAGCGGGTAAGACTGTTATATTCCAGCTTGGTGTTTCTGATTTCCTGCCCGATGATCCATGTTACGTTGTGCAAGTCGTTGAATGTTTTGTCAACATTGATTTGCTGGCGGAAATTATATGCGTTGGAATGATGTTCCTGCGTGTAGAATATATCCCCCGCGGGCAGGTTATACAAGGCTTCTCCGTTATTGTTCGTGGCAAATTTATTGACCGTTTGGCGGGTATTCAAAGATTCCATTTCTTCCAGACGTTTCAAGCGGCTTACCCCGTATTCGTATTGGAACATGGTATTATAGGATAACCACGGAAGGATTTTGATATCCAGTTTCCCGTACAGGCGGTTGTTAAATTCTCTGGTTTTGTTCAAACGTCTGTCGAGCTCGTCAAGCGGTACGATATCCAGACTGTATAGTCCGTAATTGGCTATATTATCTCTCACGGTCTTTGTTTGCTGGGCGGCAATGGTGACGGGCGTGCCGTTTTCTTTTAACCGGTCGTAGGGACTCGCGGTGAAGCCTGCGCTGTAAGAACTGAATAAGTCGTATGTTTGTTCCGTTTTATTCTTGAAACTGATGTAAACACCGACATCTGCTTTCAACCAAGAAGTCAGTTGAAGTGAATTTGTGATATTTACCCCGACTTGATCGTTTTTCGTGTATCGGTCTTCTTCTTTGTTGTTCCGGTAACTGACGGAGAGGTTGAAGTTATTCCGGTCTGTGGCTTTGCCTACGCTCAGGTTGTATTGCTGGTAGAAAGGATTGCGTTTGGCGTATTTCTCTACATCCTTGTAAAAGCCGAATCCCCGAGAGCTCAATTCTGCCAGTTTCGCGTCCGCTTCTGCTTGAGAAATCTTGTTCGTGTAAAGGTCGAGTAAGATATTGGTCCCTGCGCTGGGTAGGGTGGAATAGTTGTTCCGGAGGTTTTCAGCCTCGGCAATCGCCCGGTCTATGCCATTGTTTAATTCGGCGTTTTGTGTTGCCCAGTATTTTTCCAGTTCGATGATATCGGCCGAATTGGTCAAGTTACCCGTGTAGTAGGAATAGGGATGAATGGTAAACGAGCCGGAAAGTTGTACTTGAGTCTTGCCTTGTTTGGCTTTTTTGGTCACGATGACAACGACACCATTGGCAGCGCGTGCCCCGTAGATAGAGGTGGCGGCGGCATCTTTTAATATGGTGATGCTTTCGATGTCTTCCATGTTGAGATCGGGTATGTTTTCCGTGACATTGCCGTAGGCGTCGATAGTCGTGTTTTCCACTGGAAAGCCGTCAATCACGTAAAGCGGGGTTTGCATGGCATTCATGGTTGATACTCCCCGGATGATTCCGTCGGAATACCCGGCGACCTGTCCTTCCAGTACGGAGGACAAGTTGTCCAAACGACGGGTTTCGAGAGTGGTGGCGCTTACTTTGGCAAAAGCTCCGGTAGAACGTTCCTTGGAAATGGTTTGGTATCCGGTTACCACCACTTCGTCTAAGGTTTCCTTGTCGGGTTCCAGTTTGAAGTTGATTACTTCCTGTTTACCCAAGGGCATTTCAATGGTTTTGTAACCGATGAAGGATACCATGACGGTGTTATATTTCTCGTCGAATGTAAGAACATAGTTTCCGTTGACGTCGGAAGGTACTCCGGTGGTGGTTCCTTTCAGCCAGATATTAGCTCCGGCGATGGGCTGGTTGTTTTCGTCCAGTACCTGACCTTTGATCGTGCGTGTTTTTTTCTTTTCCGGGGTGTCGGTCGCCGGTTTCGGCTTCACGATAACGATGTCGCTTTCGATTTCATAGGTGTAAGGCTGGTTTTTGAAAATAAGATCCAATGCCGTTTTTAACGGTTGGTTCTCGAATTTCAAGGTGACGTTTGAGGCTTTCTGAATTTCGACTTCGCTGTAAATGAATTTTACTTCGGTCTGTTCTTTGATTTGTTTGAATACTTTGCGAAGAGGTATATTCTTCACGTCCAGAGTCACTTTTTTCACGGGAGTGTCAGCGTAACTCCCCATGCCGAATACGAATAGGAAAATGAGTAATAAACTCAAATGCTGTTTCTTAAATGGATTTTTTTTCATAACATTGTACCTTAATTGTTTTTTCCACCTAGAGAATGGAATTAATTGTTTAAACGGGAGATGTTTGCAGCATCTTCCGCTTTCTTTATAATAATATTTCTTCCGGATATTTCGAATTTGATATTTGTTGTCTTGCCGATAATCGTGAGGACTTCTTCCAAGGTTTGGTTTCGCTTCACGATGCCTGTAAAGGGGTGCTCCCGGAACTCCGCCGCTTCAAAGGTGAATTGCACGTCGTACCAGCGGGACAGTTGTCGGGCAATGTATGATAAGGGCATATTCTCGTACTCGAAGGCTCCGCTAATCCATGAGGTATAGATTGATACATCGACTTTTTGTTTTTCCAGTTTGTCGGTCGTGTGGTCCATGATGGATTGTTCTCCCGGCGAGAGGCGAATTTTCGAGTTATTGTGTTCGAACTCGACACTTCCGGAGACGAGTGTGGTAATTGTTTTTTGTTCTTCGGGATAGGCTGTTATGTTGAATTTCGTGCCTAGTACCCGAATCCGGTCGTTGCCCGAATGCACGATGAACGGGCGGGATTTATCCGGCGTCACTTCCAAGTATATTTCTCCTTTCATGTAAATTTCCCTTGTATTCCCGGAAAATTGACTGGGGAATTGTATTTCGGAGGACGAGTTTATCCATACACGTGTGCCGTCTGACAGCGTGAAACGGTATTCACCACCCGGGGGAACGGTAATCATATGAAGCGGGGCGGTTTGCCCTGTTTCCCGATTATCCTTGTTATATTGTAATCCTTCCAGAGAGTCGTTTACAATAGTCGAACCGTCGGGAGCCACGATGCGGGAAGATGCCGAGGAGGTTAGGTTGACAGTTTCGCCGTTGGCGTAGCTGAGTACAGCTTTCACGCTGCCGGGTTCGATTTGAGTTTGAGCAACTTGTTGCTCCGGGGCATACGTCGATCGTGTATCCGGGAATATAAAGAGCAGGATTAAAGCGACAGAGGCTGCAATAGCAGTTCCGATAATCCGGTGCAGGCGTCTGTTCTTCCGGCGAGTGTGTGTTAATGTTTCGGAGAAGTTTTCCCAAGCTTCTTGCGGTGAAAGTTTTTCTTGTGCCTGTATTGTTTTTAGTAGTTTCTCTGCTTCCCGGATATCCCGAAATAGTTTCCGGGCTTCCTTGTCATTGTCTATGAGGTGGCGGAGTTGTTCCTGCGCCGCCGGGGAGAGGGTGCCGTTGCTGTATTCCGCTATCAGTTCGTATATTGTTTTATGTTCCATGTGTCACTGTTTTATATGATATTCCCAAAAAATGAGAATGGGTGACACGAATAGAATAAAATTTTGAAATTATTTTTCAGAATGCAGGAAAGAGAGAAAGAGGAGGGAGAATGTTTTGGTGTCTATTGACTTGCGCAAAGCTTCTAGCGCACGGGCGTAGTAGGTTTTCACGGTATTAACGGATATCTGCATTTCTTCCGCCACGGTTTTATAAGGCGTGTTATTGAAAATAATGGCTTTTAATACTTTTTGAGGATTGGTGGGGAGATTTTCTATCGCGGCGTACAGTTGTTCTTTGATTTTTTCGAGTTCTGCCTCGTCGTCATGAAGCATTTCATCCAGAAAGTCATCAATATGCAGTTCAATGTCCACGAAATAGGTTTTGCCTTTGTTTCTCATGAATTGTAAAGAGGCTTTACTTGCAGCGCCGAATAAATAGGAACGGATAGAGCCTGAAAACGGATGTCCCTTTTTGTTGTTCCAGAAAGAGATGAAGACGGATTGAACGATGTCTTTAGCGTCCTCGACGGAAAGGAGGTAGCGCATGACATAAGTGCATAACGGTTGATAGTAGATGTCAAACATTATTTTCATGCACCGTTCATCTCCGGCTGCCAGCAGGCGAATAATCGTTGATTCGGTTTTATCTGTCACTGTCGGTATTCCTTTTCGTGGAGTGGTAAAGTTAGTATTAATCCGGTAAAATGCAAAGGGGATGACATTACCGGAAACAAAAATCCCCCGAAAGATGTCTTTCAGGGGATTTCGTGAACTCGGCGGGAGTCGAACCCACAACCTCTTGGGCCGTAACCAAGTGCTCTATCCATTAAGCTACGAGTCCTTGTTTATTTTGCGTGGCAAAGGTATGGAATGTTCTTTGTTTATGCAAGAGTTTCGTGTTTTTTTTCAGATACTTTTTTTTATGTTTGAAAAATAACAAAGCGGGGTGCGTATAGTTTTTATTACTACTTTTGCGTTAGGTTGTTCAAGTACAAATAGAAGAATATGCTTAAATTTATAGTCGAGAAATTCAAGAGATATCATTTAAAGGATGTGGCAGTCAAGGACGAGCGGGTTTTGGCATTTCAAAATTTAGAGGCGGCGAAGGAATGTGTGTTGTTCTGGGTGGCTGATGATATTTCTTGGACAGAGGTAGATAAAATCAGAAAATCTCTGGCAAAGTATATGGAAGTGCATTTGCTTTCTTTTATCCGGCAGTCCAAATCGGTATTTGAACGATCGGGAGACGCATTGTACGCGGATGAGTCTTCTATTACGTATGGTGGGAAAATCCGGGATGCCAAGTTGCGGGAGGTGTTGGAGAAGACGGAAGGGGTGTTCATAGACATTTCTATGCAGCCCGATGTTTTGGGGGATTACATTGTACGATATGCCAAATCGCCGTGCAAGGTCGGTATATCCAGAGAGGGAGTGGAGCATGATATTATGTTTGCCAATGTCCGGAATACGGACGTTTTTGTAGATCGTTTGTTTAAGTTATTCACAAAGATTAATACGTATTGAGATGAAAAAGTTTTCGGGAGTAGGGGTTGCTTTGGTTACTCCGTTTGACGAAATGGGAAATATTGACGAAAGTTCTTTAAGAAACCTCGTGAATTACGTGATAGACGGTGGTGTCGATTATCTGGTGGCTTTGGGTACTACTTCGGAGGCCGCAACGATGACGCTAGAGGAGAGGGCTTACGTGGTGAACGTGATCACGGAGGAGAATGCCGGGCGGTTGCCGATTGTCTTGGGTGTTGGAGGAAATAACACGGCTCATGTCGTGGAGGAACTTGACACCTTACCTTATTTAAGGCAGGGAGATGCAATATTGAGTGTTACACCTTATTATAATAAGCCTTCACAGCAGGGATTATATAATCATTTTAAAGCTATCGCGGAACATTCGCCTCTTCCGGTAATCTTGTACAATGTCCCGGGGCGTACTTCCGTGAATATGACGGCTGCAACCACGTTGCGACTGGCTCTTGATTTTGAAAATATTATCGCGATAAAAGAGGCTGCCGGTAATTTTGAACAGGCGACTTCCATTATTGCCGGGATGCCGGAGAATTTTATATTCCTTTCGGGTGACGACGGCATTGCCCTGCCCTTGATTTCTATTGGCGGGAGTGGGGTTATCTCTGTGATCGCGAACGTGTTGCCGTATGACTTTTCTACTATGGTGCATTTGGCTTTGGAAGGAGAATTTGGGGAAGCGAAAAATATTCACTTGCGCTTGGGGGAGATGTTCAAGGCTCTTTTCGAGGAGGGAAATCCTGCCGGGGTGAAAGCAGCCTTGCATGCCAAAGGGGTTATTGCCAGTCAAAAACTACGTTCGCCCTTGTGCGAGGTGAGTGATTCTTTGTACCAGAAATTGAAACGAGGTGTGTAAAACACACCTTCCATTTTAATCTATATATCCGGACTGGGAACGTCTTAGTCTTTTTAATTTGTATTGCCTGTACTGGAACAGGCCGATTAATAGTATAATGACGATAGGCAAGAAAAAGTTGAAATATTTCAAGAATGTCCGGTATGAATTACTTACCGGTTCTAATGTCTGATTCACTATGTATTTGTTCCTCAATTTTATCAACCCGGAATCGTCAGCCAACCATTCGATAGAGTTTATGGCAAACCTGATGTTGTCTAGGCGAAGGGCATCGTAGTCATTGTCTTCCATGAAGCTGGCATTCGAGATGACGATGATAGCACTTTTGTCGTCTTCATTATTCAATAAGGCGGCCACGACGTTGTTCGGGCGGTTGAAGTCATGGCGGGTCCACGTCTTCTGTATGTCGAAGAACACGGGAACTTCTTGTACTCCCGATGTCGGGGAAGTTTTTGCCAACGGGGTGAACGTGTAGGCGGAAGTGGTTTTCACGTTTGTCATACTACTCGCGAAGAGTAGTGATATGGCATTCAATCCGTTTGTGATAACATGAGAACTGAATTTCTGTATGGTTGGCATATACGGAAAACTGACCTCACTTTGATATAGGAAAAAAGGTCCTTGAGATACCCGGATTCGTCCGCAATAGCTATCGATCACGAAGTCATAGTTGATCTTCAGTCCGAAGTTTTCCAGCATATCTTCAAGACCGACACGATTGATAAAACCGTTATTTTGACTTGCTGTGATTTGTCCGACCGCGTGATTCAGCGCGATATACAGTCTTCCGCCTTGCTTCAAGTATTCTTGGAGTCGTTTGATCTCTTCCTTGCTGAAACTGTCTCTGGGACCCATGATACAAATCACTTTGTAACGGTTCAAGTCTGTGAATTGGTCGATGTATAATGATTCCAAACGTGCGTTTCGGAAAAGTTCATGTCTGATTTGGGTGATCTTGTCGCGGAGCATTTCGTTGTGTCCCAGCAAGAAGCCTATATTCGGTTTTGTCGTGTCGCACGCTTCTTTTAACATGCGAGTCACTTCGTATTCCAGCGGGGTATGTTGGCTGATAAGGGGGATGACCGATTTTTTGTTCCCGATTTGTATGACTGCCCCGAAGTAGATTTTTTGGATCTTCACCATATCTCTTTCCATGCTCTCTTGGGAGAAGGGATGTATGCCGGCTTCCAAGGCAAGTATTTCTCTCGAGTCGTTGTCCGGCGTGATGGTGGTGATCGTGAACGATTTGTTGCTAAGGGTTTTGTATTCTTTGAGCAAGTGTTTAAATTCCCGTCCCATTTTCATTTTATCCTGCGAAAGTCCTTCAGACATGAAAAGGGTTACGGAAACGTCTTTATCGACTTTTTTAATCATATTTTTGCTCACGGGGCTCAACGAGTATTTCTTGTTGCTCGTGAGGTCTATTCTGGCAAAAACGAAATAGGAGACAATATTTACCGCTATCAGTGATAAAATCAGGAAGGTGGGGTTATATATGAATTTGTTTTTCATCACTAGGTATATATTAGGCTCTGGTTCGACTGATATAGTATCTCGCTAGCGCGAGGAACAAGGTTACAATACTGACGAAATATACAAAGTCTTTCGTGTCGATGACTCCGCGGGGAATGGCATCGAAATGTTCGCCCATGGATAAATAAGTAAACAGGGCAGCGATGAAACCGGAGCCGAACAGTCCCGCAATAAACTCGAACAGGAATTGGAACCATATCCCGATGGCAAAGGTGACGAAAAAAGCAACAATCGTGTTTGACGTCAATGACGACGCGAATATGCCCATGCTGATGTAGCAACCGCTAACCAGTATTAGTCCGAGGTAGCCGCAAATCCCGGCAGCATAGTCCACATGCCCGAGTGATGTCAGCGTAATGTAATAGGGCAGAGTCAGTAACAGGCATAGAATGACTTGCAGGAGTATCGCGAAAAATTTACCGCAAAGGAATTGCCACGGTTTTATCGGTTTCGTGAACAGGAGTTCGAACGTGCCGTCCTTTCGTTCGTCCGATATGCTTTTCATCGTGAGCACGGGAACCATGAAAAAAAGCGTCCAGTAGAACACGTTGAACAAGTAACTCAAAGAGGCTTGTCCGGTGTAAAATACGTTTTTCCACGAGAACCAGCAGATGAATCCCGTTATGCAAAAGAAAACCGTGTAAATAATGTATATCGCGAGCGAGTTGAACGCGACTTTTAATTCTTTATCTATGATAACTTTTACTGCGCCCATGAATTATTCGTTTTGAGTGACTTTTCGAAATATATCTTCCAGTCTGGTCTGCACAGGAGTGAGTTCACTGATATACCAATCATGTTCCCGGCAGAGGTCAAATATGGTTCGTCCGATTTCCACGTCAGGTTTGCACTGGATCTCGAAGTTTTGCTCTTGGGTAATCTCCATGTGCAATATCTCCGGGAGCGTACATAAAGCATCGTGGATGACCGGTATGTCGTCCCCTTTGATGCCCAGTTTGAAACTGTAACCCGCGTCGGATTTCCGACGGAGTTCGGATGTCGTCCCGTTTGCCACGATCTTGCCATTACTCATGATCATTACTTGATCACAAGTCGTTTCAATCTCGGATAAAATATGAGAGCTTAGAATCACCGTTTTGTCTTCCCCGATGGTCTTGATGATTTTGCGGATAGCAAAGATCTGGTTCGGGTCGAGTCCGGTAGTCGGTTCGTCCAAAATAACAACTTCCGGATCATGAATAAGGGCTTGAGCGATTCCGACACGTTGCCGATAACCTTTGGATAGCTCGTGAATCTTTTTATGTTTCTCGTTATCAAGTCCGCACAATCGGATCATATCGAGTACCCGTGCCGTGATTTTGTATTTCGGGATGTCTTGAAGTTTACCGATAAAAAACAGGAAGTCGATCACGTTCATTTCCGGGTACAGCGGGTTGTGTTCCGGGAGGTAGCCGATGACCTTTTTGATTTTTCCTGCCTGCTTCCAGATGGAGTAATCGCCGAAATTGATATTCCCGCGTTCGGGCAAGAGGTAGCCTGACAATATTTTCATCGTGGTTGTTTTCCCGGCTCCGTTCGGTCCCAATAACCCAAGAACTTCCCCTCTTTTGGCTTTAAAAGAGATGGAATCCACGGCTTTGTGTCCTTCGAAAGACTTCGTTAATTTATCCACAATGACATCCATGGGCAGCTGTTATTTGTTTTCTACAAAAATAGTCATTCAAATTGATGATTTACGGCTTTAATAATCTTTAACCGAGTAATTAACAAGGTTTTAATCAATAGTGTTAAGTTTTTACATTTCTAGCGACAATCGTTTACTTGTGTTTGTCGGATGATTCACGCACGATTAACTCGCAATTGACGATCTCTTTTCTTATCCTCGCGTGTCTGCTGTTTGTGATTTGTTCGAACAATAATTCAGCCGCGGTTTTTCCTATTTTTTCCGGGAATTGATTTATCGAACTAACCGTGGGGTTCATGTACCGGGAGCGTTTTGTGTTGGAGAACCCTACCACGGCAATGTCCTGCGGGATATTGAGCTTTTTCTCTTTTATCGCCTCAATCGCACCGATAGCCAGATCATCCGTGATACCGAATATGGCATCCGGTCTTTCCCGCGTTTCGAGTAATTGTAGCGTGGCCTGCTTGCCGGATTCAACGGTTAAGTCCGAACAGTAACGGATATAATTTTCCTTTATAGGTATATGATTTGCTTCCAGCGCTTTCCGGTAACCTTCCATGCGTTTGCCGCCGATGGCTATTTGTTCCGGTCCGGTTAATATGGCGATCTTTTTGCATCCGACCGACACGAGATGTTGTATCGCTTGGAAGGCAGCGGTAACACCGTCAGTCACGACTCTCGATACTCCTTCCACGGAACCCGTTGTGCGGTCGAATAATACCACGGGGATTCCGGATTCTTGGATTTGTTTCACGTGGTCAAATTCTTTTGTCTCGTGCGATAGAGCCATGATGATTCCGTCCGCCCGGTTTGCCAGTAGAACGTCCACGCTTTTTTTCTCTTTTTCGAAGTTTTCGTTTGAGGAGATAACCAAAACGTTGTAACCGTGACCGTCAGCCACTTCCTCGATTGTTTTTACCACGGTAGCGTAAAACGTGCTCACGATCTGGGGTACGATAACCCCGATCGAGTGGCTCTTGTGCGTTTTCAGCGCGACGGCAAGGGGATTGGGCTTGTACCCGAGTTGCTTGGCCAAGTCTTGCACTTTTTTGCGGGTTTTAGCGCTGATTTCATGATTATCTTTCAAGGCACGGGAAACCGTTGATACCGATATTTTCAGTTTCTCCGCGATGTCCTTGATTGTTACAGGCTTCTGTGTTGTCATATACTTAATATGTTTGGGTCACGACTTTTTTTCTAATTTCGGGTAGGCTATACGGGCGTGATACACGTTGATCAACATTTCCGTGAATACTCGCTTCACGGTGGAGATGTCCCTGAATGTCAAGTCCGCGTTGGCGAATCTACCTTCTTGAAGCATACCGTCTATAATATTATTTACAAGATTTGTCAAGTTTTCCTCGTCCTTTACTTCCAGAGCCCGGGAAGCGGCTTCCACGGCATCCGCCATCATGACCACGGCACATTCTTTTTTCACCGGATCGGGACCGGGATAGGTAAATAGCGCTTCGTCTATTTCTTTGTCCGGGTATTTGTTCTTGAACGAGTAATAAAAATATTTCACCTTACTTTTGCCGTGGTGTGTGCGGATAAAGTTCTTGATGGCTTCCGGCAGTTTGTACTTGTTCGCCAGTTCAAGTCCTTGCGTGACGTGTGCGATGATAAGTTGGGCGCTCTCGTCAAAATCCAGATTACTGTGCGGGTTCAACCCACCGGTCTGGTTCTCGATGAACATGATCGGATTGTAGGATTTACCGATGTCGTGGTATAATGCCCCGGTACGTGCCAGCAGGGGACTGCCGCCGATATGGTAAATCGCCTCTTCCGCGAGGTTGGCAACCATGAGGGAATGTTGAAAGGTTCCCGGTGCTTTCTTCGTGAGGTTACGCAATGCCGGGTGGTTCGGGTTCGAGAATTCCAGTAGACTGATTTCCGAGGTGTACCCGAAAAGTTTTTCCACGAGGTAGAGTGCCGGGTAAATCAAACTTAGTAATACCGTGTTGATAAGCAACAGAAGGATGGCAAACAAGTGTTTGGGGGCAAATGAACCTTCCTGTATAAGCGTGAAAGCCCCGTAAACAAGCACGTAAGTCAAGAATATCAACGCCAGCGCGATGAATAATTGTGATCGGCGCTGCAAATGGGAGAGGCTGAACATGGCCACGATTCCCGCCGCTATCTGCATGAAGAAATACATGTAGTTGTTCGGGGCGTAGTACGAGATCAGCATGGTCGTGCCCAACAGCAGGTAAAGTGCCGGACGCGTGCCGAACAGTATGTTCACGATGAGCGGGAAGAACAGCACGGGTATCGCGAGAATATTTATATTCTGGAAATAACTGATACTGCCCACGGCAATGGTCAGCAGGAACATGCTATACAGGAAAAAGAAGTCTTTCGTGTTGTAGAAGAGCCTTTTTCTTGATATGTAAAGAAACATGGAAAAGCTGAGTATAGCAATCAGCGTCAGGATGGTTTGGGCGGCAGTGATTCTGATTCGGTCGACTGTCGAACCTAGACTTTGCTCGTGTTCTATACGGAAAGATTCCAGTACCTTGTATGTTTCGGGGGTGACCAGATCATTTCGGGAGATGATAATATCCCCTTTGTTTATCATGCCTTGTGTCGGCGTGATATTTTTCATGCTGGTTTCTACCGCCAGTCCTGTTTTGGTGAGGTCGTATTCCAGATTCGGGTTAATGTAGTTGTTCAAGCCCATGCTGAGGATCTTTTCTTCTGTCGTTTTCGCGAGATGCAGACTTTGTACGTATTCTACCAGTGTTTCGTATGCTTGTTTCAGCGTGTAGACATTGGAGAATTTTTCCTCTTGGGCAATACCGTCCTTAACGACCAGAATGTTTTTGATTTTGTCTGTATTGAACTTTTCCGGCATTAAAAGTATTCCGCGAGAGTATATCTCTCGTAACTTTGTCACGATCTTGTTGATGTCGTTCCCGTTGAACAAAGTTTTGTACTCGCCTAATTTTTCAGCGAATTTGTTGATCTGTACATCCGAACTTGCTTCCGTGTAATTGAGAATGGGAGGTTGTTCTTCCCGGATCTTTTCAATTTCGGCTGTAATTTCCTCGGAACTTTTGTGCAAGGGGAAATCAATCGGGGCAATTAACGTTTCATATTTCCACGGCATTCCTTTCTGGTAAGAGTATTTGAATCCCTCTATCTTGGGAAGTAGCAAAACTATTATACCGCAGATAATAATGATCGTACTGATTTTGAACACGTGTTGAATCGTACGATGTTTTCTATTTTTATTACTTAGCATGTTCGACTTTATAGAATTATCTTTGTTCAAAGATATAATAAAATTTTAAAGCCTCCTACGGGGAGGCTTTAAAATTGTTGCAAGTTACAAGTTGAGCCTTCGGCTCTGCAAGTTACAAGTTTTTGAAAGAGTTCTTTTTAACCTGTAACTTGCAGAGCCAAAGGCTCAACCTGCAACCTGTAACGTTTGCCGTCGGCAAACACCTATTGCATTCCTGCGGTTTCCACTTCGGTGCTAACTTTCTTGATCAAGCCTTGGAGAACTGATCCGGGACCGATTTCAAGGAAGGAGGAAGCTCCGTCAGCCAGCATATTTTGCACGGTTTGAGTCCAACGCACAGATGCTGTCAATTGGTCTATCAAGTTTTGTTTGATTTCTTCCGGATCCGACACGGGTTTTGCATTTACGTTCTGGTAAACCGGGCAGATCGGTTTGGAGAAGTGCGTGTTTTTAATCGCGTCCGCCAATTCTTGACGGGCAGGCTCCATCAATGGGGAGTGGAATGCGCCGCCTACTTTCAACGGGAGAGCCCGTTTTGCTCCTGCCGCTTTCAATTTCTCGCAAGCTGCGGTGACGCCTTCTATGGTTCCGGAGATCACGATTTGTCCCGGGCTGTTGTAATTGGCGGGTACCACCACGTCATCAATTTCCTCTAGTGCTTTTTCCACGGTTTCATCCGGCAAACCTAGGATTGCCGCCATTGTTGACGGGCGTGCCTCGCATGCCTTTTGCATGGCAAGTGCCCGGGCGTGTACCAGACGTAATCCGTCTTCAAACGAGAGGGCGCCGTTAGCCACAAGCGCGGAAAATTCTCCCAGCGAGTGACCTGCAACCATGTCCGGTTTCTCGGTCAACGATTTGGCCAGTATCACGGAGTGAAGAAATATTGCCGGCTGGGTTACTTTGGTTTGTTTCAGGTCTTCGTCAGTTCCGTTGAACATCAGATCCGTGATGCGGAATCCCAGTATTTCGTTCGCTTTCTCGAATAATTCTTTCGCCTCGGGAGAGTTTTCATACAAGTCTTTACCCATTCCCACGAATTGAGCGCCTTGGCCCGGAAAAACAAATGCTTTTTTCATACTCGTTTTGTTTATTTCCTAATGAAATTTGTTACTAATTAATCGGATAAACTCCTCCCGCGTGGCAAGTTTCTCGAACGCGCCGCTAAAGTCGGAGGTTGTTGTTACCGAGTTTTGTTTTTGTACACCCCGCATCATCATACACATGTGCTGCGCCTCGATCACCACGGCAACGCCCAAGGGATTGAGGGTATTTTGAATACAATTTTTTATGTCGTTCGTCAGTCTTTCCTGTACCTGTAATCTTCTGGAGAAGGCTTCCACTACCCGTGCTATTTTACTTAGTCCCGTGATGTACCCGTTCGGGATATACGCCACGTGCGCCCGCCCGATGAAGGGCAGCATGTGATGTTCGCAAAGGGAATATATCTCGATGTCTTTCACGATCACCATTTGGCGGTAGTCTTCTTTGAAGAGGGCGGAACGCAGGATTTCTTCCGGGTTTTCATGATATCCCCTTGTCATGAATTGCATGGCTTTCGCTACACGGTACGGGGTTTTTATCAATCCTTCCCTGTCTGCATCCTCACCCAGCAGTTTCAGTATTTCTTTATAATGGTAACTTAATTGTTCCGTTTTTGTTTTATTGTAATATTCTACCTTGCGGTAAAATTCTTCTTCGTCATCCAATTCCGTGTATTTCATTCAAACTCTCTTTTAGGTGCTTGATTCATCACTCGTGTCAGTGATGGAAAATTCGATGCAAAGTAAAATATAATAATCGAGAATTGAAAATCGAGGATGAAAAATGACAAGAAATGGGGAGGGAATGCTGTTCCGCTGCGAGTGGGATACATGGCCGTTACACGAGGGTTAACCTCTCGCGATGCATGAAGTTTGGGAGAGATTTGGTAGGGAAAGGTAACGGGAAGCGTGTTTTGCGCACACGTTAAAAAAGCATATTTCTTATTAAAACGTAGGCTATGAGTGGGCGAAGTGTAGGCGAACAGTAGGCGATGTCGCCTATTACCCACTCAAAACTCGCCTAAAACCCGTTTATCGGTATAGTTTATTCCTTGTTTTGGGATAGGGTAAGTGGGGGTATTCGTGTATTTACTTGAAGTCGATATAAAAATGAAGTAGATTTTTGTCATATATTAAAAATAAACTATCTTTAGCAGATTAAAAACATTGAATATGGAGTGGTTTGTGTTATTCATGCTCGTCGCGATAGGCTTTGTCCTGTTGATTCTTGAATTTCTAGTATTTCCGGGGGTGAATGTTGCCGGGATTCTTGGTTTTGCTTGTATTGCCGGGGCTATTTGGCTGGCTTATTCTACTATGGGTACTACCGTGGGGCATTTCACGTTGCTCGGGACGGCTGTTTGCGGGTTCGGGGTGACGTGGTACGCGCTTCGGGCGAAGACATGGCGGCGAATGCAATTGAACACGCAGATTGACAGTACCGTGGAAGGTGTCGATGAAACGATACGGGAAGGGGATGTCGGGATTACCCAAGGGCGTTTGGCTCCCATGGGCAAAGTGCGGGTTGGTGACAGCGTGGTAGAAGCGGAATCCCGTTCGGGTTTTGTAGATGAAAACCGGGATGTTGTGGTATTGAAGGTGTATAAAAATAAGATAATTGTTAAACTAAAAACAGAATAAAGGATGGATAATAGCAGTTTGTTTTTTCTGGTAGCGGTCATCGCGGGTGGATTGTTCTTGCTTTGGATGATTCTCTACTTCATTCCGATCGGGTTGTGGTTTCAGGCGTTGGTGTCCGATGTAAAGGTGTCATTGTTGCAACTGGTGTTGATGCGTTGGAGAAAAGTGCCGCCTACTATCATCGTGCGTGCCATGATCGAGGGCAAGAAAGCCGGATTGGAACTTTACCGCGATCTTCTAGAAGCACATTATCTGGCAGGTGGGCACGTGGCTCAAGTGGTACACGCTTTGGTGTCGGCGTCCAAGGCGAATATCGATTTGACATTCCAGATTGCCACGGCGGTAGATTTGGCAGGGCGTGACGTGTTCGAGGCCGTTCAGATGAGTGTAAACCCGAAGGTGATTAATACTCCTCCCGTTGCCGCGGTGGCAAAGGATGGTATCCAGTTGATCGCCAAAGCGAGAGTTACCGTGCGGGCTAATATCCGTCAATTGGTCGGTGGTGCCGGGGAAGAAACTATTCTGGCACGTGTCGGCGAGGGTATCGTGTCGTCTATCGGTTCTGCCGGTTCGCACAAGGAAGTATTGGAGAACCCGGATTCTATATCGAAAGTGGTGTTGAGCAAGGGATTGGATTCCGGTACCGCTTTTGAAATCTTGTCTATTGATATCGCCGATATCGACATCGGTAAGAATATCGGTGCCGAGTTGCAGACAGACCAAGCAGAGGCAGATTTGAAGATTGCCCAAGCGAAGGCAGAGGAACGTCGCGCCATGGCAGTTGCCACCGAACACGAGATGAAGGCTCTGGCACAAGAGATGCGCGCTCGGGTGATCGAGGCGGAAGCCGAAGTGCCGCGCGCTATGGCAGAAGCTTTCCGTAACGGTAATCTCGGTATCATGGATTACTATAAAATGAAGAATATCGAGGCGGACACGAGTATGCGGGAGTCGATCGCTAAGCCGAACGATAAGAAGAATACGCAGAAGTAGACGGAATAATCTGGAAAGTTTCTACGTGATTATGAATGCACAATCAAATTCAGGTTGTGCATTTTTTTATGAGTTTCATTAACAATCACATTTAACAATGTCGTTTCAAAAAATGGTCTCTGCGACAATTATTAAATAAATTTTTAGTAAAAACGCCATGATTAGCAATTTAATTTCTTATATTTGTAAATATACTAACTTAAATATTTCAAATTATGAAAAGATTATTATTATTAATGTTGGCGTTTGTGTTCCTTACGGGATTTTATAGCGAAGAAGTAAAAGCACCAAGCATTCAAAAAAATGCAAAAGAGGTAGAAATTATTCCTTTTGCACCTAGGATGTATGATTATTCTCATTCGGGTAAGGTTACAGGTAAAGTTGGTCAAAATATAAGATTTGGTGTTAAATATTCGGGGTATCCAATGCCCACTTGTGAGGTTTATAAGGATGGTATACAAATTGTAAATTCTTTGATATATCGTATCAGGCATACGGGCGCTTTTGGTGCAGGCGAAGTGGTTGTTGAAATAGAGGAAGTAGAATTAGAGGATTCAGGTAAATATACTATAGTTTTGACAAATCCCCTTGGGAGTGTATCGGTGACCTACGTGGTGGAAATAACCGAATAGTATGATATTCTATGAGGTTAGTTCTGCTCTCAACGAGAGTATTCGAAGAGGGTTGTTTTATACTATATTTGAGGCAATCCTTTTTGATGTTTAAAACTGTTTTTTGCCATTTTTAGATTGGGGTAAATTAGATATAATGGATAAGAACAATATTGTTATTGAGGCTCTGTACGAGTTTAAACGTGTGCGAAGGAGTATTCTGTTCCAAGTGTTTGTCGTTTTGGCAATCGTAGGACTTGTTGTTTATCAGTATACTTTTTTGTCAAGAGAAGGTGGTACGGTCTCGATAAATAATTTGTTCCAGTTTTATATGGATTGGACTTCACAGGCTCTATCTTCATCCATTGCTTTTAAAAGTGCCTATTATTTTAATATTATTCAGTTACTTCTAATAGCGTGTTTTGCTGCTGGTGATTCGGTGGTGCTTGAAGAGGGAGCGAAGAGTGCGTTGTCCGCTCGTCCACAAGGGAATAGCGAAATAGTGTTCGGGAATTTTTTGGGAAAGTTGTTGACGGTAACGATATTGAATTGGATTTCTTTTGCAACGTCAATCCTTATAAATTTAGTCTTGTATTCCAATTCTTTCGATTTGTCCAATTATTTTTTTTATTGGCTCACGCTAACACTTCCCGTATCGGTTTATTTTCTTGGGATTTCTTGTTTCGTGATGCGGCTTGTTCGTAATCGGGGTATAATTATTCTTGTATTGCTCTTGTTTTTCGGTGGTGTGACTTTCTTTGGAGCCGGTTTTTGGAATGGTGCATTCGATCCTTGCGCCCGATATATACCAAATATGTTTTCGGATTTCACGGGACACGTGAATCTCGGGAACTATTTGTTACAAAGGGGAAGTGTTTTTTTGATTGGCGCAGGGTTCTTGGTTTTATCGATTATTCCTTACGCGAGAATCCCGAATCATGTGCTTGTGTTTCGTAAGTGTCTTGGTATTGCCTGCGTTTTATTCGTGTTTGCCGGAGGATTGGTGTTCGTTTATCATCTTCGACACGTGACGGTCAGTGATTGTCGGGAAACTTATAAGCGGGTGTACGATGATTATGACCAATATCCCGGAGCAAAGATTATCCGGCAAGATTTGCACCTGAAGGAGCTAGAGAATGGCGGTATTTCGGTGAATAGCCGGATGAAGATCATGAACGGCTCTTCAGACAGTATACCCTTGATCATGTACTTGAACCCGGGCTTAAAAATTACTTCATTTGAAGTCAACGGGGAATCGGTTGTTTTTCGGAGAGAGCACCAGATACTCGTGTCAAATAAAGAGTTGTTCCCCTCGGAAACTTATGATGTTTCGATTCATTACGAGGGGAATATTGAAAACGAGATATGTTTCCTGGATGTAGCTCCCGAAGAATATAATTCACCCGGCGTGAACGCTCTTGGTATATATTATTTTGGAAACACGCCGGCTTTTTGCGGGAAAGAGTACAAGTTGCTCACGCCGGAGTGTATATGGTATCCCGTGTGCGTGCCGCCGTATCATTTATCCGGCAGCAGAAATATAAGCTTTACCCGATACTCGTTAAAGGTTGAACATGATCCTCGGTTAACGGCAATTTCGCAAGGAAATATTATCGAGAAGGGCGAGGGAGAAGCATTATTCCGGTTCGGGCATGATGTTCCGGGTGTTAGCTTGTGTATAGGGAATTATGAAGAACATGAGATTATGGTGGATTCCACTCGCGTGACCTTGTACTTTCTTCCTGATCACGACTATCTTTTGGATGGGTACAATGTACCGAAAGATACTCTGGCGAAGAGATTGTTAACAATAAAAAAGGAATTAGAGCATGAATGTATAGCATATCCCGAGAATTTAACAAAAGAAGAATGGGCAGTTGTGAATGAAATGGATGATGGCACGCGGGAGTATTCGGAAATACTCGATATAGTCTACGCTAGAAGGCCTTTTGATCCCAGGCAACACTATCCATATCGTTGGCTCGTTCTTGTGGAGGTTCCTTGTAATTTTAGTTGTTTTCCAAGTTTGACGCAGTTGACAGGAGAGCGAGAGCAGGGAGGAATGGTGTTTATGCCGGAAAAATTGTATACCATAAAAGGTTATCGGCATAAGAGTTCCAACGATCGGGGTGAAGAGGAGGATTTGATGATTCGTCTGAGAGGGGATATTCACATGATATTAGGAGAAGGGAATTGTAATATACGACCTGCACTTATAGGAAGAACGACTTCCATTTTTTCTAGTGAATGTCCAATTATGAATGATATTTTTGCCTACATGGCACGTGATGGTTTTAATACATTTTATCATGGGGCAGTGGATTATCCGATAGTGGAATACTTGAACGGGAATAGTTTAAGAACCGCGTTAACTGACAGGTCATTATCGCCGGATGAGTTTAAAAATATTATGCGCAAAAAAAGCGAAGAGTTATACATGTATATCATGTTACATGTAAATGAGATACAGTATCGCCGGTTTTATCACGAATTTTTGGGGGAGCATCTTTTTAAAGAGACTACTCTTGAAGAATTTTGTCAACAATTCTATAAGTCTTTTGGTGTTAGGTTGGATTCACTGGTGGAGAGTTGGTACAATACCGATAAATTGCCTTTGTTTGAGATTCGAGACGTGCGGGCAGTAGAATTAAAGAAAACATCGTATCTGCCGGATATGTTGTATAGCTTTAAGGTTTTTAATAGAGGTGATGTGCCGGGGGTTATTGTGACAAGTGATTATCAAGGATGGGTTATTCCTCCTCACGAGGGACGGGAGATCAAGGCTCGTAATCGTAAGGATGCCTATCATAATTATTATGCTCCTTTTTATGTGGGGATGCCTCTGGCTCAAAATCTTCCCGCGATGTTATCATTAGAGTTGGAGAGTTTGAATGATGTGTCAATGGATACTGTAGCAGGTGTTTTCAGAATAGATTCGTCTGCCTTTTTCCCGAGTAAGAATGAGATTGTTATTGATAATGAAGATGCTGGCTTCAGAGTAGTGCAAGCAAAGGGATTTAATATTTTATCTTTATTTCGGGGAGATGAAGAAAACCGTAAAAAATATTACAAACGATTTTCACAACGTGAGAAATGGTTGCCTTCTATGAATGAACATTTTTATGGTAATCCAATACGAAGTGCATACGGTAAAAGAGCCGGTTCCGGAGAACAAAAAGTGGAGTGGAGTACCGTGTTACCTCAGGAAGGTAAATATGAAGTGTTTTTTTATCACACGAAGCCTAATGATATAAGGAAAGATCCGAAACAAGAATTCCATTATGTCCTTTCCGACGAGAAAGGCGAGCATGAAGTTGTTGCTTTTGTAAATGCGGATGAGGTGGGTTGGATATCTTTAGGGGTATTTGATTTTACTAAAAAGGTGAAAGTGACCCTAAGTGACAAGGATAGAAAGAATGATAAAGGTGCATATAAATACCCGCAAGAGATCGTTGCTGATGCCGTGAAATGGGTTAGTCAGGATTGAATGTATTGAATTTGTCGAAATCGGGTATGTGATATTTTTCTAGTGGCAGTAACTACCGAGAAATTCTCGGTAGTTTAATTTGTGTCTTTTCAACAATATCCTTTTTGCTTGGTTTATTCCGGAAAGAAAGAGCCGGGTAAATCCCGTAAGTTGTACCGGGAGGCCATGACTTCGCCGTAGGCTCCGCAGGAGCGGATGGCGATGAGGTCGCCTCGTCGGGTGGCAGGGAGTTCCCGGTCTTTGCCGAAGCAGTCGGAGGATTCGCATATCGGGCCCACGATATCGTATTTTTCGTACGGTTGTATGGAGGTGAGGTTTTCGATGCGGTGGAATGCTTGGTAAAGGGCGGGACGCAGGAGGTCGTTCATTCCGGCGTCGAGTATCACGAATTTTTTGTGCTTGCCTTCTTTCACGTAGAGTACGCGGGAAACGAGTGAGCCGCATTGTCCCACGAGAGAGCGTCCCAACTCGAAATGCAGTTGCTGTCCGGGTTGGGCTTCGAAGAAATCGGCGAATGTCTGGAAATAAGAAGCGAAGTCCGGGATTAACCCGCAGGAGGGGCAGTCGTAATTGATACCCAAGCCGCCTCCGAAATTGACGTGGGGGAGGATAATACCCTGTTCTTTCAGACGAGCCTGTATTTCGTTTACCCGCAGGCAAAGTCCTCGGAACACGGTGAGGTCGGTGATTTGGGAACCGATGTGGAAATGTAACCCGATAAGACGGATGTTTTCCAATTCCCGGCAGACGGCGATGGCGTGCTCCAAGTCATAAAGGTAGAAGCCGAATTTGTTTTCTTCTATTCCCGTGGTGATGTAATGGTGCGTGTGGGCGTCCACGTTCGGGTTGACGCGAAGGGCGATAGATGCTTTTTTACCGAGTTCCCCGGCGAGCGTGTTGATTACCTCTATTTCCGGCAGTGATTCGCAGTTAAAGCAGAATATGTCTTTTCCCAGCGCGAGTCGGATTTCGTCATCACTTTTGCCTACTCCGGCATACACGATCCGGTCGGGATGGAAGCCGTATTCGACGGCTCGGGCAACTTCGTTGCCGCTGACACAATCGGCTCCTATTCCATAATCTTGGATGATTTCAAGTATTCTAGGGTTGGCATTGGCTTTCACGGCATAGTGTAAATGGAAACCGTGGCGGTTGGCCTCTTGTGTCGCGGATTGGAGGGTTGCCCGCAAAAGTGCGGTGTCGTAATAATAAAATGGTGTTTTTAAAGATTGAAATGTTTTGACGGTTTCTATATTCATTTTCAATTAGGTTTATAAGGTTTGTAAAGTTTATAAGGTTTATAAGGTTTATTTTGTTGTCATATATTATACTTTATGAACCTTACGAACTTTATAAACTTTATGAACTCAATTAAATAATCTCTCGCTAAGGTCTTGTAAGGCACGTTGTTTGTCTTCCTGTTTAACGAGCAGGGAGATGCTGTGTTCGCTTGCCCCGTAGGAGATCATGTGTAACGGGATGTCTTGCAGAGCGGTGAGGGCTTGGGCGGCGAGGCCGTTGTTGTTGATGGAGCAGTCACCGACGATGCAGATGATGGACAGGTTTTCTTCTACCTCGATTGTCCCGTATTTGGTCAAATCTTTTTTGATATCTTCCAGATGGCAGGTATTGTCGATGGTTAGCGAGATGGCTACTTCGGAGGTAGCTATCATGTCAATCGGTGTTTTCCATGACTCGAATATCTCGAATACTTTGCGAACGAAGCCGTATGCCAGAAGCATGTTGCTGGATTTTACCTTGATAGCGGTAATCCCGTCTTTGGCGGCGACAGCCTTGAAGTTTCGTACCGGACTTTCTTTGGTGATCAGGGTTCCCTCGTCACCGGGGTTCATTGTGTTTTTCATGCGGACGGGGATGTTTGCCCTTTTTGCCGGTTGTATACTTGAAGGGTGCAGGATTTTTGCCCCGAAGTACGCCAATTCCGCCGCTTCGTCGAAAGAGAGGCTCCGGAGTGGTTGGGTGTTTTTCACGTAACGGGGATCGTTGTTGTGTACACCGTCGATGTCTGTCCATATCTGTATCTCGCCGGCATTGACGGCAGCCCCGATCAAGGCGGCGGAGTAGTCACTGCCTCCTCTTTTTAAATTATCGATTTCCCCGTAGGCGTTACGACAGATGAATCCTTGGGTGATGATGACGCGTTCGGTGGTCGGGTTGGAAAGCAGGCGTTTCAAGTTTTGTTCGATGTAGAAATAATCCGGCTCGCAATCCTTGTCGATACGCATGAAGTCGAGGGCGGAGAGTAATGTCGAGGGGATGCCTTGTTCTTGCAGGTAGTAGTGCATGAGGGTGGTGGAGATGATTTCTCCCTGTGCCACGACGGCTTTCTCTTGCAGGGGATAAAAGTCTTTATTAATAAAGGAACGGAGATAGGTGAAGATGGTTTGCACGAATTCCTGTCCCTTGTGCTTGTAATCTTCCGTGTCGTAGAGTTCGCTAATGGTCATCAGGTAATCGAGTTCCAGATTCTGTATCGCTGTCAGGGCTTCCTGACGATCGTTCCGGTAGAGGTTGTTCGTGATGTCAACCAGCGTGTTGGTGGTTCCCGACATGGCGGAGAGTACCACGATTTTGGGTTGCTCGTCCGAGATGAGTTGTGCCACTTCTTTGATTCGCGGAGCGCTACCGACAGAGGTGCCTCCAAATTTCAGTACATTCATAATGTTTTATTTTTGTTTTATCCGTTCATTTTTTCGCATGAAAAAAGCCCGTGTAATCACACAGGCTTCTTCGTCAGTTTTTTTCACAACAGTACGTTAGCCTGCAAAGAGTCTTTGCATGCACATCATCATATGTTTATATTTGTTTGTATTTTGAGTCATCATACTACTTTTGTGTTTTCACGATGCAAATATTGCATATAGAATTTGAAAAAACAAGACCTTGTTAAAATATTAACGATTGGGGAAACGGCATTCATTTTTTTAACGCCGTATCCTCAAGTGGTTTTGCCACGTTGCAGAGTTACAGGTTATGGAAGATAACAGCCGTCCAGTTGTCTTTTATCTTGTGGGATTGATATTTGAGTCCCAGACTTTCAGCTTTGTCCCGGATCATGGGGATATCTTCCGTGTAGAATCCGCTCATGATGAGGTAACCGTTCGGGTTCAATACATTCACGTAGGCGTGCATGTCGTTGAGCAGGATGTTGCGGTTGATGTTGGCAAGGATGATGTCGTAACGTTCTTTGCCGTCCAATAGAGCGGCGTCACCGATCAGTACACGGATGTTTTGCACGTTGTTGGTGGCGATGTTCTCCATGGCATTGTTATAAGCCCACTCGTCGATGTCGATTCCGGTGAGGGTGGTCGCCCCGGCTTGTGCCGCCATAATAGACAGGATTCCCGTGCCGCACCCCATGTCGAGTACTTTTTTCCCCTTGAATTCGGGTTTCATGTCAAGTATGTTTTCCAGCATCAGTGCCGTGGTGGCGTGGTGTCCGGTACCGAAACTCATTTTCGGGTCGATGATGATTTCGTGTTCGATGTTATCAATCGAGGGGTGGAAACCCGCCCGCACCAGAATACGATCTTGAACGAGTATGGGGGTGAAGTTTTCTTCCCATATTTTGTTCCAGTCTTGGTTCTCGATTTCGGCTTTCTCCCATGTAATGGTGTACAGAGAGCGGAAGAAAGAGAGGATTTCCATTTCTTCAACTTGTTCCGGCTTGAAATCTTTTGATGGGATGTAGGCTTTGAAACCGTCGTCCGTGTACGAGAAACTGTCGTAACCGAGGTTGCCTAATTCGGCGATGAGTGCATCGGCAATGTCCTCCACGTGGGGAGTGATATGGAAAGTAAGTTCTGTATAAAACATGCTATCTGATTTTTTTGCAAATGTAGCAAAAAATAGTCAAAAGTCCGTAAGGTTCATAAAGTCTATAAGGTTGCAAAGTCATGGTGCCCTCCGGATGATTTCACCGACAGCTCTGCTATCGTGAACAAAACGCCCCGTGGGGGCAATGGACTTTTGACCTTATGGACCTTATAGGCTTTACGGACTTATTTGCTCTTCACATGAGTTTCTCCAGTTTATTCAACGATTGAGCGATCTCCTGATCTGAAAGTTCGAAATTTTGCAAGTTACCTCCAAGGTATTGCTCGTAAGCGAATAAATCGATCATTCCGTGTCCGGATAGGTTGAAAAGGATTGTTTTAGCTTTCCCTTCTTCCTTGGCGATTTTTGCTTCGCGAATAGCTTGGGCGATGGCATGGGTGGATTCCGGTGCGGGAATGATGCCTTCGGTTTTAGCGAACAGGATTCCTGCCTCGAATGTTTCCAGTTGGGGTATCGCGACGGCTTCCATGAGTTGATCTTTCAATAATTGACTGACCAGAACTCCCGCGCCGTGATAACGCAGGCCACCCGCGTGAATACTTGCCGGTTGGAAGTCGTGTCCCAGCGTGTACATGGGGAGTAATGGCGTGAGACCGACGGTGTCGCCGAAGTCATACTGGAATTTTCCGCGAGTGAGTTTCGGGCAGGATTGAGGTTCCACGGCGATAACCCGGGTGTGTTTACCTTCTTTCAAGTTGCGACGGATAAAGGGGAAACTGATTCCGGCGAAGTTAGAACCGCCGCCAAAGCAACCGATCACGATATCCGGTTCATCTCCCGCTTTCTCCATTTGTAACAGTGCTTCCTCTCCGATGATTGTCTGGTGTAACAACACGTGGTTCAACACGCTTCCGAGGGAGTAATTCGTCAGCGGGTCTTGCGCGGCTAATTCAACGGCTTCGGAAATGGCTATTCCCAAGCTGCCGGGGGAATCAGGAAATTCACTCAATATCTTTCTTCCGGCTGCCGTCAGTTCGCTCGGGGAGGGGATCACGTCGGAACCCCACGTGTTCATCATGAGTTTGCGGTAGGGTTTCTGGTTGTAGCTGACCTTGACCATGAAGACTTTCAGATCCAGACCGAAATGCTGGCAGGCAAAACTGAGTGCCGTACCCCATTGTCCGCCACCGGTTTCCGTGGTGATTCGTTTGATTCCCTGTTTATAATTGTAATAGGCTTGAGCGATTGCCGTGTTCGGTTTGTGTGAACCGGCAGGACTCGTTCCCTCGTTTTTGAAATAGATTTTTGCCGGGGTGTCGAGAGCTTTTTCCAACGCGTAAGCCCGCACGAGAGGGGTTGATCTCCAGATTTTGTACAAGTCTTGTACTTCGTCGGGGATCTCGATATACCGTTCCGTGGAAAATTCTTGTTTTGCCAGTTCTTCGGCAAACAGCGGGTAAAGGTCTTCCGGCTTCAACGGTTGTTTCGTGCCCGGGTGAAGCGGGGGGAGAGGCTTGTTCGGCATGTCGGCCGCGATGTTATACCATGTTGTCGGCATTTCTTGCTCCGTGAGCAGGATTTTCTTGATCTGTTTCATGTTTTCTGATTTTAATAGTGAATAAAAAAGAAGAGAGCCTATTGCTAGTAAACAATAGGCTCTCTCTATATCTTCAATTATGCAATACAATCACATAACCTCATTGTTTACTATGAAGTTTAAAGAGGTGCCACCACCAAGTAAGGGCTATGTGTTGATTGTATATCATAATCTTTCTTTCTCTTTGTTCGGTGCAAAACTAGGCATTGATTTTCTTTTTTCCAAATTCAAAGTAAAAAATGTGGAATTAATTGCTTACATTTGCAGCATCCCACTCGAATTAAGATAAATGAACGTGTATTGCACAGAAGAGATTGCCTCCGGTGTGCTATGCACGTTTTATTAAATTCGGAGTGGGATCTTAGTTTAATAAGAAGCCGGAGGCATTTCTTTTGTTAGTTTAAACGATGCAAGTAAGATATTGTTATGTTTTCCGTAACAATTTTTGAAAATTCTAAATTTGTCAAGGTGGGGCCGTGATGGTTACCCACCTTATTTTTGTAACATATTGTCAATTATGCTCGTAGTATTTATTATTGTATTCTAGCTAAACTAAAATTAATTATGATGAGAACTTTTGGAAGAATTGGATGGATTTGCATGGTGACTATTGTTGCCGGATTGGCATTGGCTTCTTGCGGGAATAGCCAGAAGAGTAAGGTACAATCGGGTAATCAAGCCCAGCAACCGGCAGGCGCTGTCATCGAGGAGTCGGAGGTAGTCGTGGAGGTGGATAGTATTGCACCTGATTCTACCGCGGTGAAAGTGAAAAAGTAAAGGAGGGGGGCGAAACACCCCCTCTCGTCCATAAGGTCTGAAAGAATTCTAAGTTATTTCCAAATAAATTCGATAAAAAATTTCCATTCGGTTAGTATTTTTATCGAGACTCTTTTTTGTTCCAGCGCACAACAATTCTTTTTCTTTTCAAATACCCCG
>NZ_JACOOH010000014.1:0-18541 GCF_014287455.1 Butyricimonas hominis
GGCACAAGGGAGGAATACGGATACGACAGGAACGGACTGATGGTATCGGCCGACAACACGGAGGCACGCATAAGGCTGGAGCGCGACCCGATGGGACGTGTGGTATGCGAGAAGGCGGGTCTCCCGGGAGGCGACACCTTCACGCAGGTGATGTCCGTGGAATCGGAATACGGCATATACGGCGAGCGCACCCGCGTGAGAAGCTCGCTCGGAGCGGACATGCGGCTGTCCTACGACAGTCCGGGACTTGTCGGAGAAATAAAGGCCGAGGTGGAAACGCCTGAACCGGACAAGGCATCCGCAGAGGAAGGAAACACAGGGAAAAAGAACATACAGTCCTGGGAAAGCAGCATCCTGCGGGACGATGCGGGACGCGAGACGGAACGCTTCGCCACGGGCGGGATAAGGATTACCACGGACTATGACGACATGGGGCTTGTACGCTCCCGCCACGTGCATTCGGGCGAAAGGCATACGGGATGGAGAAGCTACCGGTGGGACGTGGGCGCAAGGCTGATGTCGATGCGCTGCAACCTCTCTCCCGAGCCGGTCATCTTCGACTACGACGGAATGTGCAACCTCGTGAGGGCGGACTACTCCATGCACGAGAGCATATTCCGCACACCCGACAAGGTGGGAAACCTGTACCGCAGCGAAAGCGGAAGGGACAGGACGTATGACGGAGGCGGACGGCTGACAAGCGACGGAGAGTTCCACTACCGCTATGACTGCGAGGGGAACCTCGTACACAGAAGCCGCAGGAACCTGTCGGATATGAACAGCGGCAGCAGTGCAGGCCGCATCAGGAAGGGGCTGTTCGGACTGTTCTCTTCTCCTGAAAACGAAAAAAACGGCAGTGCCGGAAGCAAGGACACCCCGTTTGCGGACTGGCAGCCGGGAGACACCTGCTACGAGTGGCTGGCAAACGGAATGCTTGCCGGGGTGAAGACACCGGACGGAAAGACCGTCTATTTCGGGTATGACGCGCTCGGACGACGGGTGTCGAAGACCATGGACGGAACCGTCCGGCGGTTCGGATGGGACGGAAACGTGGTGCTGCACGAATGGGACATTGAGGAAGCCGGCAGACCGAAGCTCATCACTGACGGAAGCGGACGCGAGGAATACGACGGCACGGAGAAGCCGGAGAACATCGTTACATGGATATATGACGGGACCTCGTTCACGCCGGTGGCAAAAGTCACTGACGTGGAACGCTATACGATAGTGCATGACTATCTGGGTACGCCTACGCAGGCATACGACAGCAGGGGAAACCTTGTATGGGAGATGCTGCTGGACGTATACGGAGAGGTGAAGGAATGCCACGGAGACCGAACGCTCGTGCCGTTCAGGTATCAGGGGCAGTATGAGGATATTGAAACGGGACTGTACTACAACCGCTTCCGATACTACTCTCCGGATATGGGGATGTATATTTCTTCTGACCCGATTGGGCTGGTGGGAAACAATTCGACTCTGTATGGATATGTCCAGGATATAAATGTCTGGATTGATGTTTTGGGGTTATATGTCGTTTTAGGTCAAGTTGGAACTTATGGAGATTTAACAAGTGCATCTACAGCATATGATGGATTACAGATTCATCATATACCACAAGATAAATTAAGGTATTTACCCAAGTCTGATGGCATTGCGGTTGTTATGACTGATGCAGATCATGCCTTGACCCGTACTTACAAATACAAAGGTGTATTAACTTACAAAATAGATAAAAACAGAAGTTTCATAGAGGTTCTGAAAGATGATTTAATAAACTTACATAACATAGGAAATGGTAAGTATGATGCATCAATAACTCAAATTATTAAAGAATATGAGAATTTAGGAATGCTAAAAAAAGATGAATTATCATTAGATAAAATTATTCAATCATGTAGATAATAATATTATAATATGAGAAAAGAAGTTATAGAATTATCAAAATTAGGGCAAATGCCCAATGAATCAATTAATGATACGGAAATGATTATTAATACAATAAGGGCTTATGATATATTATTATCAAGGATTAAAGCCCCCATTACGTATGAAGAAGGTCTAATATTAATTAGCTTATTTCCAGAAAGCTCATTCTATGATTTGCAATGGGATCTTTTGAAATTGGTAGAGTTATTGATAAAATCTACTACACCAGAAGAATATCTATCTTTAGTAGATAAATGTCCCAGCAAAGAATGGAAAGAACTATTAAAGCAAAGATTCTATAATTGGCTCCATCAAAATAGTAAATAAGCCATGATAAGTTATGGATAAAAAATTTACATGGTTACCATTCTATAAAGAACTATCCGACTGGCTACTCGGGAAACAGAATAGCCAGCCAGAGCTTATATCTAAGTTAAAAGAAATCGGTATTACCGGTTTTCGAGACGGCACAGAAAAAGGTAAAGAGATTACATTACAAGAAATAGACCCGTTCACATTCTTATCGTATCTCAACAAGTTTCACTCCAATGAGAGAAGAGTTGAAATATTGCAGGATTTATGTACAGAACTGAAGTTCAAATGCCAAGTACCGACAGATATAACAGGACTTCCAACAATACATCCAATGAAAGTGCATCTATTCCCATGGAAGACAACCAGGGGTAAAGATGATATAACAGCACTGTGGGACTTATTCAGACAAGCAAAAGAAGGGAAAATAGAAGAACAACTTTTTCAAACTGTATTGGATATAAAAAGTGTAGGAAAAGGTAAACTCAGTATTGTACTGTTCTATACCAATCCAGAGAAGTTTGTTCCTCTGGACTCCAATACATCATCATATCTGCGAAAGAAGAAGTTAAGCTACACTTATGACAGCTTTGCTTCTTATGAAAAGCTGTCTGAAGAAGCAATCCGGACTCTTGGGAAAAAGCCTTGGGAGATTTCATGTGATGCCTATGACCTCATCCCTGAAAATGAAACTTCAACAACCATAGGTAGTATCAGAACATTATTTGAAAGACTTGAAGGCGAACTGGAAGATACAGAGGATTACCATATCTTTTACAGAGGGCAATCGGACAAAAAATATGGGTTACTCCCCTCAATCTATCGGGAAGAAGCATTAATCCAGAATGAGGACAAGATATTCAGAGACATTATCGCACAATGTCCTACCGATTTCAAGGGAAGTACATCAGCCTTTGAGAAACTGGTAAAGATGCAACACTACTCTTTACCGACACGCCTGCTGGACATTACAACCAATCCTTTGGTTGCCATGTATTTTGCTTGCGACGATGACGAAGTTGACGGCAAGCTGTTTCGTTTTGAAGTCAAAACATCAGACATCAAATACTTTGACAGTGATGCAGTCAGCGTCGTATCTAATATAGCAAAACGTCCAATAGACTTCAGTATTGAGAATATTCGGGATTTAGACCGTGAGGGATTTAACGATCAAACAGACATAGCATACCTGCTACATGAGATCAAGTACGAGAAGCCTCATTTTCAAGACGTAATTGACTCAAAAGACATAGAAAGAGTCTTTTGTGTGAAACCGATGTTTGACAACCCGCGTATCATCCGTCAATCGGGAGCTTTCTTCCTTTATGGCATAGACGGTGACAAAAGCAAGCCTGCAATACTAAAATTCGACTATAAAACGTATATCATCAGCAAAACACAAAAGAAGAAAATCAGGAAGCAGCTCGAAGCTCTCGGTATAGACAAATCCACATTGTTCCCCGAAGTAGAGCATGTGGCCGAACATATAAAGGAGAAATATCATATCACTAAATGAGGTCTGGAAATATGAATAGTATGGTCTCAAAGTAGATTTTACGGGTTACAGGCGTATTATTCAATAAATTAGTTGTATATTTGCCCAATAATTGAATTAAGATAAAATGAAAACTTCTATACAGATTACCAAAATAAAAGCAGTATTACTCTATATCATGCAGAGTTTTCCCAAAGGAGTGGATTATATAAAGTTATTCAAGATACTTTATTTTGCCCAGCAGGATTATCTTGTCAAATATGGAAAGGTACTTGTAGAGGATTCCTTCAGGGCATTGAAGCATGGCCCAGTACCGACTTATACCTATAAGGCACTGCAAATAGCAGAGGGAAAGCCACTGGAAGGAAATTTTGAAGAATTTCTCACCGGTATAGAAGTACGAGACAAGAAGGTTTATACTTCTGCAAAACCTGATATGGACTACATCTCAGGTGCTGACAAGCGTTGTCTTGATGCTGCTATCGAAAAATATAAGGATACAGACCCCTATGACCTGTCGGATCTGTCGCACGACTCGGCATGGGAAGAAGCAATGACCCGCATTCAGGATGATCCTCAAAAGAATTTCATTACCATCATAGATATAGCAAGAGCCGGAAAAGCAACCAAGGAAATGGTAGATTACATCCGAGAAAAACAAATTGTCAGAAACGCTTTATCCTAAAAATCAGATGGACGATAAAAACAGTGTGCTTGAAAAGCTGAAGGCTGCAATGGACGAAGCAGAACGAGTAGATATGTCATCAGTGAAGATTGGTGACATTATTTATGTTCCTTTGGATGAAGAGGACGGACTGATATTGAAAAACGGATATGATGACCGTAAGAAATACATTGTCATTATCGGGTTCACGCCAGAAGGAGTAGCCATCGGTGCGTTGCTCATAAATTCGGAGATAGATTCTTCCAAGAAGAGGTCTGAGGAACTGCTAAACAGCCAATATCCCTTATTGGTACGCAACTATCGGAGCATTCTGGACTATGACAGCTGGCTGGACTGCTCGGATATATTCGAGCTTTCAAAACTGAAAATTACGGAAAAGGACGGAAAACTGAAAGGCTGTCTGACTCCCGAAGACAGAGAAAGAGTGATGGCGTTTCTGAAAGAGACAGAAGTATTTGACAATGCTACCAAAAAACGTTACGGAATTATATAAGCCAGTATTTTTCTGATGTAAGATTAATTGAGAAATAACAGAATCCAAAGAAGAAGAAGAAGTAAAAAGGAACACATCTAAATCAAGGCGGATATATCGTTATATTTCCCGGTGGAAAACTTTTTTTTCAAAAAAATCGGAGAAATATTTGGATATATGATTTTATTTCCCTATAATTGCGATTGACAAAGATGATGTTTTATTTTTCTTCTTCTTTTTCCACAAATAAAACAGAAATCGTCTGGAAGAACCGGAGGAAATTTCAAAAGATCGTTTTTGAAGTTTTCTCTTTTTTTGTTTTCTGACGGAAGACGACAGGATTCAGAAAAGGGAAACGGAGTCATTCAAATTTATTGTTAAACTTTTAAATTCTATCAATTATGGCATCATTTAGAGCTACATTGGAATTTGCAGGAAAAGAGTATGACGTACTGCACTCTGAGTATGAATTCAGTCGTACAACAGACGCGAAGGGAAAACCATCCTCAAACATCCAGGGAGGACGTGTTTCGGTAGTTATCGAATCAACTGACGACACTGCGACCATCGAAGCCATGCTGAACAGTCAGTTCAAGCAGGTGGAAGGAAAAATCGTGTACAAGAAGATTGAAGAGGATGCTAAGATGAAGGAAATCGAGTTCAAGAACGCCTACATCGTACACTACAAGGAAACTCTTGACGTGAACAACGACGTGCCGATGACTATCGCACTCACATTCTCCGCTGAGCTTATCAATGTGGGCAATGCTGCGCTTGACAACAGATGGCCGAAAAACTAAACGCTCCGGGGCAACGCCCCTAAGCGGAATGTAAGATATTGCCGCTTGAAGGGCTCAATCCGTCAAGCGGCAATTTTATTTATTCACCTAAAAAATCATTGCCGTTATGCTTGAGCAGAAGATGACAACCGTCAATATTGATGATGTTCCTCTTCCTTCCTTTTTTCAGGTTGTGTTGAAACAGTGCATCAATGACCATCATTATTTTGAAGTTCACATGGATATAGAGTCCGGTGAATTTTACAAGACTCATACGCTTGACAACAGCATGAACTGGATAGGCAAGCAAGCAGAAATCCTTTTGGGCGGCAACAGCTTCAAAGGGATAGTGACACATGTGGGACTGCACCGCTCGAAAGGCAATCACGGCTATCTGCTTATCCAGGGGTATTCATTGACCTTCCTTCTTGAAACAGAACTAAACTGTGCTTCGTGGACCAATACCACGCTATTCAGCATAGTAAAGGAAATATGCGACAGGGCCGGTGTGCCTTGCGCCATCAAGCCGGAATATACAGCTGACATAGAATACGAATGCCAGTATATGGAAAGCGACTTCGACTTTATCCGCAGGCTGGCCAGACAATATCACGAATGGCTGTACTATGACGGGAAACAACTTGTATTCGGCAAGCCTGACAAACTGCCATCAGCCATACCATTGAGCTACGGACGCGAAATATCAGACCTGAACATAGGAATCCAGACGCTTGCCCGCCCGGTAGAAGGAAACTCATACGACACCGCCAATGGCAAATTCAGCAAAGGTGCCGCTTCCAATGTCCCCACCGGAATGAACATGCTGGGGCAAACGGCCTTTGACGCCTCTGTCAAACTTTTCAAATCGAAAGCATTCCAACATACGGAAATCAGGGTTGCCAACGACAGTCAGGCAGAAAACCATTTCCAAAAGAAACAACAGAGCGATGCCTCGCCTTCACACTATATATCCTGTGAAACGGACTGCAACCGGATAACACTCGGCAGCGTAGTGGAAATACAAACCGCAATACAGAACTTCCAATTTGATTTTATTGAAAAGACTTTAGGTGAATATTTCATCACTGAAATTACCCATATAGCCGGAACCGGAGAAAGCTATAACAACAACTTTACCGCACTCTACTCGCAGACAACAAGTCTTCCGGCTCCGGAAGTTCCCCTACCCGTGGCACAGACGCAGCAGGCGGTAGTGGTAAGCAATGATGACCCAAAGAAGCAGGGACGCGTTCAGGTAAAAATGAACTGGCAGGGCGACGGCATGACAACCTCATGGATACGTGTCATGACTCCTGATGCCGGAATAAGCAATAAAGTATCAACTAACAGAGGTTTTGTCTTCATCCCGGAAAAGGACGACATCGTACTGGTAGGCTTCCGGTATGACGACCCGAAACGTCCATTCGTAATGGGCAGCTTGTTCAACGGGAAGACAGGAACAGGCGGTGACAGCGGCAACAAGAAAAAGAGCCTGACCACCCGGAGCGGATGCACCCTCACCATAGATGATGACGAAGGCAGCATCACCATGACGGATCAGGCCGGCAACAGCTATGCCGCCGACGGAAAAGGAAACATCAAGATTTCCGCATCCAAATCCATCATGCTGTGCGTAGGCAAAACCAGCATTGAACTGGACAGTGAAGGGAACATCAAATCCTCCGCAGAAGCCCAGATTACGGAAACGGCCGCCAACGAAATCACGCAGACTGCAAAAACAATAAACAGCAGTGCCGAAGAAGCATATAACATAAAAGGAAGTGACGTGACCGCTACGGGAAGCAAAACGGCAACCCTTTCGGGTACCACGCAGGCAACCGTGGACTCCAGCGGAACAACCGCCATAGCTGGTACAATCGTAAAACTGAACTGACCTATGAGCAATGCCATACAACAAATAGCGGACAATATGCTCCACCTTTGGGAGAATGCCGTGGCACAACCGGTAAAGATGATACGCATTGTCATCAATCCGGGTGACGAAACCATGCTCAAGGCTTTCTATGACTACATGCTGGCCATCGACAGCGAAGAAGAAGACATGGTCTTCGTCATCGCTCTTCCATTTACATCCGCAATGGAGTTCAGCAAAGATGTACTGCAATATATCAACAAACAAATAGAGTACTGGAACAACGCGAAGAAGCCTGAAGACATCATTTTTGAGAAAGTGGAATGGCAGGCAGATGACAGCACCATAAATAGCAGCAATGCAGCCCAGACAGTAGTGGAAAATCTCAACCGGCTGACCCGTGAACTTGTCAACGGTACAGACATGAAATGCAGCTTCGTTTTCGATCTGGAAGGCACTGCGGACTATGAAGGATGCCGGCAGTGGTTCAATCAGGCACTCTCCCAACCATTCGACAAACAAATGGTATGGGGAACCGGTGACATCATCGGCCAAGAACAGTTCGGCAAACTCATGACGACCTACCAGAAAGAAACAGTCTCCATCTATCCCCCGATAGACATGGACGGAGCAACCGAACAACTGGCAGAACAGGCGGCCAACGAAGACCGGAGCGACCCTGCCGCCTCCGACTTCAGGATGGCACTGACCAGACTCATGAACAGCGTAAAGAAAGGAGACGCTGCCCAAACAGACCTATACGCACGCAAATGCCTCGATATGGCACTTGCCAATGTAAAAAAAGATCTGAACTGGCTGAGTCAGTTCGTAACAGTATATACCATTCTATATACAGACCATATCAACCATAAGGATCTTGACATGGCTCTGTACTTTGCCAACAAAGCGGTAGAAGCGGCACGGCTGGGAGAAGGGAAACTTGACCCGTCTCTATCGGGGCGTCTTCTCGGCAGTTCGCTTGTAGGGAAAGCATCCATACAAGTACGGAAATCCGACTGGAACGATGCAGCAGAGACCTACCGGATGGGCGCAGACGCCTACGCACACTGCAAGGATTACCTCATGCAGGCAGAAACACTGAGAATGTGCGGGTGGTGCTGGGAGAAAGCATACGATACGGAAAGAGCCACGGAGTGCTACATCGAGGGATTCCGACTGGCAGACAAATTGTCGTCAGACCTGATAAGGCATTCGTCTTACCCTCTGCTGCTGCTCAAACTGCTGGAAAGCCGGAAACGCCAGCCGTCAGTCAGCAATGAGGAAATCAACTTGGTACTGAGCCGTGCCATAGGCAAGGACTGGGAAGACTTTCTGTATGAATACAAACGAAATTTAGGGAAATATCATGGAATGGATCAACAAAATATGGACAACCCTCCAACAACTGTTCAGTGAAGGGCCGGGATATATCAAGGAAAACCCGAAGTCGGGCTACCTTGTGGTCATCCTGATTCTGCTGGTATGGCTGACAGGGCTGATACTGGACTGGAAATGGACCTATGCCCGTCCCGGAAGCTGGGGAGGGAACTTCTGGCTTGACCTGCTGGGGCCAAACGGATTCCGTTTCTGGCTCGGAGTCATTGTAGTATTGGCCATACTATTGTCGGCCTATCTGTTTTTCAAAACTTGAACCCACTCTAAAAACAACTATAAACTATGTCATCAGGAACAGGATATTTCGACCAGGTAAGCGCACAGCTTGAAGCCACCGTAGGGGCACAGATGTCGGGTGTGGTTTCGGGAACTTCCGCCAATACGGAGGCGGGCGTATCCCCGTCCGTCAACGCGCTTGATACCGGACTGAAGGCAGCTACAGCCTTGGGCAGTCTGGCAGACAACGTGAGCGAGGCAGCCGTACTCCCCGTGCTCGGGGCACTGGGTATGAAAGGACAGGCCTGCCTGCCCATCTCCAAACAGCTCGACCCTGTAATCGGAGTGGACATCCACCTGGTGAACATACCACCGGCCACAAGCGTGCCGATGCCTCACCCATATGTAGGGACACTGCTCTGTCCGCAGGACTTCATGACGGCGGCGGTAGCCTCGTATATCCCCCCTCCACCCACTGCGGAAGAAACCGGGGATGCGGACTCGGCCAAACTCGCAGAGATAGGACACACGGCACTGACCATGGCTGTAGGCATGATGGGAGCCACCGTGAAGATCGGCGGATTCATTCCACGTGCCGTGGCTTCCACCACCACACGCAGCATACCGCATGTGCCGATGGGAGCCGGATTTGCGGCAAACTCAATACCCATACCAAAAAACAACGGACATGCCTTCATGGGAAGCCTGACCGTGCTTGCAGACGGGCTGCCGCTCTCGGGAGGAGGAGCGCACATGCATCTGGACTGCAACGACCTGGGCATGTCGAGCGTACACAAGGTTCCAGGACTGTTCCTGCCGACAGGCGTAATCAATCCCATCCCTCCGGCCAGACAGATTCTGACCAGCCCCGTACCCGTGCCGCTTAACCCGATGGCCGCCCTCTCACGCAAGTGCATGGGGGCATTCGGAAGACTGTACAAGAAAAAGACCGAGAAACTAGCAGACAAACTGCATGGAGCCGTAAACAAAAAGATAAAGAGCGACAAGCTGAAGGACATGCTGCACAAGACCATCTGTACCGTAACCGGACACCCGGTGGACGTGGCAAGCGGCACATTCTTCACAGACGAGGAAGATTTCTGGATAGACGGCCCGATCCCTCTCTCCTGGGAACGCACATGGTACAGCCGGAGTGATTACCAAGGGCCGCTAGGTAATGGATGGCATCATGCCTACGACATGGGTATCGTAGTGGAAGACGGTATCCTCACCTTACGAATGTCCGACGGAATACCCGTAGCCTTCCCGCTACCGAGTGAGAAGAAGCCCTCGTTCATCCGTGCAGAACGCAAAGAAGCTAGAAAAGAAAAGGACGGCTACTGCATCTGGGACATGGACGAAGACCTGTACTACCGATTCACACAGAAGGAATACGACTCCGTACATCTGCTGGAAAGCGTATCGGATGCGAACGGGTTCGCCATACGGTTCGGATACAATGGCAAAGGATACCTGAAGGAGATAACCGACAGCGCGGGAAGAAGGCTCTCCGTGGAATGCGACGAGCGCAACGGGCACATAATGGAGATAAAAGTACCGCACCCTGAAAACAAGGGGGAGGAAACAATACTCGCATCATACGAATACGATGCGGAAGGAAACATGGTATGCCAGCGTAATGCCGTGGGCGATGCCATGCGGTATGAATACGAAGGAAGGCTGATCGTAAAGGAAACATGGAGAAACGGACTGAACTGGTTCTTCGAATATGACGGAAGCGAAACCGGAGCCCGATGTGTACACACACGGGGAGACGGAGGAATATACGACCACAAGCTGCAATTCCTCGATGGCATGACCAAAGTGCTTGACAGCCATGACAAGCCTACAAAATATTACCACAAGGACGGCCTGGTGTATCTGAAGGTGGATGCCAACGGAGGCGAGCACCGATGGAAATACGACTCGGATCGGAAACTCCTGCAGGAAACTGATCCGGCAGACAACAGCAGCCTGTACAAATACGACCGCTGGGGAAACTGTACCGACAGTTCCGACCCGGGAGGCGGCAGTGTATCAGCCGTATTCTTCCGCAAGGGAGCATTGCGCAACAGGCCGCTGAGCGTGACCACGGCTGACGGCGGAACATGGAAGTTCGATTACGACACAAAGGGAAATGTGACCAAAAGAACCAATCCGGAAGGAGCGGAAACGCAGATAGAGTACCGCGAAGGACTGGCCATAAGCATCACTGACCCATATGGTGTAAAAACCATACTGAGTTACGACAAGGACGGCAACCTGACAGAAGCCTCAGACAGCCGGGGAAACACCTCGCACTATCGCTACGACGGACTGGGACGCTGCACGCAGGTGACAAACCCGAAGGGAGCCGTACAGACAAGGCGCTACGATGCCATAGGACGCGTAACGGAAGTGGAAGACTTCGACGGCAACCACATACACCTGAGATATGACGGCATAGACAACCTGCTGGAATACCAGGACGACCTGCAGAAAGTGGAATACACCTACTCGGGCATGTGGAAGCTGACACACCGCAAGGACAGCCGAGGCGTAGTAGGTTTCCATTATGACAGGGAAGAACGGCTACGCCACGTGATAAACGAGCGGATGCAATACTATGAGTTCGACCTTGACGACGTAGGCAACGTAATCCGGGAAACAGGGTTTGACCGGGGAACAAGGATATACCAACGTGACATCGCCGGACGTGTAACCAGCGAAAGGCTGCCGAGCGGAATCGTACGGGAATACGAATATGACAACGCATCGAGGGTGACAAGGGTGTCGTATGTGACGACGGATGAGCCCGACCAGACCTACCAATATGGAATATCGGGAAGGCTCGTGGAAGCAACACGGGGTGAAAGCCGAGTGGAGTTTGCCTACAACGCACTGGGACTGCCGGTAATGGAAACGGCAGACGGTGAGACCATCACACGCACCTACGACAGGACCGGACAGATACTGTCCCTGCAGAGTACGCTCGGAGCGAATCTGGAATACAAACGCAACGAGTTCGGAGAACTGACGGAGTTCAGAGGCGGAGACGGCTGCGGGAACGGTGAAATGCCGTGGAAGTCGCAGCACAGTTACGACACACTGGGCTTTGAAACAGAGCGTATGCTGCCCGGAGGTGTAGTGCGAAGTTTCGCTTACGACAACATTGGCCGCCTCGTGGACGCACTCACGCGAAAGAATGCGCAGACACGCCACATGCGCCGCTACCGCTGGGGAAAGGCAGACCGACTGCTCGCAACGGAAGACAGCAGACGGGGAACGACACGGTACGGGTACACCCCGAACGGACAGCTGGAGTATGCCGAGTACGGAGACGGAACGGAACAGTGGAGAAAGAGCGATAGCCTGGGAAACCTGTACCCCGATCCCGACTGCACGGTACGCCGCTTCCTGAAGGGCGGAGCCATGGAACAGGACGGAAAGTGGCACTGCGAGTATGACAAGGACGGAAACCTGACAGAACGATACATCGGCACGGGAAGATGGCTGGACGGAAAAAAGGAACACTGGAAATACAGGTGGAACGCTGACGGCTCACTGGCAAAGGTGGTACGGCCTGACGGAGAGAAAGTGACATTCGAATACGATGCACTGGGAAGAAGGCTCTCCAAGAGCTTCGGAACGACCGTGACGCGCTGGATGTGGAACGGGAACGTGCCACTGCACCAGTGGAAGCAGAGACGGAGCTACTCAAGGGAAGAGGATGCGTGGCTGACCGAGGAAGAACGCAAGGAACGCACACTCTGGCTCTTCGAGGAGGAATCCTTCGTGCCTGCCGCCATGATAAAGGAAGGCAGAGCCTATTCCATACTGACAGACCATCTGGGTACGCCTACCGAGGCATACGATGCGGATGGTAATGAGGTGTGGAGCAGGACGCTGGACATGAACGGCGAAGTTATTGAAGAGACCGGAAACGTAGGAATGATACCGTTCCTGTTCCAGGGGCAGTATTATGACCGGGAAATTGAATTGGCGTACAACCGGTTCAGGTATTACTCGCCACAAATGGGGATGTATGTTTCGCAGGATCCAATCGGGCTAAAGGGAGGTATAACTAATATTTATGCATATGCTGATAATACCAATATATTAATTGATATATTTGGTTTATCTTCAGGAGGCACATACAGCCAAGTAAGAGATACAAACAATGGAGGAGAAGTACATCACATGCCAGCTAATTCAATCAATGGTTTACCATATGGAAAAGGACCATCAGTTTGGATGGAAAAAGAAGATCATTACCTAACCGCAAGTCATGGTAGACAAGGTAAAGCTGGTGATGCATTTCGAAAATTACAAGCTCAATATATAGCTCAAAATAGATTTGATAAAGCTATGGAAATGGATATAAAAGATATAAAATCAAAATTTGGAACAAAATATGATAGAGGTATGATTGAAGCTGTTGAAACTGCCAAAGAGAATGATCTCATAACAAAATCTCAGGCAAAAAGATTAAAAAAACTTATAACTAAAAATTAAAAGAATGGAATTTATATTAGATCCTTATTTATCCGTCGGGAATGTCAAATTTGGCATGAGCCGTGAAGAAGTCGAAAAAATAATTGAAGAAAAACCTATATTTGAACATATAGATTTCCTCAAACGAATTCATTTAGGATGGAATGATTTTTCTATCATATTTAACAAGAAAAATAAAAAAGTAGAAGAAATTACTTTTACACCAACCCCTAAAAATAAAGTAATATGGAATAATATTGATATTCTTAATGACCCATACATTGTTAGAAAATTGAATAAATTTGAGCAACCGTCAAGAACAATTGATGCAAAATTATATTTTTCATTAGGAGTTGCGCTTATTGGGAATAATAAAGACAGAACACTATCCATTTTTTCAAAAAAAACAAAAAAAGAATGGGAGCAATCTGTATTAGATTATACAAATGAACATTTATAATTCCAATAACGATCATATGTTTAATAAAAAATCTATGGACTAAATAAAAATGTTATGAAAGTTGCCCGATTGCTTACCACGCCGATTTTCTGACCGGCACAACCTCTAAAATAGAAAGATACAACAATCCATTACTTTACAAGAAACTCTTCAAAAGATTCAGAAAGAACCTACGAAATGCAGAAAAACTGATAATCATAGGATATGGATGTAAAGACGAAGGAATTAACAAAATGATATTGGAGAACTTTGATTTCGCCCACAAGAATACTTATATCTTTGACAAATATGCAGGTGATAAAGTCCGCGACTTTGGCAAAAAACTCTCGGCCAAGGTAATAGATGGAATTGAAATTGAAGATATAGTTCCTGAAATGTTTCAATGAATAAATATAGCGCATTATGGAAAATAATCGTACAACATTTTTGATTGGCGCAGGAACACCGCTTGATTTGGTTTTACCACAAGATGTGATTAAACCTGCAACTGCAGAAATCACAAATGATGTTCGTAGGGCCTACACAGATTATCTTACTCCAGATAATACAATAACTATTGTAGATGATATCTACAACTGGCTAATGGAAAATTATCCACCAGACCGTTCTAATCCATATGTAGGCGGAACACCTACCCCTTATATTCATTTTGAACATTTGTTTCACGTATTAGAGATGTTAGATGCTTACAGTTGGGTATGGAGCAGAAACAGTAAAAACCCCAATTTATATCCGGTTTTCGCTCCTTTTACCAAACCTAATATCGGCTTTGACCCTAATACACTTCGTTCTGTTATGGACCAATTTATCCTTAGAATAATGGATATTGTGAATGGGTATGATTCCAACATCATGAAAGAACAGGCAAATGAATGGTATTGGAGATTTTATCAACAGTTTGCTGAAAACAGTGACTTCTTTGTATTGAACTATGACACTACAATAGAGAAATCAATAGAAAATTATGAAGATGGATTTGAACCGGATGAAATTCAAGATGCATTCCTACGGTTCAATCCCAAGAAGTTGTTTGAAAATCCAAATGGCTTACCTACAATAAATCATCTGCATGGATGTATAAATTATTACTTCCAGTCATATAAAGATCTTAATAAAGACATTTATACCTTTCTGTTCCATGACTTATATAAATATCCTGACTATGCAACAGTTAAAGGATTGATGACAGGACGAGGACAAAGCCAGCCTTGTACCCAATCAGGAGAAACATATTATTCCTCTCCAATCGTTACAGGATTGCGTAAAACGGATAAGCTAAACTGCGTTCCATTTGACTTTTATCATGCCAATATGACCAACTGTATCATCAGAAACCACAAACTGGTAATTGCAGGATATAGCTTTGGAGATTTGTATTGTAATAACCTCCTGGAAAGAATGAATTTCTTGCATGGCGACCTAAAGCGTATCGTGCTTATTGACTTTTGGAATATTCCCCAAGGAGATAGAATGCATGGAGGATATTGGCTAAGTCAGAATCAAGGAAAATTTCTTTGTCGCATAACTGATTGTGGGGATTTCAATGGAGTTATCCGTCAACTATATAAAAAGGAAAACTCACAAACAGGTGCCCTATACAGCGACAATGGATGCCTAATGGTATTACCCAAAGGATTCAAACATGCAGCGGCCTGCTGTGATGAAATCCTTGCTTTCTTGAACTCATAGAAGCTGAATAGTAATAGCGAGTATTAATTATTACCCGCTATTACTTCTTTATCAACTCCTGCATTATTGGAAGACATTTTTGATGCCGTATATCCTCAAGGGTGTCGTTTCTCATAAATATCGTTACAACCCGGCTAACCATATCACTGTACTTGCATTTATCATCACATATCTCCTTGAAAAATTCCATATCAACAAGATACTGAAAGTACCATCCTAATTTGTCTTTTTCAACGGGATGTTTTTCATAATAATCCAACGGATTTATGAAATAGCAGAACAACTCGTCATTTATTCATCTGCCCCTCTATTAACCTTACGTATTCCTTTACGGAATCAGCCAATATAGCAAAACCCACAATAAAAAAGATGTCTGTTCTTACCCCGAGCAAACATCTTTTCAAGAATATGAAGTCTTATAAACAAGAAAATACATCTATGGATTTACACTATTTACAGCACTCTGCAACCGTTCAATATTTGCATGTAAAAAGGCATATTCATAACTAAGAAGATTATTATACTCTTCTATCGCTTTTTTGGCATACTTCGTATCTTTAGAACAATCATATTCAAATTCATACGCATAGCCGATGAAAAAAGGTACTGCCGGGTCTTTGCCCCGTAGTTTATCCAGCTCTAATCTACCTTCTTTACGCATTTGAGCATCTTGTACATTTAATGTTTTGTCTATTGCCAGATCCATGGCTTTAAAAATATCACGTTTTTCCTCTATTATTTGCCTTATATCCATTGCATTATTTTTTAAAATTCATCTACAAAGATACCAAATTTCATTCTTAACAGAATTAAATCCCTGAAAATATTTCCAAGTATCAATAAGTTTTCTTATATTACGAGCCTACTTATAGCTTCATTTTAATATGAAGCTGACCACTTGAAACTATTTTAAAATAAATGTTTAACGAACTAAAAATGAACATTATGAACATCGCTTATTCAACACTTAGTTCCAACTTTGGCAAAGTTAAAGATCTACCAACATCAGCGGTCGGTAAACTAATCGGCGGAAAAGTAGAAGAGAACATAAAGGCCGGCTTCTTCACCAACGCCTGTGCAATACGCTTGTCGTATGCCTTTAATTATTCGGGTATGCCCATATCACGCTATGACGGTGCCACATCCTCGGGAAAGGACAAGAAATGGTATCTTTATAGAGTAACTGACATGCTTAGCTTCATCAAACAAAAGATAGGCGGCACACCGATAAAAGGGAAAAAACTGGAAGATTTCAAAGGAAAAAAGGGAATCATAATCTTCAGGAACTGTAATTGGAGCGACGCTTCCGGACACGTGGATTTGTTTAATGGTGAAAAAGTGGAAGGAAAAGCTTATTTTACGGATTGCGGCGATGTAGAGCTTTATGTATTACAATAATCGAGGGAACAATCATGAACAGAATCCTATTGTATTTTTCATTCATCTGCACAGTCGGGCTTGCATGTTGTACGAGAACGCCTGACGAGAAGTTGTTCGTGTTCGAAGATAACGGCTTATTCGGATATGTCTCAGAAAGCGGTGATACTGTAATACCATGCATGTATCCATTTGCCTATACTGACACAATCAAGCGTATTGGATTTGTGGCTGAAGGAAACGGGAAAATAGTATGCCTTGACAAAAAAGGCAATAAGCTTTTTAACGTATTCAAATATGACAATGGACCAGACTACCCACAAGAAGGATTATTCAGAATCATAGACGAAGATGGCACCATCGGATTTGCAGATACTCTGGGAACGGTAATCATCCCTCCAAGCTATAAATTTGCCTTCCCTTTCAAAGATGGCAAGGCAAAGGTTACGTATGAAGGACAATCTGTAAGCAATGGTGAATATGCTGTCTGGGAATCTTCTTCCTGGACTTTTATTGATAATCCTTTGTTACCAAAGGAAAATTAAAATACATGAAATATTTTTCCCTTATTACAAACAAATAGGATAGTCAAACATAAACGAACTATCCTATTTTAACCTTATACATCAGCTGAACAGCAAAGTTGATACAGCTTAACACGCTCAAAACTGAAATTCCACTTTTGTATAATGAAAACAGCATAATACACATTCATAAAACAATATAACAAACATAAAAGCCTTTTTTATCCAACATATTGGAAAATACGATTTTTTCCCCTATATTTGTTTCCGGTTATATCTTCATTCTTTTCCGAAAGCAGTTCACTGCTTTAATCAAGTTCTTGAAACCTTGATTCATAATCATAAAAAATACTTATATGGGAGCACTCAGAGCAACCGTAAGCATACGCGGAAGAGAAATAGATATTCTTTTTTCTCATATTGAATTCAGCCGGAAAACTGACAAAAAAGGTAGGCCTGTAACATCCGTTATCGGAGGAAAACTGACATTCAGTATCGAAGCAACCAAGGATACAGAAATTCTGGAGTCTATGGTGAACAGCCAGTTCAAGCCTGTAAGCGGCAAGATAATCTTTTACAGAACCGATGACAATTCGGTATTCAGAATTATAGAGTTCAGATGTGCCTACATAGTCTATTACAAAGAGGTATTCAATGTAGATAAAAAGCGGCCGCTCTTTACTACAATAACACTTTCCGCAGACAGCCTGATTGTAGGAAACGCTTTTTTGACTAACAGTTGGCTTGAGTTCAACTTATAAATGCAACTTTTTGGGTGCGGATAATAAGCAATAAAAACATTTATTTTTCAGAGAGGAAAGAGAGACAATGTCCCCCTTTCTCTCACTCTGAATGGATAAAG
>NZ_JACOOH010000015.1:0-14901 GCF_014287455.1 Butyricimonas hominis
TGCGGCGCAGCGTGGTGCGTTCGGAGCGCATGTAGAATTCTCCGCCCGGTGCTATCGCCGGGAACGGCACGGCACGTCCGTCCTCCATGCGCAGCATCGTCACGTCTTCGTCCTCGAAGCTCTCCACCGTGCGGTCGTATCGGCAGTGCGTCCCGTGTCCGAGCCATCCCTCGTATCCCGAGTCGGAATACCACGCCCTTGTCCATTCCAGCGGCAGCGGAGAGGGGAATCCGAAGTCCGTGCCTTCGTAAACCACGGCTCCGTTTACAAGGTTCACCGGCTCGAAACCGTTCTTGCACAGGTATGCGCTCAGCTTCTTTGTCGAGGGAAACCGATCCTGTATGTTGGTATTTTGTAAGACCTTTGTATTAAATTTCGCTAGTGCCCTTCCGACTCCCTTGCTTCCTAGTTTTATCAGTGAGCTGAATCCGATACTTGACGCAAGCCCTGCCAGCATTCCTCCCCAGTCGGGTACATAGGGACCGCCCACCATGACGGGCTTTCCGGTCGGTACCGGGAGTGAGAAGGAGGTCGGCGCGAACAGACTCGGTATGAGGCTTGTCTTTCTCGCCTTGTTCTTTTCTATGGCTGCCGACAGGGGTATGCCCACGTCGTTGCAGGTCATCACCATGTATCCCTTCGGACTCATGCGGCTGCCGTCACAGAACGTGTTCTGTGAGGCGAAGAAGTTCATGCTCTCATTCCCGATCATGGATGCCATGGCAAACGGGCCGGCAAGCGGTATGTGCATCAGGGGGATGATCATCCCGCCCGTATCGGATACGCCGCGCTTCAGTCCGTTCACGCTCACGTTCGTACCCAGGAACGGTATGTAGTCAGCGGGGTCTATCACCATCCCGACGTAGGGATGGATAGGGTTGAATGGGGGAGCCGTCGTCACATGTACGTCAACCCCGATCACCATGGTGGTATGACTGTCCGCTAAGAGCATAATTTCGTTATTTTGAGTTTACAGAATATTCCGCATTGAGTTTGGCTGCCAGTTCCTTGGTAGATAGCTGCCAGTCCTCGCCGTATAAATTTGCCATACGTTTCTCGATTTCGTCTCTTTTGGAGGAGTCGATGCTGTATGTCTTGTCTAGATAGGTAGAGGCGATAAATGAAAGATTGATGATTCTCAATTCTTCGTCAGTGAATGAGTAACCGTACTCAAAAGCCTCGTTTAGGATCGGTTCGTACGTAAGCCTGTCTTTTTTCAGTGCCATCAGCAGTGCATAGTTGTATTCGTTTACAACCTCTGTCTTCATATCAAGTTCCTTGGCTATTCTTACGGCAGTCATAAACTGTTTGATGGCACTGCTTACATCCTTATTATAGCTGTCCACCGTACCTTTATAGTTGTAGAGTTGCAGCAGGATTTGTGCGCAGTCCCGCTCCTCATGATATTTAGGGAGTACAAGGGCAATTCCTTTGTCAAACAAGTCATGACAGAACCCGGATTCACGGTGAAATTTAATCATGAAACCGCCAAATATGAGGTAGGCTGAAGCCATGAGTGCCGTTCCACCGATTTCACGGCTTAGCTTTATCAGTTCATTTCCGAGTCTTTTGGCTTCGTCCTTTTTCCCTTTCGATGCAGCTTCTCCTAATTCGAACAGGCATTTGCGATATTTCACGTGTGGGTCTTGCGGGTTGCCTTGTGTCGCAATCTCTTTATATGCACCGGTCATATTTTGGTCCGGAATGTCAATCAGGCAGAATTTGTCTTTCAATTCCTCGTGCAGACTTTCATAAACCTCCCTCTTTTTATAATCAATCAGAATGATTGCCACACCTTTAGGTAGCAGTTCGGCAATGTTCTTTATTGCTTCATTCAGTGATTCCACATCGTTGATACGGGATATGAAATAAGTTATGCCCAGCAGATTGTCGTTTCCGACAAATTCCTTGAAACTTGTTACCAGACGGATATACAGGTCTCTCAATCCTTCGGCTGTCATGGAATCTGCTGATTCCGATTCTGACTTGAAGGTGGAAAAATCCTTCCACTTCCAGTCTGGGTTCTTTTCCGCATCGGCAGAAAAAGAGGTTATCCATTCTTTTATCAGAAACCTGTAAAAGTCTGTTGTATCATTGTAATCTGTCTTGAAACCTACGATTATGTCCGGAGTGCGGCCATATTCGGATGCTTCCAGTCTTATAAATCCTTCCACAATCTGAAAATCAGCAGGTTCACAGGCGAGGCAATAAATCTTTGCATCGGGAGTTTTCTCTCGATGCTCAATCCATAAGTCCTGTATGCAGTTGATTCTTATGGCTATCGGATTATGCTCGTTATTTATCATGGATTAAGATTTAATAAAGCGCCTTTTATGTTTGTCATCGTAGAGCCGTCCACATCCACGGTAGCACCTGTTGCTTTCAGTGAGGCAGATGCTTTTATGTCTATTGTGGCAGCCTCTTCCTTGATGGAGGCGCTGCTCTTTATTTTTGCTTCGGATGTACCTTCGAAAGTAGAAGTTTTTCCAAGCACTTCAACTTCAGAGTCAGCTTCGATTCTGATTTTTTCGTCAGCACGCATTTCTATCTCTTTGGAATGGATGCTTATCTTGTCCTTGGCATCTATGGTGATTGTCTTGTCACCGTTCAGCATGACGGTACTTCCACTGGGATCAGCAATGGTGATGCTTCCTTTGTCATCATCAATCGTTATGGTACATCCGCTCCGGGTAGTCAGGCTCTTTTTCTTGTTGCCGCTGTCACCGCCTGCACCGGTATTTCCGTTGAACAGGCTGCCCATTACGAATGGGCGGTTCGGGTCGTCATGCCGGAAGCCTACCAACACGATGTCGTCTTTTTCGGGGATGAAGACAAATCCCCTGTTGGTAGATACTTTGTCGCCCATTCCTGCATCCGGTGTCATGACACGTATCCATGAGGTTTTCATATCTCCCGACTGCCAGTTCATTTTTACCTGAACGCGTCCCTGCTTCTTTGGGTCATCGTTGCTTACCACTACCGCCTGTTGCGTCTGTGCTACAGGCAATGGTACATCTGGAGCTGGCAGGTTAGGTATTGTTGCGCTCAGTGCCGTAAATGTATTGTAATAGCTGTTGCCGGAACCTATTATATGGGTTATCTCCGTAATGATATACGAGTCGAGCATCTGTTCTGTAAAACTGAAATCCTCACCTTGTATGGCTGTTTGTATATCAACTACACTGCCTACTGTCAGGCTATAGCAATCGCTTTCGCAGCTAACATAGTGTGAGGCCGCAGTATCGCTCTGTTGTTTCTTCTGGAAATAGTTGTCAAGTTCTACTTTGTTGGATATACGGGGTTCTGCATATTGGTTGGCCGGTGACTTGAACAGTCCTAAGGAAGCCTGAAATGCTGAATGTCCCAAACTGCCAAGGCCTCTTGGTGTGTCTGGTGATGTTGATTCAAACTTTTGTCCGTCTTCAGAGTGGTAGGATTGGCCTGCCAGCGGACGGGCGATGGCTTGGATGGATATGTCAAGGCTCTGCAGGTTTCTTCCGTACATCAGAGGTATGCCGCTTGCAGCAGCAGGTTTGCCAAATACCAGCTGCTTTCCGTCATAATATAGCCATTCGTGATACTGTCTGGCCAGCCTGCGGATAAAGTCAAAATTGCTTTCCCTGTATTGGCATTCGTATGCTATCTTTTCTGTGTATTCGGGAGAAACAAGGGCTGTTATTCCGGCTTTTTCACAAACTTCGTTGACGATGTTGGCCAAAGTCTTGTCCAGCCACGAAGCGCATGTCGGTTCTGACTCCAGAAGGAAAGTATTTGAGTATCCCGTCAGGAGCAGGCAACCGTGATTTCCGGCTGCTCTGTGTAGTGAAACATGTGTGGCTATTCCCACAAATGTATTTTCACCCATCAGTATGACGACTTTTTTTCCAAGCCAGTTCTTTGCCTTTTCCAGTGAATGCGTTGCATAGGCTTCGCCCACCTCTATATCAAAACTTATCTCGAAATAGTGATGGTCATTGATTACCTGTTTCAGCATTACCTGCAGAAAAGAGTGCTGCGGATTTCCATCTATGCTGATTGATATTTTCTTTTCTTCCAGCATGGCAATAGTCTGTTAAAAGTTTGATAACAATTGAAGCTCCTATTCCTGAATTATGTCAGGGCATAAAAACAGGAAAAGGAGACCTCAAAGCCTGATTTTTTGAAATTTCCTCTGGTTCTTCCCGACGATTTCTGTTTTATTTATGGAAGAAAAGGGAAAAAACAAAGCATCATTCTTGCTAATCGCAAATATACGTGAATGAAAAAACAAAACCAAATTTTATAAGCCGTTTTTGATATGAAGAAAGTGAAATAACCGTTTTGATTTTCAATATCTTCTGATTGATAAGTTAACAGCAGAAATATTTTTAATGGCATTTTTATTTGGAAAATAAATTATGCCGCCCTAAGCTGGATGCTTGGAGCGGCATAATAATCATTTATTCCCTTGTAAGGTAGATCTCTTCATCAGTTTTTCGGCCATCTGTTGTCAAGCGCAGCGTTGCCCACATTGATAAGCTCAGCCGAGAATGTGAGTGCGATGGTCATCGGCACGTTGTTGTTCACGTCAAGAGTTTCCTTGTAGTAAACAATGTAGGCGTTCTTGAACTCGATTTCCTTCATCTTGGCATCCTCTTCAATCTTCTTGTACACGATTTTTCCTTCCACCTGCTTGAACTGGCTGTTCAGCATGGCTTCGATTGTCGCAGTGTCGTCCGTTGATTCGATAACTACCGAAACACGTCCTCCCTGGATGTTTGAGGATGGTTTTCCCTTCGCGTCTGTTGTACGACTGAATTCATACTCAGAGTGTAGTACGTCATACTCTTTTCCTGCAAATTCCAATGTAGCTCTAAATGATGCCATAATTAATAGAATTTAAAAGTTTAACAATAAATTTGAGTGACTCTGTTTCCCTTTTCTGAATCCTGTCTGTCTTCCGGCAGAAAACAAAAAAAGAGAAAACTTCAAAAACGATCTTTTGAAATTTCCTCCGGTTCTTCCAGACGATTTCTGTTTTATTTGTGGAAAAAGAAGAAGAAAAATAAAACATCATCTTTGTTATTCGCAAATATAATCATTTGTCTGATAAAAACAAATCTTTACCATCTGTTTTTACTCTATTCAGATAAACTCTCATGGTACTTTAATTCGAAATCATAATAAGAACTATACAACAAAAGGTAAAGTAGCAGGGAAAATAGGTGATAAATTAACAGGTATTGGAATTATTGTTGATTTAGTATTATATGTCGCAGGAGAACAAAATATTAATCAGACAGCAATAAATATCGGAGTGCCTACAGGTTTATTTTTAATAGGTAAAATTAGTGTACCGGTATCTGCCTTTGGTGGAATACTATGGTTTATTCTTAATACGCTACATACAAATGCTAGAACCTCTGTAGGAACATATGAGCAGATACATGGTAGTATTACACCATCGGATGCCACTAAAGTTCATTTCCCTCATTGTGAGAAAAAGTTAATTCCAAGAATTTATGAAAGGCCGCAATACTACATTAAAGAAAAATAAAATATCATTTTGGGAAAATATTTTTTTCTGGATTTGGTTTTATACACCTAAAAGTGGTTATGCACATAGGTCATATGGGGTCATTACAATAATCCAATATATTTACATTATTTTTGTTATTGGAATTTTGTTAAACTGCTTAAATCTTAAAAACTCATTGTTGTTATATTCAAATATTAAAGAGTTCATATTTTTTGTGGGGATACTTTTTCCTATACTTTTTTTTATAAATATGACTATATATAATCACATAAAATATAAAAAGTTGCAAGATCTATTTTCTAAAATGACTACTATTAACAGGATTAAGCAAAAGAAAAAATTCTATGTTTTTATTATTTTAACAATGCTAGTAATGTGTATTGATATTGCATTGCTGAATGAGTTTAAAAGACAATTTATCATGGTAATGTAAATGCTTTTATAAACATAAAGCTTAAATTTGTAAAATAGGCTGATTATAAAGCCCATGCTAAATTGTAAAGTTGTTTATTATTGCATGTGTGAGTTGAAGTTTTGAATCAATGCCGTAGGTATACATTTATGTCATTTGTTTATAAAATAAGTCAAGTTATAGCTCCTTCTTGAAGGGTATTCCAGGAAATCAGAAACCCGATTGTTGATAAGGTTAGTGTTTTTTCTTTGCCTATTGTATTTTTACATGGATTGGTTCATATATGATTTTAGCATATTTTCATCGTTGAACTATACAATACTTCGGTAAATTTTTACCGAAAGATTAAAAGTTAAACAATAGAACCGGCAAAAGCTGGTTCGGAAACACTAAAGAGGTCATTGAAATGTTGTCAAAAACGAATGGTTAAGCATGAAGAAATGTGCTGAAAAAAGTGTGCTAACCTGCTGATAATAAAGATAAAAAGTATTACATGATTTGTTGATATTTAGTAAATTAGAAATCACATACACATCTAATTATGACTAAAGAAACCCTCCTTATGCAATACCAATCCGAGTGCCTGTCGGCTCTCAAATCAGTTGCGAATATACACAAACCTTTTGAAAAAACGTTCATGGACACCATGAAATTATTCATGGCCATCCCAGATCGTATAAACTTCCTCCAATTGGGCAGATATGGCTGTTTCTCAGAACAGACTTATCGTAACCTTTTTGAGCATGAAACTTTCGACTGGTTTGCGTTCAACGGATCTATCATCAGCAAGCATCTCACAGGCAAAAGAAAAGCCATCGCCATCGATCCTTCCTATATCCCCAAATCAGGCAAGAAGACACCTTGGATAGGTTACTTCTGGTCTGGTTGTGCAGGAGAATACAAGCGTGGACTGGAAATCATGGGCATCGGTGTCATTGACATCGACAACCTGAATGCATGACTTTAGGTTCCATTCAGACGCCGGATTGTAAGACCTTGGATAATATGGACAAGAACCTCGTTGACTGGTACAGCAGCTATCTTATCAGTAGAAAAGACAAGCTGCAAAGCATATACAAAACGGTGGTTGCAGACGCATTCTTTTCCAAGGAAACTTTCGTAACGCCTATGTGTGAGAACGGTTTCCATGTTATCAGCCGCTTTAGGAATGATGTTGTCCTGTACTATCCGACATTGGAAAAGAAAACAGGAAAACGTGGTCATCCCAAGTGGTTTGACGGCAGGATTGACTTTGCCAATCTGGATTTGACCCGGTGCAAGGAATACGAGGTGAACAAAGGAAAGCTATACGGATTGAGGGCTTATGCTAAAGCTTTCAAAAGGTATGTTTCCTTAGCCATCTGGTATCCGATGGACGGAAGAACAGACAAGTGGCAACTTTATTTCTCTACAGACGATTCCATGGATGGACGCGAGGTGCTGGATTATTACAGAACCAGGTTCCAGTTGGAATTTTGCTTTAGAGATGGCAAGCAGCATGCAGGAATCACCAACTGCCAGTCTACCGACTTCAGGAAATTGTATTTTCACTTCAATGCATCGCTTGCTGCTGTCAACTTGGCCAAAGCGGCATGTAAGAGGATCGGAATAACCTATTCCATATCCTCCTGCAAGTCTTTCATACACAATGCTTATATGCTTGAACGATTTATTTGCGTGTTCGGGATTAACCCAGACATGCAAGTTATTGACAAACTTTTCAAAGAACTCATTTTATTTACTGCCAGAGCCGCTTAGGCTTGGCGAATTTTTAACGAACTATTGACTATATTAAAAGCATTGAGTCTTTATTTATTTGCATTGGAAACAATAACTCGTGCAAGAAAAGATATTCTTGCAGAATCTAATAAATATTCTAAATTTGGAAGAATATCGTTTAGGGTAAGTGCTTTAATTTCTATATATCAAGGCTATAAAGCTTTTAAAGCAGGAGATGATCAAGGAGTAATTAAAGCAGGTGCTGATGTTATAGTAGGTATTATAGCTACGTGGGGTGGTCCTGTTGGATGGGCTATTAGCGGAATTTATATGTTTTTAGATTTGGCTGGAGCATTTGATCCAAGATATACAAAGTGTGTGTCACCTTATGCTAATAACCCTCATGTTCATTTGCGGGATAAAACCTATGTTAAACATCCTGTTATGCCTACATATCTACCCCGTAGAATACCATCAGCTTCTGCCAGCAATGCTGTATTCAGGCAAGGTTATAAAAGATACTGATATGAATGTTTGGAAATATATTTATATACGATTTTTTAAGATACGACGTAGAATAATAGGTCGTGATGGTGCAGACGAGTTTGCTGCAATGTTATTTGTGGCATTTTTTGATGTATTATTGTTTTTTGGAATAATGATACTTATTGATAAATTAGTTAATAATATTTTATCAACTAAATACGAACCTTTTTTTTCGCTTTCTATATATTAGGGATGTTTACCATTGACTGGTTTCGCAATCGTTCAATGTGTAAAAATGGAGCTTTTGAGCGTATTAAAAAGGAAGTTGAGAATGAACCTGAAAAGTTGAAATGGAGTCTTTTATCCATCCTATATATGATATTTGTGATTCTCTTTTTTTTATCGTGTTGCTACATTGGAAAGTACGGATTAAACCTTTGAGGTTGACTGTAAGAACAAAATTGATGATACATAAATGAATGTTTGGAAATATATCTATATTAAGTTTTATAAATTTCGTCAATGTGGGTTGGGTAAAACACTCGGAGAAGATTATGCTGCAATGTTGTTTGTAGCATCTTTTGATGTGCTTTTGTATTTTGGAATGCTAATACTTATAGACAAATGGGTAGATAATGTATTATCATTCAAAATGAGCCATTGTATTTTGCTCTTTATTTATTGGGAATGTTTACTATTGAACGGCTTCGTAACCGTTCAATGTGTAAAAACGGAGCTTTTGAGCGTATTAAAAAAGAAGTTGAGAATGAACCTTTAAAGTTGAAATGGAGTCTTTTATCCATCCTATATATGATATTTGTGATTCTCTTTTTTTTATCATGTTGCTACATTGGAAAGTACGGATTAAACCTTTGAGGTTGACTGTAAGAATAAAATTGATGACACCCAAATGAATGTTTGGAAATATACCTATATTAAGTTTTATAAATTTCGTCAATGTCTATTAGGTAAGACACTTGCAGAAGATTTTACATCATTGTTGTTTGTTGTAGGGCTTGACTTTTTGTTATATTCAGGGATTGTATTTTTGACAGATGGATTAACAGGTTATAATTTGCTTCCTGACCACAAGCCTTTGTATACACTTATTTTTCTCTGTGGAGGTTTTATTCTTTGGATGATTCATAATCATACCTTGCGTAAAAAGGGAGCTTTTGAGCGTATAAAAAAAGAGGTTGAGGAAGAATCCAGAAAATTGTTGTGGGGAACACTCTCGCTGTTTTTTATTTTATTTACGCTTGCATTTATAATATCGTTAATGTACTTGTGGTCTAAAAAGATGATACCGGTTTTAGTTTCATTTTGATAAATATTTATATATCATTGATCAAAGACAGTAAGTATGTTAAAGGAAATAGTTTATTGGGTATATCAATTCTTTTTCAAATTGAGACGTTCTCAAAAAGATAAAGATGATGATGACTGGTGGGATTCAGTAATGTTTATTTCAATATGTTTGTTTGCTAATGTACTTACTTTACTGAATATAATTAAATATTATACATCCTTTGATATACTAGAAAAAATTCCTATAACTACAAAATATGAGTTTTCTTCTTGGATTTTTATAACAGTGATAATGGCTCCATTTATTGGTTTTGTATTTGTAAGATACTTTATCAAAGATAGGTTGTCAAATATGCTTTTGGAATATACTGCGAAGTCCAAGAGACGATTAAGATGGGGTAGTTTTTTTGTCTTTTGTTATATTATTATGACCTGGGTGGGATTCCTTATGTCATTAAGTTAACTTTTTACTTCAAATAAAATGAGTATTTTGACTGCTATATATAAAAGAAATCTTTTATTAGACATATTCTTTATAAGCAGTTGTTCAAGAAAGATAAAAACTTGATTATTAATTGCCATTAGCATACTTTCAGTATTGTACTATTAAAGCGTTTAGTTCTTATTCATTGAAATAAAAGAATGGCATATAATGTCCTACAAATCATACACCATTTTTATTAAGCTAGTATAATTCCCTTTATTCGTTCAGTAAATTTGTTCCATTATATTCCGAATATTTATTTTTCCGTTTTTACTCAATACCTGTTATATTGTATTATTTATCTTGCACTCTTGGCATTATTGTCGGCCAGATTTTATTATGCAAAGGTACAGCTCAGGCTGGACGTCATGTACCGCATTGCTAATTGACATTACATTTTTCCAGAAGCCTTCCACAAATCAGAGATTTGGGTATTCCATAAAAATATTATTCAATTTACTTGTCTTACCATCCTATCTACGCTGTAATCTATGGCATATAAAATTTATCCCGACAAGAAGCCAATCAGCTTCAAAAAAGGGAAAATAAACAATATGTCAAACAATTTAAAACTTTGAATTATGCCTAATTGGTGTACTAGTGCGTATGTTATTTGTGGTAACGCAAGCGAAACAAAAGAACTGTATGATTTGATGAGTAAATTGCAAGCTATGAAAGAACCGTCTGTGGAGAATGGTTTTGGAACGACTTGGCTTGGGTGTTTGGTAGAAGCCTTGGGGGGTGACTATAATGAGATTTATTGCCGTGGTGATTGGAATAGCCTTGAAGCAGGTGATGGTGTTTTGACGCTTTCTACAGAAACGGCTTGGGGACCATGTAATGAGGTGTTTGATTTTTTATGCAGTAAATATCCGTCTCTTCGTTATTATTTTCAGAGCGAAGAACCGGGAATGGGAGAGTATCTTACTAATGATAGTAATGGATATTATTTTTCCGAAAAATACTATGTAGATATTTGTACGCCTGATGAAAAATATTTAACGGAGTATTTTAGGGACAGTTTGTCTATGTTCAAATGGTTTGAGGATTTGCTTGAGCAGCCAATTAATTCCGAGCAGGATATTAAAGCAATAACAGAAAAATGGCAAGAAGTGAACGAAGATGCTTTTTGTAACATATATGAATTCAAGGTGGTAGCTTGAGAAAATAGTGAGAGAGGAGAAGCCTGAAAGGTTTCTCCTCTCTTCGTCTTTGTGTACCAGATATGCCCGTTTTTCTATTCTTACTCTCTCTTATAAATTACATTCCCTTTTATAGATAATGGATATTATAATATCTGATTGTTTGCTTTTCTAACGTTTCGTTTTTTCTGCTTTTTCACTTGTTTTCGCTTACTGGCTGTTCTTGGGCGGGGTTATGATTTTATATACAAAGGTACAGTGCTCGTTGGTATGACAAGTACCGTATGACTAATGGCAGGGTATTTGATCGGCAGCCTTCCTCAAATCATAGATTTGGGTATTCCGACCAAATACTCAGCCATTTTCTTGTCTTCCCTTCCTTTCCACACTGTATTCTACGCATATAAAATCAATCCCGACAAGAAGGCTGCAAAAGCTTCAAATTGAGGGAAAAAATAAAAATGTTCAACTAATTAAACTAAAAGACTATGCACAGTAGAATTTTTCAGATTACAACATCAAAGGTTGACAAAGAAAATTATCTTAATGAGGATACACTTGAGCAGGGGTGTAGCAGCTTTTATGATTATTGCTCGGAGATAACCGAAGAAGAACGTCGAGATAATATAGACTACTTGGTAAATCATGTTTTGCCACAGAGTATGTTTGAACCTGTAGATGACAATACTTTCAGGTATATAGGTGGTGCGGAGGAATGGAAACGGGAATTTGTGGACTGCATTCACAAGAAAGTGGATGAAATTACTTCTGAGAGTGCGCTGGAGTGGATTGGACCAGTCTATCAGCTTGAGAAGACACTGAAAAACCCGCTTAATACGTCATATCATTTTTATATGGATGAAGATGGTTTTCAGTCGTATGCCGAAGAGTCTTATGAATTTATGCAGTTTGTTTGCAAACTTGAACCAGGCACTTTGTTGCATATTGGTGGTGTTATTGATTATCACTTCTAATGAGGACAAAGACAATTTATCTAAAGGAGGCAGGGAAGCGGATTTAAGCCGTTTCCCTCAGCTTTCATAATTATGGTTACAAGCCACTTTTGCTGTTATTTTATAATACTTGTTTTGCCTTTTTTATTCCAATATAGATTGTTATACACTCTTATACTTGCTTTTATCAAACTTTTCTATTGTATCAGTAGCTCTTTTTGCATAGATGTCATTATACTCGCATAATTGTTTTTTTTACTCAGCAAATGTACGGCGAACGAATGACTGTTCAAGTACCGCTGCCGCTACATCGTAGAATTTTTCTGAAACTTTCCGGAATCACAGATTACGGTTCTTCATAAAAATTCATCCTCTGTTCCTTGTTCCCATTCTTCTTTCCGCCGTGATGTTTGCACGTAAAAATCAACCTTACGGCGAGTCTAAAGACTCAATATAAGGGAAATAAATAAACTTAATAAATATTTGGATTATGGGAAAATATGATTTTATCAAGAAAGGGAATGTTTTGTTTTGGCATGACCCTGACAATGGACTCTCTGACGGAGTTTATCAAGTTGTTTCTGTTCCGGAGGTTATAGAGGACGATAGTATTATTCTTATTGTGGCATCAGGTTCTGAAGCGGAGGTTTATCCCACAGAACTCTCCCCGATAAATTCAGGTAGGAGTTACAAGGAAGCATTCTTACGATGGAAGGCTGAACGTGAAGCAGACGGAAAGGTATTTTATGACAGGCTCTCAAAGGTAATGGATACGGACTATGAAATGAAGGTTGGTGATATGGTTATTTTTACAAATGATGCCAGTCTTGTATTTGGTCCTTATGAGGTGTTGGCATTTGAAAAACCGGACAATAACAAAGACGGATGCGTATATATTGACCATAATAATTATTGGTTCTCAGAACGTCCCGAAAATTTATTGCTTGTTCAGAAAGGAGGTGGGTTATGACAAAGGAAGACAAGTATCTTTGGCGACTCTGCAAAAATATTATTGCAGGGCGTTTCAATTGGCGTAGGTATTGCAGCCAGCAGAGTTATTTCGGCCGTGAGATTTGTGTAACACCTCTTTTCTGTTCCTATGGGCAGATTGGTTACACAGTAAATTTTCCTTATTCAAGAATGCCGGATGTAGAATATGACTGGGAACTTGACGAATTGACCATTGACGAAATGGACTATCAGAAATATTTTGAACAAGAGTAGGCTTGAAAGTAAGAGGGACGGAAACAGCCCTCTTACTTTCGCTTCCTGTATTATCTCCTGAAGCCGCCCCACTCCATTTCTTCAGCTTCGCAGTATTCTTCCATATTTTCCAACTTTTCATTCACTTCCGTCAGGTTGTCATCTAGTGCCTTATCGTGGTTATACTCGAAGCTGTGCTGTACCGCTAGTCCTGCATTGGTTGCAGAACCTACGTCCAATGTATCTTTTTCCCTATTATAGTTGATATACAGCACTTCACCATTGGGCATTTCAAAGACTGGGGTTTTCTTTTGCATTATTTCCGCAAATTGTTCTGCAACCATAGCTTTTGCCACCTCTTTTACATCATTGCTGGCTCTACCTATACCATATCTGCGGATATGATCTCGAACTTCCTGTTCGGTGTATTTCAGCATAATGTCATAGGTTCCACCGACACTTCCGTTATACACCACAGCAAAGTTTTGGTCCTCAATCAGCAGATTATCACCACGATTTTGTAGTGGTGATGAGTAAGTGTACTGTTCATCCATGCCGTTACCGTCATAATACTCTTTGGCAAGAGCAAGCAAACCATTATAGTCGCCCTTGTCCTTTAGTTCTTCCAATTGTTTGGTATCATCGGACATTTGTAGATAGGCTACAGATGCGTAATACATCTTTTCTTTAGGTGCTTCTGTCTGTTTCTCCTTTTCGGCCTTTTCTATTTCTATATCCTTTGCTATCTGGTCTATTTTCTGCGTGATCATGGATGATGCCTTCTTCACGTCCATAAGCACGGTCTTAATGTACTGGGGCGACTCCTTCAGATTATCCAGCCATGATTTCAGGTACGGACAGCTGTCTTCCTTGATATGCTTTGTCATTCCGTATCGTTGGGCGGTCAGCGCTCCGCATAACTCAGCCACGAGTTCCTCGTCACTATACTCCTTTGAGCCGAAAGTGGTCGGCTTAAAACGACCAAGTACGTCTTCCGCACCTGTCGAATGTCCCATCTCATGGAACAGAGTTCCATAAAATGATTCTCCGCTCTTGAATTGCACTTTCTCTGGAACGGTGATTTCATTCTTGCTTATTGAATAAAAGGCATCATCCTGATGTCTCACATTGATGGGGCAGATCCACAGATTGTCGCGTATCATCCTGTCCGCCGGTTCAAAACTGAACATTTCGCCTTCATGAACAAATGGGTGGCCGTTTTCCTTTTCCAGTTTCTCCCACAGTTCTGGACGGGCCTCTTTCAGATTTGTCTGCGCAACGTTAAACACACGAAAAACCTGCATTTTGGGATATACGTTATACTGTTCCTTTTCATCATTTGACAGATTTTTATAATCATCATACTTGATCTTTTCCTTAGTTTCCTTGTGGATACAAGTGAAGGTGGTCAGCATGACGGGAAACGATTTCTCACCTTTCAGTACAGAAACCCTTGGCAGTTCCTCACCGTCCTTGCCCGGCTTGTTCAGCCGCTGTACGCAGTCAAAGGTGCAGAATCTCGGAATAGTATATCCTTCCTTTTCACAGTGCAGCATAAGTAGGCTCGGTATGGGACGCCTTGTCGTCTTTCGGCGATAGGTTTCCCCATACCTGCCTCCAAACCGAACGTACATGTCTCCATGTATTCGGCTTTCCGTTGGTAATGTCAATTTTCT
>NZ_JACOOH010000016.1:0-11698 GCF_014287455.1 Butyricimonas hominis
GTGACCTGCAAGCCTTTCATGCCCGGCAGGTATCTTTGTGCGTGTGCCTGAAACGAGGTCAGGCACAGCGCAAAGAGCATCATTATAAAGATGTGTCTTTTCATTCCCTATTTGATTTTGAGTTCGTCAATCACTTCTGCGTTCACGATGTCGGCGTTCTCCACCCGTATGGTCTGATGCCGCCCGCCGTTCTTCTCGTAGAGTTCCACGACCAGCAGCTTGTCGTCAGGAATGGTGAACTTCGGCAGGGCGTACACCGTGCGCACGGTACTTTTTCCTGCAATCTCTATCACCTCGTTGTAGCTACGTACCGCATCCAGCACCGTTTCCTGAATAGCCGTGCGCTTGGGCACTTTCTTATCGACTATCTTAAACTTGATGAAGTCGGTATCGAAAGGCACGTTGGAACTGTTCTTCGTCTGCGTGTGCACGTAGAGCATCCCGTTATAGGTGTAAATCCCCTTGATTAAGAACTGTATTCCGAAACGCTTGCTGCCCAAGTGGCGCACTTTCCGGTCATTGTTCTTGTAGATGCTCTGCATTATCAGCTTCACCAACAGCGGGCTTTCATTACCTAATTCCCGGAAATAGATGTTCATGCGGGTATGTGAGAAATCGGACGTATCTTCATTCTCCAAGAAGTCTTTCATTTCGATGTTGAGCATTTCCGGTTCACGGGCGTACTTGGCGTTGAATGAAAAGAAACTCCCGTCCTCGCAGATAACGGAGAAGTTCGTTTCTCCCGGAAAGCCCTCTGTCGTGGCTTTCACCCGGATTACGTTCTCCGCACCGTCAGCCTTGCCCGCTATGATGTGGTTGCTTCCCAAATCGACATAGCGGACGGCGGCGGGGAAGATGATATGCACCGTCTTGGCAAAGGTCACTTCCACGCCGTAGGGCGTTACCATTTGTCGGTACGGGAGTTTCCGGGTAATTCCCCGGTACAAGTCGTTGCCAGCCGCATACTTCACGGTGTCGGTTTCCTGTGCGTTTGCCGCACACACGCCCAGCAAGAGGGCGAACATTACAAAAATCTGTTTCATTGTTAATTAAAATTTTAGTGGTTGATAAAATGGTTATTGTTGTTTGGCGTAAAGCATCACCTTGTACCCGGCTTTCAGCTTCACTTTCACGGTTCGGAACTTCTTGGCGAGGTAGCCGGACGTTCCTTGCAGCAATCCCCTTGTCACGTCCATAGCCACCTGCTGCCCGGCACTTTGGGCAAAGGAAATGCTTGTACCCAGCCCGCTTCCGATATTCGCCATAGCTTCGTTGAACGCTTCCTGCTCCATAGAGGACGGGACGGACAGCCCCTTTTGCCCGTCCGTGTCGAACACGGCGAGTTCCACCGGGATGATGTTGCCAGCGTACTCAATCGAGGACACCAGTATGTCGAGCCGTTCGCCCTGCACTTTTGCCGTTCCCGCCACGAGGGTATTCTTCGGCACGACGATGCTGCCCGCCTGCATGGGTTCGAGCAGCCGGAGTTTCACCGCCTGCCCGTCCACCAGCGTTTGGTCTTGGTGGATGCAGGCGGCTACCGTGTTCTTTCCCATAGCGTAGCCCGTGCCTACCGCCGTGTTGAAGCCGTAGTTTCGTGGCTGGCTGTAAGCCCGGATGAAGTCGGCATCGCTCATGGGCTGCTGCAATCCCGATACGGTCGTTTCCCGGATAGCCTGCACCGCCACCGCATCCGGCTTGCGGTCAATGCCGCCCGTTACCGAGACTTGTGCGACTTGTCCCTGCCCGCCGTTCATGTACTTTGCCGCCAGCTCGTAGGACTTTTCCAAGAGTGCCATTTGGTCGTCAGCGGTGGGTGTGGCGTTCTGCTGCTGTTGCAGTCGGTCGGTCAGTTCCGCCACCTGCCGCTTCAAGTCCTCTTTTTCCTCGTCCACAGGGGGCGTTTCGTAGAACGTGCTTAACTGGCGGTTGATGTCCCGGTAAGCGTATGCCGAAGAAGCACCGCCGCCCCTTTGTGGCTGCGCATCTTCTTCCGGCATCAGGTCGATTTCCGCTTGCGGTTCTTCCGTTTCATCGTCCCCCGTGAAACCGAAGTCCTGCAAGGATTGTATCTTGTCCTGCTGTTTGCGGCTTATCATCGCCTGCTCGTAAGCCTTTTGCTTGTCGGCTATAATCCCGTCCTCTGCGGGCAGGGGTATGTCGGCGTTGAAGCCGCCCACGCTCTCCACGTTCACGTCCTCTTTGCCGGAGGGGGCGAATATCAGGTACATGCACCCGGCAAAGGCAAGGAACATCAGCGGGAAGACTATCATTTTCCTGCGCTGCTGCACCTGCTGCGGGGTAAGTTCCCGTTTGGGTTTATCTTCCTTTTTCGGCTTCCCGTCCGCCTGCGGTACGGTCGTGCCGTTCTCATTCTTCTGTACTTCTTCCATATTCCGGTCTGTTTAAGGGGTTGATACTGTTGATTGTGTCATTGCCTTGCAATGGCAGTTGTTTGATATGTTCTATTTGCAGCCGCCTGCCGTCCCGTTTCCCGATGTTGTAGATTGATGAAACGGTGATATAGATAGACAAGCCGCCGAAAAAGAAGAACATCACGAGGATAACCGCCAGCCTTTTGCCCGGCGTAATCCGTCCGCACATTCGGCGCAGGCAGTCGTCCGCCCAGTCCCGCACCTTTTCGATGTAGTTTCGTTTTCTCTCCATAAGGCTACCTCTTAACGGTTTGCAAATCCTTGTTCTCGGTAATGGTGAACGCTTCGATGATGAAGCCGTGCGGGTTGTTGTCGCTCCGTGTGGCGTTGAGCAACCGGCACGAGGTCACAAGGCTTCGCACCGTCAGGCTGCTTTCCCGGACAATCAACTGGCGGGCATACGTGTTCACCTTGTAGGGGTACTGGTCGAAGTCGCACTTCACGCTGTCAATCTCCACCGTCTGCGTGACGTTTCCGGAAATCACCCGGTTATAATACCCTTTTTCCGCCAAGTCCTTGTAATAGTTGAAAGCGGTCTTGTCGGCAAGGAACAGCGAGCGTTTGATGTTGCTTTCGATAGCCCCCTTGTCGGGTGAGAGTGTGAAGAAAAGTTCGTGGAAACGCCGCACGTGCGACTTGGCTTCCACGGGTCTGTTCTGTGCCATGTCCTGCGAGAGTGCCAGCATCAGGCTTTTCCCGTTGTCGAGGACGTATATCTTCTGCCGCTGCTTTTCGGCGAAGCTGTACGAGTTCCACACGGCGAAGCCCGTCACCAGTGCGCACAGGCAGATGAATACCAGTGCGAAGAGCCGGATTTGCCGGAAACTCGTTTCGATGTTCGTTAATGACTTAAATTCCATATTTTATAAATTGATGTTGTTTATTTGAGTAGTTTCCCCGATACCTTTCCACCGATTGCCCCTGCCGCAGCCCCGGCGACTGACCCAGCCCGTGCCACGTTACGGTTATAGGCAGACATTCCGCCAGCCGACACTATCCAGCTTGCCACCGTAGGAATGGTGAAGTAGCCCACGATACCTATAATCATAAAGATTACATACACGGTGCTGCTCCCGTCAGGAATGAAATTCGGGTCTGAAAGCTGCTCGATGTCCTTTTGGAGCATCAGGGTTTGTATGCGTGCCAGCACGCTGCTGAACAAGTCCGACACGGGTAGCCACAGGTAAATGGAGATATAGCGTGAAATCCACTGGGTCAGCGTGCTTTGGAAACCGTCATAGACGGAAATCGCAAACGCCAGCGGACCCAGTATCGAAAGCACAATCAGGAAGAACGTGCGCAACGTGTCTATAATCAGCCCCGCCGCCTGAAAGAGCATTTCCAATAGTTCCCTGAACCAGTCCCGTACGGACTTCTTGATATTGTACGCCGCCCTGTCCATATACATACCCGTCATAGTTACCATGTCGGAGGGCGACCAGCCCAGTTCTTCCAGTTGCCTGTCAAATTCCTCGTCCGATGCAAGGTAAGCCGTTTCGGGGCTTCGCATCAGGGCTTCATATTCCAGTCGGTCTTTCTGCGCCCGGTATTCGTTCATGTCGAAAGTCTGCGTTTCCATAAGCTGGTTGCACCCTTTCACCACTGGCGACAGCACCGTGTTGATAGTACCCAACACGAATGTTGGAAAAAACATGATGCACAGCCCCAGCGCAAAGGGGCGCAGGAGCGGGTACACGTCTATGGCTTCCGCCCTTGCGAGCGACTGCCACACTTTTGCCGCCACGTAGAACAAAGCCCCCAATCCGGCAATACCTTTCGCTACCCCCGTCATGTTGCTGCACAAGGGCATCATCTCATCGTACAGCACCCGCAACACTTGGTGCAGGTTGTCAAAATCCACTGCTGCTAATAACATAGGCATACCGATTTATATGTTACCAGTAGCGTTCATCCGCCGAGCCGTAGAGAGCCAGCACCCGGTCGGTGTCGTTCTTCTTTTTTGCCCGCAGATAGGACACGGAAATGTTCTTTCGGGTGTAGTAGTTCACGAGGTTGCGGTAATTCAATAGGCTTCGGTAGGCATTATCAATAATAGCCAGCCGTTCGGCATCCGTCAGCGACATACCCGTGATGTTCACTACATTCTTCAAGTCCTGCAACACGTCCGAGCTTTCCGACATCAGTTTGGCATAGCCGAACGAGATTGCGGATAGTTCGTCAGGCGTGAAATTCGGGTCTGCCAGCATGTTTTGGAAGTTGCGCACGTAGATTTCGGATATTTCCGCCACCAGTTCGATAGATTTTCCTACCTTGACACCGCCCTTGACAACATCGTGTACCGCTTTGAGCGCATCGTAATATTTTTTACCCTGCTGGAAAATCTTCTGCGCTTCCATGAAGCCGTCCAGCGTGTTCTTGGCTGTGGTGGAAGTCTGCACTATCTGCTTGGTGGTGTTGATGATACCCTGTGCCAAGTTGCCGGGGTCTGACACCACCCACTGTGCGGATGCCTTGCCGATGAAGCAAAGGCATACCGCCATAAGGAGAATTGTTTTCTTCATCTTTTTTTGTTTTTAGGGTTTATAACTCGCTTGTATTCGCCGCCGGGTGAAAGGATTATCCGGTCACGTTCCTTGTCATACGTCAGCAGTATGGCAAAGCCAGTTCCGATAAACAGTTTTCCGTCCTGTTCCGACACTTGATAGGCAGTTTCCAGTACCTTGCCCCTGATATTCGCTTTCCGGGTGACGGTGTATTCGCCGCCCGTTTCCGAGAGCGTGAAAGCCGGGTGTCCCTTGACATGTACCCATTCACCCCGCATTTGCTCCAGCTGCTTTTCCGGGCTATCCTTGCAGGATGCCAATAGCAACACGCAGGAAAAGAGAAGCAAGATTTTACTTGTACGTTTCATATTTCTAAATTTTAAGTGGTTGATAATTGGGGATTTCTCTTGCTTTCTGCAAGCCGCTTGATAGCCAGTTCAAGGTTGCCGCCCAGCTTGTCGGCAAGGGCGAACAGTTCCATTTTCTCGCTTTCCTCTGTCGTGAAGGTGTAATATTCTTCCAATGAAACTTCCGTGGCATATACCGCCGACTGCGTGCCGCCCAGCGAGAAGAAAACTTCCTTGTATTTCCGTCCGGGGTGGTTCGCCATGTTGATAGACAATATCTGCGAACGCTCCTTGTCGGTCAGTCCCAAGAGGTTCTGTATGCTGTCGAACTTGTTGAGATATTTTCTTTGGTCTAACAGTATCTTGCAGTCCGAGTTATTGATGATACTCTCTTTCACGATAGGGGAAGAAATAATATCCTCAATCTCTTGCGTGACTACAATCGCTTCCCCGAAATATTTTCGGACGGTTTTGTAGAGGTAGCGGATATAGTCTGCCATGTTCGCCGATGCAATCGCTTTCCACGCTTCCTCGATTAGTATTAACTTCCTTATTCCCTTTAATTTGCGCATCTTGTTGATAAAGGCTTCCATGATGATGATAGTCGTTATCGGGAATAAAATCTTGTGGTCTTTGATATTGTCCAATTCAAAGACAATGAAGCGTTTATGCAGCAAATCCAGTTCCTTGTCGGAGTTTAGCAAATAGTCATACTCGCCACCCTTGTAATAAGGTTCAAGCACGTTCAGGAAGTTGTCGATGTCAAAATCCTTTTCCCTGACGTTCTTCTGTTCAAGCTGTCGGCGGTAATCATCCCGGACAAACTCGTAGAACGTGTTGAAACAGGGCGTTACAGACTTGTCACCCGTGATACGTTCGATATAGGCACTTACCGCATTGGACAACGCCACTTCTTCCGACCGCTTGGGGGCTTCATCGTCCCGCTTCCATAAAGTAAGGATAAGGGTTTTTATACTCTCTTTCTTCTCGATGTCAAATACCCCGTCCTCGACATAGAACGGGTTGAACGCTATCGGGTTCTCGTTGGTGTAGGTGAAATAAATCCCGTCCTCGCCGTGCGTACGGTTGTGGATAAGCTGGGACAGCCCCAAGTAACTGTTACCCGTATCTACCAGCAACACGTGCGCCCCTTGTTCGTAATACTGGCGCACCATGTGGTTGGTAAAGAAAGACTTACCCGACCCGCTCGGCCCAAGTATGAACTTGTTTCTATTGGTCGTGATGCCTTTCTTCATGGGCAAATCCGATATGTCGATGTGCAGCGGGCGACCGCTCACCCTGTCCACCATTTTAATACCGAACGGGGAAAGCGAACTCTTGTAGTTCGTTTCTTCCACGAACAGGCAGAGAGCCTGCCCCAAGAACGTGTAGAAACTTTCCTCTGCGGGGAAGTCCGCCTCGTTTCCGGGTATGCCCGCCCAAAAGAGCGTGGGCGTATCGACCGTGTTGTGGCGTGGCTTGCACTCCATTAGCGCAAGCTGGCTTCCCACATCGTTGCGTATGCGTTTGAGTTCGTCCCTGTCATCGCTCCATGCCATGACATTGCAGTGGCAACGCACCGAGATAAGCCCCTTGCTGTGAGCTTCGTTCAGGTACTCGTCTATCCACTCCTTGTTCACTTGGTTGGCACGGGAGTAGCGGGAGAGCGATTGCATATTCCGGGCGGTCTGCTCGAAGTTCTTCAGGTTTTCGGCGTGGTCGTCTATGAAGATGAACTGATTATAGACGTGGTTACACGACAATAGCACGCCCACCGGGGCGGCAAAACTTAACCTGCAATCGCTTCTGTCGGTGGAAAGTTTCTCAAATCGGCAGTCCGTCCCGACCTTTCCGGGCAAATCTTCCACGTCCGAGAGCGTATGCAGGCACAGTATATCGTCCCCGACACGCATTTCTTCCGGGTACAGCCCGATGTCTTTCAGGCAGGTGGTATCTGTCTGCGAGAGCGAGAAGTATTTCTCGATGATGCCCGCCTTACCGTCCTGCCCGGTGATTTCCGATGCCGCCAGCCGGGTAAGGGTGACAAAACCGCTGTCGTTCATAATCCTTTCAAACTGCCCGACTGCTTCGATGAACTTTGCAGCCGTTTCCTTGTCGGCTATTTCCTGTGGGACAATCCTGCCCCGGCATAGGGTGGAGAAGTCGCTCTGTCGGCGGCTTCTCTCCCTTGTCGTTTTCGTTAGGAACAGGTAGCAGTAATGGTTCAGGAACGGGCGTTCATTGAAATGCCGTTCAAAGGAGCGGCTTAAAAAACTAAGCTCGTCCCTTTCCGTGTCGGGCTGGTAGTTCTCCTTGATGAAGAAGTCCTGCTTGTGTACTATGGAGTAGTCGGGCAGCACCTTGATTGCCTTGTACCATGCCGAATGTATGGCTTCGTACTCGGCACTGGTGACGGTGAACAGTTCGGGCAGTTCCACCCTGAAAGCCACCGTTATGTCCGCATCCTTTGAAATGATGCAGCCGTTCTCCACCGCCAAAAGTGGAAATTTCCTTTCCAGCGTGGTAGCCTTTAATGTATTCCTCATGTTCTTTCTTCCTTTCTTCTTTTGTAGGTGAATAATCGGGGTAACGCCTTTCGGCTGATAATGAAGCGTGGGTGTCTTTTGCGGGCGGCAGCTTTCATCAGCCCGTGCGTGCCGTACCGTGCGTTGAGCCGGAACGTCTGCCACACGAGCAGCAGCGAAGCCGACACGATGAAACCGATACATAGCCACTGGTTCACGCCTGCCATGAACAGGACGATGAACACCACGAAGACGGCGAGCAAGCCGCCGCAAAAGATAAAGAGGTACTGGCTTTTCAGCCCCTTGAACTCCACCGGCTTCCCGATACCCCTGTTTACCGGATATTCAGACATAGCTGCCGTTTTAGAGGAAGAACGAACGCAGGATAGTGGCGGCGACAATCAGGAAGATGCACGCCCCGAACCAACTGGCGGCGGTCTTTGAGGTGTCGGGGTCGCCGCTTGAAAATTTGTTATATACTTTTACCCCGCCAATCAAGCCGCAGACCGCCCCGATTGCGTACACCAGTTTTGTGCCGGGGTCAAAATACCCGGTGATTAGGTTCGTGGCTTCGGTGATGCCCGCCTGCCCGTTGCCCTGTGCGTAGGCACTTACCACGGCGGCAAGGAGAGCCGCCGACAAAAAGAATTTCTTTTTCATTACGAATAGATTTTTAATGCCGGGGCAGCGGGTGGATAGTCCGCTGTCACCCGGCGGATGAATAATTTGAAATTTTAGTGGTTGCGGCACGGATGCCGTCTGTTGGTTTTCAGGTTGCCAATCAACCGTAGTCACGTTGCTTCATATTGTTATACATTATTATATTATAGGAAATCGTTCATGTCGAACGCTTCGTGTTCCTTGCTTGCATCGCCAGTTCCGGCAGGGACAGCAGCCGTAGCCAGTTCCGCTTCGTTGCGTCCCAGCAGTTCCGCCACCTTTTCCAGCCCGCCGTTGATGTTCTCCACCACCGCATCGTAGAGGTTCGTCCCCTCAATGCTTGCCAGCGTCCCGGCGGCTTGCCGTTTCTCCGCTTCGGTGGGGTTGTCGGCGTTCGCCGTGCGTACCGTTTCGCCCAGTTCGTCAAAGCTCACGCCCGTAGCCCGCCCGGTATCATCGTCACCGTCCATGTACCCGGCTATTTCCTCGTCCTCGTAGTCGGGTTCGTCATTCTCGTAACCGGGCGTTTCTTCCGCTTCGGCTGCTGCTTCCGAAATGTTTTCTTCCGACTGTCCGTCAGCTTGCGGCGCAAAAATAGTATCATTTTCAGCCGCTTGCGGGAGGTGTCCCGATTTGTCCTGCGCTGTCCCAATTAGTCCACCCTTGTATCGGCTTTCACCTATCAACGTGTAGCCGCCCACTTGTTTTTGCGGAAGTGGTGCATCATTCGCCTTGTCCGTTGGTGTATGGTTGTCGGCATGGCGATACCAAATCCATAGGGCGATATAGTACACCGCCAGCCCGGTAAGTATGCAATAGACCACCATAGCTATACGGGTTTTTGGAAGTGACTTTCATACAGGGTGTTTATCTCGTCTTGGTACTGCTCGAAGTGGCGCAGCAGAATGTTCTCCACGTAGCTGCTTACCGTCACCTTTCGCCCGCCTATCACCGTCACGATACGCATCAGCTTCTCGTGCGTGGTGCGGCTCACGTACAAGGGCTGTCGGTCTGCCAGTTCCACTTTCTGAAAGTAGGTTTCCCGGTAGTCACCCGTGCCGCCCTTGCGCTTGCGGTTTGTCGTTTTCTCCACCCGCACCGTTTCAGTCTGCCGTCCCTCGTGGGCGGTTTCCGTTTCGCCGCCGGGCTGCGGTGCATCATCCGGCTGGCTCTCCCGCTTGGCGGGTACGCCCTGCGAGATAAGTTCTTTCATGAAATCCTCGTCTATCTTCGGCATCCCGCCGCTTTGCTTTGCCATATCATTGTAATTTGATGTAGTACGCTATTTCGGTTATCAGTTCTTCCAAGTTGCTTCCCCTTACCAGCGGGCGGCTGGCGGGAAAGAGCGTGGAACGGAACACTGCCTTTTTATCCGCCACCAATTCCTTTTTGTAGCGTTTGGTGTCGGGGATAAAGGTTTTCATCAGCGGCAGTTCCAGTTCCTTAATCGTCTTGTCATAGGCGGCGTAGAGGTCTGTTTTCTCCCGCCCGTCCACCATGTTCCAAAAGAGGTACAGCCCGGCAAGTCGGCAGGCTTCATTCTTCACCAGCAGCTTGTGGATAGCCACCGCAAACGACAGGCTGCTTTCCAGCACCACCTTGTCGGCTGAAATGGGGGTGAAAATGTAGTCCATACCCGCGAGGGAGTTTATCACGCCCTCGCTGTTCACCGTGCCGGGCAGGTCGAAAAACACTATATCCGGCACGTGTCCGGCGGCTATATGTTCATCAGCCGTTGCAATCGCCTTTTCGGGCGAACTGCACAGCACCGGGTAGGCTTTCTTCCCCAGCCGGGTAAACTGTTCATACGCCATGCGCTTGTAATCTTCATCAGCCCCGACCTGCTCGGCATCCCGCTTGCGCATCCCGGCAATGGAGTGTTGCGGGTAGTCGCAATCGACCACCGCCACATCGTAGCCTTTGAGGTAGTATAGGTAACTCGCCGCCAGTACGGTAAAGGTTGTTTTGCCGACCCCGCCCTTTTGGGTGGAAAAGGCGACATAAAGGGGTGTTTTCTCGTTTTCCATATTGCTTTCGTTCATTATTGGTTGATAGATTTATTGTTTTCAATCATTCAGTCTTTCATTCATTCTTTCCATATTGCAATCTTGAAATATTGAAAGACTGTTTTATTTCAATCTTGTTTTCTTGCTTTCATTCTTTCTTGAAATATTGAAATCCTGCAATCATGCTTTCAATCATTCTTTCCTGATTGGAATATTTCTTTCAATCTTGCTTTCAATCTTGAAATCCGATGCAAAAAAAAGGAGAAAAAACGTCCCCTGAAAACCTTGTCCCGATTTGTCCTGCACTGTCCCGATTTGTCCACCAACCACCTATTTTACAGCATTATAAATCACCGTTACTTTGCAGCGGAGTAACGAACCGCAGGGGGCAGGGGTGTAAAATCAGGCTGGTGCATAACCGGGCTTACCGTTTCACGCTAACCCCAATCCGTCCGTGACGGATTTCGATTTTCGTCAGAAAATAGCAAGGTGTGTTCTATGGCACATAGAACCGTTTTCCGTGCCTGAAAACGCCTTGCCCCTTGCGGGGGTAAAAATCACTCCGAAGTCGTAATTTTTTAATTGAAAGAAGCATGGAAACAAGAAAACCTAACAAGGGCGGTCGCCCCGCCCTCGCAGACCCGGCGAAGCATCGCCATGTCCTTTACCTGAACGACCGGGAGAATGCCCGCTTCCTCTCGCAATGGGAGCAGTCGGGCGTTACGAGCAAGTCCCGTTTCATCGCCGCCCGGTTGTTCGGCGAGCCGTTCCGGGTGGTGAAAGTGGACAAATCGGCGGTCGAGTATTGCGCCCGGCTGACCGAATTTTATGCACAATTCAGAGCCGTGGCGGTCAATTACAACCAAGTGGTAAAGGCGTTGCACAGTAATTTTTCCGAGAAAAAGGCACTGGCTTTTCTCTATAAACTGGAGAAAGCGACCACCGAACTGGCGGCACTGAACCGCCAAGTTATTGCATTAACCAATGAATGCAAGGAACTATGGTTGCCAAAATAAGCACGGGCGGCAATATGTTCGGCGCACTGGCGTACAACCAAAACAAGGTGGACAGCGAGGAAGCAAAGGTGCTTTTCTCCAACCGGATGCTGTTGAGCGAGGACGGGAATTTCTCTATCGGCGAGTGTATGCGCAGCTTTGAAATGCAGATGCCCGTCCAGCTTTCCACCAAGAAGCCGATACTTCATATTTCCATAAACCCGCA
>NZ_JACOOH010000017.1:0-8946 GCF_014287455.1 Butyricimonas hominis
AATAGAAACTGTCCACGATGATTTGTATGTCAGGCTTCCCACGCATGAAATACTGCCTGTCCAAGTAGGTGGCTTTCGTTCGGTGGTACTGGTAGAACGCCAAGTTCCGCTGGAACGACTTTGAAATCCGGTCGGTTTCCGACAGCAGGTAGTCCCTTTGCACTTCCTCGCTGCCGCTGGGGAAGCGCACCTCTATCTTGTAAACGGTGTTGTAATAGATGATTTTGCTCGCTAAAAGCGGTTTCAGTTCCTTGAAGAAGTGTATTTCCTCTTCCGTGCTGGCGAACGGGTAGGAGATTATAAAGTTTTTGAGTTCGCCCAGTATCTCTTGCAGGTAGTCCACGCACAGGCGGCAGAGCGTCAGCGTGTCCGCTGCGGTGTCCTCGTATTCCTGTATCTGCCATTCCACTTTTTGAAGCAGTCCGGCGAAGTATGTTTCCAACGGTATCTTATGTTCCATAACCTTGTGCTTATCTTTTATGAAGCACAAAGTTACGGGCATAAAAAATCTGTTTTATTCTTGATTTTTCACATTACGTTCTTGTAACTGTGCATTTTCTTGTTTCCTGCGCTTTTCTGCGTATCTCGCCCGGTGTGTCCAGCAAGTAAGCCTTGCAGAAGTCGTTCAGGTTCGATGTCGATGCGAACCCGGTGGTGAACGCCACTTCCGTAAGCGTGAGGTTGGTGTTCTTCAGGTAGTGTTCCACGTCCTTTGCACGCTCCTTTATCACCCATTCCTTAGCCGTGTACCCGGTCATTTTCTTTACCTTCCGTCGGAACGAGCCGTATTCCATGCCGCATTTGTCCGCCAGTTGCTCGGCATCATAGACCATGTAGCCTTTCAGACGCACCATTTCGGTGAATGTCTGCCTGCCCAGCTCCGGCAGCATCCGTTCGGCGTGGCGCAGTTCCTTTTCCGTCACCAGCAGGCGGTTGTCTCTTACCGGGTTTCTCCGTAGCAGGTGGAAAGCGTGGCATACCGTGTTGTACACGTTGCAGAGGTACTGCCGTCCCGGTCGCATCCAGTGGAGCGCATCGCAGTAGGCGGTCAGTTCGGGTATCTCGTCCCGCTTGCGGTGCTGTTCCGCCAGTTCGTCCAGTATGGCGTAATGGGTGGTGGACATACCCAGCAGGATAATGATTGCCTTGTAGTCCTTGTATGCCGCCAGTGTCGGCGTTTCCGGCAGGCTCTTGAGCGTGTCGCACACGTGGGCGCACAGCCGCCCGTCCTTGCTGAACGGTTCAAGTTCCAAGTAGTTGTCCATTTTCCGGCTGTTGTGCAGCAGCCATGTTACCTTTTCGTCCAGTTCCTTGCAGGACGCTTCCAACTCCGCTTCGGGAGCAGGAAGCAATAATGATGTAATCCGTTGTTCCATATCTGAATAAATTGATTTGTTTTCTGTACGTTACCCGGTAGCCCATAGCCAAAACTTTTGGATTAGCCGCCAAACCACGTGATAAAGGAACATGGCGGCAAGCATAAGAAAACCTGCCCGCAGGAAATATTCTTCAATGCGCTGCCAAACGCTCGTTTTTCGTTCGGGCATCAGTATGTCCGCCACTTCCTCAAAGGTCTTGCAGGCGAAAATCGCTTGCCGGAACTCGTCTGCGCTGTTCCAGCATTCTTCCTTGAACCACCGTGTCTTGGGGTATCGTTCCGCTACCAGTTCTTGCAGTTTCCGTAACGGGAACGGTTCGGGGTTGTCCCCGTACTCGTATTCAATGGAAATCACACGTCCCTGCATCCTGATACAATATCCGAATATCCCTTGCCACTTCACTTTGTGCGCCCCCTTTTCAACATATTTCGTCCCGGTTGCATCCACTACAATGTAGTTCTTCCGCTTCTTCAACAACTCGGTATTGGTCGTTGTGTACAGTTCTTCCTTGCGAAACACGTATATCATGTTGCCTTTGGGGGCAAAGCTGAATATCGGGTATTTAAGTCGGGCTTTCATTGTAAATAGTCTATTGTTTTATAAAAGCAAAATAAAGCAGGGTAACACCTACCACAACCCCGAAAAAGATACAACCTGTAATAATGAAAGCCCAATCGGGGTAATGGAAATCAAGTTCTTCATAAGGAATGGCAGTTTTCTTTATACATCTGTTCCATACCCATATCAGAACTTTCCCAAATCTCTTTGCTGTGATAAGGCTACTCATATTGTTAATGGCTTGACAAGAAACTGCGTTCAGGGGTTGTCGTTCTTTGTTAATATTATTGTTGTCCTAATTAGAAAAAATATTTCTTTAAGTAAATAGCATTGTAGTTGAACATGAAAATAATTCCAATTGTCAATAAGATAAAGAAAACATTTTTTCTTTGTGTTTTAAATTCTTTATAAAGCATCCTGTCTTTTCTTGCATTTATTGTATTGTCAAAAAGGAGGTTGTTTATAAGAAATGTAATTAATATGAATATCAAATGGGAAAAGGGATGCGCAATATATCCAATTAATTCAAAGTCGAAGAAATTATTTATAAAGCATCCCAACACTGTAAATAACATATATATAACTAAGGAAAAAAATCCAATGGAATATATTTTGTTATCTTCAGCGTTTTTACTGAAATGGTCATAAATGAAATAAATTGTGTAATACCAATACTTATACCAATTCATCGTTTTTTCTCATTTAATATTAATGGTTCAGCAAGGAACGGCTTGCCGTTATCCTGCGTTGTTAGCTGTATCTATTTTAGAAAATCCAAATCAAAATAATATTGATTGTCATTCTTCGGATTTATGTAAATCGTTGTCATTCCATAGTGTTGCAATAGCATTTCCAATGAAACTTTTTCCTTCAAGATTGCATCACTGCGAAATGTTTTTGTCTTTCCATTGTATTTGGTTGTGTACGTTACGGTGTATATTGTAGTGGACACGATTTGTTCACTATGATAAATGTCAGGGAATAAATAGCCACTGACACCATTCCAAAATTGGATTTCCCATGTATGGAATATCCGAAAGATAGGCTCTTGCATCCTTAATTTCTTGGTATTCCATTTCTGTGTAGTGACTTTACATTGGTTTAAATCAACAAATAATTGTATTCCATACCTTTTTATTTGTTTTGTAGCCTGTTTTACTCTATATTTATAAATAGTATCACCAATAAGTCCGGAATTTAACCAAACAACCAATAAGATAGCTCCTGATATTCCAATAGCATACCATTTTGCAGCAAAGCAAATGCCCACACCGAATACATAAATCCAAATAAAAATAAATCCAAGTATTCTCAATATTTTATTCTCATAGATTTTCATGTCATATAATTACATCTAATGGCTTGACAAGGAGCTGCGTTTAGCAGCTATCTTGGCTCGTTAGTAATAATTCATTCCTCTTTCTGTTCATCCAAACAGTCATTCACCCATTCTCTAAGTCCTTCATCAATATCTTTCTGCGATGTTTCTTCTAAAATCACTATACCTTCTGATTTTTCAGAAGTGTCAAGAGAGTTTAAGAATCTGTTAAGCATCCATATATTATATTCAGTAGGCACTCTACGGATAGAAGCATATAAAAAAGGGGCATAAGTATTATTATCAAATTTTTCCAAATAATGGACTACACGACCGGGATTGCCAAAGTTGAAATGTGGATGCCTTTCAAGCAATCTAAATAAAGGCTCGATTAAAGTATTATCCATTTCTGTTAAAATAGATTCTACCTCTTGCAAATCTTCTTCGGATTGAAGATTCATATTGTTGATTTTAGAAATAATCTCTTTTATATTCATTCTTCGTTTATGTTTATCAAGTTATTACTATTGGTTAGCAGGGAACGGCTTGTCCGTTATCCTGCGTTGTTAGCTGTATTTTAGTCAAAAGTCATGTAAAACAAACAGACTTTTAACACGATAATTTTCTACTGTCCATACAGCATAATATCCTCCTGTACCATCACTGTTTTGTGTGCTTATGAACAGAGTGTTTCCTTTACCCAATGCCACGACAACATTGTTTTGGTTCGGTTCGTATAGATGCGTTATAAATGCTGTTGGAAATTCCAATATCCCGGCAGGGTACTTGACGGTGATAGACGCATACTCTTTATGTGGAATATTATTATCTATGCCTATCAAGTCAGAACAACCGTCAATACTCCGAACAAAACCAGTTTCCAAGTCATAAACAAAGGCATGTCTTTGGAGATTAAAATCTTGGAAGCCTATTTCTACGGTTAATGTGTCGTTGGCATATATAAGATGATTATCCGTACTTTGCGGCTGTTTCTTCAACTGTGGCAAATCTGCCAAATAACGGATGCGGCTTTTATGGATTTCCCTTGCATGGGTATTCCCATTCGGGCAAGTTTTAGTTATACCCGTTTCTGTTCCATATTCTACGCTATGCCATTCTTCATGGTTCTTTTGTGCATCCCAATCGACAAATACATGATTATCCAATAATTTGCCTATTACTGTTCCACTTGTGTCACGTACATTTGTATATCCGTCCGCATCCTGAATGACACCGAAGAAACGCTGTTGTGCTTGTGTAGGCAAACAAAACAGAAATACCAATATGTAGAAAATAATCTTTTTCATGCTCTATTACAGCTAATGGCTAAGCGGGGAACGCCGTTAGGCGTTATCACGCTTTGTTAGTCACGTTATTATTCTTGCTTATAAATTCATAACAGTCATCCAAAGCATATCGGGCTAAAGCACTTTCTATCCATTTCTCATAACTATCGGGAAGCTTTTCGCATTCAGGATGTGTAAGCCAATACGTTTCACCATATAGAGCAAGCATTGCCCAATGATAAATGTTTTCGTGAGAAAAGAAAACAACATCATCAGTTGTGTTTATTGGCTGTTGTAGAGGATGAAAGTCTTTAACCAGCTGCTGTGCATTCTCTATGGTAGTATTTCCATATGTAGATATGCACTCTTTTAATAGTTCGCAAAACACTTTGAAATGAAAGATGATTTTAACATCTTCATCCTCTGCCACTATAATGTCATTGTTCATGCTGTTATCATTTATAAGTTATTGCAAGTTGTGACTAATGGCTAAGCGAGGAACGCTGTAAGCGTTATCGCGCTTCGTTAGTAATCTGTTATTGCACTCGTTTCAAATCTCCGATAGATTGGAGTGACATTTCTATGTAGGGAATAGTTTTTAGAATATGGATGTTATCTATTGCTTCTTTACCACCCAATGCCAATGTCGGAACATAACCGTAACATTCGTCTAATGCCGGAATACCTTTGGCTGATTTTATTATGGGATATTCATCTAAGGAAAACCATGAAGACAAGCAGCCCTTATTTAATAATACGATATTAAACAGTATATCGACCTTATCGGATAAAATCCTGAATGTTCCGTATCTCACATTGACAAAGACGACATAATCACCTATCCTGCAATCTTTCACATAGGCAAATATATCACCGAAAACTGTTGTCATAAATGGTGTGGCTAAACCAAAACCTGCCATCGGATAGCAATCATCTATTATTGCCTGATATTCATTAGGTTCAATAATCCTAAATAATCCCTCGCAAAACATTCCAAATCCAACTTCTTTCCAAAGTGTGATTATGTTCTCCGATACGACATTGGCATATTTAGCAATAAAAGCATCATCTGCCGTTTGGCAGATGATATTTAGGTTCTTATCTAAAAACTTTTCGTACATATTTGTTGAACTTTGATTACTAATGGTTTGCAGCTTGCCGCCGTTAGGCGGAACAGGTGCATGTTATAAGCTAAATTTCGTATTCAATCTTGTAATCTTCATATACATTGAATACCGTTTCACAATCAGATAAAATACTTTCAAGTAAAGGTTTGACTTCACTATTCCAATCCAACTTACCCAAACCTGCACCTATTTTCGGGAGCGACACAGTTTTGATACCTTTGCTTTCGCACACTTTTTTCAAGCGTTTCAAGCCTTTATTCAGATATGTAAGTTCTGCATGATACATATCGGGTTGTGTGGCTATGTAGATTATACACGGAGAGAAACCTTTGATTTCTCCTATAAACACATCGCCAGCCTGAAACTTAGTGTTTCGTGTGTACTTCTTAAAGAGTTTTTGGATTTCGGGGAATTGACTTGATAGCTTAAAGGCAAGCCCAGTTCCTAATCCTTCTTGTGAGCCAACAGCTACACCTTGTGCTATGTACTCATCTTTACTCTGTAATATATCTCCCGAAATGTATTTTATCATATTGTTTCCGTTTTTCTGTTGCTTATAATGGTTAGAAAGGAGCATCGTCAGATGCTATCTTTCGTTGTTATGAACTTCTTTCAAATACTCTTCTATACTAAAAATGTGAGTATCATTATCACACCGTTCTAAGTTCTCGTTGCTGTTGTTATCGACTTTTCGGAAAGCAAATAGATAAGCATAATTTTTATTGCAGTTTTCTCTGTCTGTTTCCGAGTAAGGGTGTTTTCGTTTTAACCCGTAAATGTCAAAGCGATAATTACCTTTAGGCATTTGTATTTCATCAGAATGATAAAACGAATGTGGGTTATCATTTATATCAAATACTTCTCCCATAAACACACATTGACTTTTAGCTATCAAATCACGGTGTTCTTCAAAAAACTCAAAAGAAGAAAAGCAAAGTTTATCATCTGTTCCGATTGTAATAAACCAATCTTTATAAAGATAAACTTGTTCCCAATCCTCTGGAATATTCACATCTTTTTCTGTTGTGATATAGATTGAATATTGATACGTTGGTATTTGATAGATAGGCAATGCTATCCCTTTGGCAATCATTTCCAAAAACATATCCTTATGCTTATCAAGATACGACAGCATTTTCTTTGCCCGGCATTTCTTCTCTTGCATCCATTCATTGAGTGTACCGGGCGAATATATAAATAGCCCATAACCGAAAGCATAAATGCTATTTAGTTCTTTTATACTCATATTTTTGCGCTTTAATTGTTCATAATGGCTTGGCGGGGAACGGCGTTAGTCCGTTATCCCGGCTTGTTACCAATATTTTTTTAAGTATTAGCCAAAGATTTCTATTCCTAATTATTAAGAGCAATCTCTTTACCAACAAATATGGCATCACCACATTTCATAAAGAAACCATTTTGACCGTTGTATTTCCTAAGAGCATAGGGATATGCAACAATTCCTTTTTGTGGCTTTATACTAATTTCACAACATCCATGTGATGTTTGGTAAAGCAAAAAAACTTTTTCCCCATGCCTTTTTAAAATGTCATATACCTTATTCTTCCATTCTTTTTCATCCTTATCTTCAATGTTATATGAATCAGCAATACGACCATTTCTTAAAAAATGGGAATCATTAACATCCGGCTTAGAGCGTAAGAACTGCATTTGTTCCCTTGCAATACTACCAAAATGGTAATATTCGCCATATTTTTTGTATCTCGTTTTTAATTCTTCCATTGTCATCAAATCAAAATTTACGATAGAGAAGAAAGAACTTGATGAATTTACAACAGACGTATATAGTCTTTTGCTAATGTCAGCTTCCGAAGAAGGAGAAATATCTAAAAAGAATATATTAGGATTGTACCCTCGTAATTCCTCACAAAATTGCTGCTCATCATTTTGAGTCATAAATAACTGAAAATCTCTACTTTTCTCCATTGTATTTAATTTTGATGATGATAAAATCTTTGGCTTACCTTATCGCACTGTTATTGGTAATGGTTTGCAGCTTGCCGCCGTTAGGCGGAACAGGTGCTTGTTACCCACGTAATTTATTCTTTGTTTTTTCGATTTATTTGTATATCACTTATTTCTGATTTGCCGCCAAAACAGCGTAATTCTTCCACATTCGGATTATCTAATACTGCATATACAGATTCTTTTGTCATACTTTTAACGCCTAACATATTTACTTTTCTCAAATTTTTAGCATTTACAAGACTTGTAATATCAACCAACTTATTTAACGTGTCAATATAAACTTCGGTCAATTTGTTTAGATTGGATAAGTTTGGTATCTTAGTAATATTGGCTAACAAAATCAACTCAAGTCTTTCAAGTCCCGTGAGTGTGCTAACGAATGAAATATCATCCAATTTAGATATTCTAATAAGGCTTAGTTGGCGCAAAGTCCTAAAATCACTCAAAACCGTCAAGTCTATTTTTGAACCGTCACACCACCAAATGGACAAGTCATTAATAGGCGTTTGTTTTAAGAAAGACAAATCCTTGTTCTTTACAGCCCTTAATTCCAACTTTTTCAATTGACTTAGTCCTACGATAGACTCAAGATTCTTATCTAATTTCCCGAGAAAGAGGGATTGGAGATTTTTGAATCGCAAAAGCCATTGGCAATCAAACACAGGTTTGCCATTCTTCAAAACCGCATCTATATACAAATGTTCCAATCGGCTTGACAGCGTTTTGACAAAAGAAAAATCCCTTAAATCATAAATATCTAATGTCAATGATTTTAGATTTGACAAACTTGAAAGAATAGATAAGTCAGTATTCTTATATTCAAAATCGCCTATTACGATATTTTGTACATCAGGAACAAATCGCAGGAAATCCAGATTCCAACCATTGAAATCATCCCCATATCCAAATTTTTTGTCAGCCCCTCCATATACACGAAAAGAAATATCAGGACGTAATATAAATAAGCGATTCAATTTTTCGAGAACAGTATTAGAAATATAATCGCTTATTTGAACTCTCTTGATAAGTTTTTCCTCGCTTATTTGATGAATTATGGATTCAGTTACATCTTCAGCCATGTAACCATCTTCAGGACGTCTTGGAATCCTTCCAAAACTGCGAGGAGTAAATATTTCAACTTGTGTTCTAAACATATTTGTTCTACGTGGGTAATGGTTAGCAGGGAACGGCTTGTCCGTTATCCTGCGTTGTTAGCGAAATTATTTTATCCACTCACAGAAACTAAGTCAGATACAGCTTTCTTCTTTCAATTATTTTTCTTAGCCATT
>NZ_JACOOH010000018.1:0-8334 GCF_014287455.1 Butyricimonas hominis
AGGAACTGGAACTGCCGCTGATGAAAACCTTTATCCCCGATACCAAACGCTACAAAAAGGAACTGGTGGCGGATAAAAAGGCGGTGTTCCGCTCCACGCTCTTTCCCGCCAGCCGCCCGTTGGTAAGGGGAAGCAACTTGGAAGAACTGATAACCGAAATAGTGTACTACATCAAATTAAAATGATATGGCAAAGCAAAGCGGCGGGATGCCGAAGATAGACGAGGATTTTATGCGGGAACTTATCTCGCAGGGTGTACCCGCCAAGCGGGAGAGCCAGCCGGATGATGAACCGCAGCCCGGCAGCGAAACGGAAACCGCCCACGAGGGACGGCAGGCTGAAACAGTGCAAGTAGAGAAACCGACACCCCGCAAGCGCAAGGGCGGTTCGGGCGACTACCGGGAAACCTACTTTCAGAAAGTGGAACTGGCAGACCGACAGCCCTTGTACGTGAGCCGAACCACGCATGAGAAGCTGATGCGTATCGTGACGGTGATAGGCGGGCGAAAGGTGACGGTAAGCAGCTACGTGGAAAACATTCTGCTGCGCCACTTCGAGCAGTACCAAGACGAGATAAACACCCTGTACGAAAGCCACTTCCAAAAGCCTGTCTGACTATGGTAATCTATTGCATACTTACCGGGCTTTTGGTGTACTACATCGCCCTGTGGCTGTGGTATCGCTACACGGACAGCCGGACATCACCGGGCAAAACGGATGATGCGCCGCTTCCACGAAACGGGGTTTCAGGCTACACGCTGATAGGTGAAAGCCGATACAAGAGCGGACAATTTCAGACAGCGCAGGACAAATCGGGACACCTCCCGCAAGCGGCTGAAAATGATACTATTTTTGCGCCGCAGGCTGACGGACTGCCGGAAGAAACGCCCGGTTACGAGAATGACGAACCCGACTACGAGGACGAGGAAATAGCCGGGTACATGGACGGTGACGATGATACCGGGCGGGCTACGGGCGTGAGCTTTGACGAACTGGGCGAAGCGGTACGCACGGCGAACGCCGACAACCCCACCGAAACGGAACAGCGGCAAGCCGCCGGGACACTGGCAAGGATTGAGGGGACGAACCTCTACGATGCGGTGGTGGAGAACATCAACGGCGGGCTGGCAAAGGTGGCGGAACTGCTGGGACGCAACGAAGCGGAACTGGCTGCGGCTGCTGTCCCTGCCGAAGCTGGCAATAAAAGCAAGGAACACGAAGCGTTCGACATGAACGATTTCCTATAATATAATAATGTATAAGCCTGACAGCATGAAACAGCGTGATTACGGTTGATTGGCAACCTGAAAACCAAACAGACAAACGGGACTATCCCCGACCACTAAAATTTCAAATTATTCACCAGCCGGGAAAGGCGGACTATCCACCCGCCGCCCGGCATTAAAAACAAATCACAATGAGAAAGAAAATCTTCTTGTCGGCGGCTATACTTGCCGCCGTGGTAAGTGCCTACGCACAAGGAAACGGGCAGGCGGGCATCACCGAAGCCACGAACCTAATCACCGGGTATTTCGACCCCGGAACAAAACTGGTGTACGCAATCGGGGCGGTCTGCGGCTTGATTGGCGGGGTAAAAGTATATAACAAGTTTGTGCGACGTGAAGTTGCGTAAGTGATTGTGTAACATCAAGATTACACCTCCAGTTCCGTCTGGAGTAGCCTACGGACACGTGCATTGGGAGTAATCCTTTTGTACGGAGCTGTCCCGACAAGGTAGCCTTTCCAAAAGGAGAAGATTGAACCGTGAGGGGAAATCAACGGCTGATAACACCATTCAGCACGAGGAGCTTGGCTTAGCGGTATGGTCAACGAAAGTGAACTGTCCGATAAACATCGTAAGGTATAACGAGCCAAAGGCTGTTGACAGGCTCGGACCAAAAGGTAAGCAGTCGGCTGTCCTCTTGAACTTTGGGGGCACACGGACATTAGCACTGCCGGTGGAATAGACAGGACCTAACCCGCTTATTTATCACTTATGTAAAACACGGTAAGCCCGTATCTCTCCAGTTCATCAGAGCTGGTAAGCAAGCCGCAAGGCAAGCCTACATGGGGTGTGGGTATAGGATAGCGGAAAAAGCGAATGCCTCCCTGTAATGGGGAGGATACGGATTGAGCCAATATCACGGGTTGGTAAAGGTAACATCATCCGACACGAAAGTGGGCAGACTTCCGCCTATGGTGACACTTTACAAGATAGTTTACAGAACTTTTAAAGAAAGGAAAGCAAATGAACGCAAAGAAATTGGCGTGTGCGCCCGAAGACATAGACATTCACGAACTCTGGTCGAAAATCGACTGGGACAAATGTGAGCGTTTTGTCCAAAAGCTGCAAGCACGTATTGTAAAGGCTCAAAGGGAAGGCAGAAATAACAAGGTGAAAGCCCTGCAATGGATGCTTACCCACTCGTTCTACGCCAAAGCATTGGCGGTAAAACGAGTTACGACTAACAAAGGAAAATCTACTTCCGGCGTTGACAAGATTACATGGTCTTCTCCATTGGCGAAAGCCAAAGCCATATTCACTCTGAAAAGACATGGCTACAAGCCACAACCTTTAAAACGTGTAAATATCAAAAAGAAGAACGGGAAATTACGCCCACTCGGAATACCAACGATGAAAGACCGTGCGATGCAGGCATTGTACCTAATGGCACTTGACCCGATAGCGGAAACCACTGGCGACAGCCATTCCTACGGATTCCGCAGACATCGCTGTACACATGATGCCATCGAGCAATGCTACATCGTTCTTTCTCGTTCGGTCGCTCCCGAATGGATTCTTGAGGGGGACATCAAAGGATGCTTCGACCATATCAGCCATGCGTGGTTAATCAACAATATCCCTATGGATAAGGAGATACTACGCAAATGGCTCGAATGCGGATATGTGTTCAATGGAGAACTCTTTCCTACGGAAGAGGGAACCCCACAAGGTGGCATAATATCCCCAACTCTTGCAAACATGGCACTTGACGGACTGCAAGATTTGTTGGAAAAGAGTGTCAAGAAATATCAGGTGAACTACAAAAAGATAGTTCCTAAGATACATCTTGTACGATATGCAGATGATTTCATTGTAACGGCAAAGGATAAGGAAACGATAGAACAGGTTATACTTCCATTAGTACGTAAGTTCCTTGCGGAAAGAGGTCTGACACTATCAGAAGAAAAGACAAAAATCACACATATAAATGAGGGATTTGACTTTCTCGGTTTCAATATCCGAAAGTTCCGCAATAATACGCTGCTGACAACTCCATCCAAAGATGCGCAAAAGAGGTTTTGCGAAAAAATCCGCAAGACGATAGAAGCCAACAAGTGTGTAAAACAGAAGTCACTTATTATGATGCTGAATCCAATCATAAAAGGTTGGGGTAATTATTATAAATATGGTACTTCTGCGAATGTATTCCACCGAATGGATTGGGAAATCTTCAAGAAAATATGGCAATGGGCAAGACGCAGACATCCGCAGAAATGTAAAGGATGGGTAAAGGATAAGTATTTCAGAACACTAAATGGGCACTCGTGGAGATTTGCGGCAGATATGGGCAAGAAAGATAAGATTGATTATCTCGAACTGACCTATCTACCAACCATCCACCATGAGAAATTCGTCAAGGTTCGGCATTATGCCAATCCGTATGACCCATCAGATAAATCGTACTACGAATGGAGAGAAACCTACCGAATGAAGCAAACGCTGAAAGGCAGGCAATCTCTAATAAACATTTGGAAACGACAGAATAAAGTATGTCCTGTATGTGGAGAGCGTATTGACAGGGAAAGACCTTGGAGTATCACTGAACAAATAGTCAGTGGACGAAAGGTAAGAACTCTTGTACATACCAGTTGTAAACGTAAAATGCAAAGTAGATTATGAATATGAAAGTCGAAAATGAGATGGCTCTACCGATAACAAAGTCGGTAACGGTCATGTTGCTTGAGCCGTATGCGGGGAAACTCGCACGTACGGTTCTTAGAGGGGAAAGCTCCCGTAAGGGGGCTGACCTACTCGACTCAAGCGGCGACCCCGACACCTCAAAGACCGCCGCCAGTTGGTTCGGGGCGTGCATCTTCCTGATTGTAGCCGCCACTATCCTGCGCTCGTTCTTCCTCTAAACCTGCGGCTATGTCTGACGAGTTGTTGAGGGCTAAGCCCGAAAAATATCAGGTAAACAGGGGTATCGGGAAGCCCGTGGAGTTCAAGGGGCTGAAAAGCCAGTACCTCTTTATCTTTTGCGGCGGCTTGCTCGCCGTCTTCGTGGTGTTCATCGTCCTGTTCATGGCGGGCGTGAACCAGTGGCTATGTATCGGTTTCATCGTGTCGGCTTCGCTGCTGCTCGTGTGGCAGACGTTCCGGCTCAACGCCAAGTACGGCACGCACGGGCTGATGAAAGCCGCCGCACGCAAACGGCATCCACGCTTCATTATCAGCCGAAAGGCGATACCCCGATTATTCACCTACAAAAAAAGAAAGGAAGAAAGACCATGAGAAATATGTTAAAGGCTACCACGCTGGAAAGGAAATTTCCACTTTTGGCGGTGGAGAACGGCTGCATCATTTCAAAGGATGCGGACATAACGGTGGCTTTCAGGGTGGAACTGCCCGAACTGTTCACCGTCACCAGTGCCGAGTACGAAGCCATACATTCGGCATGGTACAAGGCAATCAAGGTGCTGCCCGACTACTCCATAGTACACAAGCAGGACTTCTTCATCAAGGAGAACTACCAGCCCGACACGGAAAGGGACGAGCTTAGTTTTTTAAGCCGCTCCTTTGAACGGCACTTCAATGAACGCCCGTTCCTGAACCATTACTGCTACCTGTTCCTGACAAAGACGACAAGGGAGAGAAGCCGCCGACAGAGCGACTTCTCCACCCTATGCCGGGGCAGGATTGTACCGCAGGAGATAGCCGACAAGGAAGCGGCGGCAAAGTTCATCGAAGCGGTCGGGCAGTTTGAAAGGATTATGAACGACAGCGGGTTTGTCACCCTTACCCGGCTGGCGGCATCGGAAATCACCGGGCAGGACGGAAAGGCGGGCATCATCGAGAAATACTTCTCGCTATCGCAGACAGATACCACCTGCCTGAAAGACATCGGGCTGTACCCGGAAGAAATGCGTGTCGGGGACGACATACTGTGCCTGCACACGCTTTCGGACGTGGAAGATTTGCCCGGAAAGGTCGGGACGGACACACGGTTTGAGAAGCTGTCCACTGACCGGAGCGACTGCCGACTGTCATTCGCCGCCCCGGTGGGCGTGCTGTTGTCGTGCAACCACGTCTATAACCAGTTCATCTTCATAGACGACCACGCCGAAAACCTGAAGAACTTCGAGCAGACCGCCCGGAACATGCAATCGCTCTCCCGTTATTCCCGTGCCAACCAAGTGAACAAGGAATGGATAGACGAGTACCTGAACGAAGCGCACAGCAAGGGGCTTGTATCGGTGCGCTGCCACTGCAACGTCATGGCATGGAGTGACGACCGGGAAGAACTCAAACGCATACGCAACGATGTGGGAAGCCAGCTTGCGCTAATGGAGTGCAAGCCACGCCACAACACGGTCGATACGCCCACGCTCTTTTGGGCGGGCATACCCGGAAACGAAGCGGACTTCCCCGCAGAGGAAAGTTTCTACACGTTCTTGGGGCAGGCTCTCTGCCTGTTCGTGGAAGAAACGAACTACAAGAGTTCGCTTTCGCCGTTCGGCATCAAAATGGTGGACAGGGTGAGCGGTCGCCCGCTGCATATCGACATATCGGATTTGCCCATGAAGAAAGGCATCACGACCAACCGCAACAAGTTCATACTTGGGCCGAGCGGGTCGGGTAAGTCTTTCTTTACCAACCACATGGTGCGTCAGTATTACGAGCAGGGGGCGCACGTGCTGCTGGTAGATACGGGTAACAGTTACTTGGGGCTGTCCCAGCTTATCCACAACCGCACGCACGGCGAGGACGGGATTTATTTCACCTACACCAACGAGAACCCGATAGCGTTCAACCCGTTCTATGTCGAGGACGGGGTATTCGACATAGAGAAGAAAGAGAGCATCAAGACCCTTATACTCACCCTGTGGAAGCGGGATGATGAAGCCCCGAAGCGGTCGGAAGAAGTGGCGTTGTCAAACGCCGTGAGTGCCTATATCGAACTGACAGGCAAAGACCGTTCGGTAACGCCCTGCTTCAACACGTTCTACGAGTTTGTCCGGGATGATTACCGCCGACAGCTTGAACAGAAGAACGTCAGGGAAAAGGATTTTGACATAAACAATTTCCTGAACGTGCTTGAACCGTACTATCGTGGCGGTGAGTACGACTACCTGCTGAACTCCGACAAGGAACTGGATTTGTTGCACAAACGCTTCATTGTCTTTGAGTTGGACAACATCAAAGACCACAAGATTTTATTCCCGGTAACGACTATCATCATCATGGAAGCCTTTATAAACAAGATGCGCAAGTTAAAGGGAATAAGGAAGTTAATACTAATCGAGGAAGCGTGGAAAGCGATTGCATCGGCGAACATGGCGGACTATATCCGCTACCTCTACAAAACCGTCCGAAAATATTTCGGGGAAGCGATTGTAGTCACGCAAGAGATTGAGGATATTATTTCTTCCCCTATCGTGAAAGAGAGTATCATCAATAACTCGGACTGCAAAATCCTGTTAGACCAAAGAAAATATCTCAACAAGTTTGACAGCATACAGAACCTCTTGGGACTGACCGACAAGGAGCGTTCGCAGATATTGTCTATCAACATGGCGAACCACCCCGGACGGAAGTACAAGGAAGTTTTCTTCTCGCTGGGCGGCACGCAGTCGGCGGTGTACGCCACAGAAGTTTCATTGGAAGAATATTACACCTTCACGACAGAGGAAAGCGAGAAAATGGAACTGTTCGCACTTGCCGACAAGCTGGGCGGCAACCTTGAACTGGCTATCAAGAGGCTTGCAGAAAGCAAACGTAATCCCCAATCATCAACAACTTAAAAATCAGGAACATGAAAAGAACAATTCTCCTTATGGCGGTATGCCTTTGCTTCATCGGCAACGCATCCGCACAGTGGGTGGTGTCAGACCCCGGCAATTTGGCACAGGGCATCATCAACACCACCAAGCAGATAGTGCAGACTTCCACCACAGCCAAAAACACGCTGGACGGCTTCATGGAAGCGCAGAAGATTTTCCAGCAGGGAAAAGTCTATTACGATGCGCTCAAAGCGGTACACGATGTTGTCAAGGGCGGCATCAAGGTGAAGAAGTCCATTGAACTGGTGGCGGAAATATCCGAAATCTACGTGCGAAACTACCAGAACATGCTGGCTGACCCGAACTACACGCCGGATGAACTCACCGCCATTTCAGCCGGGTATGCCAAGCTGCTCTCCGAAAGTGCGGACGTGTTGCAGGACTTGAAGAATGTAGTGAACGTGACGGGTATGTCGCTGACGGATGCCGAAAGGCTGGCGGTAATCAACAACGCCTACAAAAGCCTGCTCAACTACCGCAACCTCGTGAACTACTACACCCGAAAGAACATATCCGTGTCCTACCTGCGGGCAAAGAAGAAGAACGACACAGACCGGGTGCTGGCTCTTTACGGCTCGGCGGATGAACGCTACTGGTAACATATAAATCGGTATGCCTATGTTATTAGCAGCGGTGGATTTTGACAACCTGCACCAAGTGTTGCGGGTGCTGTACGATGAAATGATGCCCTTGTGCAGCAACATGACGGGGGTAGCCAAAGGAATAGCCGGGCTGGGTGCGCTGTTCTATGTAGCCGCCAAAGTGTGGCAGTCGCTCGCACGTGCCGAACCCATAGACGTGTACCCGCTCCTGCGTCCCTTTGCGCTGGGGCTGTGCATCATGTTCTTTCCCACGTTCGTGCTGGGGACTATCAACACGGTATTGTCGCCAGTGGTGAAAGGGTGCAACCAGCTTATGGAAACGCAGACTTTCGACATGAACGAATACCGGGCACAGAAAGACCGACTGGAATATGAAGCCCTGATGCGTAGCCCCGAAACGGCTTACCTCGCTTCGGACGAGGAATTTGACAGGCAACTGGAAGAACTGGGCTGGTCGCCCTCCGATATGGTAACTATGACGGGTATGTATATGGACAGGGCGGCGTACAATATAAAGAAGTCCGTCCGGGACTGGTTCAGGGAACTGCTGGAAATGCTCTTTCAGGCGGCGGGGCTGATTATAGACACGCTGCGCACGTTCTTCCTAATCGTGTTAAGCATACTGGGTCCGCTGGCGTTTGCGATTTCCGTCTATGACGGTTTCCAA
>NZ_JACOOH010000019.1:0-7604 GCF_014287455.1 Butyricimonas hominis
AGAGCGGCGGTAGCGGTTCAACAATGCCTGTACACGGGCTTTCCTGTATCGTGCAAGAATAAATACACAAATAAGCAAAAACATTGCACCTAAATAGCCAAGATGTAAGGACGACCATTCCGGTACACTGTTAATCAGGAGAAAGTTGCCGGGCAGAACTACTACCCACCACCAATACCAAAACAGCAGTATAAAACCTGACATCCGCCCTATCTTCTTGCCCCAAACCTCTCCCTTGAAATATAGGTAGTCAAAAAAATAGTATCTGTAATTCGTCCGGTTTGCACGTTGCTTCACTCGTTCAAAATAGTTATCTGTATTTTTTATTCCTTTATTCATAATGGCTTGGAAAGGAACGCCGTCAGATGCTATCTTTCGTTGTTACTAACTTATTTACAAATCCCAATCCGGTGAATAAACACCCAATCCCAATAAGGGGATAAACAATGCCACATAAGACTGCAAGCATATTCAATCCTCGTTCATCTCCCGTGAAGCCGTCTAAACAAACAGCTTGCAATATGAAGTTTGTAATTTGCCAATCCAATAAACTTTGGTCTATACAGATAAAGGCAAGCCACAAAAGGATAGAGCAACATTCCAAACCCAACAATAACATTATGGTTTTAGGCTGCATTGCATATAGTTTATAGACCTTGTAGATTACCAGTATATCTATTATTACAAGCATACCCAAAAGACAATATTCCATAATGCCATATATTCCGAACAGACGACCAAAGCCTAAGCCACCACAAAATAATGTTATGGCTATCAGCAAAGCACTGAAAGCTGTCAATGCTATTATGGATTGAACAGTTTTATTCATCGCACTATTGTTAATGGTTAGCAGGGAACGGCTTGTCCGTTATCCTGCGTTGTTAGCTGTATCTATTTTAGAAAATCCAAATCAAAATAATATTGATTGTCATTCTTCGGATTTATGTAAATCGTTGCCACTCCATAATATTGCAATAGCATTTCCAATGAAACTTTTTCCTTCAAAATTGCATCACTGCGAAATGTTTTTGTCTTTCCTTTGTATGGGGTGGTGTACGTCACGGTGCATATTGCAGTGGACACTACTTGTTCACTATGATAAATGTCAGGAAACAAAGAGCCGCTAACACCATTCCAAAACTGGGTTTCCCATGAATTGAATACCTTAAAGACTGGCTCTTGCATCCTTGACTTCTTGCTACTCCATTTCTGCGCACTGACTTTACATTGGCTTAAATCAACCGATAATCGTGTTCCATGCTTTTTTATCTGTTTGATTGCCTGCCTTGCTCTATATCTACGAATAGCAGCACCTATAAGATTGTGATTTAACCATACAAGCAATAAAACCACTCCCGGTATTCCAATGGCATACCACCTTCCGGCAAAACAAATGCCCACACCGAATACATAAATCCAAATAAAAATAAATCCAAGTATTCTCAATATTTTATTCTCATAGATTTTCATGTCATATAATTACAGCTAATGGTTTGACAAGGAGCTGCGTTTAGCAGCTAACTTGGCTTGTTATCAGTGATTTATTTTGCGATACCTGCACATGTAAATTTTAATCCTGTGATTGAATTTTGCTTCACAAAATCTACAAATTCATCTGTGCAATAATAATTGTTATTAAACAGACTATCCCGAAATATGATATATGAACCGATATTTCCTTTATTGAAAATACCATTATTATCCCTCATCATCTTCAAGATTTCTTCATTGCTCTTGGACTCTATATTTAAGGCATCGACTGTATTCAATACATTTATAAAATAATAACCTGAAGCGTTCCCGTCCACATTGACAGGTAAAACTTCTATTTGCCCTTTCAGCTTTTCAGAGAGTAATAAGGAAGTTCTTTTATTTACTATCAGACAACCGGAAAAATAACAAGATGCATCAAACTCCTCACTTCGTTTGTCTTTCTTTTTCCTTTTATCTCTAAACAGTTCCAGACTAAGCCCTTTCCACTCATTAATAAGTGATTGACCATTATAATCCCAAACGCCTTTATTTGACTCATCATCTTCCTTGAATACAAAGAACTTGTAATTATCAAAGTCTTGTCCAATTTCATATATATTCATAATGTTACACTATTTAATTACTGATAATGGCTAAGCGGGGAACGCAGTTAGGCGTTATCACGCTTTGTTAGCAATATTTTTACTTCTAAATTCTTTTAATTTCTTTTCAATAAAAGCAAAGTCATTGATTGCTTTAATCCCGTCTTTTGCTCTATCGTATTTTTGTCGCCATTTTCTAATGCCATACAGATAAAACTTTAATCCCTCTTCCGTTAAATCTCCAATTTTTATTTCAGTATTATCTGTAGGCTTTTCTCCTTTTTTTAGTATTTCTTTAGTTGTCAATCCATTATCTTGTAAGAAATGGATGATATTTTCAAAAAAGATAATTTGCTCTGTTTTGAATTTATCAGTTAAGGGTGGTATAGACTTCATTTGAGTAAACCATCCTAATTTTGATATTATCTCGTCTTTATCCATATTTCAAATTTTATTGCTAATGGTTCAGCAGGGAACGGCTTGCCGTTATCCTGCGTTGTTAGCAACCTCTTTAATTCTCACCTGATATTTTTGTAATTGCCATTTTTTATCAATCAACAAATATGTTGCAGACAATTCGCTTTTAACATCGTCTATTATCCAAGTTATATCTTGAACTTTTATACCTTGTTCATTGTCTGCAAATTTTTTCTCTTTCGGATTGCCAAACAACTTTATGCAATGTTCATAAGACGAAGTTTCTATTACAGATAGTCTATATTGTCCGTTTTCGTTTGGTAGCCATAAGTTTTCGACAAGGAATAAGCGCATATCCTCTACTAATTCTTTTTCTACTGATTTGAGAACGGGAAGTTTATATATGTATTTATGTATGTTAGCAGAGAAAAATGGGAAGAAGTGTTTCCCCATTATTCTCCGCTGCATAGATACATTCTCTTTGTACGGATTAAATTCATCTAGTGACATTATTAAATCCATACCCAACATATTAACATCTTTTTCATATCTCACTTTCGACCTAATACCTACAGTGGAATATAATGCCCTAAAACAAAATAAGAAATCAAAGTCTATTTCACTATATTTCGTTTCTATTATTCTCGAAAAATTTCTCAAATCCTTGCCTATGTCCGAAACCTTGATATATCCCGGAGAATCCGATGTTATTCTTATTCGTTCCATATTTGTTGATTATATTGTTGCTAATGGTTCAGCAGGGAACGGCTTGTCCGTTATCCTGCTTCGTTAATGGTAAATTATATTTTTCCTTGTCTGTGCAATGCCTCTATGAAAAAGCAAATAAAGGTTGCCACTATATATACAGTAAGTGCCCACACTCCAGCTTTACGTTGCACAGAGTTTTCATCCTCATACTTGGTTATAATTCTTCTGTACCTTTTCTTGAAGAAAAATCTGCCACACAGCAATGCTATTAAACTGCCTTCAATGATATAGTATTGAGTATCGGACGGATAATCAATGATTCCGTATTGGGTTAATATACCCCATGCGGTTAATACATTTGTACTTAACATGACTGAAAACAAAAGCATTGCCAAAAATGTGGCTCCTTCCGATACAGAAGAATGAAGCCATAATCTATAAAACCTATAATATAAATAGTCTATCATATACCTTATTACCATTAATGGTTAGAAAGGAGCATCGTTAGATGCTATCTTTCGTTGTTAGATATTTATTGCCCTTTCCCGCTTGGGGATATTGAACAAAAGTTGCCTTTATAATTCGATTATTACAGTTAAATGGTACATAAGCCACGTTACTATCAACACTTAACGTGTCGTTTAGCTGTTTCAAATGGGAGTGTTCATTTCGTAATAAGACTTCCAATTTTGAAAAGTCCACAGAACTGTATATCGGATAGAAACCGGAAAAACATGTAGGCGTTATGTAAGCAATTTGATTTTCATAGTCAAAGAATAAGAAACGGTTTCCGTCTGCCACATTATCATACACGGCAAAATAATCAAACTTTTTTACTCCATTGATTGTATAGCTTTGCACGAAGTCAATACTACTATCATCTACCGCTTTCAATTCAAAAACAACATTCTTTTTACCTTGCTGGTTAAAACATAGCCTATATAGAATTTCAAATTCTGTTTTTTCTGTTTCTATATAAAGGGTGTCTTTTTCAGTCAAAGAATGATACTTTGCTGAATTTTGTTCCACATAGCCGTTTTTTGCTATAACATAGCTAAGTGGGAAAAAGAACAAGCAATATAATACAAATATTCTCATGCCTATTATATCTAATGGTTTAGCAGGGAACGGCTTGTCCGTTATCCTGCTTCGTTAACATCATATTTTATTCTCATTCCAGTGTACCATATCAATACACCATAATAACAAGGTCTTTTTGCGCTTCAACGGCTTCATCGAAAATGAAATTCAAGTCGTCCATTTCCTGCTCGTAATCATAATCTCCGATACCGTTACCCTCTTGTAGTGAGGTGTATTCCGTCCGCTTGCTCTCCAAATCTGAAACGGGTATGCTGATGATATAGGGAAAATCACTGCTCAATGGAATAGGGATGAATGTACTTTGGCTATCCAATTGCCAAAGGTTTTCCGCACAGTAGATTTGCGTTCCATAATGGTTGCAAATCTTTTCATATACATACCCGTACATGAAAGCAATTTCGGGATAACGGATTTCTCCGTTCACTATATCTGCCAACGCTGCATAAGCATCTTTATCCGTGTTCAGGCTATCGCTGAAATAATCGTTCAGAGTGTCAAGTTCCTGCTTCAACGCAACCTTTAATTGGTTTATAAGCTGATTATCACAAGTTCCATAAACAGACTTTACCTTATCGGCTTCTGTCAAATATGCACAAACAGAGTAACTCATACCTTTTCTTCATTTAATATTGTCATTCCAGTGTACCATGTCGTATGGATAGTAGGGCAACCCTTTCAGGCTGCTATCATCCAGCCCCAAGACCTTGACCAATGCACCGCTTTCAAAACACCAATAACCGTCATGGTTGATACCATATTTATGGTCGTCATGCCAAGATAAATCAGAATGTCCTCGATACCATTCTTTTTTGAGGTATTTTTCCAATCGTTTCACCGCTTCTGCTTTGTCTTGTTCAGCCAACTCTGTAACAGTGATAGCAATTCGATAGGGTGACGGATATAATACTTGGTTTGTTGTCCTTTTCCAATCAGGAAATCTGTATCTAATCAATGTATCATAAATATAGTCTTTAGCTTCTGTGTCTTTTATCAGTTGCACCAGACCATGTATAAGGTCGTCTTCGTAATCCAACATAATGCCTATTGACAGAAGCCACAACATTTCAATATAAAATCCGTTGTCCGTCCAAAATCTCGGTATTGTTTTGAGGGCTTTCACATAATTGTTTTTCAGCTTATCAATATCCTGTCCCATAGAATACTGTACTAATAAATAACGAAGCCTATAATTGAACAAAGAATCGTAACCTATATGTTTTCCTGAAAGATGCATTTGCTCATAATAACTAATATCTTCATCATACATTTTCAGTTGCTTCAAATACTGTTCTTCTGTAAAAAGTTTATCTCTTGTTTCCATTATGGTACACTGCTTTTTGATGTTAATGGTTCAGCAGGGAACAGCTTGTCCGTTATCCTGCGTTGTTAGCTGTATTCTTTATTTTGTTTCGGAACAATAGATATGCACCAGATAAACAGACTAGAAATGGTATTGCAACAGTCCACAAACAAAGTATTTCTGTACCACACCATAAAATAAGCAACATAGGTACAAGAAAAAATGACAAAAAGCGATATATATTATTATATCTGATTACCGGGAAGTAGTTCATAAACAATGTGATTGTCCCAGCTGAAAACATTATTACTCCAATTATAGCCCAAGTTAATAATATCCCTTCATAAGCAATGTTTATATTATCATATGATGACTGTTTTGTATTTTGAAACAATAACCATACAGCACAAAAGGTACATAACAAACTGAAGCATAATATACCCAACCATGTTTTCAGCAACAATTTGATTATATATTTTTTCTGTTTCATATTCTTTGTTTATTTTACAGCTAATTTTTCGATAAACGCACCTTATGGTGTAGTTCCTATTCACTATTAAATCATTGTCTAATCATCATCCAAACAATCCAGCGGATTGGGGATTTTTGCTTTATAGGCGTTCGATACGTGCAGATAAATTGCCGTTGTTTTTATATCGGTATGTCCCATAAGTTCCTGTATGGTTCTTAGGTCTGTCCCTTGTTCCAGCAGGTGGGTGGCGAACGTGTGCCGGAGCATGTGCAGGTGTACCCGATGCTTTATTCCGGCTTTCCTTGCCGCTTCTTTCAATATCTTAACCAATGCGCTGGGCGAGTATTGTTCGCCTGCCTGTTCGCCCTCAAAAAGCCATTTTTGCGGTCTGTATTCCCGGTAGTAAGCCCTTAGTTCGTTGAGCAGCTTTTCCGACAGTAGGGAATACCTGCACTTCTTGCCTTTTCCGGCAATCCTGATTAGCATCCGTTCGCTGATGATGTCTTGGGGTGTCAGGTTCAGAAGTTCGCTTCGGCGTAGTCCGGCAGAGTAAATAAGAGAAATCATGCACCTGTGTTTCCGATTGGATAACTGTGCAAAGATGCTTTTCATTTCTTCCCGGCTTAATACTTCGGGCAATGCCTTGTACTCTTTTGCACGGGCTATCCCGCCATAATATTGCCGCTTGCCTTTCCGGACTTTCTCGTAATAGAACTTGATAGCGTTGATGCGCATGTTCTGCTGGGTGGCGGATATGTGCTTTTCCTTTACCATGTGGAGCATATAGCTGTTTATGTCCTCGACCGTCAGCAGGTCAAGGTCTTGCCCCTTGTGGTATTCCATGAAGTCGCTGAAATAGATTTTATAGGCTTTTATGGTGGAAAGGCTGTACCGCTTCTGTTCCAGCAGTTCGAGGTAGCCTCTCGGCAGTATGTATTCCCTTTTAGGTTTGGGATGCCGCACGTAAACCCGGCTGTAATCAATATAGGCGTGGGGCGAATAGCGGTCATAGAAATCCGGCAGTTTAAAAGCGGTGGCAGGTATGTAGGCAGAACTATTGCCTGTCTTTTCCACGTCCGTATCTTGGGCGAGCAGCAGGGCGACAGCCTGACTGTTTACATACTCTATCCGTATGTAGTCCGCACCGTTTCTTTCTTCCTTGTACAGAACGATGCTTCCTCTCTGTTTCTGAACCTTATCCATGTCGCTGAATTTTGCTTCGCTCCAAAGATAAGATAAAAATATCACTTTTTGAACATCTGTTCAAAAATAATAGAGGTTAAAAAAACAAAAGAGTATCAGGCTTTAAGCAGCGAATAGATATGGCGAAAATTTTCTGCCAGTTCGTCCACGTTCAGACCGTTCAGAAATGCTTGTTCGTATGACAGTCCTAAAAACATTTGCCGGAACAAGATAGCCGTTTTCTTCACGTCCGTGTTGCTCCTGATTTCCCCGCTTTCTTTTGCCTTCTGTATGACTTTCTCCCATAGGTCATAGTCTTGTCGGTAGATTTTCTCAATTTTCTGCCTGA
>NZ_JACOOH010000020.1:0-6233 GCF_014287455.1 Butyricimonas hominis
AGGAACTGGAACTGCCGCTGATGAAAACCTTTATCCCCGATACCAAACGCTACAAAAAGGAACTGGTGGCGGATAAAAAGGCGGTGTTCCGCTCCACGCTCTTTCCCGCCAGCCGCCCGCTGGTAAGGGGAAGCAACTTGGAAGAACTGATAACCGAAATAACGTACTACATCAAATTAAAATGATATGGCAAAGCAAAGCGGCGGGATGCCGAAGATAGACGAGGATTTCATGAAAGAGCTTATCTCGCAGGGTGTTCCCAGTAAACAAGATAATAATAAGACGAATGATGTACCGCAAGAAACACAAACAGAAACGGTGCAAGTAGAGAAACCGACACCCCGCAAGCGCAAGGGCGGCACGGGCGACTACCGGGAAACCTACTTTCAGAAAGTAGAACTGGCAGACCGACAGCCCTTGTACGTGAGCCGTACCACGCACGAAAAGCTGATGCGTATCGTGACAGTGATAGGCGGGCGCAAGGTGACGGTAAGCAGCTACGTGGAAAACATTCTGCTGCGGCACTTCGAGCAGTACCAAGACGAGATAAACACCCTGTACGAAAGCCACTTCCAAAAGCCTGTCTGACTATGGTAATCTATTGCATACTTACCGGGCTTTTGGTGTACTATATCGCCCTATGGCTGTGGTATCGCTACACGGACAGCCGGACATCACCGGGCAGAACGGATGATGCGCCACTCCCACGAAACGAGGTTTCGGGCTACACGCTGATAGGTGAAAGCCGATACAAGGGCGGACTAATCGGGACAGCGCAGGACAAATCGGGACACATCCCGCAAGCGGCTGAAAATGATACTATTTTTGCGCCGCAGGCTGACGGACAGCCGGAAGAAAACATTCCGGAAACAGCAGCCGAAGCGGAAGAAACACCCGATTACGAGAATGACGAACCCGACTACGAGGACGAGGAAATAGCCGGGTACATGGACGGTGACGATGATACCGGGCGGGCTACGGGCGTGAGCTTCGATGAACTGGGCGAAGCGGTACGCACGGCGAACGCCGACAACCCCACCGAAGCGGAGAAACGGCAAACCGCCGGGACACTGGCAAGCATTGAGGGGACGAACCTCTACGATGCGGTGGTGGAGAACATCAACGGCGGGCTGGCAAAGGTGGCGGAACTGCTGGGACGCAACGAAGCGGAACTGGCTACGGCTGCTGTCCCTGCCGGAACTGGCGATACAAGCGAGGAACACGAAGCGTTCGACATGAACGATTTCCTATAATTAATAATGTATAAGCCTGACAGCATGAAACAACGGGATTACGGTTGATTGGCAACCTGAAAACCAAACAGACAAACGGGACTATCCCCGACCACTAAAATTTCAAATTATTCACCAGCCGGGAAAGGCGGACTATCCACCCGCCGCCCGGCATTAAAAACAAATCACAATGAGAAAGAAAATCTTCTTGTCGGCGGCTATACTTGCCGCCGTGGTAAGTGCCTACGCACAAGGAAACGGGCAGGCGGGCATCACCGAAGCCACGAACCTAATCACCGGGTATTTTGACCCCGGAACAAAACTGGTGTACGCAATCGGGGCGGTCTGCGGCTTGATTGGCGGGGTAAAAGTATATAACAAGTTTTCAAGCGGCGACCCCGACACCTCAAAGACTGCCGCCAGTTGGTTCGGGGCGTGCATCTTCCTGATTGTCGCCGCCACTATCCTGCGTTCGTTCTTCCTCTAAAAAGGCGGCAATGTCTGAATATCCGGTAAACAGGGGTATCGGGAAGCCGGTAGAGTTCAAGGGGCTGAAAAGCCAGTACCTCTTTATCTTTTGCGGCGGCTTGCTCGCCGTCTTCGTGGTGTTCATCGTCCTGTTCATGGCAGGCGTGAACCAGTGGCTATGTATCGGTTTCATCGTGTCGGCTTCGCTGCTGCTCGTGTGGCAGACGTTCCGGCTCAACGCCAAGTACGGCACGCACGGGCTGATGAAAGCTGCCGCACGCAAAAGACACCCACGCTTCATTATCAGCCGAAAGGCGATACCCCGGCTGTTCAACTACAAAAGAAGAAAGGAAGAAAGAACATGAGGAATATGTTAAAGGCTACCACGTTGGAAAGGAAATTTCCCCTTTTGGCGGTGGAGAACGGCTGCATCATATCAAAGGATGCAGACCTGACGGTGGCTTTCAGGGTGGAACTGCCCGAACTGTTCACCGTCACCAGTGCCGAGTACGAAGCCATACATTCGGCGTGGTACAAGGCGGTCAAGGTGCTGCCCGACTACTCCATAGTACACAAGCAGGACTTCTTCATCAAGGAGAACTACCAGCCCGACACCGAAAGGGACGAGCTTAGTTTTTTAAGCCGCTCCTTTGAACGGCACTTCAATGAACGCCCGTTCCTGAACCATTACTGCTACCTGTTCCTGACGAAAACGACAAGGGAGAGAAGCCGCCGACAGAGCGACTTCTCCACCCTTTGCCGGGGAAGGATTGTACCGCAGGAGATAGCCGACAAGGAAGCGGCGGCAAAGTTCATCGAAGCGGTCGGGCAGTTTGAAAGGATTATGAACGACAGCGGTTTTGTCACCCTTACCCGGCTGGCAGCATCGGAAATCACCGGGCAGGACGGAAAGGCGGGCATCATCGAGAAATACTTCTCGCTCTCGCAAACCGACACTACTTGCCTGAAAGACATCGGGCTGTACCCGGAAGAAATGCGGGTCGGGGACGATATACTGTGCCTGCACACGCTTTCGGACGTGGAAGATTTGCCCGGAAAGGTCGGGACGGACTGCCGATTTGAGAAGCTGTCCACAGACAGAAGCGATTGCAGGTTAAGTTTTGCCGCCCCGGTGGGCGTGCTGTTGTCGTGTAACCACGTCTATAACCAGTTCATCTTCATAGACGACCACGCTGAAAACCTGAAGAACTTCGAGCAGACCGCCCGGAACATGCAATCGCTCTCCCGCTACTCCCGTGCCAACCAAGTGAACAAGGAGTGGATAGACGAGTACCTGAACGAAGCGCACAGTAAGGGGCTTATTTCGGTACGCTGCCACTGTAACGTCATGGCATGGAGTGACGATAGGGACGAACTCAAACGCATACGCAACGATGTGGGAAGCCAGCTTGCGCTAATGGAGTGCAAGCCACGCCACAACACCACCGACACGCCCACGCTCTTTTGGGCGGGCATACCCGGCAACGAAGCCGACTTCCCCGCAGAGGAAAGTTTCTACACGTTCTTGGGGCAGGCTCTCTGCCTGTTCGTGGAAGAAACGAACTACAAGAGTTCGCTTTCGCCGTTCGGCATCAAAATGGTGGACAGGGTAAGCGGTCGCCCGCTGCACATCGACATATCGGATTTGCCCATGAAGAAAGGCATCACGACCAACAGAAACAAGTTCATACTTGGGCCGAGCGGGTCGGGTAAGTCCTTCTTTACCAACCACATGGTGCGCCAGTATTACGAGCAGGGTGCGCACGTGCTGCTGGTCGATACGGGTAACAGTTACTTGGGGCTGTCCCGGCTTATCCACAACCGCACGCACGGCGAGGACGGGATTTATTTCACCTACACCAACGAGAACCCGATAGCGTTCAACCCGTTCTATGTCGAGGACGGGGTATTCGACATCGAGAAGAAAGAGAGTATCAAGACCCTTATACTCACCCTGTGGAAGCGGGACGATGAAGCCCCGAAGCGGTCAGAAGAAGTGGCGTTGTCCAATGCGGTAAGTGCCTATATCGAACGTATCACGGGCGACAGGTCGGTAACACCCTGCTTCAACACGTTCTACGAGTTTGTCCGGGATGATTACCGCCGACAGCTTGAACAGAAGAACGTCAGGGAAAAGGATTTTGACATTGACAATTTCCTGAACGTGCTTGAACCGTACTATCGTGGCGGTGAGTACGACTACCTGCTGAACTCCGACAAGGAACTGGATTTGCTGCATAAACGCTTCATTGTCTTTGAGTTGGATAATATCAAAGACCACAAGATTTTATTCCCGGTAACAACTATCATCATCATGGAAGCCTTTATAAACAAGATGCGCAAGTTAAAGGGGATAAGGAAGTTAATACTAATCGAGGAAGCGTGGAAAGCGATTGCATCGGCGAACATGGCGGACTATATCCGCTACCTCTACAAAACAGTCCGAAAGTATTTCGGGGAAGCGATTGTAGTCACGCAAGAGGTAGAGGATATTATTTCTTCCCCTATCGTGAAAGAAAGTATCATCAATAACTCGGACTGCAAAATATTGTTAGACCAGCGAAAATATCTCAACAAGTTCGACAGCATACAGAACCTCTTGGGACTGACCGACAAGGAGCGTTCGCAGATATTGTCTATCAACATGGCGAACCACCCCGGACGGAAGTACAAGGAAGTGTTCTTCTCGCTGGGCGGCACACAATCGGCGGTATATGCCACGGAAGTTTCATTGGAAGAATATTACACGTACACGACCGAGGAAAGCGAGAAAATGGAACTGTTCGCCCTCGCCGACAAGCTGGGCGGCAACCTTGAACTGGCTATCAAGCGGCTTGCAGAAAGCAAAAGAAATCCCCAATCATCAACAACTTAAAAATTAGGAACATGAAATGGATTGACAATCTGATATACACGCTATTGTCCGCCTGCCTGCTGGCGGGCTGCGAGGACAGCGGAAGCAAGGAGCTGGAAAGGATGCAGGGCTATTGGGTACACGTCAGGGGACACCCGGCTTTCACACTCTCGGAAACGGGCGGCAGATACACCGTCACCCGGAAAGCGAATGTCAGGGGCAGAATACTGGAAACGGCTTACCCGGTAACAGAACGGAACGGCTGCCTGTTCATCGAAACGGGCTTCCGCATACAGTTCACCTATGACAAAAAGACCGACCGGATAACGCTCATGCCCGGCGGCGAATACAAACGAGTTACAAACCCTGAAAACAAAAGATAATGAAAAGAACAATTCTCCTTATGGCGGTGTGCCTTTGCTTCATCGGCAAGGCATCCGCACAGTGGGTGGTGTCAGACCCCGGCAACTTGGCGCAGGGCATCATCAACACCACCAAGCAGATAGTGCAGACTTCCACCACTGCCAAGAACACGCTGGACGGCTTCATGGAAGCGCAGAAGATTTTCCAGCAGGGTAAAAAATATTACGATGCGCTCAAAGCGGTACACGATGTTGTCAAGGGCGGCATCAAGGTGAAGAAGTCCATTGAGCTGGTGGCGGAAATATCCGAAATCTACGTGCGAAACTATCAGAACATGCTGGCAGACCCGAACTACACGCCGGATGAACTCACCGCCATTTCAGCCGGGTACGCAAAGCTGCTCTCCGAAAGTGCGGACGTGTTGCAGGACTTGAAGAATGTAGTGAACGTGACGGGCATGTCGCTGACGGATGCCGAAAGGCTGGCGGTAATCAACAACGCCTATAAAAGCCTGCTCAACTACCGCAACCTCGTGAACTACTACACCCGAAAGAACATATCCGTGTCCTACCTGCGGGCGAAGAAGAAGAACGACACCGACCGGGTGCTGGCTCTCTACGGCTCGGCGGATGAACGCTACTGGTAACATATAAATCGGTATGCCTATGTTATTAGCAGCGGTGGATTTTGACAACCTGCACCAAGTGTTGCGGGTGCTGTACGATGAAATGATGCCCTTGTGCAGCAACATGACGGGGGTAGCCAAAGGGATAGCCGGGCTGGGAGCTTTGTTCTATGTAGCCGCCAAAGTGTGGCAGTCGCTCGCACGTGCCGAACCCATAGACGTGTACCCGCTCCTGCGTCCCTTTGCACTGGGGCTGTGCATCATGTTTTTTCCAACTTTCGTACTGGGGACTATCAACACGGTATTGTCGCCAGTGGTGAAAGGGTGCAACCAGCTTATGGAAACGCAGACTTTCGACATGAACGAGTACCGGGCGCAGAAAGACCGACTGGAATATGAAGCCCTGATGCGAAGCCCCGAAACGGCTTACCTCGCATCGGACGAGGAATTTGACCGACAACTGGAAGAACTGGGCTGGTCGCCCTCCGACATGGTGACTATGACGGGCATGTACATGGACAGGACGGCTTATAATATAAAGAAGTCCGTCCGGGACTGGTTCAGGGAGTTATTGGAAATGCTCTTTCAGGCGGCGGGGCTGATTATAGACACGCTGCGCACGTTCTTCCTAATCGTGTTAAGCATACTGGGTCCGCTGGCGTTTGCGATTTCCGTCTATGACGGTTTCCAA
>NZ_JACOOH010000021.1:0-4466 GCF_014287455.1 Butyricimonas hominis
AGCATTGAAGAACCTGCACGAAATATTAGTGCGTTTTGAAGCCTACCGCACCAAAAAGCAAAATGAAGAACAACCGTAAAGCTACATCGGCTGTTCTTCACTCCATACATTATTATATACAGCTATTCTTCCTCCTTAATCAAGTGGCATAGCTCCGGGTCGTTCTTAATCCGGGTTATCTCGTCCTCGACAATCTGCCGGACTTCCTGACGGATGCGGTCATAATTGGCTTGTATCTCTTCCTGCATCCGGTCGTTGCCGTCCTTGTCGGTGAAGTCAATTATCTGCGGCAACTTCACGTAACGGGCGGTTTCCCGCTTCACCTTTTCATTGTCCACCACGATTTCGCAGTGGAAAATCTTCTGCTCTATCCGTTCATCGAAGTTGTCCGCCACCGCACCCACGAACATGCCTTGCGTGAGGTTGGATATTTTACTGGCGGGTATCAGGCTGTCCATTTGGGTGCTTATCGAGGTGGACTTCTCCCGCTGGTTGATTGTCATGCTCTGCCGTTTCTGCAACACCTTTCCGAAACGCTCGGAAAGGATTTTCGCCGTTTCACCGACTACCTGACCGCTGAACACATTACCCACAGTATTTTGAATTACTTTGCTTTCCTTATCCCCGTAGTCACGGGTAAGCTGGCTGTAATCCTGAAAGCCCAGCAGAACCGCAACCTTGTTGCTTCGGGCGGTCGCAATCAGGTTATCAAGCCCTCGAAAATAAATCGTTGGCAGCTCGTCTATAATCACCGAACTTTTAAGCTGACCTTTCTTGTTTATCAGCTTCACTATTCTACTGTTATATAATCCCAGTGCCGCCGAATAGATGTTCTGACGGTCGGGGTTGTTACCGACAACCAGTATTTTAGGCTCTTGGGGATTATTTATATCCAGTGAGAAATCATCGCCCGTCATTACCCAATAAAGGGCGGGTGAAATCATCCTTGAAAGCGGGATTTTCGCACTTGCTATTTGACCCTGCAACTGCTCTTGAGCGTCTGATTCCCAAGCATCCACGAACGGGGAAAGGTAGTTTTCCAGTTCGGGATAACTGCGCAAAATCGTGAAAACATCGGCGTATTTCTTGTTCAATAGTTCAATGGCATGGGGGAACGTGCAATACCTGCCGCCCTGATAAATGCGCAAGTACCAAATAATGGCTGCAAGCAGGATAATCGGGCTTTCCACGAAGAAATCGCCCTGCTTGCTTATCCAAGAGCGGTTAAGGTTAAGCATAATCGTGTAGCTGGCTTCGTAGGCATCCGCAATGTCCGACATGAAGCTGGCGTTTATCGGGTTGCATCGGTGGCTCTTGCGTGGGTCGTCAAAATTGATAATGTAGAATTTAGGCTTTACCTTATACCCGTCCAAGTGATTAAGTAGGTGATTATAAGCGATTTCCGAAAGGTCAGGGAATTTGTAATCATAACAGTAAAGCGCAAAACCTTTCTCGATTTGCTGTTTTATGTAACCGTTTACCACCGCATACGACTTACCGCTGCCCGGTGTCCCCAACACAAGGCTGGCACGGAACGGGTTCACGACATTTATCCAGCCATTATTCCATTTCTTCTTATAGTAGAACCGGGTAGGCAGATTTACCGAATACTCGTTCTCGATAAGCCTTGTTTCCTGCATGAAACTCTCGTTCTCTGTATTAAAGACATCATCCATTAGGTTGTTCTTCAACAGCCGGGACATCCATGTACCCGCCATGAGCATACAGATATAGCCCGCCGACAGCGTGGCGATATAAAACACGGCATCCGCCGTGTGTGGCAACGGAAGTTCCAGCAACCACCAGTTCAGGAAAAACAACACGACACCCGCCGCAAGGCTGCAATGTATCTTCGCCCACGTTATCTTTTCCTCTTTCACGCCCTTAGTGCCGATGCACGACAGGGCGAGGAACACCACCGCAAAAAGTTTTGTCCAAAGGACGGACGAGAACAGCCCGGTGGTGCGCTGGAAGTTCCACAGTATCTTGTCTATCACCTCAAACGTCACTCCCCATTCTTTCAGGGTGGAGTAACAGAACCAGTACACGTTTATTCCCACGAATAGAATACTGACAGCCCGCATAAAGTCCATGACCCGTGCAAGCCCTCTCAAATCATCCTCTTGTTGCATGATTGTAATGTTTTTTCAAGTTAGTCAATGCGCCTTGTGCGCTTCTTTTTCTTCTTTCTCTTTTGGCGGGCGGTGTCCTGCGGATCGTCACCGCCTGATGCACCGCCGCCTAACAATCCGCCGAAAGTTCCCAGCACGGAAGCCACGCCCGGAATGATGTCGGATTTCGGCGTGAAGCCCGGCTGTTCCTGATGCGTGGATTGTTCCCGCTGTTGTATTTCCACTTCTGACTGGTATATATTTCCGGTTTCGCCCGAAAAACGTTCGTTGAACACGTTCGCCGAATACTCCTTGCCCAAGCGTGAACCGTTCAGCACCACCCGGCTGTCGTGGTCGATGAACGTAACGCCGTAGATGCGCCCGCTGTCATTCTGACGGAATACCACGTCAATGCCCTGCTTCTTTAGCTGTTGTTCCAGTTCTTTGCGGCTGCGGGCGGTCTGCATGGCAGTGGCTACAATCTTCCGGGTGCGTTCTTTCAGTTTCCCGTTCCTGATTGCTTCGCCCGATTTCTCCATTCTGCGCTGCACCGCTTCATAACCCACCGACTTGCCGATGCGGGAAGCCTTTACCGGGTTGCCCGCCTTTTCTCCCTTGTCGTTCATGGCGGAATAGACAATGCCCTGATAGGGCTTGCCGTTCACTTCACCCTTGACTTCCTCGGCGCACACGTTGTAAGCGGCAAGCAAAGCCTTGTACTCCCCGAACGACTGGAAGCGGTAGCCATAGCAAGCCGCTTTCACGGTATTGCCGATTTGGTGCTTCACGTCCCCGGCGGCATAGTCCACCTTTTTAAGTTCCGGGCGTTCGGCACGTTCCTTTCGCTCTGCCGGGTGCAGCCCGTATTTCTTTTCCAGTTCACGGGTGATTTGCTTGCTGCGCCGATGCTCGAACTTGTCATTCAGCGGCTTGCCGTTCTCGTCCACCCGCAACCCCACGATGTGGATGTGGTGGCGGTCGATGTCGGTATGCTTGTACACCAAATAGGGCTGGTCGCCATAGCCCAACTTCCGCATATACTCTTTGGCAATGTCGGAAAGCTGCTGGTCGGTCAGCACGTCTTCCGGGTGCGGGTTTATGGAAATATGAAGTATCGGCTTCTTGGTGGATAGCTGGACGGGCATCTGCATTTCAAAGCTGCGCATACACTCGCCGATAGAGAAATTCCCGTCCTCGCTCAACAGCATCCGGTTGGAGAAAAGCACCTTTGCTTCCCCGCTGTCCACCTTGTTTTGGTTGTACGCCAGTGCGCCGAACATATTGCCGCCCGTGCTTATTTTGGCAACCATAGTTCCTTGCATTCATTGGTTAACGCAATAACTTGGCGGTTCAGTGCCGCCAGTTCGGTGGTCGCTTTCTCCAGTTTATAGAGAAAAGCCAGTGCCTTTTTCTCCGAAAAGTTGCTGTGCAACGCCTTTACGACTTGGTTGTAATTGACCGCAACCGCCCGGAACTGGGCGTAAAATTCGGTCAGCTTGGCGCAATACTCGACCGCCGATTTGTCCACTTTCACCACCCGGAACGGCTCGCCGAACAACCGGGCGGCGATGAAACGGGACTTGCTCGTGACGCCCGACTGCTCCCATTGCGAGAGGAAGCGGGCGTTCTCCCGGTCGTTCAGGTAAAGGACATGGCGATGCTTCGCCGGGTCTGCGAGGGCGGGGCGACCGCCCTTGTTGGGTTTTCTTGTTTCCATACTTCTTTAAATTAAAAAATTACGACTTCGGAGTGATTTTTACCCCCGCAAGGGGCAAGGCGTTTTCAGGCACGGAAAACGGTTCTATGTGCCATAGAACACACCTTGCTATTTTCTGTCGAAAATCGAAATCCGTCACGGACGGATTGGGGTTAGCGTGGAACGGTAAGCCCAGCCATTCACCAGCCCTGTTTTACACCTGCGCCCCCTGCGGTTCGTTACTCCGCTGCAAAGTAACGGTGATTTATAATGCTGTAAAATAGGCGGTTGGTGGACAAAACGGGACAGCGCAGGACAAATCGGGACAAGGTTTTCAGGGGACGTTTTTTCTCCCTTTTTTTGCATCGGATTTCAAGATTGAAAGCAAGATTGAAAGAAATATTCCAATCAGGAAAGAATGATTGAAAGCAGGATTTCAATAAAACGTGATTGCAGGATTTCAATATTTCAAGAAAGAATGAAAGCAGGAAAACAAGATTGAAATAAAACAATCTTTCAATATTTCAAGATTGCAATATGGAATGAATGATTGAAAGCAATAAACAAATCTATCAACCAATAATGAACGGAAGCAATATGGAAAACGAGAAAACACCCCTTTATGTCGCCTTTTCCACCCAAAAGGGCGGGGTCGGCAA
>NZ_JACOOH010000022.1:0-4156 GCF_014287455.1 Butyricimonas hominis
TCATCCGGGTAGTCCATGCAGTAGGCTTTCACGCACTCTATATCCAAGTTCTTGAAACGGAAACGGCGAACCGGGTTAGGAGTGGCTATCGTTATGGTTGTGGCAACCTGTTCGGTCAGTCCCATTTTGTTATAGATGTAAGCCCCCGTGATATAGCCGTTCAGTTTTTCAGTCAGGTAGCGGAACTGTTCATCCTGATAGACAGGCAACTTTCCCAGCCCCAGCACTGATTTCTTGGGACGGTAGTACGCCCCCTTTTCAACCCGTACCAGTACCCCTTTGCGGCTCTGTTCGGAGAGCAGCACCGCAACATTGGCGGTCTTTTCCGTTTCAAACGATAAATCCCGGAACGTGAATATACGCCCGGTATCTATCCGTTCAATCTGCCCAAGTATCTCTTTCCTGAATGAAGCCATATTTATGTCCTTTGTTTCTATATGCAAAGATAGTATATTATGTAATCACCTGCAAAAACATAACAAAGATTTTGCCGAAGATGTTTTCTTTTTGTCGTGTCACCTGATAATAGAAGAATAACGGAAACTCAATCAAAGGCTTGCCAAACGCTTCACAAATGGCTCACAAATGGCTCGTTTAAAGCAAGCGATTAACTTCGGTCTGTACCCGTTTTAAATCTCCAACCAACAGTTGGAGATTTACCGCACCCGGATAATTTCAAGCTCCGCAGGACAAATTCGGGCATCCCTTGCCCCCGTTTTTAGTCGCTATCTGTAGACTGGACTATTATTATACCATTCAATAATCAAATCATTATCGTTATTATGGACATTTAAAGTGAAAAAGATATTCCTATAATGATTAAAGCAATAGATGCAAATATGTATCTATATCTTTTTGTAGAAAACATTGCTCCTATACAAGAGATAGATACAGCAAATTGCATACATTTTAAACTTAACTCTGTAGTCTTAAATATACACATAGACAAAAAAGATAATGCCAAAACAAATAGTATAACATTCAATATATATTTCAGTTTCATATTACTTTTAATGTTCCCATGGTTCAGTTTAATCTATTTTCTCTAATTCAATTGTAGCTACTTTCTCTTTATCCGGACTAATTTCATTCTGTATAATGGTTATATGTTTTTGGGTATAGCTTTTGATAATCCAAGGGGCTCCACCCAAATATAAAGCATTGCTATTAAAGGTGATATATTTCCCTTCTATTGTATAAGTAATATCAATTTCATCGTAACCTTCCCAATTTACTTTTCCTTTCCGAGTATCTATAAATTGCATACCGACCCCCATATTTTGTACTGTCCAAGCCTCACAATGCCCTGTTCCACGCCATGAAGTCTGATAAAGTGCTTCGGGGGTTAATTCATTTGTCTGTTCATTATCATCATCGCAGCTTATAAAACTGAATGTACATAGGAATAGCATAAATATTCCAAGAATTTCTTTTGTTTTCATATTCTCTTTTTTATCTCTTGTTTAACTCATTCAATCTTTATTTTGTTTCTTCGTTGAACCAACCAAAGATAAGACAAAGATAAAAAGAAGAATCCTTTGGCAAATTAAGACGCTCTTGGAATATTGTTATGAATGCAAATTTCTAAACCTATGTTTATTTTTTGTTGTCAAAACTTTGCTTGCGTCTTATTCGGCTCATGTGTACGGGTGTAATTTTGAGGTAGGATGCTATTTCTTTTAGTGATACCATTTGGAGGATTGCAGGGCATTTTTTTAAAAGTTGGAGGTAACGCTCTTCCGGTGTGAATCTGAATAAATCCAAATAACGTGAATATGATTGGAAATACATCTGTTCGGCTGCGATACGGGCTATCTGTTGGCTTTCTTTGTTCTCCTCGAATTTTTGCTGTAAGAATGCAGAAGAACAGATGTAAATCTCGCACGGGATTATCGCCTGTATATTCAATTCTGATTTCATGCCATATAAGCAAGTGGGATAATCGGCTATAAATTCATTTGAAAAGGAAAAACCGACATTATACGGCTTGTTTTCTGTCCGGTTGGTGCAACTGTATTTGACTACACCTGACAAGATAAACCCGAAGAAAGAACAGGCATCACCTTCATGGAGAATAAACTCATTCTTTTTATAATGTCGTAACTCTCCATGTTTCAGACACAACTCCTTGAAGAAATCTATGTCTATGTTACTCATATATGAGTTGAATTCGGCTATCATTTGTATATAAGAGAAATGTTTAGAGGTTTTATCCCGATTTAGTTACCGCAACCGGGTAATTACACTAAATAGTTGATTTTCTTTTGTTTTCTGCGGATGCAAAGGTACAAAAGAAAATGATATTTCAGACAGTCTTTTCCGTTTCAAACGACAAATCCCGGAACCTGAATATACGCCCAGTATCTATCCGTTCAATCTGCCCAAGTATCTCTTTTCTGAATGAAGCCATATTTATGTTCCTTGATTTTATTTACAAAGATAGTGTGATATAATTACCATGTAAAAACATAATGAATATTTTGCTGGTGATATTCTAAATTCTGCGAATAATGTTCGCAGTAATTACCGTACCCGGACAATTTCAGACACCGCAGGACAAATTCGGACAGCCCTTGCCGCCCGTCCAAATATAGCATATTTAGTCGCTACCTTTGGGCGGGACTATTCCCGTAACCGCTAAAATTTCAATTATTTATGACAAACAGAATGACCCCGCCCGCAGAGGGGCAGGAAAAAGACGTGCTGCTGGTCTTGGATAAACAGCAGGGCAAGGTGAGTGCCGTTAAGGGTATCGACAAGGAGGGCAATTTGCAGACCGTACCGCCGACACAGGGCGGCGAGTTCATGCAGGTGGACAAGAACAGCGATGTGTTCAGCAACTTCATTTCCAATTTCTTCCGCAAGTTTCAGGACACTTCCGGACTGGAACTTTTCAGTGTCAAGGCTTCCCAAGCGGAGCAGGACGCAAAGGCAATCGAGGACAACCACCGCAACCCCACACCGGAGGGCGGCAAGCGGGCTGAAATGCTTCGAGTTCCGAAGCCCGACTTCCACGAGTTCAAGCAGGGCTACCGCTTCGACCCGGCAAAAATCGACTGGGAGAACCTGAAAAAAGTCGGCATCACCGCCGACACCCTGAAAAACACGAAGGACTTCGACCGGGTGATGCGTGGCTACAAGTCCCGCAACACCTACACCGTTTCGGGGACGGTGGGCGGCTTCTACCTCAAACCTACCGATGTCAAGCTCTCTTTCTATCAGGCAAAGGACGGCACGGTAGTACCCAAGCTGCACGGCGTGCAGCAGGACGAGAAACTGTTGCAACGCCCGTTCCACGAACACGGGTTCACCAAGCAGGAGCAGGGCAACTTGCAAGGCACTGGCAACTTGGGCGGCATCGCTGAAATCAAAGACCCGAAAAACGGCGAGCAAATCCCCGTGTTCGTCAGCCGGGACAGGTACACGCACGAACTGGAGTATATGCGGGCTGACAAGTGGAAATGCCCCGACACCATTTGCGGCGTGAAAGTCAGCCCGGAGCAGAAAGCCGCCTTTGAAGCCGGGCAAGCGGTGAAAATGGAAAACCTGCAATTCAGGGACGGCACGAAACGCAGTGCCTATTTGCAGGTCAGTGCGGTGGAGCGTGGCTTGGAGTTCCTGCCCCGTGCCGCCGTCCAGTTCTTGCTGCAGGGGCAGCAGCCCGCAGAGCAGCAGGTAGCCGGGATAAAGGACGGAAAGGGCGTTGAGTTCAACGGTCATGTGCAGCCCGGCGTACAGGGCAAATCCCCCGACAAGGTGCAGCCGAAAGACGTTACCCCCGCCGCCGAGAGCCGGACGCAGGTAGCGGTCAATTCGGAGGGCAAGACCAACGAAGCCACCAAACAGGGCAAAGAGCCGCTGAAACAGGGTCAGGACAAGCCCACCGCCAAGCAGAAAGAGAAGCAGGAGAAAGCGCAGGACAAGAGTCTGAAAGCGGACAAACCCAAGAAGTCCAGAGGAATGAAAATGTAATATCCACCATTAAAAAGTAAAGAATTATGATTGCATTGATAGCAGAGAAGCCCCGCGTGGCAAAAGACATCGCCCGCATCATCGGTGCGACCGGGCGTAATGACGGTTATCTTTCCGGCAACGGGTATATGGTGACATGGGCGTTCGGCCACTTAATCCAGCTTGCCATGCCGGAAGCCTACGG
>NZ_JACOOH010000023.1:0-3748 GCF_014287455.1 Butyricimonas hominis
TCATCCGGATAGACCATGCAGTAGGCTTTCACGCACTCTATATCCAAGTTCTTGAAACGGAAACGGCGAACCGGGTTAGGAGTGGCTATCGTTATGGTTGTGGCTACCTGTTCGGTCAGCCCCATTTTGTTATAGATGTAAGCCCCCGTGATATAGCCGTTCAGTTTTTCAGTCAGGTAGCGGAACTGTTCATCCTGATAGACAGGCAGCTTTCCCAGCCCCAGCACTGATTTCTTGGGACGGTAGTACGCCCCCTTTTCAACCCGTACCAGTACCCCTTTGCGGCTCTGTTCGGAAAGTAGCACCGCAACATTGGCGGTCTTTTCCGTTTCAAACGACAAATCCCGGAACGTGAATATACGCCCGGTATCTATCCGTTCAATCTGCCCAAGTATCTCTTTTCTGAATGAAGCCATATTTATGTCCTTTGTTTCTATATGCAAAGATAGTATATTATGTAATCACCTGCAAAAACATAACAAAGATTTTGCCGAAGATGTTTTCTTTTTGTCGTGTCACCTGATAATAGGAGAATAACGGAAACTCAATCAAAGGCTTGCCAAACGCTTCACAAATGGCTCACAAGTATAATGCGATTTTTGTAAAATGCTGATTATAAGCCGAAAACAATACTATACAAATGGCTCACAAATGGCTCGTCTAAAGCAAGCGATTAACTTCGGTCTGTACCCGTTTTAAATCTCCAACCAACAGTTGGAGATTTATCGCACCCGGATAATTTCAAGCTCCGCAGGACAAATTCGGGCATCCCTTGCCCCCGTTTTTAGTCGCTATCTGTAGACTGGACTATTATTATACCATTCAATAATCAAATCATTATCGTTATTATGGACATTTAAAGTGAAAAAGATATTCCTATAATGATTAAAGCAATAGATGCAAATATGTATCTATATCTTTTTGTAGAAAACATTGCTCCTATACAAGAGATAGATACAGCAAATTGTATACATTTTAAACTTAACTCTGTAGTCTTAAATATACACATAGACAAAAAAGATAATGCCAAAACAAATAGTATAGCATTCAATATATATTTCAGTTTCATATTCCTTTGATTTACATTGACCTTATTAGCAGTAGCATATAAATTGCTCATCCTAACCCAATAACCAATCCTATACAAAAGAACAAGGTGAATCTCTTTTCCTTGTGTTTCAGCCCATAGACCAGCCCGATAATAGCACATAAAGGAATATTAGATGAATCTGCATTTTTTCCTTTATTTACAAGGTATTTATGACTTTCTTTGCTCAATTTGCAAATCTCACGGTTCTCATTGTTCTGTTGTAGCATACATTTATGCAACTTAATGTTCCCATGATTCAGTTTAATCTATTTTCTCTAATTCAATTGTAGCTACTTTCTCTTTATCTGGACTAATTTCATTCTGTATAATGGTTATATGTTTTTGGGTATAGCTTTTGATAATCCAAGGGGCTCCACCCAAATATAAAGCATTGCTATTAAATGTGATATATTTCCCTTCTATTGTATAAGTAATATCAATTTCATCGTAACCTTCCCAATTTACTTTCCCTTTCCGAGTATCTACAAATTGCATACCGACCCCCATATTTTGTACTGTCCAAGCCTCACAATGCCCTGTTCCACGCCATGAAGTCTGATAAAGTGCTTCGGGGGTTAATTCATTTGTCTGTTCATTATCATCGTCGCAGCTTATAAAGCTGAATGTACAGAGGAATAGCATAAGTATTCCAAGAATTTCTTTTGTTTTCATATTCTTTTTTTTAATCTCTTGTTTAACTCATTCAATCTTTATTTTGTCTCTTCGTTGAACCAACCAAAGATAAGACAAAGATAAAAAGAAGAATTCTTTGGCAGATTAAGATACTCTTGGAATATTGTTATGAATGTAAATTTCTAAACCTATGTTTATTTTTTGTTGTCAAAACTTTGCTTGCGTCTGATTCGGCTCATGTGTATGGGTGTAATTTTAAGGTAGGATGCTATTTCTTTTAGTGATACCATTTGAAGGATTGCAGGGCATTTTTTTAAAAGTTGGAGGTAACGCTCTTCCGGTGTGAATCTGAATAAATCCAAATAACGTGAATATGATTGGAAAAACATCTGTTCGGCTGCGATACGGGCTATCCGTTGGTTTTCATTATTTTCCTTGAATTTTTGCTGTAAGAATGTAGAAGAACAGATGTAAATCTCGCACGGGATTATCGCCTGTATATTCAATTCTGATTTCATGCCATATAAGCAAGTGGGATAATCGGCTATAAATTCATTTGGAAAGGAAAAACCGACATTATACGGCTTGTTTTCTGTCCGGTTGGTGCAACTGTATTTGACTACGCCTGATAAGATAAACCCGAAGAAAGAACAGGCATCACCTTCATGGAGAATAAACTCATTCTTTTTATAATGTCGTAACTCTCCATGTTTCAGACACAACTCCTTGAAGAAGTCTATGTCTATGTTACTCATATATGAATTGAATTCGGCTATCATTTGTATATAAGAGAAATGTATAAAAAATATCTGAATTTCCATGTTTGGAGTTTAGTCTGTTTTTTGTCTATATATCCAAACCGTACTAAACTTTTTTCTGTTGACTGCAAGATATAAGTACTGGCGAAAAGAGTAAGAATAAAAGGTATTTCTTTTTGACAGTATTACTTTTAATAATTTGAGGAGGAAATAATACTCTAAGTAAAGGCTTATTCTACCGTCCGAGAGCTTATTTTGCTCCAGCTTGGGGTTTTCTTTCGTTTTATTTTCTAACATTGCCATTGTTTAGAGGTTTTATCTCGATTTAGGTGCCGTAACCGGGTAATTACACTAAATAGTTGATTTTCTTTTGTTTTTTGCGGATGCAAAGGTACAAAAGAAAATGATATTTCAAAGTGTACTGAATAACAGAAAATGGCAAAAATAGAGAAAAACAGAAAATATTCAAATGACTGATAATAAGAAAGATGAATTATTTTTATTCTATAATCTCCATGTCTTGTATCGGCATTGGCATTGGGTGGTAAAGAAGCAATAGATAACATCCATATTCTAAAAACTATTCCCTACATAGAAATGTCACTCCAATCTATCGGGGATTTGAAACGAGTGCAATAACAGATTACTAACGAAGCGCGATGACGCTTAAACAGTGTTCCCCGCTAATCCATTAAAGGGTTCACATATGGTTCATACTCGAATGATTTTCTTTTGCAAAATATGCAAATTACTTGAGTTTTAGCTATTTCAAAAAACGACCAAAGGGTTCACAAAGGGTTCATCGAAAGAGAGTGAAATCATTCACTCTCTTTTTTTATGCCCTTTTCAATTCTGCAACCAATGGTTGCGGAATTTCATCCCACCCGGACAAATCGGGACACCGCAGGACAAATTCGGACAGCCCTTGCCGCCCGTCCAAATATAGCATATTTAGTCGCTACCTTTGGGCGGGACTATTCCCGTAACCGCTAAAATTTCAATTATTTATGGCAAACAGAATGACCCCGCCCGCAGAGGGGCAGGAAAAAGACGTGCTGCTGGTCTTGGATAAACAGCAGGGAAAGGTGAGTGCCGTTAAGGGTATTGACAAGGAGGGCAATTTGCAGACCGTACCGCCGACACACGGTGGCGAGTTCATGCAGGTGGACAAGAACAGCGATGTGTTCAGCAACTTCATTTCCAACTTCTACCGCAAGTATCAGGACACTTCCGGGCTGGAACTGTTCAGCGTCAAGGCTTCCGAAGC
>NZ_JACOOH010000024.1:0-3329 GCF_014287455.1 Butyricimonas hominis
TGCGGCGCAGCGTGGTGCGTTCGGAGCGCATGTAGAATTCTCCGCCCGGTGCTATCGCCGGGAACGGCACGGCACGTCCGTCCTCCATGCGCAGCATCGTCACGTCTTCGTCCTCGAAGTTCTCCACCGTGCGGTCGTACCGGCAGTGTGTCCCGTGTCCGAGCCATCCCTCATAATCCGAGTCGGAATACCACGCCCTCGTCCATTCCAGCGGCAGCGGAGAGGGGAACCCGAAGTCCGTGCCTTCGTAAACCACGGCTCCGTTTACAAGGTTCACCGGCTCGAAACCGTTCTTGCACAGGTATGCGCTCAGTTTCTTTGTTGCGGGGAACAGTTCCTGTATCTTCGTGTTCTTGAGCACCTTGTGGTTGAATGCCTTGAGTGCCTTTCCGACTCCCTTGCTTCCGAGCTTTATCAGCGAACTGAATCCGATGCTTGCAGCAAGGCCGGCCAGCATTCCTCCCCAGTCTGGGACATAGGGACCGCCCACCATCACGGGCTTTCCGGTCGGCACCGGGAGTGAGAAGGAGGTCGGCGCGAACAGGCTCGGTATGAGCCGTGTCTTTCCCGCCTTGTTCTTTCCTACGCCTGCCGACAGGGGTATGCCCACGTCGTTGCAGGTCATCACCATGTATCCCTTCGGGCTCATGCGGCTGCCGTCGCAGAACGTGTTCTGCGACGGCGAAGAAGTTCATGCTTTCGTGGCCGATCATGGATGCCATGGCAAACGGGCCGGCAAGCGGTATGTGCGTTAGGGGGATGATCATCCCGCCCGTATCGGATACGCCGCGCTTCAGTCCGTTCACGCTTACGTTCGTACCCAGGAACGGTATGTAGTCAGCGGGGTCTATCACCATCCCGATGTAGGGATGGATGGGATTGAAGGGGGGAGCCGTCGTCACATGTACGTCAACTCCGATCACCATTGTGGTATGGCTGTCCGCTAAGAGCATATATAACTACATGTTTCTTTGAAAAGATGTTATTCTAACAACTTATCTATAAAATCATATCTTAAATAATTTTATTCAATTATCCAAGGGCGATATCTGCAATTCCAATTTTGGCAATTTCATAATGACCATTATTTATTTTTAATTGTATTCCACAGCCATGTTCTGCATCAACAGTTAATCTAAAATCTAATCCAAATAATTCTTTTTCGGATTGTTCAAATAATATAAATATAATCATCAATTCAATATCCGTAGATTCTATAGATATATTGTATGTCAATTTTACCCATTTTATAATTTCTTGACAGACTTGATTATACCATGTAGGGGTATCATTGATGAATGCTGCTATTTTACTACGGTAGTCTAATGTTAACTCTTCTTCAGATGCTTCTAATTCATCTGAAATAACGACCATTAAATTCTTGTTTAAATATTCTGAAAATATATTCAGAGTATAATTGTCATCAAAAGAAATTTTACTTGCTTCCATATTTATTATTTACAATTAATTGTTTTTGCTAATTTAACTGCTTCTATAGTATCATATTTAACATCATAATTCTGTTCAAAATACTTAACTCCTCCCTCATGAGGTAACCTTGCAATATGATCAGGCGTTTTAACCAGTTGCATAATACACTCATTTGTTTCAGGATTATATTTTGCATGATGCCATGTAACATCACCATAATTCGTTTGATGTGCCTTAATCGTTGGTTTCCCTCGTTTCCCAATTATATTAGCAGCTTCATTAGCTGCTTTATAGTCTAAATTTCGAGAGCCTTGCATTTTTATGGTAACTTGGACTAAGACTTGGTTCTGTGGAAATATTACTGGTTTGTATAATCCAAAGTAATCTAACCATATATTAGAATCTTCTACATATCCATACAGTGTAGGATTGTTACCTACCACTCCAATAGGGTCAGAAGAAATGTACATTCCCATTTGCGGAGAATAGTACCTGAATCTGTTGTAGTACAGTCCCGTCTCCTCATCCTCATACTGTCCCTGATAGCGGAAGGGTACGAGCGTTCGGTTTCCTTGGCATTCCTTCACTTCTCCGTACACGTCCAGGAACATCTCCCATACAAGGTTTCCCCTGCTGTCGTATGCCTGCATAGGCGTGCCCAGATAGTCATGCACTATCGTATAGCGTTCCCCGTCAGTGACTTTTGCCACCGGCGTGAACGATGTTCCGTCATATATCCATGTCACGAGGTTTTCCGGCTTCTCCGTGTCTTCGTATTCCTCGCGTCCGCTTCCGTCAGTGATGAGCCTCGGCCTGTCTGCCTCGCTGATTTCCCATTCGTGCAGTACCACGTTTCCGTCCCATCCGAACCGACGGATGGTTCCGTCCACGGTCTTCGACACGCGGCGTCCGAGTGCGTCATACCCGAAGTAGACGGTCTTTCCATCTGGTGTCTTCACTCCGGCAAGCATTCCGCTGGCCAGCCACTCGTAGCAGGTGTCTCCCGGCTGCCAGTCAGCAAACGGGGTGTACTTGCTTCCGGCACTGCCGCTTTCCCCGTTCTCCGTGGAAGAGAACAGTCCGAACAGCCCCTTCCTGATGCGGCCTGCACTGCCGCTGTTCATATCCGACAGGTTCCTGCGGCTTCTGTGCACGAGGTTCCCCTCGCAGTCGTAGCGGTAGTGGAACTCCCCGTCGCTTGTCAGCCGTCCGCCGCCGTCATACGTCCTGTCCCTTCTGTTTTCGCTGCGGTACAGGTTTCCCACCTTGTCGGGTGTGCGGAATATGCTCTCGTGCATGGAGTAGTCCGCCCTCACGAGGTTGCACATTCCGTCATAGTCGAAGATGACCGGTTCGGGAGAGAGGTTGCTGCGCATTGACATCAGCCTTGCGCCTACGTCCCACCGGTAGCTTCTCCATCCCGTATGCCTTTCGCCCGAATGCACGTGGCGGGAGCGTACAAGCCCCATGTCGTCATAGTCCGTGGTGATCCTTATCCCGCCCGTGGCGAAGCGTTCCGTCTCGCGTCCCGCATCGTCCCGCAGGATGCTGCTTTCCCAGGACTGTATGTTCTTTTTCCCTGTGTTCCTTTCCTCTGCGGATGCCCTGTCCGGTTCAGGCCTTTCCACCTCGGCCTTTATTTCTCCGACAAGTCCCGGACTGTCGTAGGACAGCCGCATGTCCGCTCCGAGCGAGCTTCTTACGCGGGTGCGCTCGCCGTATATGCTGTATTCCGATTCCACGGACATCACCTGCGTGAAGGTGTCGCCTCCCGGTAGGCCCGCCTTCTCGCATACCACACGTCCCATCGGGTCGCGCTCCAGCCTTATGCGTGCCTCCGTGTTGTCGGCCGATACCATCAGTCCGTTCCTGTCGTATCCGTATTCCTCCCTTGTGCC
>NZ_JACOOH010000025.1:0-2816 GCF_014287455.1 Butyricimonas hominis
AGGTCAGCGAGATACGCCGGATGCTGGAAGAACGCCTGATAAGGAGCAACAAGGAGAACATCGACAACCTGATAACCAACCACCAGTTGTATGCTAAGGAAAGAGGAAATCTTAGAAAGGACAAGTAACGGGCTGGCGGTGTTCAAACACTACCTGCCCGGAAACTGGCGCATAGGTCGCAACTTCCTTAACCCGCTGTACGAGGACAGCAAGGCTTCCTGCAACATCTACTTCGACCGCCGGGGCGGTATCTACAAGATGAAAGACTTCGGCAACGACAGTTATAGCGGCGACTGTTTCTTCCTCGTGGGGCAGTTAAAGGGGCTGGACTGCAACCGGGCGGCTGACTTCGTGGAGATACTGGAAATCATCGACCGGGACTTGGGTTTGGGGCTGGCTTCCGGCACTCCGGTTTCCGTTCCCCCGGCAACCGTCCGCCGGGCAGTGCCGGACAAACCCGAAGAAACGTCCGAAAAGCCCGTCAAGCCCTACCAGTTCCGGGAACAGAAGTTCCCGCTTGCCGAACTGGTGTACTGGCAACAGTACGGCATCACGCCCGAACTGCTGGAACGTTACAAGGTCTGCTCGCTCCGGGAGTATCACAGCGAAACGGCAGAGGGCAAACCGTACACCTACACTTCATCGGTGGCAGAACCCATGTACGGCTACAAGGGCAAACAGCACATCAAGCTGTACCGCCCGTTCTCCACGCCCCGCTTCCTCTACGGCGGCAGCTTCGGCGAGAACTACAGTTTCGGGCTGGAACAACTGCCAGCCAAAGGCGACACGCTATTCATCACGGGCGGCGAGAAAGACGTGCTTTCGCTGGCGGCGCACGGTTTTCACGCTATCTGCTTCAACAGCGAAACGGTGACTATCCCTCCCACGCTGGTCTATCGGCTGACGTTCCGCTTCAAGCACATCGTCCTGCTCTTTGACATGGACAAGACGGGCAGGGAAAGTTCATGCAAGCAGGAAAAACTATTGGAAGAATTTGGCGTGAAACGCCTGCTGCTCCCGCTTCCGGGAACGAAAGAGGAAAAGGACATATCCGACTACTTCAAAGCCGGGAACACCCGTGAAGATTTCCTGAAGCTGTTTATCGAATTTTTAGACAACCTGTATAGCGACACATTGATTATGCTAAAATCATGCGAGATAGATTTCAACAACCCGCCCGCCAAAGCACAAGAGATTATTTCGGCGGGTGACGTTCCGCTGGGGACACAAGGCAACCTGTTCGGCATCACCGGGGGCGAGGGAACGGGAAAGAGCAATTATGTAGCCGCAATCGTGGCGGGCTGCATCTGCCCGGCTGGTGCGGAAGTAGATACGCTGGGCATACAGATAACCGCCAACGGCAGGCACAAGGCGGTCTTGCTTTACGATACCGAGCAATCGGAAGTGCAACTGTTCAAGAATGTAAGCAACCTGCTGGCACGTGCCAAACAGCCGGACAAACCCGATGAACTCAAAGCGTTCTGCCTGACGGGTATGTCACGCAAAGAACGCTTGAACGCCATTGTGCAGAGCATGGATAAGTTCTACTACCAGTACGGCGGCATCCAGTTGGTCGTCATTGACGGCATCGCCGACCTTGTTAAGAGTGCCAACGATGAAGCGGAAAGCGTGGCGGTGATAGATGAACTTTATCGGCTGGCTGGCATCTACAACACGTGTATTCTGTGCGTGCTGCATTTCGTCCCCAACGGTTTGAAGCTGCGGGGACATTTGGGCAGCGAGTTGCAGCGCAAGGCGGCTACAATCCTTTCGATAGAGAAAGACGATGAACCCGCCCAGTCGGTGGTGAAAGCCCTGAAAGTAAGGGACGGAAGCCCGCTGGACGTGCCGCTGATGCTCTTTGCATGGGACAAGGAAGCCGGGATGCACGTGTACAAGGGCGAGAAGCCCCGTGAGGAAAAGGAGAAACGCAAGGAAAGGGAACTGGTGAATGTCGCACATGACATCTTCGGGCGGCAGACACGCATCACCTACATAGACCTTTGCGAGCAGTTGCAGCAGGTATTGGACATCAAGGAGCGCACCGCAAAGAGCTATATCCGCTTCATGCGGGAAAGGGACATCATCACCAAAGACACGGCGAACCAAAGCTGTTTTGTCATCGGTTCATATCATCTTCAAAGGAACGCAAGCTGCCCGTAGGCGTATGGGCTGAACTTGTGTATTTTTAGGTGCTTGTGTCCTGCCCTGTTGTGATAACACGGCAGGATTTTTTCTGTTTGCACGTGATTTTTCAGGGTATTTGCTTAACTTTGCAGAAGTTACACGGAAAAGTAACGGCAGTTGGACGGCGGTTGCCGGAATATTGCCTTTATATATAACATATACGTTCGCCGAACGTCCCAAAGTAGAAAACTGGCACTTTTCAAAATGTGGGGATATTCAGCGCAGGATATGCTATGCGTTTGTCATAGCGTGGCTGCACTGTTTCCACATTTGGGTATGCCAGTACCTCTACTTTGAAACAGCGTCATGCCACGCTTTCTTTTTTGGGGTTGCGGCTAACGTGCCAAGACAGTAGGGATTTATATCACTTTAATACCTGACAATATGGAACAAATCAAAGCGCACATCGCCGTATCGCTGGACGGGCATACCGCCACGCCGGACTATGAACTGGACTGGATGCCCCGTGAGGTCAAGGAACTGGCGGCAAGGGAACACGCCGCCGCAAGCTGCCTGCTTATGGGGGCGAACACCTACAACTACATCTTTGAACACTGGGGCGGGTGGCCGCACAAAAGCAAACGGTCTTTTGTGGTGTCACACTACGACACCAACGTTACACCGGACTG
>NZ_JACOOH010000026.1:0-2498 GCF_014287455.1 Butyricimonas hominis
ATGCGTGCGTCCAGAATGGTCGCATAGTAAATATCTCTGTGGCAAGAGATTAGAATAGGATACAATATGTTCTACTCCCAACTGAATAAGCCCCGAGCGAAAGCAAAAGGTGAAAACAGCATTTCAGTAAAACGGAATGTGCGGCTAACTGTCATGCGACACAGTTCCGTGAGGGGGAAAGACAGATATAAGGATGAAGCCTGCATTGGTTCAACGATAGTTCAGCGGCATAAGGCGTGGCGTGGGCGGAAAGGCAGTTATATCTACGCCCTCTCGTGGTACTCAATTCCAAAGCATTAGGAATATGGGCAAAAGGTATCAACCACGACGTACTTGCGATAAGCAAGAAAAGAACGAAAGTCGCATCCGACAATCTGTCGTGCCAATAGTTACTATGCGTGCTAACTGGAGATTGCCTAAATCGGGATGCCAAAAGGCTATGGGTAAAGACTCTGAATACCCGACATGGCAACGGAGCTTCCGTAGTAGTCTGAGCAAGGGAAAGCCTTGTACATGGCGAAGGGAAGCAGTTGGTAATTTTAATACAAACAACGGATAATGTGAGAGACATTATGAGAAATCCAAAGCAAGTATTAAACAATTTATGTGAACACAGCAAAGTTTCGGGCTACAGGTTCGAAAGGCTGTATCGAAATCTATTCAATGAACAGATGTTTTATGTTGCCTATCAACGTATTTACACTAAGCAAGGCAATATGACACCTGGCACTGACGGCAAGACCATTGACCAAATGAGCATTCAAAGAATAGAATCTCTTATAGCAAGTCTCAAAAACGAGACATATCAACCTAATCCGGCAAAGAGGGTATATATTCCCAAGAAGAACGGTAAAATGCGTCCGTTGGGCATACCCTCCTTTGAAGACAAACTTGTACAGGAGGTGGTAAGAATGATACTTGAAGCCATATATGAAGGGTATTTTGAATACACCTCACATGGGTTTAGACCTTTCAAAAGCTGCCACACCGCACTATCAAGCATTCAGAAAAGGTTTGTCGGGGCTAAATGGTTCATCGAGGGAGACATTAAAGGATTCTTCGACAACATAGACCATAGCGTACTGATAAGCATACTTGAAGAAAGAATAAACGATGTTCGCTTTATTCGCTTGATTAGAAAGTTCCTTAAAGCCGGATATGTAGAACACTGGCAGTTCAATCATACTTATTCGGGAACACCTCAAGGTGGAATCATCAGTCCAATACTGGCAAATATCTATCTTGACAAGTTTGATAAGTTCATGAACGAGTATGCCAAGAGGTTCGACAAGGGTAACAAGAGACGGGTAAATCCAGCCTACAACCGTATTTGCAACAAAAGAAACTCGCTGAAGCGTAAACTGAACGCCGAAACTGACGTGGAGAAAAGGAAAATCCTTATCTCGCAAATCAGAAACATGCGTACAGAAATGCAACAACTCCCGTATGGGAATGACATGGACGAACAGTACAGACGACTAAAATACGTGAGATATGCTGACGACTTCCTTATAGGGGTTATCGGCAGTAAAGCCGACTGTGAAGCGATAAAGGCAGACCTCAAAAAGTACATGCAAGAACAACTAAAACTTGAGCTGTCTGAGGAAAAGACCTTAATCACAAACGCACAGGACAAGGCAAAATTTCTCGGATATGAAATTTATGTACAACGTTCCGAAAGCAAGGTAAAGAATAGCCTCGGTAGAACGAATCGAATGTTCAACGGAAATGTAAGGCTACATGTCCCTACTGAAATTGCAAGGGAGAAACTGCTCGCTATGAATGCTATGGCAATAAAACAAGTCAATGGCAAAGAAATATGGTGGGCTGAATCCAGAGGCTTCCTAACAAGCATGAAAGAGGAGGATATCATAGCCAGATACAACCTTGAAATAAGAGGGTTCTATAACTACTATTCGATAGCCAATAACATCTCAGCTGTCGGAGGTACTTTCGGAGGTATCATGAAACGCAGTTGCATTAAAACTCTTGCACACAAACATAACAGTACCATGCGTAAAGAATGGAAACGTTATCGTGAAGGGCAGGACTTTGTTGTCCGATATATGGACAACAAGGGTCAAGAAAAGTGCAGGGTATTGTACAATGAGGGGTTCAGAAGAAAAACTGTCAATGATTTTGCAGAATGTGACCACATGCCGAATACATATTTTCTGCCGCAGGCATCGCTTGTAGAAAGGCTAAATAACGGTGTGTGCGAACTTTGCGGAAATAAAGCGCCACTGATAATGCACCATGTCAGAACACTCTGTAAACTGAAAGCAGATACGGAGTGGAATAGATTGATGCTGAAGAGAGGACGCAAGACATTGGCAGTATGCGAAAAATGCAATACACTGATTCAAAGCTATGTTTAACAGAAAATTGACATTACCAACGGAAAGCCGAATACATGGAGACATGTACGTTCGGTTTGGAGGCAGGTATGGGGAAACCTATCGCCGAAAGACGACAAGGCGTCCCATACCGAGCCTACT
>NZ_JACOOH010000027.1:0-2475 GCF_014287455.1 Butyricimonas hominis
GAATTGCTGGGACACAACGACATCAAGACCACAACCATTTATCTTCATGTGTCAAGTGCCCATAAAGCAAAAATCCCTAATCCTCTTGATACACTGGATAATTCGTGAGGTGCAGTTATAGAAGTGTAGGAACGACACCATAAGGTGCGGTTATAAATAACATTAGTAACAATTTAGCAATTCTCATATGGGCTTAGATATTTTGATTTATAACAATGACGGAATATGTACGAATAAGTCTGAAATTAGTGAAGGCTTACATTATTGGTTGTTCAATCTTGCAAATTTAGATAAAGGACGATTTCGGACTATATTCCGTGTGCAAGACTACTATAAAACGAACGTAGAACTTTCGGGTATAGAAATATCCTCTTTCATTGAGGAACTAAAAGAAATTAGAAAAGAATCTCCTTATTATAAGGAGATTGAGCGAATAGTGAATTGTATAAATCTGCAAAATATATCTAAGATAAGAATTACTGGAGATTAAATAAATTACTAACGAGCCGGGATAACGGACTAACGCCGTTCCCCGCCAAGCCATTATCAATAACAAATGGAATAACAACATGAGAAAGCAATTCATTCAACAATCTAATAGTCAGAAAAGAGCGAAGAATTTCTTTGACACTATTACTTCTGACGACACCTTACAAATTATTGTAGGGCAAGATAATAGCGGCACATTTTTGTTGTGGCAAGACGAATATTATATGGAGTTGTATTTGGCTTTATGCAATATGTCCATAAAGCTAAGTAAAGTCAATACCATAAATTTTCTGAAATGGCTGAAAGGAAACAAGCAAGACTTATCATTCTTGATTCATCCCGTGTTCGGACAAGAATGCATTGCTCTCAATGCAGTAGAACTGTCAAAAAAAATAGTTTCCAATATGGATAGTGACGGAGATTACTACGATACATTAAGACAAAATGACTTGTTATGAAGATGAATACAACAAACAATAAGATTCATGCAGAATTGTTCTGCACTGACATACAGAACAAAAACACAGAGAGAATATTCGAGAAGTTATTTGAAACTTCCATTGAGGAACTCCTTTCTGATTATGATGAATATGATGAAATAGACGAAGAGCCTATCGAGATAGAAGATAAGGGCGTTATGATTGGTTTCTTGCCCGAAACCAGCAAAGAGCCTGCCCACATTGAGTATATTGATTTGGATATAAAGAGTAATCCGGGCAATATGGAATATCTCTCTGTAACATTGCCGGTTTCTTTTGATGTACAAATTGAAACGGCATTATCTTCTTACAAAAATCTAAGAATATTCTATTCTCTTTATGACACAGAGAAGCCGGAAGTAATAGTCTTTCACCATGAAAATTTACGGTACGAACTCTTAGTAACAGAAAAACTTTCCATAAGCAGAATAAGAGTATGTCGCAGCGAAAATGAATCGACCGTAAACATGAGAACCTATTATCCTTTTGGTGAAGAATGTGAAATCTTGCCATAATGAATGAATATGCTTTCTTAGAGAATTATATTGATAACGAGCCAAGATAGCTGCTAAACGCAGCTCCTTGTCAAACCATTAGAAACAATGATGATACATAGAATATTAGAATATTTGTTTTACAAGATTCAAGTATTGACCCGATATATGGATACCAGTATGTATCTGAATACACATGTGCCATTTATCATGTCCACAATCCTGCTATTCTATTTGGTGGATGCCGCAATTATATACTATTATATCATAATGGGATATTCACCGCAAAAGAATGCAGCTAATGTGTTTTTCATAGTCCTTGTCATTATGTTATCCTTATGGAGCAGCCTTTATTTTTATTACCGGTATAAACATAGGAATGAGAAGATTATGGAAAGAAAAGTATATGAACACAGTTCCAATGTATGGGCGTATATTTTTATGTTCTCTCCTTTTGTCGTACTATTAGGACTTGCCTTATACTTTTAATTCCATTGTTCATGAAAGGGTATAAAACATAATATGCAATTTTTAATGAGCAATCAATTAATAATTAAGAACATTGACGGCAAGGGCAATTCAACAGTAAAATACAGTCCTTTGCTAACCATTCAAAATTAGGTGCTAACAAGGAAAGATAACCTTTGAACAGCGTTCCTTTCTAACTCATTATGAATAATAAAGGAATAAAAAATACAGATAACTATTTTGAACGAGTGAAGCAACGTGCAAACCGGACGAATTACAGATACTATTTTTTTGACTACCTATATTTCAAGGGAGAGGTTTGGGACAAGAAGATAGGACGGATGTCAGGTTTTATACTGCTGTTTTGGTATTGGTGGTGGATAGTAGTTCTGCCCGGCAACTTTCTCCTGATTAACAGTGTACCGCAATGGTCGTCCTTACATCTTGGCTATTTAGGTGCAATGTTTTTGCTTATTTGTGTATTTATTCTTGCACGATACAGGAAAGCCCGTGTACAGGCATTGTTGAACCGCTACCGCCGCTCT
>NZ_JACOOH010000028.1:0-2229 GCF_014287455.1 Butyricimonas hominis
TATTGGACATCAAGGAGCGCACCGCAAAGAGCTATATCCGCTTCATGCGGGAAAGGGACATCATCACCAAAGACACGGCGAACCAAAGCTGTTTTGTCATCGGTTCATATAATCTTCAATGAAACACAATCCGCCCTTAGGCGCATGGGCGGAACTTGTGTGTTTTTAGGTGCTTGTGTCCTGCCCTGTTGTGAAACACGGCAGGATTTTTTCTGTTTGCAAGGTTATTCGGGTGATTTTAACTACTTTTGCAAAAGTAACATAAGAAAATAACGGCGACTGAACAACACCGGTTGCGATTTCGCCTTTATATAACATATACGTTCGCCGAACGTCCCGATGCGAAAACTGGCACTTTTCAAAATGTGGGGATATTCAGCGCAGGATATGCTATGCGTTTGTCATAGCGTGGCTGCACTGTTTCCACATTTGGGTATGCCAGTACCTCGCATCGAAACAGCGTCATGCCACGCTTTCTTTTTGGGGTGGCGGCTAACGTGCCAAGACAGTAGGGATTTATATCACTTTAATACCTGACAATATGGAACAAATCAAAGCGCACATCGCCGTATCGCTGGACGGGCATACCGCCACGCCGGACTATGAACTGGACTGGATGCCCCGTGAAGTCAAGGAACTGGCGGCAAGGGAACACGCCGCCGCAAGCTGCCTGCTTATGGGGGCGAACACCTACAACTACATCTTTGAACACTGGGGCGGGTGGCCGCACAAAAGCAAGCGGTCTTTTGTGGTGTCACACTACGACACCAACGTGACGCCGGACTGCGGCGTGGAGTTCCTGACCGAAGAACCGCTGCAAAGAATTTATGAATTGAAACAGGAAACCGCCATGCTGGTGGTGGGCGGCGGCAAGCTGCTTACTTCATTGATTAAAGCCGGGTTGCTGGACAGCCTGACAATCTACACCGTCCCGGTCATGGCGGGCAACGGCATCGGCTTTATCGGGGAAACATTCGGCTCACATTGGAAACTCTCGGAAAGCAGGGTGCTGGATAACGGGGTGGTCTGTTCGACCTACCTGTTTGGCGGGAGCGTATAAAAAATGCGCCCGGTTCCCGCCGGGCGCAACCACTAAAATTTCAATTATTATAAGTTATAAAACCTATCACAATGAAATTTCAGTGGCAAAGATAGGCTATTTCTTCGGTTTCGCTTTCTTTTCGGGGAATGAAAAAACGACATTGAACTGTTCGTCCAGCACAAGCGAAGCATCGAAAGCCTTGCCGTTCTTGCCCTTGAACCCCTTGATTAGACCGGTCTTGCGTTTCGTCACCAGCTCGACAATCTGCTTGTCGGAAAGCTGCTTGTCGCACTTGTTGCGGAATATGGTTAGCGTGCAGTCCACGTTGGAACACTTCGCCACTTTCGGGTAGAACAGGATGCGCCCGCTACCGCATTTCGGGCAGGGGCAGGTTTCACCGCCCGCAACAGATAATTGTACCGAAAGCAGTTCCGCCGTGATTTGGGCGGCGTACACCTCGATGCCCTTTCGGAACGTGTCGGCATCCATGCTGCCCGCTTCTATCTTGGAAAGGGCGGTTTCCCACATGCCCGTCATTTCGACATCGGCAATCTTCTTGTCCCTGACAATCCTGTAAACGGCAAGCCCCTTGTCGGTAGGCACAAGGTTCTTCTTCTCACGCACGATGTACTGGCGGGCGAACAGCGTTTCGATAATCGCCGCACGGGTGGCGGGCGTGCCTATCCCGGCATCTTTCAGGCTGGCTTTCAGTTCGGCATCTTCCAGTTCCTTTCCGGCGTTCTCCATTGCGGCAAGCAGGCTGCTTTCCGTGTGCAGCGGTTTCGGCTTGGTCTGCTTCTCCAACAGTTCCACGTTGGAAATCGGCAGGCTTTCGCCCTCTTGAAGCGGCGGCAGGCTGGCGGCTTCTTCATCACCGCCCGTTTCCTGCTCGCCGAACACGGCACGCCAGCCTGCTACTTTCATCACAGACCCTTTCACCGTGAAGTCGGTATCTCCAGCCGACAATATGGCGGTGGTAACGTCTTTCACGCACTTGCCCGAAAAGGCTTCCAGCATACGCCCGGCTACCAGCTCGTAAACCGCCCGCTCGTCTTTGGAAAGTTCGCCGGGCAGGTTCTCGGTAATGATTAAGGCGTGGTGGTCGGTCACTTTGCCGTCATTCACGCTGCGGCGGTTCAGGGGTGTGCCGTCCAGCCCGGCGGCATACCCGGCAAAGCGGGGGTATT
>NZ_JACOOH010000029.1:0-2188 GCF_014287455.1 Butyricimonas hominis
ATGCTGTTGAGCGAGGACGGGAATTTCTCTATCGGCGAGTGTATGCGCAGCTTTGAAATGCAGATGCCCGTCCAGCTTTCCACCAAGAAGCCGATACTTCATATTTCCATAAACCCGCACCCGGAAGACGTGCTGACCGACCAGCAGCTTTCCGACATCGCACGGGAGTATATGCGGAAGTTGGGCTATGGCGACCAGCCTTATTTGGTGTACAAGCATACCGACATCGACCGCCACCATATCCACATCGTGGGGTTGCGGGTGGACGAGAACGGCAGACCGCTGAATGACAGGTTCGAGCATCGGCGCAGCAAGCAAATCACCCGTGAACTGGAAAAGAAATACGGGCTGCACCCGGCAGAGCGAAAGGAACGTGCCGAACGTCCGGAACTTAAAAAGGTGGACTATGCCGCCGGGGACGTGAAGCACCAAATCGGCAACACCGTGAAAGCGGCTTGTTACGGCTACCGCTTCCAGTCGTTCGGGGAATATAAGGCTTTGCTTGCCGCTTACAACGTGTGCGCCGAGGAAGTCAAAGGCGAGATAAACGGCAAGCCCTATCAGGGCATTGTCTATTCCGCCATGAACGACAAGGGCGAAAAGACAGGCAACCCGGTAAAGGCTTCCCGCATCGGCAAGTCGGTAGGTTATGAAGCGGTGCAGCGCAGAATGGAGAAATCGGGCGAAGCAATCAAGAACGGGAAATTGAAAGAACGCACCCGGAAGATTGTAGCCAATGCCATGCAGACCGCCCACAGCCGCAAGGAACTGGAACAGCAGCTAAGGAAGCGGGGCATTGACGTGGTATTCCGTCAGAACGACAGCGGGCGCATCTATGGCGTTACGTTCATCGACCATGACAGCCGGGTGGTGCTGAACGGTTCACGCTTGGGCAAGGAGTATTCGGCGAACGTGTTCAACGAACGTTTTTCGGGCGAAACCGGAAAGATACACCAGCCCGAAGTGGCAGCACCGCAGCAAGACCAGCCCACGCATCAGGAACAGCAGGGCTTCACGCCGAAAGCCGACATCGTTTCGGGCGTGGCTTCCGTGCTGGGTGCTTTCGGCGGTTTGCTGGGCGGCGGTGCATCAGGCGGTGACGAGCCGCAGGACACCGCCCGCCAAAAGAGAAAGAAGAAAAAGAAGCGCACAAGGCGCATCGACTAACTTAAAAACATACAATTATGCAGCAAGAGGATGATTTGAGAGGGCTTGCAAGGGTCATGGACTTTATGCGGGCTGTCAGTATTCTATTCGTGGGAATAAACGTGTACTGGTTCTGTTACTCCACCCTGAAAGAATGGGGAGTGACCTTTGAAGTGATAGACAAGATACTGTGGAACTTCCAGCGCACCACCGGGCTGTTCTCGTCCGTTCTTTGGACAAAACTTTTTGCGGTGGTGTTCCTCGCCCTGTCGTGCATCGGCACTAAGGGCGTGAAAGAGGAAAAGATAACGTGGACGAAGATACATTGCAGCCTTGCGGCGGGTGTCGTGTTGTTTTTCCTGAACTGGTGGCTGCTGGAACTTCCGCTGCCACATACGGCGGATGCCGTGTTTTATATCGCCACGCTTTCGGTGGGCTATATCTGTATGCTCATGGCGGGTACGTGGATGTCCCGGTTGTTGAAAAACAACCTCATGGATGATGTCTTTAATACCGAGAACGAAAGTTTCCAGCAGGAAACAAGGCTTATCGAGAACGAGTATTCGGTAAATCTGCCTACCCGGTTCTACTATAAGAAGAAGTGGAACAATGGCTATATTAACGTTGTAAACGTTTTTCGTGCGAGCATCGTGTTAGGAACGCCGGGCAGCGGGAAGTCATACGCAGTAGTAAATAATTACATAAAACAGCAAATCGAGAAAGGTTTTGCGCTCTACCTGTATGATTATAAGTTTCCTGACCTTTCGGAAATCGCTTACAATCATTTACTTAACCACTTGGACGGCTACAAGGTTAAGCCGAAATTTTACGTTATCAATTTTGACGACCCACGCAAGAGCCACCGATGCAACCCGATAAATGCCAGCTTCATGTCGGACATTGCGGATGCCTACGAAGCAAGCTACACGATAATGCTTAACCTCAATCGAAGTTGGATAAGCAAGCAGGGCGATTTCTTCGTGGAAAGTCCGATTATCCTTTTGGCGGCTATAATTTGGTATCTCCGTATCTATCAAGGCGG
>NZ_JACOOH010000030.1:0-1992 GCF_014287455.1 Butyricimonas hominis
AAGGAGATCTCATCTTGAGGCAGGCTTCGCGCTTAGATGCTTTCAGCGCTTATCCCGTCCGCGCGTGGCTACCCGGCCGTACGACTGGCGTCATAACCGGTTCACTAGCGGCGCGTCCAACCCGGTCCTCTCGTACTAGAGTCAGGACCTCGCGAATCTCCTACGCCCACGACAGATAGGGACCGAACTGTCTCACGACGTTCTGAACCCAGCTCGCGTGCCACTTTAATCGGCGAACAGCCGAACCCTTGGGACCTTCTCCAGCCCCGGGATGTGACGAGCCGACATCGAGGTGCCAAACCGCTCCGTCGATATGAGCTCTTGGGAGCGATCAGCCTGTTATCCCCGGAGTACCTTTTATCCTTTGAGCGATGACCCTTCCACGCGGGATCACCGGATCACTATGCCCTGCTTTCGCACCCGATCGACTTGTGTGTCTCCCGGTCAAGCACCCTTGTGCCATTGCACTCGAAGGTTGATTACCAATCAACCGGAGGGTACCTTTGGAAGCCTCCGTTACGCTTTTGGAGGCGACCACCCCAGTCAAACTACCCACCACGCGGTGTCCTCTCACGAAGAGTTAGATCCCAGACAAGAGAAGGGTCGTATTTCAACGATGGCTCCACGATTCCTGGCGAAACCGCTTCATTGCCTCCGACCTATCCTACACGTCCCGTGCCCGGGAACAACGCGAAGCTGCAGTAAAGGTTCACGGGGTCTTTCCGTCCCGTCGCGGGTACCCGGCATCTTCACCGGAACTACAATTTCACCGAGCTCATGGTCGAGACAGTGCCCAGATCGTTACACCATTCGTGCAGGTCGGAACTTACCCGACAAGGAATTTCGCTACCTTAGGACCGTTATAGTTACGGCCGCCGTTTACCGGGGCTTCAATTCAAACCCTCGACTTTCGTCTAAGCTCTCCTCTTAACCTTCCGGCACCGGGCAGGTGTCAGGCCATATACGTCATCTCTCGATTTGGCATAGCCATGTGTTTTTGGTAAACAGTCGCCTGGGCCATTTCTCTGCGGCTCTATCACTAGAGCGTCCTTTATCCCGAGGTTACAGGACTATTTTGCCTAGTTCCTTGACCATGAATCACTCGAGCGCCTCGGTATCCTCTACCAGACCACGTGTGTCCGTTTACAGTACGGTTCCTCGTCACTTGAAGTTTAGCGGGTTTTCTCGGGGGTTAACGCCCGGAACGCTATCCGCTCGGCCGAGGCCTCGCGGTACTATCGGCTTTCGCCTCCGGTGGCGTGCTTGACTACCACCGTCATCGGGTACGGCCTTCAACGCGCTATTCCGTCAGCGCGCGGTTCCTTGGTCACCCCGTCACCGCGTAACGGTGACGAGAAGCACGGGAATGTTAACCCGTTTCTCGTCGGCATCCCCACTCGGGTTAGCCTTAGAGGCCGGCTGACCCCCGGCTGATTGGCATTGCCGGGGAATCCTTGGTCTTTCGGCGTGGGGGGTTCTCGCCCCCATTATCGTTACTTATGCCTACATTTGCTTTTCCTGACGCTCCAGCGTACCTCGCGATACACCTTCGGCGCCGACAGGAATGCTCTCCTACCGGTTAGCTAATGCTAACCCCACCGCTTCGGTTGACGGTTTAATGCCCGTGTATTATCCACGCGGGATCACTCGACTAGTGAGCTGTTACGCACTCTTTAAATGAATGGCTGCTTCCAAGCCAACATCCTAGCTGTCTTCGCGATCCCACCTCGTTTTATCAACTTAACCGTCCATCGGGGACCTTAGCGGGTGGTCTGGGTTCTTCCCCTCTCGTCCGCGGACCTTAGCACCCGCGGGCTCACTCCATGGTTCAAGTGTTCTAGCATTCGGAGTTTATCCGGATTTGATAGGCGGTGAAGCCCTCGCGTCCAATCAGTAGCTCTACCTCTAGAACAGAACACCACAGGCTGCACCGAAATGCATTTCGGAGAGTACGAGCTATTTCCCAGTTTGATTGGCCTTTCACCCCTACCC
>NZ_JACOOH010000031.1:0-1903 GCF_014287455.1 Butyricimonas hominis
AGGAAGGGGCTGTTCGGACTGTTCTCTTCTCCTGAAAACGAAAAAAACGGCAGTGCCGGAAGCAAGGACACCCCGTTTGCGGACTGGCAGCCGGGAGACACCTGCTACGAGTGGCTGGCCAGCGGAATGCTTGCCGGAGTGAAGACACCGGACGGAAAGACCATCTCCTTCGGATATGATGCGCTCGGACGACGGGTATCGAAGACCGTGGACGGAACCGTCCGGCGGTTCGGATGGGACGGGAACGTGGTGCTGCACGAATGGAAAATCAGCGAGGCAGACAGGCCGAGGCTCATCACTGACGGAAGCGGACGCGAGGAATACGAAGGCACGGAGAAGCTGGAGAACATCGTGACATGGATATATGACGGAACCTCGTTCACGCCGGTGGCAAAAGTCACTGACGGGGAACGCTACACGATAGTGCATGACTATCTGGGCACGCCTACGCAGGCATACGACAGCAGGGGAATCCTTGTGTGGGAGATGCTGCTGGACGTGTACGGAGAGGTGAAGGAATGTCACGGAGACCGAACGCTCGTACCGTTCCGCTATCAGGGACAGTATGAGGATATGGAGACGGAACTGTATTATAACCGCTTCCGCTACTATTCACCGCAGATGGGAATGTATATTTCTTCTGACCCGATTGGACTGGCAGGGAACAATCCTACGCTGTATGGATATGTGCAGGATGTGAATATATGGCTGGACATATTTGGACTCCATTGTAGTAAAAAATTAGCCGATGATATGATTGCTCATGGAATACCGCGACCAGCAAATACTGCAGCTCATCATATTGTAGGAAGTAGCAAAAAAGCTAAAGCTGCAAAAGATATACTGGATAAGCATAAAATAGATATTGATTCTTATGTTAATGGCGTTTTCCTTCCTAATAATAGAAATAGTTCAGCTCCAGGACTATTACATACAGGAAGACATACAAATGATTATATTGAGCGAGTAAATGCTGAAATTGTAGCCGCCGACCTTGCTGGTGGAAAAGATGCTGTATTAAAGCAATTGGATCAAATAAGGAAAATGTTGCTAAATGGAACATATACTCCTCCACAAAAATAAAAACATATATAAGTATGAAATATTATTTAATAGGTTCATTAAGTGAATATAATGCTATCAGATTCAAAGATGTTTCTGATTGGCAAAAAAATATGGGATATAATCCTAAAATTAAACAAATTTGGGAAAGTCCTAGTTTAGAGTATATTTACTCAGTAAAGAGTAAGAAAAAATTTGATATTTCAACAGCATGTACTCCTCTATATACTATGAGCTCATATGCGATTGATTGTCTTTATGAATTAATTAGCAAATATGGTGAAATTTTACCTATAGCAAATCCAAGTGGTTTTTCTTTTTTTTATTGTACCAATATTATTAACGCATTAATTGAAGAAGAATCTTCTTTAAATTATTTAGATAAAGAAAAAGGGTGGATTTGTAGTATCAATCATTTTACATTATCTAAAGAAGCTATTAAAGAACAAGATATTTTTCGGATACCTCAAGCAAATTATCAGTATACTTTTTTTAGCGAGAAATTTAAAGAACTAGTTGATAAATTTTCTTTAAAAGGAATTCATTTTGATAGAATAGAGCAAGTTACGGTAAAATAAATGTTCTTAGCGGACAGTCATACCACCATGGTGATCGGGGTTGACGTTCATGTGACAACGGCTCCCCCTTTCAATCCCATCCATCCCTACGTCGGGATGGTGATAGACCCCGCTGACTACATACCGTTCCTGGGTACGAACGTAAGCGTGAACGGACTGAAGCGCGGCGTATCCGATACGGGCGGGATGATCATCCCCCTGATGCACATACCGCTTGCCGGCCCGTTTGCCATGGCATCCATGATCGGGAATGAGAGCATGAA
>NZ_JACOOH010000032.1:0-1824 GCF_014287455.1 Butyricimonas hominis
TAATGGTTAGCAGGGAACGGCTTGTCCGTTATCCTGCGTTGTTAGCGAAATTATTTTATCCACTCACAGAAACTAAGTCAGATACAGCTTTCTTCTTTCAATTATTTTTCTTAGCCATTGAGGGGTGTATTCTTTACTTCGTGGATAATCCTCAAATGCTCCAATAAGCCAATCGGGATTATTGAATATGTCGGAAATGGATGTTATATCATCGTAATTAAAGGATATATCATAAGAATTGCCTTTTTCTATTGTTATACAGCATTGCATCCATGCTCCTTCTTTGGGGGCTTGTAGATACATATCTTTGTGGATATGAAACAGACTGTTATGAATAAGATTTTCTATACTTTGGCAGAGTGTTATTTTCTGAACTTCTTCTTCCCGACAACAAGTAATGTTCATATAAGAAGCAGAAATGAATGTATAGCTTAATACAATTTTATTCCAGTCTTTCGTTTGCTTATCCGTTGCTTCTATCAGTGCATGTACCAGTTGTTGTATTTGATTTGACACATTTTCAATCTGCCAACTTTGTGTGCGTTTGGGAATAGAAATCTGATTTTGCGACTTTTTAGATGTTGGTTTTATCATTGTATATGGTGTATTCGATTTTTCACACATACTAAGAACCATATCAAGATACCACAACCAATATTCCTTGCGTTTCTCCGCATTACCTATTTCCATGAAAGGATTGCTGCCCGAATAGGCTATTGAGCATATAAAATCCGCATTCCAGCTTTCAAAGTCGAAAGCATTATCATCTTCACCGTTATAATCCTCTATCTCCAATATGGTAGCTGCATCATTCCGAATAGCATATCCTAAAGCGATGATTGCCCACCCTGCCATATCTTCGCAACTCTCAATGGATTGTTCCGCATAATTGCATAACCGTTCCACCGAAACCGATATGCTTTCGGCAGTGCCCTTATTCTTGTAAAGATAACTATCTATTTCGGACAAAACTCTGTATAATGGGTTTTCATTGTCATATTCCTTTGTAAAGCAAGAACAGACTTTCTTGCAACACTCGCATAATACTTTTTGCACTATACATATATCGCTTATTTGTTTCATCAAATCAACACGATAGGGCAAAGGCAAATGCCCCATACTGTTTTGATTGATTATTTCTTTCAGTTTTTCTACTTGCTGTATCATACTGGTTTCTGTTTTCGCTAATGGCTTGACAAGGAGCTGCGTTTAGCAGCTAACTTGGCTTGTTATCAGTGATTTATTTTGCGATACCTGCACATGTAAATTTTAATCCTGTGATTGAATTTTGCTTCACAAAATCTACAAATTCATCTGTGCAATAATAATTGTTATTAAACAGACTATCCCGAAATATGATATATGAACCGATATTTCCTTTATTGAAAATACCATTATTATCTCTCATCATCTTCAAAATTTCTTCATTGTTCTTGGACTCTATATTTAAGGCATCGACTGTATTCAATACATTTATAAAATAATAGTCTGAAGTGTTACCGTCTACATTGACAGGTAAAACTTCTATTTGTCCTTTCAGCTTTTCAGCCAGCAATAAAGAAGTTTTTTTATTTACTATCAGACAACCAGAAAAATAACAAGAAGCATCAAAGTCCTCACTTCGTTTGTCTTTCTTTTTTCTTTTATCTCTAAACAGTTCTAAGCTAAGCCCTTTCCACTCATTAACAAGTGATTGACCATTATAATCCCAAACATCTTTATTTGATTTATCATCTTCCTTGAATACAAAGAACTTGTAATTATCAAAGTCTTGTCCAATTTCATATATATTCATAATGTTACACTATTTAATTACTGATAATG
>NZ_JACOOH010000033.1:0-1735 GCF_014287455.1 Butyricimonas hominis
CTTGTCACGTCCATAGCCACCTGCTGCCCGGCACTTTGGGCAAAGGAAATGCTTGTACCCAGCCCGCTTCCGATATTCGCCATAGCTTCGTTGAACGCTTCCTGCTCCATAGAGGACGGTACGGAAAGCCCCTTTTGCCCGTCCGTGTCGAACACGGCGAGTTCCACCGGGATGATGTTGCCAGCGTACTCAATCGAGGACACCAGTATGTCGAGCCGTTCGCCCTGCACCTTTGCCGTTCCCGCCACAAGGGTATTCTTCGGCACAACGATATTTCCCGCCTGCATGGGTTCGAGCAGCCGCAGTTTCACCGCCTGCCCGTCCACCAGCGTTTGGTCTTGGTGTATGCAGGCGGCTACCGTGTTCTTTCCCATAGCGTACCCCGTGCCTACCGCCGTGTTGAAGCCGTAGTTTCGTGGCTGGCTGTAAGCCCGGATGAAGTCGGCATCGCTCACGGGCTGCTGCAATCCCGAAACGGTCGTTTCCCGGATAGCCTGCACCGGAATAGCCGGAGTGCCGATACCGCCGCCGTTCTGCCCGGCTGTCGGTATTTGGGCAATCTGCCCCCTTTGTCCGTCCTGCCCGTTCATGTACTTTGCCGCCAGCTCGTAGGACTTTTCCAAGAGTGCCATTTGGTCGTCAGCCGTAGGCGTGGCGTTCTGCTGCTGTTTCAGTCGGTCGGTCAGTTCCGCCACCTGCCGTTTCAATTCCTCTTTTTCCTCGTCCACAGGGGGCGTTTCGTAGAACGTGCTTAACTGGCGGTTGATGTCCCGGTAAGCCGCCCGTGAAGAAGCACCGCCGCCCCTTTGTGGCTTCGGATCTTCTTCCGGCATCAGATTGATTTCCTCTTGTGGTTCTTCCGTATCATCGTCCAGCGTGAAACCGAAGTCCTGCAAGGATTGTATCTTGTCCTGCTGTTTACGGTTTGTCACCGCCTGCTCGTAAGCCTTTTGCTTGTCGGCTATAATCCCGTCCTCTGCGGGCAGGGGTATGTCGGCATTGAAGCCGCCCACGCTTTCCACGTTCACGTCCTCTTTGCCGGAGGGTGCGAATATCAGGTACATGCACCCTGCAAAGGCAAGGAACATCAGCGGGAAGACTATCATTTTCCTGCGCTGCTGCACCTGCTGCGGGGTAAGTTCCCGTTTGGGTTTGTCTTCCTTTTTCGGCTTCCCGTCCGCCTGCGGTACGGTCGTGCCGTTCTCATTCTTCTGTACTTCTTCCATATTGCGGTCTGTTTAACGGGTTGATACTTTTGGTTGTGTCATTGCCGTGCAACGGCAGTTGTCTGATGTGTTCTATTTGCAGCCTTTGCCTGTCCCGTTTCCCGATATTGTAGATTGATGAAACGGTGATGTAGATAGACAAGCCGCCGAAAAAGAAGAACATCAGGAGGATAACCGCCAGCCTTTTGCCCGGCGTAATCCGTCCGCACATTCGGCGCAGGCGGTCGTCCGCCCAGTCCCGCACCTTTTCGATGTGGTTTCGTTTTCTTTCCATAAGGCTATCTTTTAATGGTCTGCAAATCCTTGTTCTCGGTAATGGTGAACGCTTCGATGATAAAGCCGTGCGGGTTGTTGTCGCTCCGTGTGGCGTTAAGCAACCGGCACGAGGTGACAAGGCTTCGCACCGTCAGGCTGCTTTCCCGGACAATCAACTGGCGGGCATACGTGTTCACCTTGTAGGGGTACTGGTCGAAGTCGCACTTCACGCTGTCAATCTCCACCGTCTGCGT
>NZ_JACOOH010000034.1:0-1717 GCF_014287455.1 Butyricimonas hominis
CTTGTCACGTCCATAGCCACCTGCTGCCCGGCACTTTGGGCAAAGGAAATGTTTGTACCCAGCCCGCTTCCGATATTCGCCATAGCTTCGTTGAACGCTTCCTGCTCCATAGAGGACGGGACGGACAGCCCCTTTTGCCCGTCCGTGTCGAACACGGCGAGTTCCACCGGGATGATGTTGCCAGCGTACTCAATCGAGGACACCAGTATGTCGAGCCGCTCGCCCTGCACCTTTGCCGTCCCCGCCACGAGGGTATTCTTCGGCACGACTATGTTCCCCGCCTGCATGGGTTCGAGCAGCCGTAGTTTCACCGCCTGCCCGTCCGTCAAGGTTTGGTCTTGGTGGATGCAGGCGGCTACCGTGTTCTTTCCCATAGCGTACCCCGTGCCTACTGCCGTGTTGAAGCCGTAGTTTCGTGGCTGGCTGTAAGCCCGGATGAAGTCGGCATCGCTCATGGGCTGCCGCAATCCCGAAACGGTCGTTTCCCTGACAGCCTGCACCGCCACCGCATCCGGCTTGCGGTCAATGTCGCCCGTTACCGGGACTTGTGCGACTTGTCCCTGCCCGCCGTTCATGTACTTTGCCGCCAGCTCGTAGGACTTTTCCAAGAGTGCCATTTGGTCGTCAGCGGTGGGTGTGGCGTTCTGTTGTTGCAGCCTATCGGTCAGTTCCGCTACCTGCCGCTTCAAGTCCTCTTTTTCCTCGTCCACCGCCGGAGTTTCATAGAACGTGCTTAACTGGCGGTTGATGTCCCGGTAAGCGTATGCCGAAGAAGCACCGCCGCCCCTTTGGGGCTTCGCATCCTCTTCCGGCATCAGGTCGATTTCCGCTTGCGGTTCTTCCGCTTCATCGTTCCCGGTGAAACCGAAGTCCTGCAAGGACTGTATCTTCTCCTGCTGCCTGCGGCTTATCATCGCCTGTTCGTAAGCCTTTTGCTTGTCGGCTATAATCCCGTCCTCTGCGGGCAGGGGTATGTCGGCGTTGAAGCCGCCCACGCTTTCCACGTTCACGTCCTCTTTGCCGGAGGGTGCGAATATCAGGTACATGCACCCGGCAAAGGCAAGGAACATCAGCGGGAAGACTATCATTTTCCTGCGCTGCTGCACCTGCTGCGGGGTAAGTTCCCGTTTGGGTTTATCTTCCTTTTTCGGCTTCCCGTCCGCCTGCGGTACGGTCGTGCCGTTCTCATTCTTCTGTACTTCTTCCATATTGCGGTCTGTTTAAGGGGTTGATACTTTTGGTTGTGTCGTTGCCGTGCAACGGCAGTTGCCTGATGTGTTCTATTTGCAGCCGCCTGCCGTCCCGCTTCCCGATGTTGTAGATTGATGAAACGGTAATGTAGATAGACAAGCCGCCAAGGAAGAAGAACATCACGAGGATAACCGCCAGCCTTTTGCCCGGCGTAATCCGTCCGCACATTCGGCGCAGGCGGTCGTCCGCCCAGTCCCGCACCTTTCCGATGTAGTTTCGTTTTCTTTCCATAAGGCTATCTCTTAATGGTCTGCAAATCCTTGTTCTCGGTAATGGTGAACGCTTCGATGATGAAGCCGTGCGGGTTGTTGTCGCTCCGTGTGGCGTTGAGCAGGCGGCACGAGGTCACAAGGCTTCGCACCGTCAGGCTGCTTTCCCGGACAATCAACTGGCGGGCATACGTGTTCACCTTGTAGGGGTACTGGTCGAAGTCGCACTTCACGCTGTCAATCTCCACCGTCTGCGT
>NZ_JACOOH010000035.1:0-1625 GCF_014287455.1 Butyricimonas hominis
AGGTCAGCGAGATACGCCGGATGCTGGAAGAACGCCTGATAAGGAGCAACAAGGAGAACATCGACAACCTGATAACCAACCACCAGTTGTATGCTAAGGAAAGAGGAAATCTTAGAAAGAACAAGTAACGGGCTGGCGGTGTTCAAACACTACCTGCCCGGCAATTGGCGCATAGGTCGCAACTTCCTTAACCCGCTGTACGAGGACAGCAAGGCTTCCTGCAACATCTATTTTGACCGCCGGGGCGGTATCTACAAGATGAAAGACTTCGGCAACGACAGTTACAGCGGCGACTGTTTCTTCCTCGTGGGGCAGTTAAAGGGGCTGGACTGCAACCGGGCGGCTGACTTCGTGGAGATACTGGAAATCATCGACCGGGATTTGGGCTTGGGGCTGACTTCCGGCACTCCGGTTTCCGTTCCCCCGGCAACCGTCTGCCGGGCAGTGCCGGACAAACCCGAAGAAACGCCCGAAAAGCCCGTCAAGCCCTACCAGTTCCGGGAACAGAAGTTCCCGCTTGCCGAACTGGTGTACTGGCAACAGTACGGCATCACGCCCGAACTGCTGGAACGTTACAAGGTCTGCTCGCTCCGGGAATACAACAGCGAAACGGCAGAGGGCAAACCGTACACCTACACTTCATCGGTGGCAGAACCCATGTACGGCTACAAGGGCAAACAGCACATCAAGCTGTACCGCCCGTTCTCCACGCCCCGTTTCCTCTACGGTGGCAGCTTCGGCGAGAACTATTGTTTCGGGCTGGAACAACTGCCAGCCAAAGGCGACACGCTATTCATCACGGGCGGCGAGAAAGACGTGCTTTCGCTGGCGGCGCACGGTTTTCACGCTATCTGCTTCAATAGCGAAACGGTGACGATACCGCCCACGCTGGTTTATCGGCTGACGTTCCGCTTCAAACACATCGTCCTGCTCTTTGACATGGACAAGACGGGCAGGGAAAGTTCATGCAAGCAGGAAAAACTGTTGGAAGAATTTGGCGTGAAACGCCTGCTGCTACCGCTTCCGGGAACGAAAGAGGAAAAGGACATATCCGACTACTTCAAAGCCGGGAACACCCGTGAAGATTTCCTGAAACTGTTTATCGAATTTTTAGACAACCTGTATAGCGACACATTGATTATGCTTAAATCGTGCGAGATAGATTTCAACAACCCGCCCGCCAAAGCGCAAGAGATTATTTCGGCGGGTGACGTTCCGCTGGGGACACAAGGCAACCTGTTCGGCATCACCGGGGGCGAGGGAACGGGCAAGAGCAATTATGTAGCCGCAATCGTGGCGGGCTGCATCTGTCCGGCTGGTGCGGACATAGATACACTGGGCATACAGATAACCGCCAACGGCAGGCACAAGGCGGTATTGCTTTATGACACCGAACAGTCGGAAGTACAACTGTTCAAGAACGTAAGCAACCTGCTGGCACGTGCCAAACAGCCGGACAAGCCCGATGAACTGAAAGCGTTTTGTCTTACCGGTATGTCACGCAAAGAACGCCTGAACGCCATTGTACAAAGCATGGACAAGTTCTACTACCAGTACGGCGGCATCCAGTTGGTCGTCATTGACGGCATCGCAGACCTTGTTAAGAGTGCCAACGATGAAGCGGA
>NZ_JACOOH010000036.1:0-1375 GCF_014287455.1 Butyricimonas hominis
TTATGGACATTTAGCTTTGCATCGAAAAATAATTACTTTTGAAAAGTGAAGCGAGCGGTGAACTATCTTATGGAGTAGTCCTTCAAGACTAATGAAAGAATTAGACCGCTCGTCTTCCTAAACCGAGAACCGAGCCATTTAGAATGTTAGGCCTTCATGCCTGTTAAATGTGTTAGCCAAGTTCTTACAAACTTTAATTGCAAAGCTATGAATTATTCTTGTTTTATCGGCATCGATTTAAGTAAAAAGACATTTGACGTGTCAATAATTTCCCCGGAACGGGAGGAATTGAATTATTTCCAGTTACCCAATACCGCGGCTGGCACACGCCGCCTCGTGAAACGAGTTCATGAACTATGTATACCGTTGTCAAAAATCTTGTTTTGCGCCGAGGACATGGGAGAACTCGCCATCGAGCTCTGCCTTGCCAGCCAGTCTGCCGGTTTCCCGCTGGCTCTGGCCTGCCCCCTGTCGATCAAGAAATCAGCGGGGATCTGCCGCGGCAAGAGTGACAGGATAGACGCTTACAAGATCGCCTGTCACGCCAGCCTGCACCACCGGAATTTACGGCTCTATTCCCTCCCGGAACCTGCCTTGACGCGCCTGAAGCTGTTTATCACCCTCCGGGAAGATCTTGTCAAGAGCAAGAAGAGGTTCTCCAGCGTTGACACGACGTTGATCGAGAGCGGGAAGATCGCCGACACGGGCGAGCACCGTCAGGTGACCAAGGAGCAACTGGACCTTCTCGACAGGCAAATCAAGCACGTGGAAAATTGCATGCTCGAGTGCCTGAAGGAATCGCCACTCTTGTACCGCAATTTCCGGTTACTCCGCTCCGTGAAGGGAATCGGGTTGTTGAACGCCTGCCTGTTGATCTGCCTAACGGGTAACTTTACCCGGTTCGAGAATCACCGGAAATTCGCTTGCTATTGCGGCGTGGCCCCCTTCGAGTTCTCCTCCGGTACTTCCATACGCGGGAAAAACCGGGTATCCAAACTGGGAAACAAGCAAATGAAAGTGTATCTTACCAGCGCGGCCCAGGCGGCCATCATGCATGACGACCAGATAAAAAAATACTACAAGAGGAAGCTCGAAGAGGGCAAGCACAAGGGAACCGTTATTAACGCCATCAGGGCCAAGCTGGTGGCCAGGTGCTTCGCCGTGATCAGGAGACAGCAGCCATTCATCGCCATGCTGGCATAGGTAACGAGCGAAGGAACTATTCTTTTTCTTTTCGAAAACCCCTCGAAAAACACCGGGGTATTTGAAAAGAAAAAGAATTGTTGTGCGCTGGAACAAAAAAGAGTCTCGATAAAAATACTAACCGAATGGAAATTTTTTATCGAATTTATTTGGAAATAACTTAGAATTCTTT
>NZ_JACOOH010000037.1:0-1350 GCF_014287455.1 Butyricimonas hominis
CAAAACTGACGAGTTCGGCACGCTGCACCATTTGCAACTGTTAGAGGATAAACCGGACTTTCAGATAATGACGGTAGTTTTCGGCGAACCAATCAGCCGGATAGACCGCAGTGTTTTTGAAGATGTTGCAACGTGGGGTGTCTGTTCCCTGCAAGGCTGGGTAAACAGCTACGAGAGTGTCCGGTTTGTTGCCATAAACGACCATACGGCAATCATCACGGGCGAATATAACATGGAACAGGTAAAGGTGTGGTTAGAGAAATACACGTCCATAAAGAGCCTTAAAACCAGTTGATAGAAAACGGCGGCTGCTTGCCGCCGTTACTTTCTTCCGTGAGCCTGCCAGCGGGTGAAGAAAGTAACAAAGAAGCCTTTCGTTTTCCCTATCATGGAAACATCCCGCCGATGCTTCCCGGCGGGATGTCTGCCCGATATTTACGCTTTGCGTATCATTCCATACCCGGTTTCCCAAGAGGATGATAAAAACGAATGTCGCAACTATAAATCCTCATAGTGAATAAATTTTACACTAAGTATGCACACGGTTTCTTCTTCCTCGATGTCATATTTCCATGTCCGCTTAGTGACAAGCATTTCCGTGTCGCAATCGAACCATACCATTACGGGCGCATCATCTTCTTCGTCCGCCCATTTGAAAACCTGATTGGACGGTATTTTCCACAATTCAGCACTGTCACGTTCGGAAATGCAGTCCTTATCCACTATGATGATGTCACCTACTGCCGGAACTATATCCGTTTCCAACGTGGTTTCTATATACCACGAGATACCTTTTATATCCAATTCTATTTTTACCATGTCATTTTATTGTTTAGGGGTTATCGTTTCCGTTTCTTCCTTGCTGTTGTCATTATTGAACGATAGCGAAAGTTGCTGCACCTGCCCGAAGCTGTCGATGATATAAATGTCAATCGTCTGCTGGTCTGTCGATGCCGAGGTGTAATAGAGCCTGAACGTTTCTTTTTCCAGCGGGTACAGGTCATTGGGCAGGAACACCGTGCCGTTATCCATTTCCAGCTTCCCTTTGCCGTCCGGCTGGAAGTACCGTATCTGATAGGTTGTCGGCTGGTAATAGCCGCCACGCACCAACTGGCAGCGTATTTCGGCGGTTTCCCCGACTTTCAGCCTTTTGGGTACTGGCATCGTTTCGATGCTGAACGGGTATGCCTGCTGAATATCCAAGTTGTCATTACAGGCGGTGACAAGTACAAGGGCGGCCACGATGTAGCAGCCCATGATGATTTTATACATTACATTCTTCATATACATTATTATATAGCGGTCAGTTGATAATGAATTTCAGTCCCAAAGATACCTGCGTGTGGAACT
>NZ_JACOOH010000038.1:0-1317 GCF_014287455.1 Butyricimonas hominis
TTAATGGTACGGGACGGGCACGCGCGACATTAGGTAGTTGGCGGGGTAACGGCCCACCAAGCCGACGATGTCTAGGGGTTCCGAGAGGAAGGTCCCCCACACTGGAACTGAGACACGGTCCAGACTCCTACGGGAGGCAGCAGTGAGGAATATTGGTCAATGGGCGAGAGCCTGAACCAGCCAAGTCGCGTGAGGGAAGAATGGTCTATGGCCTGTAAACCTCTTTTGTCAGGGAAGAATAAGCGGCACGTGTGCCGTGATGCCAGTACTTGACGAATAAGCATCGGCTAACTCCGTGCCAGCAGCCGCGGTAACACGGGGGATGCGAGCGTTATCCGGATTTATTGGGTTTAAAGGGCGCGTAGGCGGGATGCCAAGTCAGCGGTAAAAGACTGCAGCTAAACTGTAGCACGCCGTTGAAACTGGTAACCTCGAGACGAGTCGAGGATGGCGGAACAAGTGAAGTAGCGGTGAAATGCTTAGATATCACTTGGAACCCCGATAGCGAAGGCAGCTGTCCAGACTCGATCTGACGCTGATGCGCGAGAGCGTGGGTAGCGAACAGGATTAGATACCCTGGTAGTCCACGCCGTAAACGATGCTCACTGGATCTTGGCGATACACTGTCAGGGTTCAAGCGAAAGTATTAAGTGAGCCACCTGGGGAGTACGTCGGCAACGATGAAACTCAAAGGAATTGACGGGGGCCCGCACAAGCGGAGGAACATGTGGTTTAATTCGATGATACGCGAGGAACCTTACCTGGGTTTAAATGTAGAGTGCATGAGCTGGAAACAGTTCTTTCCCTCGGGACTCTTTACAAGGTGCTGCATGGTTGTCGTCAGCTCGTGCCGTGAGGTGTCGGGTTAAGTCCCATAACGAGCGCAACCCCTATCGATAGTTGCCACCGGTTCGAGCCGGGCACTCTATCGAGACTGCCACCGTAAGGTGCGAGGAAGGCGGGGATGACGTCAAATCAGCACGGCCCTTACATCCAGGGCTACACACGTGTTACAATGGCCGGTACAGAGGGCCGCCACCCGGTGACGGGGCGCCAATCTCTAAAGCCGGTCGTAGTTCGGACTGGAGTCTGCAACCCGACTCCACGAAGTTGGATTCGCTAGTAATCGCGCATCAGCCATGGCGCGGTGAATACGTTCCCGGGCCTTGTACACACCGCCCGTCAAGCCATGGAAGCCGGGAGTACCTGAAGATCGTGACCGCGAGGAACGGGCTAGGGTAATACCGGTAACTGGGGCTAAGTCGTAACAAGGTAGCCGTACCGGAAGGTGCGGCTGGAACACCTCCTTTCTGGAGC
>NZ_JACOOH010000039.1:0-1270 GCF_014287455.1 Butyricimonas hominis
TGCGGGTTTATGGAAATATGAAGTATCGGCTTCTTGGTGGAAAGCTGGACGGGCATCTGCATTTCAAAGCTGCGCATACACTCGCCGATAGAGAAATTCCCGTCCTCGCTCAACAGCATTTTGTTGGAAAAAAGCACCTTTGCTTCCTCGCTGTCCACCTTGTTTTGGTTGTACGCCAGTGCGCCGAACATATTGCCGCCAGTGCTTATTTTGGCAACCATAGTTCCTTGCACTCGTTTGTCAGGTCGATAACCTGACGGTTTAACATAGATAATTCAGTGGTCGCCTTTTCCAGTTTATAGAGAAAAGCCAGTGCCTTTTTCTCCGAAAAATTGCTATGCAACGCCTTTACAACTTGGTTATAATTGACCGCCACGGCTCTGAACTGGGCGTAAAATTCGGTCAGCCGGGCGCAATACTCGACCGCCGACTTATCCACTTTCACCACCCGGAACGGCTCGCCGAATAGTCGGGCAGCGATGAACCGGGACTTGCTCGTGACGCCCGACTGCTCCCACTGCGAGAGGAAACGGGCGTTCTCCCGGTCGTTCAGGTAAAGGACATGGCGATGCTTCGCCGGGTCTGCGAGGGCGGGGCGACCGCCCTTGTTGGTTCTTCTTGTTTCCATGCTTCTTTGGATTAAAAAATTACGACTTCGGAGTGATTTTTACCCCCGCAAGGGGCAAGGCGTTTTCAGGCACGGAAAACGGTTTTGTATGCTACAAAACACACCTTGCTATTTTCTGACGAAAATCGAAATCCGTCACGGACGGATTGGGGTTAGCGTGGAACGGTAAGCCCAGCCATTCACCAGCCCTGTTTTACACCTGCGCCCCCTGCGGTTCGTTACTCCGCTGCAAAGTAACGGTGATTTATAATGCTGTAAAATAGGTGGTTGGTGGACAAAACGGGACAGCGCAGGACAAATCGGGACAAGGTTTTCAGGGGACGTTTTTTCTCCCTTTTTTTGCATCGGATTTCAATATTGAAAGCAAGATTGAAAGAAATATTCCAATCAGGAAAGAATGATTGAAAGCAGGATTTCAATAAAACATGATTGCAGGATTTCAATATTTCAAGAAAGAATGAAAGCAGGAAAACAAGATTGAAATAAAACAGTCTTTCAATATTTCAAGATTGCAACATGGAAAGAATGAATGATTGAAAGCAATAAACAAATCTATCAACCAATAATGAACGGAAGCAATATGGAAAACGAGAAAACACCCCTTTATGTCGCCTTTTCCACCCAAAAGGGCGGGGTCGGCAA
>NZ_JACOOH010000040.1:0-1247 GCF_014287455.1 Butyricimonas hominis
AGCATTGAAGAACCTGCACGAAATATTAGTGCGTTTTGAAGCCTACCGCACCAAAAAGCAAAATGAAGAACAACCGTAAAGCTACATCGGCTGTTCTTCACTCCATACATTATTATATATAGCTATTCTTCCTCCTTAATCAAGTGGCATAACTCCGGGTCGTTCTTAATCCGGGTTATCTCGTTCTCGACTATCTGCCTGACTTCCTGACGGATGCGGTCATAGTTGGCTTGTATCTCCTCCTGCATCCGGTCGTTGCCGTCCTTGTCGGTGAAGTCGATAATCTGCGGCAACTTCACGTAACGGGCGGTTTCCCGCTTCACCTTTTCATTGTCCACCACGATTTCACAGTGGAAAATCTTCTGCTCTATCCGTTCATCGAAATTGTCCGCTACTGCCCCCACGAACATACCTTGCGTGAGGTTGGATATTTTGCTGGCGGGTATCAGGCTGTCCATTTGGGTGCTTATCGAGGTGGATTTTTCCCGTTGGTTGATTGTCATGCTCTGCCGTTTCTGCAACACCTTTCCGAAACGCTCCGACAGGATTTTCGCCGTTTCACCGACTACCTGACCGCTGAACACGTTACCCACAGTATTTTGGATTACACGGCTTTCCTTGTCCCCATAGTCACGGGTAAGTTGACTGTAATCCTGAAAGCCTAACAGAACCGCAACCTTGTTGCTTCGGGCGGTCGCAATCAGGTTGTCAAGCCCACGAAAATAAATCGTTGGCAGCTCGTCTATTATCACCGAACTTTTAAGCTGACCTTTCTTGTTTATCAGCTTCACGATACGGGAATTATATAATCCCAGTGCTGCCGAGTAGATATTTTGGCGGTCAGGATTGTTGCCGACAACCAGTATTTTAGGCTCTTTCGGGTTGTTGATGTCAAGTGAAAAATCATCACCCGTCATTACCCAGTAAAGGGCGGGTGAAATCATTCTTGAAAGCGGGATTTTCGCACTGGCAATCTGCCCCTGCAACTGCTCTTGAGCGTCTGATTCCCAAGCATCTACGAATGGGGAAAGGTAGTTTTCCAGTTCGGGGTAGCTGCGCAAAATGGTGAATACATCGGCGTATTTCTTATTTAGCAGTTCAATGGCATGGGGGAACGTGCAATACCTGCCGCCTTGATAGATACGGAGATACCAAATTATAGCCGCCAAAAGGATAATCGGACTTTCCACGAAGAAATCGCCCTGCTTGCTTATCCAACTTCGATTGAGGTTAAGCATTATCGTGTA
>NZ_JACOOH010000041.1:0-1205 GCF_014287455.1 Butyricimonas hominis
TGCCTGCTTATGGGGGCGAACACCTACAACTACATCTTTGAACACTGGGGCGGGTGGCCGCACAAAAGCAAACGGTCTTTTGTGGTGTCACACTACGACACCAACGTTACACCGGACTGCGGGGTGGAGTTCCTGACCGAAGAACCGCTGCAAAGGGTCTATGAACTGAAACAGGAAACCGACATGCTGGTGGTGGGTGGCGGCAAGCTGCTTACTTCATTGATTAAAGCCGGACTGCTGGACAGCCTGACAATCTACACCGTCCCGGTCATGGCGGGCAACGGCATCGGTTTTGTCGGGGAAACATCCGGCTCGCTGTGGAAGCTCTCGGAAAGCAGGGTGCTGGATAACGGGGTGGTCTGTTCGACCTACCTGTTTGGCGGGAACATATAAAAAATGCGCCCGGTTTCCCTCCGGGCGCAACCACTAAAATTTCAATTATTATAAGCTGTAAAACCTATCACAATGAAATTTCAGCGGCAAAGATAAGCTATTTCTTCGGTTTCGCTTTCTTTTCGGGGAATGAAAAACCGACATTGAACTGCTCGTCCAGTACCAGCGAAGCATCGAAAGCCTTGCCGTTCTTGCCCTTGAAGCCCTTGATTAGCCCGGTCTTGCGTTTCGTCACCAGCTCGACAATCTGCTTGTCGGAAAGCTGCTTGTCGCACTTGTTGCGGAATATGGTAAGCGTGCAGTCCACGTTGGAACACTTCGCCACTTTCGGGTAGAACAGGATGCGCCCGCTGCCGCATTTCGGGCAGGGGCAGGTTTCACCAGTAGCGACAGATAGCTGCACCGATAGCAGTTCTGCGGTGATTTGCGTTGCGTACACCTCGATGCCCTTCCGGAACGTGTCGGCATCCATGCTGCCCGCTTCTATCTTGGCAAGGGCGGTTTCCCACATACCCGTCATTTCGACATCGGCAATCTTCTTGTCCCTGACAATCCCATAAACGGCAAGCCCCTTGTCGGTAGGCACAAGGTTCTTCTTCTCACGCACGATGTACTGGCGGGCGAACAGCGTTTCGATAATCGCCGCACGGGTGGCGGGCGTGCCTATCCCGACATCTTTCAGGCTGGCTTTCAGTTCGGCATCTTCCAGTTCCCTGCCTGCGTTCTCCATTGCCGCCAACAGGCTGCTTTCCGTGTGCAGCGGTTTCGGCTTGGTCTGCTTTTCGAGCAGATCCACGCCGGAGAGTGGCAAA
>NZ_JACOOH010000042.1:0-1155 GCF_014287455.1 Butyricimonas hominis
CTTGAGTTCAACTTATAAATGCAACTTTTTGGGTGCGGATAATAAGCAATAAAAACATTTATTTTTCAGAGAGGAAAGAGAGACAATGTCCCCCTTTCTCTCACTCTGAATGGATAAAGTTTGCTATCTTTGCTTTAATTGTCCGTCCAAAGAAAAAAAAGTTGCAGATGAGCAAACATATAACCGAGGAACAAAGGTATGCAATTTCTATGATGTTGCAAATACCGATGAGCAAAAAAGCAATAGCGGAAGCTATCGGAGTAGATAAAAGCACTGTTTACAGGGAGATAAAGCGCAATTGCGACGCCCGAAGTGGTAGCTATAGCATGGAGCTTGCCCAGCGAAAAGCAGACAGGCGCAAGCAGCAAAAACATCGCAAGGAAGTGCTTACACCGGCAATGAGAAAACGGATAATAAAGCTGTTGAAGAAAGGATTCAGCCCGGAGCAGATTGTCGGCAGGAGCCGCTTGGAGGGAATTGCGATGGTATCTCACGAAACGATATATCGCTGGATTTGGGAGGATAAGCGGCGGGGTGGCAAACTGCACAAATATCTTCGCAGACAAGGTCGCAGGTATGCCAAACGTGGTTCTAAAAATGCAGGGCGAGGATTTATCCCAGGCAGGGTGGATATTGATGAGCGTCCCGAGATAGTGGAACTGAAGGAGAGATTTGGTGATTTAGAGATAGATACAATTATTGGTAAGAACCACAAAGGTGCCATTCTTACCATTAACGACAGAGCAACAAGCAGGGTCTGGATACGCAAGTTGTCGGGAAAAGAAGCCATCCCGGTAGCTAAGATTGCAGTATGGGCACTGCGGAAAGTGAAAAACTTAATACACACAATTACGGCTGACAATGGAAAGGAGTTTGCAAAGCACGAGGAAATTGCGCAAAAATTGGAAATAAAATTCTATTTTTGCAAACCATACCACTCATGGGAACGTGGTGCCAATGAAAACACCAACGGGCTTATCAGGCAGTATATCCCAAAGGGTAAGGACTTTAGTGAAGTAACCAACAAACAGATTAAGTGGATTGAAAATAAACTCAATAATCGACCTCGTAAAAGACTTGGATACCTCACGCCAAACGAAAAATTTAAACAAATTATTAATCAGAATTCTGTTGCATTTGCAAGTTGAATTCAGC
>NZ_JACOOH010000043.1:0-1095 GCF_014287455.1 Butyricimonas hominis
GACATCGCCCGCATCATCGGTGCGACCGGGCGTAATGACGGTTATCTTTCCGGCAACGGATATATGGTGACATGGGCGTTCGGCCACTTAATCCAGCTTGCCATGCCGGAAGCCTACGGCGTGGCGAACTTCCGCAGGGAGAGCCTGCCCATACTGCCGCCCGATTTCCAGCTAATCCCCCGTCAGGTGAAAGCGGAGAAAGGGTACAAGGCAGACCCCGGCGTGCTGAAACAGTTGAAAGTGATAAAGGAAGTGTTCGACCAGTGCGACCGGATTATTGTCGCCACCGATGCCGGGCGTGAGGGTGAGTTAATCTTCCGCTATATCTTCCATTACCTGAACTGCCGGAAACCATTTGTGCGCCTGTGGATAAGCAGCCTTACCGACAAGGCAATCCGTGAGGGGCTGGATAACTTGCAGCCGGGAGAGCGTTACGATAACCTTTACCTCTCTGCCAAGTCCCGCAGCGAAGCGGACTGGCTGATAGGGATAAACGCCACCCAAGCGTTGAGCGTTGCCGCCGGGCAGGGGGTGTTCTCGCTGGGCAGGGTGCAGACACCCACGCTCGTGATGATATGCAGCCGCTATTTGGAGAACAAGAATTTCGTACCCGCCAAGTTTTGGCAACTCAAAGCGGCGACCGCCAGCGGGGGAATAAATTTTACCGCCCAATCGACCGCCAAGTGGGAACAGCAGCCCGAAGCCATAGCCGTCCTGCAACGGGTAAAGGATGCCGGGCAACTTGTGGTTAAATCCGTTGAGAGGAAAGAAGCCTGCCAAGAACCGCCGCTTTTGTACGACCTTACCACGCTGCAAAAGGAAGCGAACACGAAGTTGAACTTCTCGGCTGACAAGACGCTTTCCATAGCGCAAAGCCTGTATGAAAAGAAAGTGATGTCCTACCCAAGAACCGGAAGCCGCTATATTCCGGAGGACGTTTTCGATGAAATGCCGGAACGTGTCGCCCTGCTGGGGCAATACCCCCGCTTTGCCGGGTATGCCGCCGGGCTGGACGGCACACCCCTGAACCGCCGCAGCGTGAATGACGGCAAAGTGACCGACCACCACGCCTTAATCATTACCGAGAACCTGCCC
>NZ_JACOOH010000044.1:0-1076 GCF_014287455.1 Butyricimonas hominis
AATAGAAACTGTCCACGATGATTTGTATGTCAGGCTTCCCACGTATGAAATACTGCCTGTCCAAGTAGGTGGCTTTCGTTCGGTGGTACTGGTAGAACGCCAAGTTCCGCTGGAACGACCTTGAAATCCGGTCGGTTTCCGACAGCAGGTAGTCCCGCTGCACGTCCTCGCTGCCGCTGGGGAAGCGCACCTCTATCTTGTAAACGGTATTGTAATAGATGATTTTGCTCGCTAAAAGCGGTTTCAGTTCCTTGAAGAAGTGTATTTCTTCTTCCGTGCTGGCGAACGGGTAGGAGATTATAAAGGTTTTGAGTTCGCCCAGTATCTCTTGCAGGTAGTCCACGCATAGGCGGCAGAGCGTCAGCGTGTCCGCTGCTGTGTCCTCGTATTCCTGTATCTGCCATTCCACTTTTTGAAGCAGTCCGGCGAAGTATGTTTCCAACGGTATCTTATGTTCCATAACCTTGTGCTTATCTTTTATGAAGCACAAAGTTACGGGCATAAAAAATCAGTTTTATTCTTGATTTTTCACATTACGTTCTTGTAACTGTGCATTTTCTTGTTTCCTGCGCTTTTCTGCGTATTTCTCCGGGGGTATCTAAAAGATACGCCTTGCAGAAGTCGTTCAGGTTCGATGTCGATGCGAACCCGGTGGTGAACGCCACTTCGGTAAGCGTGAGGTTTGTGTTCAACAGGTAGTGTTCCACGTCCTTTACCCGTTCCTTTATCACCCATTCCTTAGCCGTGTACCCGGTCATTTTCTTTACCTTTCGCCGGAACGAGCCGTATTCCATGCCGCATTTGTCCGCCAGTTTCTCGGCATCATAGACCATGTAGCCTTTCAGACGTACCATTTCGGTGAACGTCTGCCTGCCCAGTTCCGGCAGCATCCGTTCGGCGTGGCGCAGTTCCTTTTCCGTCACCAGCAGTCGGTTGCCCCTTACCGGGTTTCTCCGCAGCAGGTGGAAAGCGTGGCATACCGTGTTGTACACGTTGCAGAGGTACTGCCGTCCCGGTCGCATCCAGTGGAGCGCATCGCAGTAGGCGGTCAGTTCGGGTATCTCGTCCCGCTTGCG
>NZ_JACOOH010000045.1:0-1072 GCF_014287455.1 Butyricimonas hominis
AGTTCCACACGCAGGTATCTTTGGGACTGAAATTCATTATCAACTGACCGCTATATAATAATGTATATGAAGAATGTAATGTATAAAATCATCATGGGCTGCTACATCGTGGCCGCCCTCGTGCTTGTCACCGCCTGTAATGACAACTTGGATATTCAGCAGGCGTACCCGTTCAGCATCGAAACACTGCCAGTACCCAAAAGGCTGAAAGTCGGGGAAACCGCCGAAATACGCTGCCGACTGGTGCGTGGCGGCTATTACCAGCCGACTACCTATCAGATAAGGTATTTCCAGCCGGACGGCAAAGGGAAGCTGGAAATGGATAACGGCACGGTGTTCCTGCCCAATGACCTTTACCCGCTGGAGAAAGAAACGTTCTGGCTCTACTACACCTCGGCATCGACCGACCAGCAGACGATTGACATTTATATCATCGACAGCTTCGGGCAGATGCAGCAACTTACACTATCATTCAATAATGACAACAGCGAAGAAGAAACGGAAACAATAACCCCCTAATAATAAAACGACATGGTAAAAATAGAATTGGATATAGAAGGCATCTCGTGGTACATAGAAACCACGTTGGAAACAGATACAGTTCCGGCAGTAGGTGACATCATCATTATGGACAAGGACTGTATTTCCGAACGTGACAGTGCTGAATTATGGAAAACGCCGTCCAATCAGGTTTTCAAATGGGCGGACGAAGAAGATGATGCGCCTGTAATGGAATGGTTCGATTGCGACACGGAAATGCTTGTCAATAAACGGACATGGAAATATGACATCGAGGAAGAAGAAACCGTGTGCATACTTGGTGTAAAATTTATTCACTATGAGGATTTATAGTTGCGACATTCGTTTTTATCATCCTCTTGGGAAACCGGGTATGGAATGATACGCAAAGCGTAAATATCGGGCAGACATCCCGCCGGGAAGCATCGGCGGGATGTTTCCATGATAGGGAAAACGAAAGGCTTCTTTGTTACTTTCTTCACCCGCTGGCAGGCTCACGGAAGAAAGTAACGGCGGCAAGCAGCCGCCGTTTTCTATCAACTGGTTTTAAGGC
>NZ_JACOOH010000046.1:0-996 GCF_014287455.1 Butyricimonas hominis
TGGAAATGCTCTTTCAGGCGGCGGGGCTGATTATAGACACGCTGCGCACGTTCTTCCTAATCGTGTTAAGCATACTGGGTCCGCTGGCGTTTGCGATTTCCGTCTATGACGGTTTCCAAAGCACGCTGACCCAGTGGATTTCACGCTATATATCCATTTACCTGTGGCTACCCGTGTCGGACTTGTTCAGCAGCGTGCTGGCACGCATACAAACCCTGATGCTACAAAAAGACATCGAGCAGCTTTCAGACCCGAATTTCATTCCTGACGGGAGCAGCACCGTGTATGTAATCTTTATGATTATCGGCATCGTGGGCTACTTCACCATTCCAACGGTGGCAAGCTGGATAGTGTCGGCTGGCGGTACGTCTGCCTATAACCGCAACGTGGCACGGGCTGGGTCAATCGCCGGGGCGGCGGTCGGTGCGGCAAGCGGGAAAGTAACCGGGAAACTACTCAAATAACCAACATCAATATTTAGTATATGGAATTTAAGTCATTAACGAACATCGAAACGAGTTTCCGGCAAATCAGGCTCTTTGCGCTGGTATTCATCTGCCTGTGCGCACTGGTGACGGGCTTTGCCGTGTGGAACTCGTACAGCTTCGCCGAAAAGCAGCGGCAGAAGATATACGTCCTCGACAACGGCAAAAGCCTGATGCTGGCACTCTCGCAGGACATGGCGCAGAACAGACCCGTGGAAGCCAAGTCGCACGTGCGGCGTTTCCACGAACTTTTCTTCACGCTCTCACCCGACAAGGGGGCTATCGAAAGCAACATCAAACGCTCGCTGTTCCTCGCCGACAAGACCGCTTTCAACTATTACAAGGACTTGGCGGAAAAGGGCTACTACAACCGGGTGATTTCCGGAAACGTCACGCAGACGGTGGAGATTGACAGCGTGAAGTGCGACTTCGACCAGTACCCCTACAAGGTGAACACGTATGCCCGCCAGTTGATTGTCCGGGAAAGCAGCCTGACGGTGCGAAGCCTTGT
>NZ_JACOOH010000047.1:0-978 GCF_014287455.1 Butyricimonas hominis
TCAGGCAGAAAATTGAGAAAATCTACCGACAAGACTATGACCTATGGGAGAAAGTCATACAGAAGGCAAAAGAAAGCGGGGAAATCAGGAGCAACACGGACGTGAAGAAAACGGCTATCATGTTCCGGCAAATGTTTTTAGGACTGTCATACGAACAAGCATTTCTAAACGGTTTGAACGTGGACGAACTGGCAGAAAATTTTCGCCATATCTATTCGCTGCTTAAAGCCTGATACTCTTTTGTTTTTTTAACCTCGATTATTTTTGAACAGATGTTCAAATAATGGTATTTTTATCTTATCTTTGGAGCGAAGCAAAATTCAGCGACATGGATAAGGTTCAGAAACAAAGAGGAAGCATCGTGCTACACAAAGAAACAAGGGACGGTGCGGACTACATACGGATAGAATATGCGAACAGTCAGGCTGTCGCCCTGCTGCTCGCCCAAGACACGGGCATGGAAATGGCTGGTAACGGCTCTGCATACATAGCGTCAGCCGCTTTCAGCCTGCCGGATTTTTACGACCGCTATTCGCCCCACGCCTATATTGATTACAGCCGGGTTTACGTGCGGCATCCCAAACCCAAAAGGGAATACACACTGCCGAAAGGCTATCTCGAACTGCTGGAACAAAAGCGTTACAGCCCCTCGACCGTCAAAACATACCGTGCTTATTTCAGCGATTTCATGGAATATCACAAGGGACGGAACATCGACCGCCTGAAAGTGCCGGACATCAACAAGTACATACTCTATCTTGTGAACGAGAAGAAGATTTCGGTGTCGCAACAGAATATGCGCATCAATGCTATCAAGTTCTATTACGAGCAGGTGAAAGGCGGCAAACGGCAATACTATGGCGGTATCACCCGTGCCAAAGAGTACAAGAGCCTGCCCGAAGTGTTGAGCAAGAATGAAATTAAGCGCATCCTTGCACAAATTTCCAACATCAAGCATCACTGCATGATTTCGTTGGT
>NZ_JACOOH010000048.1:0-975 GCF_014287455.1 Butyricimonas hominis
GTCGTTCCAGCGGAACTTGGCGTTCTACCAGTACCACCGAACGAAAGCCACCTACTTGGACAGGCAGTATTTCATGCGTGGGAAGCCTGACATACAAATCATCGTGGACAGTTTCTATTACGAAACAGACCCACAGTTCAGCACCAGTCACGATTTCAAGGTAGCCAAGATTTTAGCCAACGAACTGCTGGAAATATACCTCACCAACCGTCTGCACGAGCTGGAACGCCGGGAACAACGCAAGCGGGTGAAGAACGGCTTCATGGGAAAGGTGTTGCGCTGGACGGGGACGAAAAGGGCGTTGGTAGAACTTATCTACGCACTGGACGCCTGCGGCTGTCTGAACAAGGGGACGGTTGATATTAAGGAGATTGTAGCCTACTTTGAATACGTGTTCGACATCGACCTCGGCGACTTCTACCACACCTACATGGAACTAAAAGCCAAGACCAAAGACCGAACGGGCTTCCTCTCCACCCTGAAAGACAGGTTGCTGATGCGCATGAGGGAGCAGGATTAGGCAACCGTGCTTTAACAAAATTTATTTCGCCACAGGTGGGTACATCTGTGGCGTTTTATTTTTCAGGACACCCGAACTTTGCGGCAAATCAATCAGTTACCGTTATGGAAATAATAACATTCGAGTCCAAAGCCTACAAGGAACTGGACAACAAGATTACCGCCATTGCCGACTACATCTTCAACCACATGGAAACGGCAAGGCAAAGCGAGGAAGACATGTGGGTGGACAGCTACGAGGTCTGCACGTTCCTGAAAATAAGCGAAAAGACCCTGCAACGCCTGCGGGTGTCGGGAACTATCGCCTATTCCAACATCAGGGGACGCTACTTCTACAAGGTCAGCGAGATACGCCGGATGCTGGAAGAACGCCTGATAAGGAGCAACAAGGAGAACATCGACAACCTGATAACCAACCACCAGTTGTATGCTAAGGAAAGAGGAAATCTTAGAAAG
>NZ_JACOOH010000049.1:0-972 GCF_014287455.1 Butyricimonas hominis
CAAAATAGACGAGTTCGGCACGCTGCATCATTTGCAACTGTTGGAGGACAAACCGGACTTTCAGATAATGACGGTAGTTTTCGGCGAGCCAATCAGCCGGATAGACCGCAGTGTTTTTGCAGATGTGGACACGTGGGGCGTCTGTTCCCTGCAAGGTTGGGTAAACAGCTATGAAAGTGTCCGGTTTGTAGCCATAGACGACCATACGGCAATCATCACGGGCGAATATAACATGGAGCAGGTAAAGGTGTGGTTAGAGAAATACACGTCCATAAAGAGCCTTAAAACCAGTTGATAGAGGACGGCGGCTGCTTGCCGCCGTTACTTTCTTCCGTGAGCCTGCCAGCGGGTGAAGAAAGTAACAAAGAAGCCTTTCTTTTCCCTATCATGGAAACAGCCCGCCGATGCTTCCCGGCGGGCTGTCTGCCCGATATTTACGCTTTGCGTATCATTCCATACCCGGTTTCCCAAGAGGATGATAAAAACGGATGTCGCAACTATAAATCCTCATAGTGAATAAATTTTACACCAAGTATGCACACGGTTTCTTCTTCCTCGATGTCATATTTCCATGTCCGCTTAGTGACAAGCATTTCCGTTTCGCAATCGAACCATACCATTACGGGCGTATCATCTTCTTCGTCCGCCCATTTGAAAACCTGATTGGACGGCGTTTTCCATAATTCAGCACTGTCACGTTCGGAAATACAGTCCTTGTCCACAATGATGATGTCACCTACTGCCGGAACTGTATCTGTTTCCAACGTGGTTTCTATGTACCACGAGATGCCTTCTATATCCAATTCTATTTTTACCATGTCGTTTTGTTATTAGGGGGTTATTGTTTCCGTTCCTTCTTCGCTGTTGTCATTATTGAATGATAGTGTAAGTTGCTGCATCTGCCCGAAGCTGTCGATGATATAAATGTCAATCGTCTGCTGGTCGGTCGATGCCGAGGTGTAGTAGAGCCTG
>NZ_JACOOH010000050.1:0-948 GCF_014287455.1 Butyricimonas hominis
GCTTCGGAAGCCTTGACGCTGAACAGTTCCAGCCCGGAAGTGTCCTGATACTTGCGGTAGAAGTTGGAAATGAAGTTGCTGAACACATCGCTGTTCTTGTCCACCTGCATGAACTCGCCGCCGTGTCCGGTAGTGGGTGGCACGGTCTGCAAATTGCCCTCCTTGTCGATACCCTTAACGGCACTCACCTTTCCCTGCTGTTTATCCAAGACCAGCAGCACGTCTTTTTCCTGCCCCTCTGCGGGCGGGGTCATTCTGTTTGCCATAAATAATTGGAATTTTAGTGGTTACGGGAATAGTCCCGCCCAAAGGTAGCGACTAAATATGCTATATTTGGACGGGCGGCAAGGACTGTCCGAATTTGTCCTGCGCTGTCTGAAATTGTCCGGGTGGGATGAAATTCCGCAACCATTGGTTGCAGAATTGGGAAAGGGCATAAAAAAAAGAGAGCGAAGTTAATCACTCTCTTTGGGTGAGCCATTTATGAGCCATTTAATTATAGACCTTATGCCTTATAATCAACGACTTATTAAAATTTGCATTATGCTTGCGAGCCATTTGTGAAGCGTTTATGAAACGTTTGCTATTTTATCAATAGGCTAATAATGAGCTACATATCAAAATTAATACTGAAATACAGCTTATTTTTGGAACGTTTGTGAAGCGTTTGGCAAGCCTTTGATTGAATTTCCGTTATTCTCCTATTATCAGGTGACACGACAAAAAGAAAACATCTTCGGCAAAATCTTTGTTATGTTTTTGCAGGTGATTACATAATATACTATCTTTGCATATAGAAACAAAGGACATAAATATGGCTTCATTCAGAAAAGAGATACTTGGGCAGATTGAACGGATAGATACCGGGCGTATATTCACGTTCCGGGATTTGTCGTTTGAAACGGAAAAGACCGCCAATGTTGCGGTGCTACTTTCCGAACAGAGCCG
>NZ_JACOOH010000051.1:0-930 GCF_014287455.1 Butyricimonas hominis
GGGAAAGACCACAAGGATGACGTACTCCGGACACCTGATGACGGAGAAGACCGACCGCAACGGCGACACCTACTATTGGGAGTACGACGGAAAGGGACGCTGCGTGCATACCTACGGCAAGGACGGAATGATGGAGGGACGCATAGAGTACCATCCCGAAAAGGGCTACAACCTGGTGACCGACTCCACGGGTGGGACGACCACCTACCGCTACACACCCGAACAGCTCATAACGGCGGAGATAGACCCGCTGGGCAACGAGACACGCAACAGCTACACGGACTACATGGAGCCGTACCGCACCACAGATCCCGAGGGCGGAGTGACGGGCTACAGCTATGACGGGGAGGGAAAGCTCACCGGCATCACCTATCCCGACGGCAGCGGGGAAATGTTCGTCCATGACGAGAGAGGACGGCTCATCATCCACATAGACCGCGAGGGGAACAAGACGGTGCGCCTGTACGACAGGGAACGCCCGCACCTCGTGACCGGATTCATAGACGCTGCGGGAGAAGTGACCGAACTGGCCTACGACGCACACGGACTGCCCGTGACGATAAGCAAGGGAAAGCGCCGGAGCGAACTCTCGTACGACAGGGAAATGAATCTCGGAGCATGGCATGAGGACGGCAGGAAGCTCGGAGGATGGAAGCACGACGCAAGGGGAAGGATGACGGAACGCACCTCCCCCGGATACCGCACGGAGTACTACCACTACGATGCGCTGGACCGTCTGCGCCGCATAGACGCACGGGACGGGAACGTCATACACCTGGACTACGACAGCTACGACAGCATCACCGAGGCACGTGACGCAAGAAGGCATGTGCGCATGGGCTACAACTCGGTGGGCAGCATGACGTGGCGGGAGGAAGCCGGGCACAGGGTGAGCTTCAGCTATGACGGGATGGACCGGCTGATAGAGGT
>NZ_JACOOH010000052.1:0-930 GCF_014287455.1 Butyricimonas hominis
GGGAAAGACCACAAGGATGACGTACTCCGGACACCTGATGACGGAGAAGACCGACCGCAACGGCGACACCTACTATTGGGAATACGACGGGAAGAGACGCTGCGTGCATACTTACGGCAGGGACGGAATGATGGAGGGACGCATAGAGTATCATCCCGAAAAGGGCTACAACCTGGTGACCGACTCCACGGGAGGGACAACCACCTACCGCTACACGCCCGAACAGCTCGTGACGGCGGAGATAGACCCTCTGGGTAACGAGACACGCCACAGCTACACGGACTACATGGAGCCGTACCGCACCACAGACCCCGAAGGCGGAGTGACGGGCTACAGCTATGACGGGGAGGGAAAGCTCACCGGCATCACCTATCCCGACGGCAGCGGGGAAATGTTCGTCAATGACAACGAAGGACGGCTCATCATCCACATAGACTGCGAGGGAAACAAGACGGTGCGCCTGTACGACAGGGAACGCCCGCACCTCGTGACCGGATTCATAGACGCTGCGGGAGAAGTGACGGAACTGGCCTACGATGAACACGGACTGCCCGTGACGGTAAGCAAGGGAAAGCGCCGGAGCGAACTCTCGTACGACAGGGACATGAACCTCGAGGCATGGCACGAGGACGGCAGGAAGCTCGGAGGATGGAGGCACGACGCAAGGGGAAGGATGACGGAACGCACCTCCCCCGGGTACCGCACGGAGTTCTACCACTACGATGCGCTGGACCGTCTGCGCCGCATAGACGCACGGGACGGGAACATCATACACCTGGACTACGACAGCTACGACAGCATCACCGAGGCGCGTGACGCAAGAAGACACGTGCGCATGGGCTACAACTCGGTGGGCAGCATGACGTGGCGGGAGGAAGCCGGGCACAGGGTGAGCTTCAATTATGACGGGATGGACCGACTGACAGAGGT
>NZ_JACOOH010000053.1:0-892 GCF_014287455.1 Butyricimonas hominis
GCGAGGTACCGGGGGTTCGAATCCCTCCCTCTCCGCTGAACGTGCTGGACAGAAATGGTCAGCAAACGGACAAAAAGCTACAAATCAATGATTTGTGGCTTTTTTTATTGCCCGAAAGTCCTGCTTCCAAGACTTCAAAAGTACGGTAAAAGACAAAGTTTCGTTACTAAATCGTTACCTATTCCCCGCCGGACAAAAACGGTAACGATTTGTCCATAAATGACCTGATAATGACTTGATTAGTCCATAGTCTGCATAACTCGAAAACGAGAGGTAAAAATTAATTTTGCAACTAAAAAAAGTGAGTTATGAAATCGACATTCAAGGTTCTTTTTTATTTGAAGAAAGGTTCTGAAAAGAAAAACGGCGAGGTTATGATTATGGCACGCATCACCATAGACGGCAAACTTTGCCAGTTCAGTACGAAACAGAGCATCCAGCCCGACAACTGGAGCATTACTGCGGGCAAAGCCAAAGGCAGGGATGCCGGGAGGATAAACGCCCTTTTGGACGACATACGTTCTTCCCTGAATACCATTTACCACGAAATGCAGCGGCGTGACAATTACGTGACCGCCGAGAAAGTGAAAAACGAGTTCTTGGGACACAGCGAGAGCCACGAAACAATCCTTTCATTGTTCCAAAAGCACAATGACGATGTGAAGCAGCTTGTAGGCATATCCAAGACGATAGCGACCTACCGCAAGTATGAAGTGACCCGCCGCCACCTCGCTGAATTTATCCAAAGCAAGTACAACGTATCGGACATATCCATAAAGGAGATAAGCCCGATGTTCATTACCGATTTTGAGTTGTATTTGCGTACCGCCTGCAAGTGCGGCTACAACACCACCGCCAAGTTCATGCAGTTCTTCAAGCGTATCATCATCAT
>NZ_JACOOH010000054.1:0-832 GCF_014287455.1 Butyricimonas hominis
TCCCGGAAATCACGTACAAGGTCGTCCGCATCTTCCTCGCCCAAATCATGGCTTTTATAGTTGCACCACACGAAAAAGGCTTCCTGCTCGGTGTCGCTCAAATCCTCCACCGCATCACGCAAGGCGAAGAAGTTTTCAGAAATCCAGCTTTCGTCGATTAAGCCCTCCGGCACGTTCTCCCAGTCCTGAAACATGTATTCCGCATCTTCCTCGTCCTTGTGAAGTTCCCGGCAGGCTTCATAAAATTCTTCCTTGTCCGAATAGTCCGAAAGGTCGAGCCATGCGCCGGACAATGAACCGTTGTTGTACTTGGCATAAGTGCCTACATAAACTTTTGCTTCCGATAATACCTTTGCTTCCATATTGCTGTAATTTTTAAGTTTTTAATTTTATGCGGATTTGAGAGGTGAGGGAGTTGAAGTTTCACTGAATTTTTTTCCTGTTTCCCGTAAATCCGACTTTTTTTTTATGCGTCTTCCGGTCGGGTCGGTCGTTTTCGTTTCACATAGGCGTAAAAGGGTAGTGTTTAGAGTTTGCAAGGTTTTGGGCAAAAAATACCTCGCAAGGCAGGGAAGATTTTTTCGCCAAACCGGAACGGCTCGACCTTGCAAAATCGTGAAGAACACGTAACTACCTTTGCCTATTGAAATGATTAAAACGACTGTCCCGGCTGGGGGACTGCGTAAGAGGAAGATTTACAGATAGGGAAACCGGGGAAAAGTGCCTGTTCTCTTTCATCTTTTAGGGAACACTCCATGCGGGCGGGAAAGGCAAGGGTGTTGTGAGCTTGCTTGCAATACGCTTGTGCGGGTTTCCAACGGCTCTTTTCACG
>NZ_JACOOH010000055.1:0-827 GCF_014287455.1 Butyricimonas hominis
AGGTTGGATATTTTGCTGGCGGGTATCAGGCTGTCCATTTGGGTGCTTATCGAGGTGGATTTTTCCCGTTGGTTGATTGTCATGCTCTGCCGTTTCTGCAACACCTTTCCGAAACGCTCGGAAAGGATTTTCGCCGTTTCACCGACTACCTGACCGCTGAACACGTTGCCCACAGTATTTTGGATTACCCGGCTTTCCTTGTCCCCGTAGTCACGGGTAAGCTGGCTGTAATCCTGAAAGCCCAGCAGAACCGCTACCTTGTTGCTTCGTGCCGTAGCAATCAAATTGTCAAGTCCACGAAAATAAATCGTTGGCAACTCGTCTATAATCACCGAACTTTTAAGCTGACCTTTCTTGTTTATCAGCTTCACGATACGGGAATTATACAGTCCCAATGCTGCCGAGTAGATATTTTGGCGGTCAGGATTGTTGCCGACAACCAAGATTTTAGGCTCTTTCGGGTTGTTGATGTCCAGTGAAAAATCATCACCTGTCATAACCCAGTAAAGGGCGGGTGAAATCATCCTTGAAAGCGGGATTTTCGCACTGGCAATCTGCCCCTGCAACTGTTCTTGGGCGTCCGATTCCCAAGCATCTACGAACGGGGAAAGGTAATTTTCCAGTTCGGGGTAGCTGCGCAAAATGGTGAATACATCGGCGTATTTCTTGTTCAACAGTTCTATGGCATGGGGGAACGTGCAATACTTACCGCCTTGATAGATACGGAGATACCAAATTATAGCCGCCAAAAGGATAATCGGACTTTCCACGAAGAAATCGCCCTGCTTGCTTATCCAACTTCGATTGAGGTTAAGCATTATCGTGTA
>NZ_JACOOH010000056.1:0-789 GCF_014287455.1 Butyricimonas hominis
CAGTCCGGTGTAACGTTGGTGTCGTAGTGTGACACCACAAAAGACCGTTTGCTTTTGTGCGGCCACCCGCCCCAGTGTTCAAAGATGTAGTTGTAGGTGTTCGCCCCCATAAGCAGGCAATCCGCTTCCGAATAATACTTGCCAACGATTATTTTTACATCATCGGGCAACCAGTCCAGTTCTCGGTCTAAAGTGGCTGTATGCCCGTCAAGAGATACGGCGATGTGCGCTTTAATTTGTTTCATACCAGTAGGTGTTAAACAGTTGATAATCTTGTTCAAACTGCTCGCCAGCCACCCCAAAAAAGAAGCGTGAACTTACACTGCTCCAAAGTAGAGGTACTGGCATACCTTTGAAACGGGACAGGCAAGCCCACGCTATGACAAAGCATAGCATAGACATTGCGCTGAAATCTCGTTTCATTTTGAAAAGTGCCAGTTTTCTACTTTGAGATATTCGGCGAACGAATATGTTATATATAAAGACGAAATCGCAGCCGAAACTGTTCAAGCGCCGTTATTCTCTTATGTTACTTTTGCAAAAGTAGTAAAAATCACTGGAATAACCTTGTAAATAGTAGAAATCCTGCCGTGTTATCACAACAGGGCAGGACACAAGCACATGAATTACACAAGTTCAGCCCATACGCCTACGGGCAGCTTGTGTTCCTTTGAAGATTATATGAACCGATGACAAAACAGCTTTGGTTCGCCGTGTCTTTGGTGATGATGTCCTTTTCCCGCATGAAGCGGATATAGCTCTTTGCGGTGCGCTCCTTGATGTCCAATA
>NZ_JACOOH010000057.1:0-777 GCF_014287455.1 Butyricimonas hominis
GCTTTCAAAATTTCAAATAGGTAACGAAACAGTAACGATTTTCAGATGTTGGGCTTGTCCAACTTTGACCGCTGTTTGTCTGCCTAACTTTCGGGTTCAAAGATACGGCTTTCTTTTGAAACTCGCAAATATCTGATAATAAATATTTTTGGGTTAGTGCAAGGTGCAAGCTATATATATAAATATATACTTGCACCTTGCACTAAAAAAAAGCACTGGGGTACAAATGCTTAAAACAAAATCCGTATCTTCGTAACCGATTAAAAACAAACGTGTATGATAATAACTAACCGTGAAGAAGTAATAGATAAAGCGTTCGGCGTATTTGTCAGGATGAACTACGAGAAAGCAAGCATCATCACGCTTGCCAAAGCCTGCGGGGTGACAAAAACGGGTATCGTTTATTATTTTCCGCACAAGTTGGATTTATTCATGGCTGTGGCGGACAAATACGTGTTGCAAATGCACGAACCGGAAAACAAGTTTGCCGCTCCTGCCGATACGTTGGCGGAGTTCATCGGGCAATACGTGGCGGGAGTAGCCGCTTCCATGAAAAGGATTGTTGAACTGATTGGCGATAATAGCAGCCCGCATGATTGTAGTCCTAACTTCTACTACTTTCATTTCCTGTCACAAGTGCGCATGTACTATCCGGGTATCAGGCAGAAAATTGAGAAAATCTACCGACAAGACTATGACCTATGGGAGAAAGTCATACAGAAGGCAAAAGAAAGCGGGGAAATCAGGAGCAACACGGACGTGAAGAAAACGGCTATC
>NZ_JACOOH010000058.1:0-768 GCF_014287455.1 Butyricimonas hominis
CCCATTCGTCACGCCTGCGGCGGCACTCGTCCAGCGTTTTGGCTACCGTGCTGAAAAGTTCGCCGTCCGTGTGGCGGTAGTCATATTGATAATAAATTTGTCCCCTGAAAGCCCCTAAACAGCATTTCACGAACTTTTCTTCTCCCGGTGTTTGGGTAATGCTTACCCCGTTTTTGTTAAGTGACTGCATGATGTTCTATTTTTTTTAATGGTTATAATATCAGTAAAGAAAGCAACAGCAGGAAAAGCAGAGCCACGCCCAGCGCATAAAGGGCTGAAAGGCAGACCCGGAGCAGGAAACGGGCGGCACAAAACACGATATACGCCGTTATCGCCGTGCCTGCTCCGGCTACGCTGGTAAACCGCCATGCAAGGCAGAGCAGCAACACCCGCCAAAGGATTTTATAAATGCTTTTCCGTTTCATCGCTTGGTCGTTTTTAACGGGCAGGGCTTTGACACCCCGCCCGGATTGGTTGTTATGCCGCACGGAACACAAAACCGTCATCAAACCAGTAATCGCACATAAAAAGGTCACGGGCGAACTTTTCATAATCGAAATAGGTCTTTGCGAACTCCGGCAGGTCGTAGCATTCCTCGATAATTTCATAGGCGAAATCTTCTTCATCGTCATATTGACCCAGATACTCGTCCCGGAAATCACGTACAAGGTCGTCCGCATCTTCCTCGCCCAAATCATGGCTTTTATAGTTGCACCACACGAAAAAGGCTTCCTGCTCGGTGTCGCTCAAATCCTCCACCGCATCACG
>NZ_JACOOH010000059.1:0-764 GCF_014287455.1 Butyricimonas hominis
GTGACCTGCAAGCCTTTCATGCCCGGCAGGTATCTTTGTGCGTGTGCCTGAAACGAGGTCAGGCACAGCGCAAAGAGCATCATTATAAAGATGTGTCTTTTCATTCCCTATTTGATTTTTAGTTCATCAATCACTTCTGCGTTCACGATGTCGGCGTTTTCCACCCGTATGGTCTGATGCCGCCCGCCGTTCTTCTCGTAGAGTTCCACGACCAGCAGCTTGTCGTCAGGAATGGTAAACTTCGGCAGGGCGTACACCGTGCGCACGGTCGATTTCCCGGCAATCTCTATCACCTCGTTGTAGCTGCGTACCGCATCCAGTACCGTTTCCTGAATAGCCGTGCGTTTGGGCACTTTTTTATCGGTTATCTTAAACCTGATGAAGTCCGTGTCGAAAGGCACGTTGGAACTGTTCTTTGTCTGCGTGTGCACGTAGAGCATCCCGTTATATGTGTAAATCCCCTTGATTAAGAACTGTATGCCGAAACGCTTGCTACCCAAGTGGCGCACTTTCCGGTCATTGTTCTTGTAGATGCTCTGCATTATCAGCTTCACTAATAGCGGGCTTTCACCCGCCAGTTCCCGGAAATGGATGTTCATCCGGGTATGCGAGAAGTCGGACGTATCTTCATTCTCCAAGAAGTCCTTCATTTCGATGTTGAGCATTTCCGGTTCACGGGCGTACTTGGCGTTGAACGAAAAGAAACTGCCGTCCTCGCAGATAACGGAGAAGTTCGTTTCTCCCGGAAAGCCCTCTGTCGTGGC
>NZ_JACOOH010000060.1:0-759 GCF_014287455.1 Butyricimonas hominis
CGGGCGGCTGGCGGGAAAGAGCGTGGAGCGGAACACCGCCTTTTTATCCGCCACCAGTTCCTTTTTGTAGCGTTTGGTATCGGGGATAAAGGTTTTCATCAGCGGCAGTTCCAGTTCCTTAATGGTCTTGTCGTAGGCGGTGTAAAGGTCTGTTTTCTCCCTACCGTCCACCATGTTCCAAAAGAGGTACAGCCCGGCAAGTCGGCAGGCTTCATTCCTCACCAATAGCTTTTGGATAGCCATTGCGAACGACAGGCTGCTTTCCAGCACCACCTTGTCGGCTGAAATGGGGGTGAAAATGTAGTCCATGCCCGCAAGGGAGTTTATCACGCCCTCGCTGTTCACCGTGCCGGGCAGGTCGAAAAACACTATATCCGGCACGTGTCCGGCGGCTATATGTTCGTCAGCCGTTGCAATCGCCTTTTCAGGTGAACTGCACAATACCGGGTAGGCTTTCTTCCCCAGCCGGGTGAACTGCTCATACGCCATTCGCTTGTAATCTTCATCCGCCCCGACCTGCTCGGCATCCCGCTTTCGCATCCCGGCAATGGAGTGTTGCGGGTAGTCGCAATCGACCACCGCCACATCGTAGCCTTTGAGGTAGTATAGGTAACTCGCCGCCAGCACGGTAAAGGTGGTTTTGCCGACCCCGCCCTTTTGGGTGGAAAAGGCGACATAAAGGGGTGTTTTCTCGTTTTCCATATTGCTTCCGTTCATTATTGGTTGATAGATTTGTTTATTGCTTTCAATCATTCATTC
>NZ_JACOOH010000061.1:0-728 GCF_014287455.1 Butyricimonas hominis
TTCCACCTTGCCCGGCACACGTTCGCCACGACCACCACGCTGTCAAAGGGCGTACCCATTGAAACGGTGTCCAAGATGCTGGGACACACAAACATAGAAACTACGCAAATCTACGCCCGCATCACCAACAGCAAGATAGGCAGCGATATGCAGGGGCTTGACAAGAAGTTTGTCGGCATTGAGAAGATTTACAAGGAAGTTGCCATGTAATCTTGATTATATGGAACTGGTCACAATTTGTGACCAGTCCTTACTATTATTCCAACATTGCTAAATCTCCTAAAATATACGATTATGGATTTGCAGATTATCCAAAACAAGATTTTTGAGGTCAGAAGTTGCCGGGTGATGCTCGATTATCATTTGGCAGAACTCTACCAAGTGGAAACACGAGCCTTGAAGCAGGCGGTCAAGCGCAATATCGAGCGTTTTCCGGGTGATTTTATGTTTGTACTCACCCAAGAGGAAGCTAACTTGCTGTTATCCATAGGGGTATCACAAAATGTGATACCCCCTGCTTACAACTTCGGCGTTGCTATGCCTATGGCTTTCACCGAGCAGGGCGTAGCCATGCTTTCTTCGGTTCTCCGCTCCAAAGTAGCCATAGAAGTAAACATTTCAATCATGCGGGCTTTTGTCCTCATGCGCCAAATGGCAATCGGTTACGAGGAACTGTCAAGGCGCATCGAGGAACTGGAGGTAAGCACCGATGCGCAGTTCAACGAACT
>NZ_JACOOH010000062.1:0-689 GCF_014287455.1 Butyricimonas hominis
GCTCCGACCGCTTGTAGGCGCGCGGGTTCAGGGTCTATTTCACTCCCCGGCTAGGGGTGCTTTTCACCTTTCCCTCGCGGTACTGGTTCACTATCGGTCTCTCGGGAGTATTTAGCCTTACCAGGCGGTCCTGGTGAATTCAGGCAGGATTTCTCGTGTCCCGCCCTACTCGGGATGCCACTGTCTTTAAACGTCTTTACGCGCACGGGGCTATCACCCTCCACGGCTTACCTTTCCAGGTAATTGCGCTTGAACGTTTATCGAGTGTCGTGGTCCCATGACCCCGTTGTCGCCGAAACGGCAACGGTTTGGGCTATTCCCCGTTCGCTCGCCACTACTGGGGGAATCACTGTTGTTTTCTTCTCCTGCGGGTAATGAGATGTTTCAGTTCCCCGCGTTCGCCTCCATTTAGGATGACTGGAATCTATCCAGCCGGGTTGCCCCATTCGGAAATCCACGGGTCAAGGGTTACTTGCACCTCGCCGTGGCCTATCGCGGCTTATCGCGTCCTTCATCGCCTCCGAGAGCCTAGGCATCCACCGCGCGCCCTTGGTTATTCACGTTCGTTAGCGTCGTGTTGTATTTCTACCTTGTCGATGTATCACTACACCGACGGCTCTGTGTTTTTTACTACATTTTTACTTCACGGATTAAATAATCCGTTAACGTTCCAGCATGTCAAAGAACTT
>NZ_JACOOH010000063.1:0-674 GCF_014287455.1 Butyricimonas hominis
ATAAAGGAGATAAGCCCGATGTTCATTACCGATTTTGAGTTGTATTTGCGTACCGCCTGCAAGTGCGGCTACAACACCACCGCCAAGTTCATGCAGTTCTTCAAGCGTATCATCATCATTGCCCGTAACAACGGCATACTGGTGGGCGACCCGTTCGCCAGCTATAAAATCCGGCTGGAGAAAGTGGACAGGGGTTATCTGACAGAGGACGAGATAAAAATCATCCTTAAAAAGAAAATGGTTTCCGAGCGGCTGGAACACGTCAGGGACTTGTTCGTCTTTTCCTGTTTCTGCGGTTTGGCTTACAGCGATGTCGCCAACTTGCGGCAGGAGAATATCCAAAAGTCCTTTGACGGCAACCTTTGGATAATCACCAAGCGGCAAAAGACGAATACGGACGTGAATGTCCCCCTGCTGGATATTCCCAAGATGATTTTGAAGAAGTACAAGGGCAAGTTACCGGACGGGAAGATACTTCCCGTAATCAGCAATCAGAAGCTAAACGCCTACTTGAAAGAGATTGCCGATATATGCGGTATTAAAAAGAACCTGACGTTCCACCTTGCCCGGCACACGTTCGCCACGACCACCACGCTGTCAAAGGGCGTACCCATTGAAACGGTGTCCAAGATGCTGGGACACACAAACATAGAAACTACGCAAATCTACGCCCG
>NZ_JACOOH010000064.1:0-674 GCF_014287455.1 Butyricimonas hominis
ATAAAGGAGATAAGCCCGATGTTCATTACCGATTTTGAGTTGTATTTGCGTACCGCCTGCAAGTGCGGCTACAACACCACCGCCAAGTTCATGCAGTTCTTCAAGCGTATCATCATCATCGCCCGTAACAACGGCATACTGGTGGGCGACCCTTTCGCCAGCTACAAAATCCGGCTGGAAAAAGTGGACAGGGGTTATCTGACAGAGGACGAGATTAAAATTATCCTTAAAAAGAAAATGGTTTCCGAACGGCTGGAACACGTCAGGGACTTGTTCGTCTTTTCCTGTTTCTGCGGTCTGGCATACAGCGATGTCGCCAATTTGCGGCAGGAGAATATCCAAAAGTCTTTTGACGGCAACCTTTGGATAATCACCAAGCGGGTAAAGACCAACACGGACGTGAATGTCCCCCTGCTGGATATTCCCAAGATGATTTTGAAGAAGTACAAGGGCAAGTTGCCGGACGGCAAGATACTTCCCGTAATCAGCAATCAGAAGCTAAACGCCTACTTGAAAGAGATTGCCGATATATGCGGTATTAAAAAGAACCTGACATTCCACCTTGCCCGGCACACGTTCGCCACGACCACCACGCTGTCAAAGGGCGTACCCATTGAAACGGTGTCCAAGATGCTGGGACACACAAACATAGAAACTACGCAAATCTACGCCCG
>NZ_JACOOH010000065.1:0-667 GCF_014287455.1 Butyricimonas hominis
AAAATCAAATAGGGAATGAAAAGACACATCTTTATAATGATGCTCTTTGCGCTGTGCCTGACCTCGTTTCAGGCACACGCACAAAGATACCTGCCGGGCATGAAAGGCTTGCAGGTCACGGCGGGCATGACGGACGGGGTGCATTGGAACGCGCAATGATTTTGCCTACCACATAGGGGCGGCGTACAGCGTTTACACCAAGAACGCCAACCGCTGGGTGATTGGCGGCGAATACCTGCACAAGAAGTATGACTACAAGGATATGAGAATACCAGTCGAACAGTTCACCGCAGAGGGCGGCTATTACCTGAAATTCCTATCGGACAGGCGAAAGACCTTTTTCCTTTCATTGGGCTTGTCGGCTCTCGCCGGGTACGAAACAAGCAACCGAAGCGAAAAGCTGCTGCCGGACGGCTCTACCTTGCTGGATAAGGACTGCTTCATTTACGGCGGTGCGCTGACGCTGGAACTGGAAACCTACCTGACCGACCGGGTGGCTCTGCTGTTGAACGCAAGGGAACGGGCGTTGTTCGGCTCGGACATCGGCAAGTTCCACACGCAGGTATCTTTGGGACTGAAATTCATTATCAACTGACCGCTATATAATAATGTATATGAAGAATGTAATGTATAAAATCATCATGGGCTGCTACATCGTGGCCGCCCT
>NZ_JACOOH010000066.1:0-656 GCF_014287455.1 Butyricimonas hominis
CCGTCCTCTATGGAGCAGGAAGCGTTCAACGAAGCTATGGCGAATATCGGAAGCGGGCTGGGTACAAACATTTCCTTTGCCCAAAGTGCCGGGCAGCAGGTGGCTATGGACGTGACAAGGGGATTGCTGCAAGGAACGTCCGGCTACCTCGCCAAGAAGTTCCGAACCGTGAAAGTGAAGCTGAAAGCAGGCTATAAAGTCATGCTGTATGCCAAACAACAATAACCATTTTATCAACCGTTAAAATTTCAATTAGCAATGAAACAGATTTTTGGATTGTTCGCCCTCTTGCTGGGCGTGTGTGCGGCAAACGCACAAACCGCTGACACCGTGAAGTATGCGGCTGGCAACGACTTGTACCGGGGTATTACCCGGAAACTCCCGTACCGCCAAATGGTTACGCCCTACGGCGTGGAAGTGACCTTTGCCAAGACGGTGCATATCATCTTCCCCGCCGCCGTCCGCTATGTCGATTTGGGAAGCAACCACATCATAGCGGGCAAGGCGGACGGTGCGGAGAACGTAATCAGGGTGAAAGCCACGACAGAGGGCTTTCCGGGAGAAACGAACTTCTCCGTTATCTGCGAGGACGGCAGTTTCTTTTCGTTCAACGCCAAGTACGCCCGTGAACCGGAAATGCTCAACATCGAAATGAA
>NZ_JACOOH010000067.1:0-636 GCF_014287455.1 Butyricimonas hominis
TTGAAGATTATATGAACCGATGACAAAACAGCTTTGGTTCGCCGTGTCTTTGGTGATGATGTCCCTTTCCCGCATGAAGCGGATATAGCTCTTTGCGGTGCGCTCCTTGATGTCCAATACCTGCTGCAACTGCTCGCAAAGGTCTATGTAGGTGATGCGTGTCTGCCGCCCGAAGATGTCACGTGCGACATTCACCAGTTCCCTTTCCTTGCGCTTCTCCTTTTCCTCACGTGGTTTCTCGCCCTTGTACACGTGCATCCCGGCTTCCTTGTCCCAAGCAAAGAGCATCAGCGGCACGTCCAGCGGGCTTCCGTCCCTTACTTTCAGGGCTTTTACCACCGACTGGGTAGGTTCTTCGTCTTTCTCAATGGACAGGATAGTAGCCGCCTTGCGCTGCAACTCGCTGCCCAAATGTCCCCGCAGTTTCAATCCGTTGGGGACGAAGTGCAGCACGCACAGAATACACGTGTTGTAGATACCCGCCAGCCGATAAAGTTCATCTATCACCGCCACGCTTTCCGCTTCATCGTTGGCACTCTTAACAAGGTCTGCGATGCCGTCAATGACGACCAACTGGATGCCGCCGTACTGGTAGTAGAACTTGTCCATGCTTTGTACAATGGCGTTCAGGCGTTC
>NZ_JACOOH010000068.1:0-628 GCF_014287455.1 Butyricimonas hominis
CTGGCGGCTGAACATTTCGGCTACGAGCAGTCGCACGTGGAAAAGGATTACTGGGTATCGAAGATACTGCGGGATATTTCCATGTCCGAATATGCGGATAAGACCTACTTCAAAGGCGGGACTTCACTTTCCAAAGCCTACGGGCTGATAGAACGCTTCTCGGAAGATTTGGACTTGTTCGTGTTCACGGGTGACAAAGGTGCGTCCAAGCAGGCTGAAAAGACATTGAACAAGAAACTTTCCAAATACATAGCCGAACTTAACAGTGACATATACAAGGAAGATTTGTCGGAAACGGGCGGTAATTACCGCAAACTGTATTTCTCGTATGACAATGTATTTCAGGGTGTGGGACTAAAAGAGCATTTGGAAGTAGAGATAAAATCCTGTGACCTGCCGGACAAAAAACGGATGTTCTACCCGGCGGACAAGCAGGTTATCAAACCGATTGTGACCGCCTTTCTTGAAAGTATCGGGCAAGAGGAACTGATAAGCACCTACGGGCTGGGAAGTTTTGAAACGCAGTGTATCAACCCCCGAAAGACTATCTGCGACAAGGTTTCAAGGCTGGTAAAGCTGTCTTACAATGAGGATGCAGCCGCACTGTTGGCAAAGCATATCCGTGACG
>NZ_JACOOH010000069.1:0-628 GCF_014287455.1 Butyricimonas hominis
CTGGCGGCTGACCATTTCGGCTACGAGCAGTCGCACGTGGAAAAGGATTACTGGGTATCGAAGATACTGCGGGATATTTCCATGTCCGAATATGCGGATAAGACCTACTTCAAAGGCGGAACTTCACTTTCCAAAGCCTACGGGCTGATAGAACGTTTCTCGGAAGATTTGGACTTGTTCGTGTTCACGGGTGATAAAGGTGCGTCCAAGCAGGCAGAAAAGACATTGAACAAGAAACTTTCCAAATACATAGCCGAACTCAATAGTGACATATACAAGGAAGATTTGTCGGAAACGGGCGGTAATTACCGTAAACTGTATTTCTCGTATGACAATGTATTTCAAGGCGTGGGACTGAAAGAACATTTGGAAGTAGAGATAAAATCCTGTGACCTGCCGGACAAAAAACTGATGTTCTACCCGGCGGACAAGCGGGTTATCAAACCGATTGTGACCGCCTTTCTTGAAAGCATCGGGCAAGAGGAACTGATAAGCACCTACGGGCTGGAAAGTTTTGAAACGCAGTGTATCAACCCCCGAAAGACTATCTGCGACAAGGTTTCAAGGCTGGTAAAGCTGTCTTACAATGAGGATGCAGCCGCACTGTTGGCAAAGCATATCCGTGACG
>NZ_JACOOH010000070.1:0-608 GCF_014287455.1 Butyricimonas hominis
CGTCGTGTTGTATTTCTACCTTGTCGATGTATCACTACACCGACGGCTCTGTGTTTTTTACTACATTTTTACTTCACGGATTAAATAATCCGTTAACGTTCCAGCATGTCAAAGAACTTACAGTCAATGCAAAATTGAAAATTGAAAATTGAAAATGAACTCCCGTTCATCATCAATCTCGTTTTCCAACCTTGTCAATGAACTCACGTGGAGAATAAGGGAGTCGAACCCTTGACCTCCTGAATGCAAATCAGGCGCTCTAGCCAACTGAGCTAATCCCCCCGGCATCAATCGAGAACCAAGACCGAAAATAATTTTCAATTTTCAATTCTTAATTTTCAATTGTCTTGTAGTCCCTCGCGGAGTTGAACCGCGGACCTCTACATTATCAGTGTAGCGCTCTAACCAACTGAGCTAAGAGACTATGGTTAACCCTCGCGGGTAATCTAGTTTAACGTGAAACGTGGTAGCGAGCCACATGAACTCCATGCTCCAGAAAGGAGGTGTTCCAGCCGCACCTTCCGGTACGGCTACCTTGTTACGACTTAGCCCCAGTTACCGGTATTACCCTAGCCCGTTCCTCGCGGTCACGATCTTCAGGTACTCCC
>NZ_JACOOH010000071.1:0-607 GCF_014287455.1 Butyricimonas hominis
CCGTAGGCTTCCGGCATGGCAAGCTGGATTAAGTGGCCGAACGCCCATGTCACCATATATCCGTTGCCGGAAAGATAACCGTCATTACGCCCGGTCGCACCGATGATGCGGGCGATGTCCTTTGCCACGCTGGGCTTCTCTGCTATCAATGCAATCATAATTCTTTACTTTTTAATGGTGGATATTACATTTTCATTCCTCTGGACTTCTTGGGCTTGTCCGCTTTCAGGCTCTTGTCCTGCGCTTTCTCATGCTTCTCTTTCTGCTTGGCGGTGGGCTTGTCCTGACCCTGTTTCAGCGGCTCTTTGCCTTGTTTGGTGGCTTCGTTGGTCTTGCCCCCCGAATTGACCGCTACCTGCGTCCGGCTCTCGGCGGTGGGGGTAACGTCTTTCGGCTGCACCTTGTCGGGGGATTTGCCCTGTGCGCCGGGCTGTACATGACCGTTGAACTCAACGCCCTTGCCGTCCTTTAGCCCGGCGACCTGCCGCTCTGCGGGCTGCTGCCCCTGCTGCAAGAACTGGACGGCGGCACGGGGCAGGAACTCCAAGCCACGCTCCACCGCACTGACCTGCAAATAGGCACTGCGCTGCGTGCCGTCCCTGAATTG
>NZ_JACOOH010000072.1:0-589 GCF_014287455.1 Butyricimonas hominis
GCAAGCTGGATTAAGTGGCCGAACGCCCATGTCACCATATACCCGTTGCCGGAAAGATAACCGTCATTACGCCCGGTCGCACCGATGATGCGGGCGATGTCCTTTGCCACGCTGGGCTTTTCTGCTATCAATGCAATCATAATTCTTTACTTTTTAATGGTGGATATTACATTTTCATTCCTCTGGACTTCTTGGGCTTGTCAGCTTTCAGGCTCTTGTCCTGCGCTTTCTCCTGCTTCTCTTTCTGCTTGGGGGTGGGCTTGTCCTGACCCTGTTTCAACGGCTCTTTGCCCTGCTTGGTGGCTTCGTTGGTCTTGCCCCCGGAATTGACCGCTACCTGCGTCCGGTTCTCGGCGGCGGGGGTAACGTCTTTCGGCTGCACCTTGTCGTGGGATTTGCCCTGTGCGCCGGGCTGTACATGACCGTTGAACTCAACGCCCTTGCCGTCCTTTAGCCCGGCTACCTGCTGTTCTGCGGGCTGCTGCCCCTGCTGCAAGAACTGGACGGCGGCACGGGGCAGGAACTCCAAGCCACGCTCCACCGCACTGACCTGCAAATAGGCACTGCGCTTCGTGCCGTCCCTGAATTG
>NZ_JACOOH010000073.1:0-587 GCF_014287455.1 Butyricimonas hominis
GGCGGTATCACCCGTGCCAAAGAGTACAAGAGCCTGCCCGAAGTGTTGAGCAAGAATGAAATTAAGCGCATCCTTGCACAAATTTCCAACATCAAGCATCACTGCATGATTTCGTTGGTTTACTCTGCCGGACTTAGAAGAAGCGAATTGCTTAACCTGACCCCGCAGGACATCAACAGTGAAACAATGTCGGTTCGCATTATGGGCAAGGGGAAGAAATGCCGTTATTCGCTCCTTTCACCCAAGTTGCTGGAAGAACTACGGCACTACTTCCGGGAATATCGCCCACAAAAATGGTTGTTTGAGGGCGAAACACCCGGAGAGCAATATTCGGCAAGTGCATTGGTGAAAGTGCTGAAAGAAGCCGCACATCGTGCAGGCATCAAACACCGTGTACACGTACACATGCTGCGCCACTCCTTTGCCACACACTTGCTGGAACAGGGAACAGACCTGCACACGATACAGGAATTGCTGGGACACAACGACATCAAGACCACAACCATTTATCTTCATGTGTCAAGTGCCCATAAAGCAAAAATCCCTAATCCTCTTGATACACTGGATAATTCGTGAGGTGCAGTTAT
>NZ_JACOOH010000074.1:0-578 GCF_014287455.1 Butyricimonas hominis
CTGACCGAACAGGTTGCCACAACCATAACGATAGCCACTCCTAACCCGGTTCGCCGTTTCCGTTTCAAGAACTTGGATATAGAGTGCGTGAAAGCCTACTGCATGGACTACCCGGATGAAAGCCTTGTCCCGTACTTGCGGCTGCTCGATGCGATAAAGGACATGAAGCGCATACCCGGAACAACCGGGCAGGACATCTACAACCGGGTCAAAAGCCAATATTTCAACGGGTACAGCCTGCCGGAACTGGAAAAAATCGTATCTTTGGCGAAAAGTTACCCGCCACGTGTCAGAAAGGTGGTGGCGGATATACTGGGCGACATCAGACAAACCGTGTTGCAAACAGAAATGGCAAAGACCATTCTTCCCACGACACGGTTCAACTTGGATTATAAAACGGCATAGGACAGAAATATGAATTTACATTCGGACAAGGAAGCGTTCAAGGAAATCATCGCACTGGCGGCTGAACATTTCGGCTACGAGCAGTCGCACGTGGAAAAGGATTACTGGGTATCGAAGATACTGCGGGATATTTCCATGTCCGAATATGCGGATAAGACCTACTTCAAAGGCGG
>NZ_JACOOH010000075.1:0-557 GCF_014287455.1 Butyricimonas hominis
CCCATTCGTCACGCCTGCGGCGGCACTCGTCCAGCGTTTTGGCTACCGTGCTGAAAAGTTCGCCGTCCGTGTGGCGGTAGTCATATTGATAATAAATTTGTCCCCTGAAAGCCCCTAAATGGCATTTCACGAACTTTTCTTCTCCCGGTGTTTGGGTGATGCTTACCCCGTTTTTGTTAAGTGACTGCATGATGTCTTATTTTTTATGGTTATAAACTTGGTTGTTTTAAGCGGGCAGGGCTTTGACACCCCGCCCGGATTGGTTGTTATGCCGCCCGGAACACAAAGCCGTCATCAAACCAGTAATCGCACATGAACAGGTCACGGGCAAACTGTTTGTAATCGAAATAGGTCTTTGCGAACTCCGGCAGGTCGTAACATTCCTCTACAATTTCATAGGCGAAATCTTCTTCATCGTCATATTCCCCTTGATATTCATCCCGGAAATCACGTACAAGGTCGTCCGCATCTTCCTCGCCCAAATCATGGCTTTTATAGTTGCACCACACGAAAAAGGCTTCCTGCTCGGTGTCGCTCAAATCCTCCACCGCATCACG
>NZ_JACOOH010000076.1:0-539 GCF_014287455.1 Butyricimonas hominis
CTTCGAGGACGAAGACGTGACGATGCTGCGCATGGAGGACGGACGTGCCGTGCCGTTCCCGGCGATAGCACCGGGCGGAGAATTCTACATGCGCTCCGAACGCACCACGCTGCGCCGCACGGACAAAGGCTATGAGGCATACAGCCACGACACCCTGCTCACTTACCGGTTCGACATGAGGGACGGCAGGGCATGGAGGCTGACACACATAGAGAATCCGGACGGCCTCCGGGTACGGCTGCACTTTGCCGACGGAAGGCTGGCAGGACTGACCGACCCTGCAGGACGCAGGATACAGGCCACCACGGACGGAAAGGGACGGATAACGGAACTCTCGTTCGTGACGGAAAAAGGGAACGAAACCCTGGTGTCGTACACCTACGACAAAGAGGGAAACATGACCGGCATCACCGACGCCCTGGGAAAGACCACAAGGATGACGTACTCCGGACACCTGATGACGGAGAAGACCGACCGCAACGGCGACACCTACTATTGGGAGTACGACGGAAAGGGACGCTGCGTGCATACCTACGGCA
>NZ_JACOOH010000077.1:0-533 GCF_014287455.1 Butyricimonas hominis
ATGGTGAACTTCGGCAGGGCGTACACCGTGCGCACGGTACTTTTTCCTGCAATCTCTATCACCTCGTTGTAGCTACGTACCGCATCCAGCACCGTTTCCTGAATAGCCGTGCGCTTGGGTACTTTCTTATCGGTTATCTTAAACTTGATGAAGTCGGTATCGAAAGGCACGTTGGAACTGTTCTTTGTCTGCGTGTGTACATAGAGCATCCCGTTATAGGTGTAAATCCCCTTGATTAAGAACTGTATGCCGAAACGCTTGCTACCCAAGTGGCGCACTTTCCGGTCATTGTTCTTGTAGATGCTCTGCATTATCAGTTTCACCAATAGCGGGCTTTCATTCCCCAGTTCCCGGAAATAGATGTTCATCCGGGTATGTGAGAAGTCGGACGTATCTTCATTCTCCAAGAAGTCTTTCATTTCGATGTTGAGCATTTCCGGTTCACGGGCGTACTTGGCGTTGAACGAAAAGAAACTGCCGTCCTCGCAGATAACGGAGAAGTTCGTTTCTCCCGGAAAGCCCTCTGTCGTGGC
>NZ_JACOOH010000078.1:0-515 GCF_014287455.1 Butyricimonas hominis
TCTGCGGGCTGCTGCCCCTGCTGCAAGAACTGGACGGCGGCACGGGGCAGGAACTCCAAGCCACGCTCCACCGCACTGACCTGCAAATAGGCACTGCGCTGCGTGCCGTCCCTGAATTGCAGGTTTTCCATTTTCACCGCTTGCCCGGCTTCAAAGGCGGCTTTCTGTTCCGGGCTGACTTGCACGTTACAGATTGTATCGGGGCATTTCCATTTGTCAGCCCGCATGTATTCCAGTTCGTGCGTGTACCTGTCCCGGCTGACAAACACGGGGATTTGCTCGCCGCTTTTCGGGTCTTTGATTTCAGCGATGCCGCCCAAGTTGCCAGTGCCTTGCAAGTTGCCCTGTTCCTGCTTGGTGAACCCGTGTTCATGGAACGGGCGTTGCAACAGCTTTTCGTCCTGCTGCACGCCGTGCAGCTTGGGTACTACCGTGCCGTCCTTTGCCTGATAGAAAGAGAGCTTGACATCGGTAGGTTTGAGGTAGAAGCCGCCCACCGTCCCCGAAACGGTGTA
>NZ_JACOOH010000079.1:0-509 GCF_014287455.1 Butyricimonas hominis
ATAATGATTGCCTTGTAGTCCTTGTATGCCGCCAGTGTCGGCGTTTCCGGCAGGCTCTTGAGCGTGTCGCACACGTGGGCGCACAGCCGCCCGTCCTTGCTGAACGGTTCAAGTTCCAAGTAGTTGTCCATTTTCCGGCTGTTGTGCAGCAGCCATGTTACCTTTTCGTCCAGTTCCTTGCAGGACGCTTCCAACTCCACTTCGGGAGCGGGCAGCAATAATGATGTAATCCGTTGTTCCATATCTGATGTTTTATATATGAATGACATATCATTTGTTCCACCTCACGCAATCCGTCCACCCCCATTCATCGAACAGCCATGTTTCTAAGAAGAAAAGTACAAAGGGCAGCAGGAACAGAAAATATGCCTGTACTGCGCTGATATGCTTAGAGCGGCGGTAGCGGTTCAACAATGCCTGTACACGGGCTTTCCTGTATCGTGCAAGAATAAATACACAAATAAGCAAAAACATTGCACCTAAATAGCCAAGATGTAAGGACGACCATT
>NZ_JACOOH010000080.1:0-503 GCF_014287455.1 Butyricimonas hominis
TATATAATAATGTATGGAGTGAAGAACAGCCGATGTAGCTTTACGGTTGTTCTTCATTTTGCTTTTTGGTGCGGTAGGCTTCAAAACGCACTAATATTTCGTGCAGGTTCTTCAATGCTTCCACAGCCTTGCCTATCGGCGGCATCTTGCTTTTGTCGAAAGTCAGTTTCTTCAAATCGGTAGTGTACGCCGTAGCCACTTCGGGTAACGCCATGACCGCTTCGGCATCCTTGAATATCGGTGCATCAGCCAGCGACAAGTGCGAACGGGAGTTTTTATTTAGTCCGTCCTCTATCGTCACCCGGTACATGGCATCCAAGAAATCTTCCGAATGTAGGTAATCGTTATATTCCTGATTGTGGTAGAGTGCCGACAAGTCGTAAACGTCACGGATATGCTTTGCCAACAGTGCGGCTGCATCCTCATTGTAAGACAGCTTTACCAGCCTTGAAACCTTGTCGCAGATAGTCTTTCGGGGGTTGATACACTGCGTTTCAAAACTT